>JAHYIV010000059.1 GCA_019429465.1 Desulfoarculaceae bacterium
GATGGCGTCGTAAAAAGTCGTCAACTGCTTCGTTGCTGCAAATTATCTCGTCACTGCGGCGTACTCAAGTACGCCTCATTCCTCGAAATTTGCGCGCCTCGCATTTGACGCTTTTTACTTAGCCATCTCAGAAATTGAGTTTTTACGAAACCATCATGTTTAGGTCTTGACTTTGATTTGAGGGCTGAGCCAAAGTTCAGCGAGAGAGGTTGACGGTTCATTTTCTTTTGTACCGGTGACAGTAGTGGGTGAAAATCGCCTGCCTTTCGTCCTTGGGTATTTCTGGGGAATGTGAAGAAAAGTACTGTACAAAGCGGCGTTAGTTGGGTAATATGCAAAGCTTTTGTATCTTTTGAAGATTGGCAGCGTGACGGGCTTATCTTTTCCAAGATGAAAAAGTTGGCGAAAGGATAGTAATCCTGATGATTTGTCATTTTTCAGGGGCAACTTGCTTTCCGGCATCGCCTGTTGGTTATATGTCTGTTGAATGAGGAGTTGCAGGTTCTGTGACTCCTTATTTTTTTATTCTATCTGGGGTCGGCTTGGTTCCGGCAGGAAGATTTAGGTGTAGGGGACAATCATGAGTGTAGATTTAAGTAATGTGCGGAATATCGGGATCAGCGCCCATATTGATTCAGGGAAGACGACTCTGACCGAGCGGATCCTGTTTTATACAGACCGGATTCATGCCATCCACGATGTTCGTGGTAAAGATGGGGTCGGCGCCAAGATGGATTCCATGGAACTCGAGCGGGAGCGTGGGATTACCATCCAGTCCGCGGCCACGTTCTGCAACTGGAAAGGCAGTAATGTCAATATTATTGATACCCCAGGCCATGTGGATTTCACCATTGAGGTGGAGCGTGCCCTGCGGGTTCTTGATGGCGCTGTCCTGGTGCTCTGCTCTGTTGGCGGCGTGCAGTCGCAGTCTATTACCGTCAACCGGCAGATGACCCGGTACAAGGTCCCCCGTATTGCCTTTATCAATAAGTGTGACCGTACCGGCGCCAATCCGGAGAGGGTGACCGGTCAGCTGCGCGAGAAGCTGGCGCTCAATGCCCATATGGTTCAAATGCCCATCGGTCTGGAAAACGATCTGGTGGGGGTTGTTGATCTGGTGACCATGAAGGCCCTCTATTTTGAGGGTGATAATGGTGAGATTATCCGCGAGGATGAGATTCCGGCCGCCCTGCTGGACCGGGCCCGGGAAAAACGGGAAGAGCTGCTCGAAGCGGTCTCCATGTTCTCCGATGACCTGATGGAGGTGATGCTGGAGGAAGGCGAAATCGATCCAGATCTGATCCGGGCCGCCATCCGTAAGGGCACGCTGTCCCTCGAGTTTACTCCGGTCTTTATCGGCTCCGCCTATAAGAATAAAGCGGTGCAGCCCATGCTCGACGGGGTGAACGCCTATCTGCCCTGTCCCACTGATGTTGTCAATGTGGCCCTTGATCTCAATAACGAGGAAAAGGAGTTTGCCGTCAGCAATGATCCTGATGACCCCTTAATCATGCTGGCCTTTAAGCTTGAGGACGGCCGCTACGGGCAGTTGACCTATGTGCGGACCTATCAGGGAAAGATCACCAAAGGCGACACGATCTTTAACAGCCGCACCGGCAAGAAGGTGAAGATCGGTCGTCTCTGCCGGATGCACTCCGATGAGATGGAGGATATTGATTCCTGCGGTTCCGGGGATATCGTCGCCCTCTTCGGGGTTGATTGTGCCTCTGGCGATACCTTCTGTTCCAGTGATATCTCCTGCTCCATGAGCTCCATGCATATTCCGGAGCCGGTAATCTCCCTGGCCATTGTGCCGGTGGACAACAAGGCGCAGATCAACATGTCCAAGGCGCTGAACCGTTTCACCAAGGAAGATCCGACGTTTAAGACCTTTGTCGATCATGAGACCAATGAGACCATTATCTCCGGTATGGGAGAGCTGCATCTGGAGGTCTATGTCGAGCGGATGAAGCGTGAATATAACGCCGAGGTCCAGGTGGGCGCACCCCAGGTGGCCTATCGTGAGACCATCACCACCCGGGCCGAGTTCAACTATACCCACAAGAAGCAGACTGGTGGTTCCGGTCAGTTTGGCCGGGTGGCCGGCTACATGGAGCCACTGGAAGAGGGTGAGTATGAATTTGTCGATGCCATTGTCGGCGGTTCTATCCCTCGGGAATTTATCTCTTCCTGTGACAAGGGCTTCCAAAAGAGTCTGGCCAAGGGTTCGCTCTGCGGTTCAGGCGTTACCGGTGTCCGCTGCGTCATTAATGACGGCGCCTATCATGCCGTTGACTCCTCGGATGTGGCCTTCCAGCTGGCAGCCATTGGCGCCTTCAAGGAAGGGTACATGAAGGCCAAACCTGTGATCATGGAGCCGATCATGAAGGTCTCCGTAGAAGGACCAACCGAGTTTCAAGGGTCGATCATGGGCAGTATCAATCAGCGCCGCGGTATGATTATCGGGACCATGGAAGAGGGAAATTATACCGTGGTAGAGGCCGATGTGCCTTTGTCCGAGATGTTTGGCTATTCAACCACCCTGCGTTCTCTGACCCAGGGCAAGGCCGAGTTCACCATGGAGTTTTCCGCCTTTAAGCAGGTTCCGAAGCTGGTCAATGACGAGCTGATCAAGAAATATCAGAGTGAAAAGAAGAACGGCTAGTCCTTCCTTTCTTCATGAAGAGTTGTTTTGTTCCGGGTATGGGTTTCATGCCCGGCAGATCGTCCTTTGCGGGCGAAGCAAATGAACAGATAAAAAAAGAGGTATGCGGCCATGGCGAAAAAAAACCTGGTATTGAAGAATCCCTTGCGTGTGCTGGGGCTTGAAAAAAAGGTAAAGGAAAAAGGCGCTGGTATGGGGCTGGTCATGGCCCGTGCCGGTCTGGGTAAGACCGCTATTCTGGTACAGATTGCCCTTGATTCCATGCTCTGGGGCGATAAGGTGCTGCATGTCTCTATCGGTGAGAGCTTTGACAAGACCAGGATCTGGTATGATGATATCCTGAACCTGATGGCCGCGGAAGAGAAAAATGAAAATTTCCAGACCACTGTTGCCGAGATCATGGCGAATCGGATGATCATGACCTTCAAGGAAAGTTCTTTCAGTCAGGCAAAGCTTGAAGAACGGCTGGATGATCTGGTGCAGCAGAATGTTTATAAACCTGTCTGTCTCATTATTGACGGATACGATTTTCAGAAAGGGGATCGTGCCGCCCTTCAGGAATTCAAGGAATTCATGGTCAGACGCGGCCTGAAGATGATCTGGTTCTCAGCGACGACTCATCGTGATGATGAGCGCAAGAGCCCTATTGGCGTGCCTGCGCCCTGTCATGATATCGATGACCTTTTTGATGTGGTCCTGTTGATTGCGCCCAAGGAGGATGCCATCGATCTGAAGGTTCTCAAGTGTGTCGGTGGTGTGATGGATAAGGGCACCTCCCTGACGCTTGATGCGTCTACCATGCTGATCAGGAAGGTATAAAGGCTGGTAAGGTAGGGGTATTGGGCAGGATCAGTGATGTCACTGGTTTGTTTTGGTGGCATTGTTGAACGAAGAAAGGGAAAAGCGGGTACCTCCAACAGGAGGTACCCGCTTTTTGTTTGTCTATCTCAAGCACAGGACAGGGAAGCATGAAATTTCGACCTTGTATCGATCTCCATGACGGTCAGGTAAAGCAGATTGTCGGTTCAACGTTAAACGACGAGCGGCCTGAACTGCTGCGGACCAATTTTACCACCAGTCAGCCGGCTTCCTGGTTTGCCGAACTCTACCGGCGAGACGGTCTCACTGGTGGCCATATCATCAAGCTGGGGCCGGGCAATGATAAGGCAGCCCTTGAGGCACTTTCCGCCTGGCCCGGCGGCATGCAGATTGGCGGGGCCATCACGGCAGAGAATGGCGGCTGGTGGCTGGATCACGGGGCTTCCCACGTCATTGTGACCTCCTATGTGTTCAGGGACGGCATCATTGATGAAGAACGGCTGCACAAGCTGGTGCAGGCAGTGGGGCGTGAGCGGCTGGTGCTCGACCTGAGCTGCAGAAGGCGAGGGGATCATTATTATATTGTTACCGATCGGTGGCAGCGTTTTACCCAGGTTGCAATCAGTGAAGAGTTGCTGGCCCGTTTTGCCGGGCTCTGTGCCGAGTTCCTCATCCATGCCGCTGATGTCGAAGGGCAGTGTCAGGGGGTGGAACAGGAGTTGATCGAGAAGCTTGCCGCCTGGTTGCCGATTCCTGCCACCTATGCCGGAGGGGTTCGTAATCTTGCCGATCTGGAACTGATTCGGGATCGTGGTCAGGGACGCCTGGATGCCACGGTGGGCAGTGCCCTGGATATCTTTGGCGGCACCGAAATGACCTATGCCGAGGCCGTCCGATTTCATCGAGCGGAGCAGATCCAGGCCGATCCGCCTGGAAGGGAATATGAGTGAAACCATGGAGCCTGAACAGGAAAAAACACCGGAGCTGGTTGAGCTGAAGATCCAGATTCCCCCGGATCTTTATGTTGCCTACCAGCGCTGTTCCTGGACAATTGTCCATGAGGTCGGCAGCAAGCCCCTGGAGGTGATGGAGGAGATGGTGCGAGATTTTCTGATCAAGCACGGGTGTTGATTCAGCTGGAAGATGCTGCCTTTTTTGTTCTTTGACACCGATGTCTTCTTGACCTCTGGCCTGACTTTAGATACAGTGAAATTTTTTTGGAGTCGTGACCAAACAGTCATGCCATCCTGACCGGTTCGTCAGGGAGATCTCTTTTGAGTACGGTGCCGGGGATTTATTGAGGTCTGAGTAGCTGAGATTAAAGTTTTCTAGTAACTTCCAGCAGCACCTCATCTGCTTCGTCATCGGCCTGCTCATGTACGAATCAGTACACTTCGCAGGCCTCTTTCTCGCATATGAGGCACTGCTGAATAGTTACGTGACATGTGTTTTGGCATTTTCCCGGCATTAAGCTGGA
>JAHYIV010000029.1 GCA_019429465.1 Desulfoarculaceae bacterium
GTGGAGGGTATGAATCTCAAGGCAAAACTCACTATGAGAAAGGCCTACGGATTCAAAACTATCAAGTGCCTTCAAATCACCTTATATCATTCACTTGGCAAATTGCCAGAACCTGAACACCACCACATATTCTGCTGACGAGCCAGAAATAATTTAGTTTTTATCATGATTCCGTTATGGCTCCTTATGTCGTTCCGGAAATCCAGAAGGCAATGTTCTCTTTTGACAACGGTTCAGTGATAGGGGTAAAAGAGTAATGCCTTGTGTGAAAAAAATAAGGGTCAGGAAGGCGATGTTTGACTTTTGTTGGGGCGGGTGAGAAGTCAAAACTAAAAACAGGCGGGTAAATTTCGGATATTTCTTTCTGCCCGATCATGTTGTAATGTGACTCCAGTGTTGTTATATCGAAGGTAACTATCCCGTAGCACCTCATCTGCTTCGTTATCGGTCTGCTCATGTACGAATCAGTACACTTTGCAGGCCTCTTTCTCGCATATGAGGCACTGCTGAATAGTGACGTGACATGTGTTTTGGCATTTTCCCGGCATTAAGCTGGATAGTTACTATCGAAGAAGGATTCTTGAAAGCAGTATGAACTGAATAATACGACCTCTTCTTGATCCCTTCGTCTCCTTTCCTCTATGAATCGTTGTTCCGTGATTTTTCCATCAATAAAATGCGCTTTATCCACACCGCTGATATCCATCTAGGGAAAACCTACCGTAACTCTTCAGGGGAAGCGGAACGTTACCAGGATTTCTTTTGCTGCCTGGCAGCCATTGTTGCAGATGGCATCCGTGAAGCTGTTGACTTTGTCCTGATCGGCGGGGATCTTTTCCACACCGGGCAGATCCTGCCCAAGACCTTTGCCAAAACTATCGAAATTCTGCAGCCCCTGAAGGAAGCGGGCATCCCCTGCATTGCCATCGAAGGCAATCATGACTGGATCCACCGGCGCCACAATATCTCGTGGATGGAGGCCCTTTCCGAAATGGGCTATATCCGCCTGCTGCGGCCAGCCCGGACCGATGACGGGGGCTATCGTTTTGAGCCCTTCAATGAAAAGAGAGGGGAGGGCGGCCATATAGAGATCGGCGGCCTGCATATATACGGCCTCGGTTATGTCGGCGCCCAGGCCGGCAGCCATGTAGAGCGTATCTGCGAGGCGGTGACCACCGACAACAATCTGCTGATTTTTCATGTCGGCATCTGGCGGTACTCGCCGGTGGAGATCGGCAACATGAAGATCGAAGAGGCCCATCCCCTGGCCGAAAAATTCAGCTATGTAGCCCTCGGCCACGGTCACAAGCAATATGTGATCGAAACCCCGGCAGGCAGGCCCTACGCCTTCAATCCCGGCGCTCCAGAACGGGTTAACTTCGGTGAGCAAAAGTATGAGAAGGGCTACTATTTGGTGAGCGTTGAGGATGGCAGGTATGGAGCGGAATTCAGGCCGACCGATCCCCGGCCGATGCTGGTTGAGGTCATCGATCTCGACGGGGCCCCAAATGCGGATTCGGCCCTGGTCCGTTTTCAGCAACAATTAACGGCCAAACTGGCCGGGTTGGCTGATGCACGGCCGCCCTTGCTGGAGCTGAAACTGGCAGGAAGGGTCGGCTTTCATCCCTTTGAGCTGGGCCGCGAACGGTTGCGGCTGGCCATTGAGGAGTTGGCCTCGCCCTTGCACGTCGAAATAAAAAATCATCTTTCTCTGCTGGCGCGGGCCGGTGGCGAAGAGCTGGTCAAGAAGTCCCTGTCCGAGATCGAGAGCGATGTGCTCCATGAGTTGATCGGCGCCCACAGCAGATATCAGGGGCGGGAAGGTGAGCTGGCCCGGTTGTCGCTGTCGATTCGCGATCTGGTCATGAAGGGTGATGTCGAAGATGATGAATTGCTCGGCCTTTTCGGGGAGCAGGGGTAAATTATGCAGATCCTCTCTATCTCGCTGAAGAACATCAAATCCCACCGGGATCGTGAGCTCCATTTTGTGGGCGGTATCAATGTCCTCTCCGGGGTCAACGGGGTCGGCAAAAGCACGATCTTCGAGGCCATCGGCTATGCCTTGTTCGGGGTTGATGCTCGTGATTTTGTCGGCAACATCGAGCGTTTTATCACCATCGGCGCCAAGAAGGGTGAAATAGTGGTCACCTTCGCCCCGGGAGATGGCGACACCTATAGGGTCTTCCGTACGGTCGGGGCCGGGTCCAAATGGCTGCTGGCCCGGGAGATCGGCGGTGCCTTTGAGGTTGAGGACCATGCCGGTGCCCAGGAAACCGAGGCCCGGATCAAGGAACTGCTCGGTCTCGATGGTGGCCGGCCCCTGGCTGACCAATTCAAACTGGTGATCGGCCCCTTTCAGAACGAATTCCTGGGCCCTTTTGTCCTCAAGCAGCCGGCCAAACGGCAGGAGGCTTTTGACGAGATCCTCGGCATTGATGCCTGGCGCAAAACCTATAAGGGCACCAGCACCCTGCTCAAGGCAGTGAAGGCCAGGATCGATCTCCTGAATGTCGAGATCGAGGGTAAACAGGAACAGGTTGTCACCCTGCCTGAAAGGCAACAAGAGCTGACCGGCGTGGTTGCAGAGGTGGAAGCTCGGCAGAAGCTTGTGGCAGACAAGGAAAAGGGCTTGGCCGCAACCGAAGTACTGCTGGCCCAACTTGATGGCCGGGAAAAGATGACCCAGGCCGTGAAGGGTGATATTCAGGTGCTGGAAAATCGGGTCCGGGACGGAGAAGGGAAGATCGTCGACAACCGGAAAAGAGTGAAAGAGGCCGAGCAGGCCCTGGGGATCCTGGAAAAGAGTCGGGCCGGTAAGGAGGCGTTTGCAGCGGCCGAGGTGCAGCTCAAGACCCTGCGGGAGCAGGAAAAGCAACGCCGGACAATCGAGCAGGAGATAGCCGTTCTCGATAAAGAAAGTGCCCGTCTGGCTCAGGCCTATGCGCACGAAAGGCAGGAAGTCGAGAAAACCGCTCAAGAGCAGACGGCAGAAGAACTCCGGCTCACGGCAGATCAGAAGGGACTTGTTGCCGGTGAGGATGTAACCATGGCGGCGGCCCGCTTGCCGGCCCTCAGAGCAGAGGCGGAAAAGCTGCGTCTGGCCAAGGGGCTTCTCGAGGGGCGGCGGGCCGCCCTGCAGGAAGGCCAGGGAAAAGTGGCTGAAGGGGTCTGCCCCTTTTTCAAGGAGCCATGCCAAAACATTGCCGGTAAGGCGCCGCGCGATGTCTTCAGCGCCCGGGTGGATGAACTTGACAAGGAGGGCCTTGTCCTGGAACAGCGCCTGACCGGGCTGGACCAGGATATCGCGGCGGCCGAGAAGGCCCGGCAGGAGATGGAAACTCTTACGGTTCGGGGCCAGGAACTGGCAAAACAGCTCAGCGCCCTGGTCAAACGGCGAGACGACAATACCAGGCGTCAGGGTGCCCTGGAAGGCATAAAAAAACAACAGGAAGAGGCCGAGAAAAAGGGCGGAACCCGTAAAGAAGAGCTCAAGAAGTACACCAATCTCGATGGCCGGATAACCGCGATTGAAAAATTACGCACGGCGCATCAGGGTGCCAGGGATGCCTTTTTTGCCAATCAGAAAGATGCCCTTGATCTGCAAACCCGGCGCGATTCCCTGGCCAGGATGATAGCGCTGCTGGCGGAGTTGCGACAGAACCTGGCGGCTAAAGGGCAGGAGCTTGGCACCCTGGCCCGGGATTATGATCCCAAACGTCATGTAGAGGTCCGCCTGGGCAAGGAACAGCTGCTGGGCGAGCTTGCCACCTCCAGGGAGAAGATCGCGGATCTCGGCCGGGATCGCCTCCGTCTTGGAGAAGAGATCAAAAAAATGAAACAGCTCAAAGAAGAGATCAAGGCTTGTGTGGCTGCCAGGAAAGGCTTTGCCGACAAGGAAGAGCTGGTCAAATTCCTGCGCAGCCAGATCTTCAATAATGTCTCGGCCCAGCTCTCCGAACGTTTCCGGGAAGAAATAAGTCTACGGGCCGACATCATCTACCGCAACATCGCCGAAACCGATGAAGAGCTGTACTGGGGCGATAAATACCAGATCGTGCTGCGCGACATGGAGAATGGCGAGCTCAGGGAGCGCAGCGATGACCAGCTCTCCGGCGGCCAGACCATGAGCGCCGTGGTGGCCCTGCGTCTGGCCCTGCTGCAGACCATCGGCGCCAGGGTGGCCTTCTTTGACGAGCCGACCTCCAATCTGGATGCGGCACGTCGCGCCAATCTGGCCCATGCCTTCCGGGCCATTGACGTCGGCCGGGAGGAGGTGACTGAACACTGGTACGACCAGCTTTTTCTCATCAGCCACGATGTGGCCTTCACGGAAGTGACGGATCAGATTATTACCCTCGAATAAGGCAGGATAGCTCCCCCTGGCAGTCATCGGCGTAAGCCGTTGTCATAAAATAATCAGACGAGGCATCATGAAGAAAACAGAGCGAGAACCGGTGATCCCCCGCACTGCGCAGGAGACGACCCGACATGCCATTATTACTCTTCTCGTCGAGGGCCCCATATCGGCAAAGGAAATATCAGCGGCTGTCGGCCTCCCGGAAAAGGAGGTCTCCAGTCATCTTGAGCATATCTACCGCAGCCTTCACGCCACCGGCGCGGTACTGGCGGTGGAGCCGGCCGAATGCCGCAAGTGTGGCTTCGTCTTTGCCAAGCGCGAGCGGATGACCTCACCCGGCAAATGCCCGGTCTGCCGCAATGAGGCGATATGCGATCCGCTTTTCAGCATTCGGGGATTGCAGGAGCAGGAGACGGATTAGGAGCCGTTACGAAATAACATGGCCATTTATATCAATTCCGTTACGGCTCTTTATGCCGCTCCGGGCATTAAGATGGCCATGTTATTTTTTTACAGCGGCTTAATAGATCGGGGCGGCAGGGCAGGGCAGCTTGAACCTCATACCGATACCCGTTATCCTTTCTCGAATTTCTTCATTTTTTCGCTGATCATCAAGGCCTTATCACAGTGGGCACCTTCGCGGGGATTGCATTCGAGGAGGATGCCCATCACCCTGTCGGCGGCCTTGGAGCAGTCGGCGTCTTCCAGCCTTCCCAGAAGATCGGACATCAGCTTGTTGAATTCCATGCATTTCTGGTAATCGGAAGAGGCGCGCTGGTGCAAGGTGCACGCCTTTTCCAGGTCTTTCCGGATGTCTTCAGGGATTGTCTCAGCCATGCGGGCAGGTCCTTTGATGCTCCGGGGCAATGTGTACGGGCTGCGATTCAGTTGTAGTCATGGGGCAAGTGTAATGTGTTGAGCTGCAATCAGCGACAGAAAACTAGAGGGGAATATACCTGCATGCAACGGGCGGGAAGCCACCTCAACCCGTTGTCGAAAATTATTTTACGGGCGGATGCAAGCCGGTTTCCTGAATGCTGCCGAAGCTCTGCGTCTTGACAGGGAGCGCCTGACGATACATTTTGTCTCATGTCGTCATTATCTCCCTTTTGAAAATCCCCGGCATGAGGAACAGAATCATGAATACCTTTATCGTCACCTGCCCATCCTGCTCCAGTAAGAACCGAATTCCGGCCGATCGCCAGCACCTGCACCCCAAGTGCGGTAAATGCGGGGCCACTTTTGATCTCCGGGGAAGTGCTCAGCCCATCGAATTGACGGATCATGAATTCCAGAATTTTCTCGGCCGGGCCACCCTGCCGGTGATGGTTGACTTTTACTCGCCGACCTGCGGTCCCTGTAAGGCCCTGGCCCCTCTGCTTCACCGGCTTAACCGGGAATACCTGGGCCGGGTCCATATCGCCACCCTGAACACTTCCCTTCATCCGGGAACGGCCGGCCACTACCAGATCCGGGGGGTGCCCACTCTGCTCTTTTTTCGGAATGGCCAAATGATTGATCAAGTGGTGGGCGCTCCCCCCGAACCGCAACTCCGGCAAAAACTGGAGCAGCTGGCCGGAAACCGCGGATGATTCCTCTTATTTTCATTATGTCGGCAAAGGAAGGCGAAGAACAGGTTGCTGGTTGAATGAGCTGAGGGCCCAGCAAAACAGCTCATTGAAAACAAGCTGTTCCCTAGATCAGGATGCGAATGGAGCCGCCAATCCCGGCCAGAAAAGTGGTGGGATCACGTTGGGTGCGCTCAGATCTTGCACTTGCCGTCGACGACCTTCGGGAAACCGCTCAGGTTGAAGCTCTGGCCGCAGCCGCAGGTGGTTCTGGTGTTGGAGTTCGTGAACTGCAGGCCGCCGTTGATCAGCTCGTCGGAGTAGTCGATGACCAGACCGTCCAGAAATTTGGCACTCGCGGCATCCGTAACAATACGGATCACCCCTGCCGTATGGACCACACTCTCGCCGCCTTTCATCTCGCTTACGATTGCAGCGTCATAGGTCAGGCCGGCACACCCTCCTTCCTTCACCAGGACCCGCAGGAACTGGCCCGCTGCCAGCTTGTTGTTCAGCATCGTCTCTGCTTTTTCTTTAATGGTGATATTCATGAAAGCCTCCACTGTTAATTTTTAAGAATTATAATACTCTTATTGGCAGGCATTGTCGGGTTTAAACATTGCATCCGGCTAAAGATGTTGCTCCGTGCACCGCAAATCCCCCTCAACATACCTTTTTCATCTCCATGTTTCCTTGGTGTGATTTGAGAAGAAGAATGCCGGAGCGAGTCCCTTAGGAATTGTTTGTCAGAGAGGAAACTCAGGTTGTTTTGCCGGGATAGAGCCAAGTCTGCAAATGCTCTTTGAGACGCAGAACTTCTCGACCATCCACCAGCTTAATCTTCATTTTTTTGGCGCGCTCGCGGTCAAAATCGGAGAGTCTGCGGGCCGAGACCAGAATGGCGCGACCGAAAAGGCCGCCGGCCCGGTCTGCCAGGGTGTCCAGCTCGTTGAGTGCTTCGGTCGCCCTGCTGCCCGTGGCTGTTTCGCGCTCGGGGTTCGATGCCTTGCATGAAATCAGGTGCAAGCGGTTACTGTGGGTAAAAAGGACATCGAATTCGTTTTCCGTTGGCCGTTTTCCCTGGCCGTCCCACTCCACCGAGACATTCATAGCCAGATCGAGGCCGTTGAGGCTGAGCTCCTTCACCATCCAATAAACGTATTCCTCAAGCCAGCCGCCTTGGCAGAAGAAAATTTTATCATGAGAAGGGATGTTGAGACCCGCAGAGCCAGTCTTGGTTGCCACACTGCATCCTTCCAGGATTTCTCCAAGTTTTTCAGCTCCTTCGCCCAACTCGTTGAGGGAGATGTTGATATATTGCGGTTTCTTCCCCTGCCTGCCGATCGCCGCATTCAGCCGGCTCAATAAGTCTTCATTGTCTATCAGCAACCTGACAAGATTCTGCAATTGAGGGCGTCGGTTTGCAATAGCAGCAGGGTTGACATGAGGATTCATGCCATAGGCAACCAGGTAATCATGGACCTTGATTAGATTCTCCTGCACAGGAAAAGAGGTTATTTCAGGGGCGAGTTGCAGGAGTTGATTGTGGGTGGTGTCGAGATAGATAATCCGTCGGTTGTTGAAATAGAAGGACTGAAAGGTGGCAAGGGCGGCAATCTTGGTGCCACCGGTGACGTTGAGAACAAGATCGGCATTTGTTGCCTCAGCTTCCTTTTCGATCTCTTCGCAGACGTTGATGATGGCTTTAAAATCATAAGCGGAAGGAATTTTTTTGATCGTCACCATAATCCCTCGCGGCTGGACCAGTTTTTTCAAGCGTTCGGCCTGGGCCTTCATTTCCGGGGATACCAGGAATATGACTTGCCGCGGCCTTTCGAGCAGCAGCGGCAGCAGATTGGCAATGGGCTGGTCGGAAATGAGACATATATGGATACTCTCCGAGACATTCTGCTTGGTTCTCATGGTTCATATCTCCGGAATCTGATGTGAGAAAATATATGGCTGATCTTCACCTTGCCGTCTGAGAGATGTTGCTCCACTGCCTGACGTCTGGTAGTGGAATAAACAGGAACCAGGCCCAGACGGATGGCCTCGTGCACCAGAATAAAAGTGGCGCCGAATTCGCCCTGGATCAGGACATAATCGTTGGGCCGGGCGCAGCCAGCGAGCCAGGAAAAGACCGGGGCCAGATGAGTGGTAATCTCCACGGCATCAGGCGGAATTTCCACCAGGGCTCTGCTGATTTCCGGCGGTGGCACGACTATGCGATCCACGCCTAGGGATATGCGGGCATCAGCTTCCTGGGCTGCGGTGAGGCGATGGTTAAAGAGGAGGAACAGGGTAGGGTGCATAGGTGTGCTCATAACCATCCTTGCCGCTCTTATTTATTAAAGAGATCCGAATGAGTACCCATCCGTTCAAAAATTATTCGCGCATCCTCGACCTTGTATATGAGCAGCCAGTCCGATTCAATATGACATTCACGCCGGCCGTGAAAATTACCAATGAGTCGATGGTCCCGATGGAGAGGATCAAGTAATTCACCGATGAGCAAGGTGCTGGCGATGATCTTGACCTTCTCCATGTTTTTGCCGCGCCGTTTGGCCTGTTTGACGTCTTTTTCAAACTGGCTTGTATAGACAGGGATGAACATCAGATCCCTAGTTTCTCAAACATGTCGGCGGCGTCTTCACAGACGACCAGATCACGCTGAGAATCAGTGGCTTGAAAGGTCTTTTTCGTGACAGAGGTCGGGATGACCAGGTCAAAGGGCAGGCCGTTGCGCATTTCAACCTGCTTGTAAAACATGGTTATGGCTTGCGTGGCGTTGATCCCCAACCTGTCAAACACTTCATCCACATGTTGTTTCAAGTCTGGCTGAATCCTCGCCCGGACGGTTGCTGTCTTGTTCATGATATCGCCTCCATTTTTCTTTAAATTGTAGCACAAAAAGGCTACAAGGGCAAGGGCGTCCCTATTGCTGATATCACGGCTTTTCCGCCTCACTCAATTATCATTCGGCCAAAAAAACGTAAGCAGACCAACAGGAACAACCAGTAGAAGCAGGAGCCCCAAGCAGCCGCCCCTGCCGCCGTTGCCTTTTTGCTGATTGCGGACTTCTTTCTCGCAATCCTTGTAGATGATGTAATCCAGGGCGTTGTCATCATCAAAGATGTTGTCGGGATTGGACATGACTGGTTATTGTTGTTTGATGATTTTGTCCAAGGCTTTCCAGGTGTTTTTCTTTTCACCTTTAACATTCTTGATTTTCCAGTCGCCGAATTTTTCTTTTAATTTTTTCAAGGCTGGGGGAACGAGGGCTTCCATTGAAATTTGGGCGTTTTTCCAGGCTCCCCAGTCGGCAAGTTTTTCAATCTGTTCTACGGCGGCCTGTTCCTCGGGGGTAAGGAGAGAGGGCGCAGGGGCGGGTATTAGAAATGATTTTACCTTTTTGACCTTTTCCCACTGTGCAGGAATACATTGGTTTTTCGCCCATTTTCCTGCTGACTCCCAGTAACTCATCAAGGCAGCGGCAATGATTTTCTGATCTGCCGGATCGAGTGTGTCAAGTTTCTTATAAATTGTATTAATTTCATTTTCCGGGGTTCCGGCCTTCTGGATGGTATAAGCGTAGCGTTCGGCTTCGGTCATAGCGGCGAGTGCCTGCCGTTCCTGCTCGGTTGCCACTTTTTTTTCTGTTTCTTCCGCTGCCAGCCGGGCAGCCTCTTCAGTAGCTTTTTGTTGCTGTGCCGCCTCTTTCTCCCGGTTTTCCTCCTCCTGTTTTTTCCTGGCGGTGATCTTGTTGCGCAGGCCTTCGAGGACGGCGGCCTTTTTTCGTTCAGCTTCTTCCTTCAGTCGTTGACCTTCTTCAAAGGCAAGTGGCTCGAATCTCACCCAACCAAAGGGCTTCAGACCCTGGTTTGTGGTCGGTTTTTTAGTTCCTGCCGCCAGCCAGATTAAGGTGGCGTGATTATCATGTCGTAATGGTTTCGTGCCTGGTTTACTGACAATAATAGTGCGGTGTCCTTCCAAGGTAACACATTCAGCCCCGCTGTGGCGGCCAATCCGTAAGGGCAAGGACTGGCCATTTATAACAAGTTCAGAGGGTGAAACGCCGATACTTCGAACCGTTTCATCTTCTTTCTGTTTTTCAGAGCCATAAAAGAAGATCAGTGCTTTTGTTATTTCATTCAACGAAAGTGGCTGTCGAATTCCGGCATCTTTGCCTGGTGGAGCGAGAATGGTAATGCTACCAATAAATTCGGATTTTGGTTCGATTGTTTCGAGAATCTCGTAAAGATCTCTTTCTCCTTTGGAAATTATTTTCTCTTTTGCAATGGCATAGATGATTTCCCGTGCCGCATCATTGACCGGAAAAAAATCAGATACCTTGAGGAATCGGAAGGGGTCAGTCTCGAAACTGCCGCCCACGATATTTCTTTCAAGTGCTTTTGCTTCTTTTGCCACCTCATACGGTTTCATCTTTGAGTAATCTTTTGCTAACCTTGGGGTCTGTCGATGTCGATGATTGAGCACCGCTGTCCGAATCGCCCCTTTAATTGCTGAGCCAGGAATATAGGCATTGCAGGTTAAGGGATCAAAGGATGTACGTTTGAGAAGGAATTTGTTGAGTTTCTTTTCTACTTCATTTTGTTGCAGATTAAGCGTGCTTTCATAATGTTGAATAAATGCCTCCGGCACCCTGATTCTTTGGCCTTCGGCCAGATCAGCTTGGGAACGCATGAATTTGAAGAGTTCCAGCAGGGACACAACAGTGCCCTTTTTACAAATGGTGGAAAATTTACCAAGGGCATCAGAATCGAGCTGTTCGAGGAAAGATGCTGTTTCAAAACTGACAAGCTCCTTGGCCTTCGTGTCGATGACAAAGGAGGTCGGTTCGTATACCTCGTCGCAGCCAATATGAAGCGGGGCTGCCGTGGTGATGCGGAAATAGACGGTCTGGTCAGCAATGGCTCCCGTCACAACTTGTGCTGGTGATGATTTTGATTGCTGACGGAAATCAACTGTTTTATACGCCATAGCTTTCTCCTTCGTTCAGGACTGGCATCTGCATGGGCAGGTAGAGGGAATAGCCCTGGCACACGGTTTCGGGTTGCGCCTTGGAGATATTCTGTACCGCACGGCCGATGTAGGGTTTGTCAGGAAAGCTGCCGGCATGGGGCACAAATACAGCACCCTCATCGGCCATGACCACCGGGTTTTTGAAGGGATGGTGGGTGTGGAGCATTTGAGCACCATGGCGGCCAAAACGGGTAAAGGAATTGAAATACATAGCCCCGTAATGTTCCGGCTCCGGCACACACGGCCCCAATACAAGGCAGGCATCAGCCTTCCCTGCTATGGGTGGAACAACCTCTTCAACGCTTTCCATAGAAAAACGGCCCAGGCCGGTGCTGGCATCTCTACCAAAACCCCATTGCCCCATATGTGCAAAGGCCTGTCGCAGCTCTTCAATACCGCAGGCCTCTTCATCCAGACCGGCAAAGATGACCAATTCCATGCCGGGCATAAAATGGATATTGTCGGTGACGTATGGAGCAAACTCTCCTTTGCCTGTGGTCATGGTGAGTCGGTTAATAGAATTGTGCTGTTGCTCGGCTGAACTGATTGGGCGTCGATTATGGACGGGAGTCAGGCGCAACCGTTTTTTTGAATCTTCGGGCAGGGTGGCCAGAATACGCTCGTAGATCTCCTGATCGTTTTCCATAAATTCCCATGTCAGGCGTATTTGAAGATCAGCCCCGACCAGCAGCCATTTCCGTGCCTTTTTTTCCTTACGGCCTTTGAGTCGTTTTTCGCAATCACCATCCGTTTCCGGGTCACCAAGCAGCGATTGTGGTAACTCCGGTCGCCGGATGGCATAGATTGTTTCATTAGTCGTATTGATCTTGGGCCAGGCACTGGAGAAAACAGCGAATGGCCGTTTTGAATAACAGCTTATCCAGTAATCAAGGCCGTTGGCCAGGACTGTCTGGTCCTCCGCCGCCTGCCAGCAGAACTGCCCGAAGATGGTATCACCTTTCAATGGAGTGCCAAAGGGCGACAAGGGTTTGATGGTTATGGCATAGATGCGCACGGCGTCACCTCACGAAAAAAGTTGCAGTGTGGCATAGGTCTCTTGAAGTTCGGCGTCATGGAATTCAAAACGGACACGGCCATAGCCCCTGCTGCCGCTGCCGCCCAGGGCATCGTGTTCAAGAAGTTTCAATCCTTGAAGCAGGAGGGTCCGTAGATCCTCGTCTCCTTCCATCTCCTTGATGGTGATGGCGAAATCAAAGACGAGCCCGGCAACCACCCGCTCGGTAAAACGGGGATTTTCGGCAACGCCACGAATGCGGTCGATGGAATTTTCTGATTTGACCTCAAAGCAAGACCAGTTACCAGCCTTGACCACCTCGCGACTGGCATTATTCAGGGATGAGTCG
Source organism: Desulfoarculaceae bacterium (assembly GCA_019429465.1). Classification (GTDB taxonomy): domain Bacteria; phylum Desulfobacterota; class Desulfobulbia; order Desulfobulbales; family Desulfocapsaceae; genus UBA2270. Next base: position 12,333 of record JAHYIV010000029.1, read on the forward strand.
GCAAAGGCGGCGCGGGTAGGACCGATCTTCTCGACTTCCTGATCATCAGCACCGCTGACTCCGAAGAGTTTGAGAATGGCGAGCGCCTCCTTTTGTTCTGAGGGGGAGAGATCTTTTTTCAAAATACTGGTGCTCAGGGGTTTGCCGTTACCGGCCTTGGCAAGCAGGCCGCTTCGCATCTCAAGCAGGGCGCGAACTTTGCCCTTTAGTGAGGAGCCCGGAATATACGGCTCTCCAGTGTGTGGATGTTTGATTACAGGGTTGTCAGTACCGCCGATGCGCAGTTCCGTATCGCCCGCGCCAATGTGCAGGCCGCTTTCCAGTTTGATGTGCCCGGTAATGGTGGTCATATTGACAAGTTTCATGAAGGTCTCCTTATAGGCTGCAATAATAGATCTTGATTAAAAACAGAGAAAGCGGCGTGTTCATTGTGGGTGATGCATCTTGTAAAAGCCAATGAATGATTCGAGAAAATTGGCAAATACCAGTAAATCATTCTTATCGTTAATCTGGCTGATGCCGCTTTGCATCATCTCAACAAAGGAATCGGTGACCAGCTTGCGGCCCTTGGCATAAGCGACCTTGGCAACCAGCATGTGAACCTGAGGCAGAATCATATTTATGTCGGCACCATTGGCCTTCGCCTGCGTGCTCAGTCTGACCATTTCATCGAAATAGCGTCGTAGTTGTGAGCTTTTATTGGCATTATAGCCACCCTCAGCCCCGATTTTCTTGGCCAGTTCTTCCGCTGTCACTGAAAACAGGGTGGGTTCCAGTTGCTTGTTTGCCTTGTCCTTCCATAGGGTGATGCTTATTGCCATCTTATCCTCCTGTTTATATGGGGTTATTTCCGTTTCTCGTAGATTACATGCCAGAGCGGGATGCGTAACGCGCCGCGATAGTTTTCAAGCCAGGCGGCCATGACCTCCAGTTCCGTTAATGATTTTTCCCAGCCTGCCCGCTTGCGGTTGATATTGCGCACTAGACTGTATTTGAACAAGGCCCGCCATTTAAGGCTGTCCATGTCTTCAAGATCAACCGTCTTCTCTTCCATGATCAACTTTTCCATCTCAGCCATGGTGACAAAGTGGTTGAAACGATAGAACATGGCATCACCTATATATTTCTGTGCCAACCATCCTTCCATGTTGGTACGGGCTTGCAGGAGCGTGTTGAAATCCTTCCAGGTCACGGTTTCCCCAAACATGGTGACCCTGTTTTTTTCATCTTTTTCTTTCCTTTTGGCCATTTTTAAGGCTTCTTCAGCCGCCTCAGCCATCTTGTCCACCGGCGAGTGGGCTTTGTGTACGGTGATCCCAGCCGAAAAAGTTATCTCGTTATTGCCGCAGACATATTCGGCAAACCGTTGGTTCAGATGGGTTGCCAGGTCGGCCATGCGGTTCCAGGGGCCAATAAGAAAGAGGTCATCGCCACCGGCAAAAACGGTATAGGTGTTGTAGAATCTTTCTTCCGTGGCCAGCAGATGCGGCAGATAAAGGACAAAGAAGTTGTTGAGCTGCCGACTCACTGTGGCCACCCGCGAAATAGTGAATCTTTTCCGAGACAGGCCGCAGCCAAAGAGCATTCCCAGATTATCTACGTCGGCTTTTAATACTCCCAAGGCTTCGACGCCCCTGCATTTTCCGTTCTCGTCACGATGTCTGGCCTTGACTGCGATGTGAGAAAAAGTCTTGGGGACACCATTTTTGATCTGCTCGATGAAATCCATGAGTTTTTCTTCTGATCGGGCACTTTCGAGCAGACATTCATCCTTGTTGTCCTTGTCGTCGTACAAGGGAACATGGCCATTGATAAGCCGAGCGGTGGCTTCCGCAGGCAGGCTGCCATCCTCATTGGCCTTGACCTGCCATAGTTTAAGCAGGGTGCCGCTGGCCGCCTGTTTCTCCATGAAATTGTTGGAATTGCTGGTAAAGCCTATCTGATACTGGCCGAAAATTGGCGAAAGCAGGCAATTGTCATCTTTCAGGCCGCTCTTCTCCATTTTGCAAATTGCGACCAGCGGATTTTTTACCAGATTCTTGCCCAGAAAAACATGATCCCGGCACAGATCACAGCTTGAGGAATTATCTGGTTTGAAGACCAGATCGTTTTCCGCCGTGATGGTCGAGGGCCGTTTCCCACACAGGGGACAGAGTGGCCGTCGGACTTTTGTCTCATCATTGATGAAAGAATCAAGGTAGTCCTCCACCGCACCGCCGTGTCGGTTGAGATCAACCTTGCAGGCCTTGCGTATATCTACATTCTTTTGATGTCGCTCCCACAAATCGGCAAAGGCCTCTGCATGAAAATCATTCGGAGTTGCGGGCGTAGCGCTGATACCAAGGCTGCTCTGTCCGTAGGTGGAGGCAAAGAGCCAGTCATTGATGATTGTTTCAGCCTCCTTTATGGCGTCAATCGCTTCCGGCAGGTTGGGAGCGATGAGGTGGAACTTGCCGGCTGCATTCATCACTACGGAAAGAAATGGCAGATCAAGCTTTTGACAGAGTAAGTCAGCGGCCAGTTCACTGAAAAGCGAAACGGCAAAGGAACGGCCCCGCAACAGCTTGGAACGGAATTTCTGCATCTCGCCGCCGGCGCTGAAGATGAAATCCTGAATGCCGTAAAAATCGCCGCTGACCAGAAGTAATTTTTCTTTATCCCCTTTCCTGACACTGGTTTCCTCCATAGTTCCGGTGGCGGCATGGAAACGGTACAATGCGGCGGCCAGGGCTGCGGTGGTCCGGGAGTGGTCGTAGAGCGAAACATCGTGGATGACATCACCTACCCTGGCTGCCGGGATCATAGAGGTAAACGTCATCAACAGGGAATCAAAATGTTCCGCCCAGAGAGAGACGTTTTCGCGTTGATGGCGGACGTTCGCCATCTGTTTTCTGAAGAGTTCAAAATGCGTCTGATATTCCTGTTCCGCCTCTTTTTTCTCGACCTCATGGCATTTACAAGGGAAAATAGTGTGGGCGGAAAGTGGAGCCAAGGGATAACGGAAGGTGAAATCATCGGCTTTCTTGAATTTTTCGATCTTCTTTGGGCCAAGGGATTCGAGGACCGGAAGCAGGCGTGTCCTCTTGTAATCCTTGAAGGCTATTTTTTCTCCTTCATCGAAGGTTGCTCGATCAAGTCCGCTTGAAATCCGATCCGCCGCAGTAATTATCCATTGTAGCGGTGTTTTTGGACTATGATGACAGGCTGCCAGATTCAAGAAGGTGTCCTCGATTTCACCTTCGCCCCATTGCCTGGCTGATAGCTCTGGAGGAAGCAGATTTCTTACTTGCTCTAAAAACGCTGCCGTATAGAGGGCATGCACATGGGTTGGGTGTCCATCGTATTTCGGCTGGTAGATGTCTTCGTTGTTTTGACGGTATTGGGGAGTAATGTCAATGCTTCCTTGTGCAAACTTCCCGATATCATGCAACAGCCCGGCCAGGGCGATCTTGGTTACGGTTACATCGGCCATGTTTCCTCCATTTTTTGAAATTTGCAGTCCTTTTTTAAACACATACCTTTTACCCGGCGTGACGACAAGGTGTGCAACATTGCACTATTGTTTGCAAGGGGCAACATGATGGACAACCTTTCTTGACAAGTTGCCCTGAAATTGACTATTATATGGTCATAATAGTCATCTGGACTATCTGTATCCTTTTATTTATAGGAGCCGCACACCATGCAGCAAGTATCCGTTGCCGATGCCAAAAGTCATCTTTCCGAACTCATTGCCAAAAGCGCCCATGGGCATGAGCGATTTATCATCACCCGGCGCGATAAGCCGGTGGCAGCCCTGGTCAGTCTGGACGATCTGAAGATCATCGAGCAGCATCAAGAGCGTGAGGGGCTTGCCGCCGTGGCCTCTTCCTGGCCGGAGTTTGAGGAAGTGGCCGAGGTGCTGACCGATCTCGATGAACTCCGATGCCAGGGAGGAGAGGGTCGCAATGTATCTCTTTGATACGGACATCATCACCAATATCTTCAAAAAGCAACCGGCCCCTGGTTTGTTGATCAGACTGGCTGAGATTCCCCGCAACCAGCAGCACATTTCAAGCGTCACCGTCTCTGAAATTGTTTACGGCGCCTGCAAAAGCGACAGGCCTGCCCATCACCTGCGAAATCTGCAGGAGCTCCTGTTGCCGTCGGTCAATGTCCTTGGTTTCGACAGCAAGTCTGCTTTTGTTTGTGGCCGAGTCCGCGCCGAGCTGGAAAAGGCGGGAACTCCACTGGCTTTGGCCGATCTCGAAATCGCCGCCATCGCCCTGGCCAACAAACTTGTCCTGGTTACCGGCAACACTCGCCATTTTGATCGTATCCCCGAATTGATCGTGGAAAACTGGCTGACCTGACAGGAAGTCTATATTCGCTTTCTCCTTTCTCCGTTCCTCTCCTACAGGGTATGGAAATTAACAATAGATGCAGTGTAAGATCTTTTGTCGCTGTTGTTGTCGTTAGATACCATTTTTCATAACCCCTTCGAGCCACTGAATCGCTTCTTCCAAGAAGCGGTCAAACTTCTCCGCCCGTTTCGGATTCTGGTTCATGCCGGCGTGGTTCAGGTCGTTCCTGTATTGTTCAAGAAAACTCATCTTTCGGTAATTCTCATCGGTTTTCCCCATGATGGACCAGATTTTTTGCCACAGTTCTTCATGTCCGGGTGGAAACCTGCCTTCGGCGGATTCCTTTTTTTGCGCTAACAGCGACGCGGCACCCTTGACCATTGCGCGTTTGCTCACATCAAGCGGATGACTGTCGTTCGGTCCACCTTCTGCCTTGAGAAGAAAAAAGGAAACAGCGGTTTCCTGGAGAATTGTGTAGGCCTGTTGAATGAGGTTATGCTCAAAACACCAGCGGGCGGCGCTGATTCCGTCTCTGATTTCGTTGCCGTTGAAGTCCGCAGTTCTTTCTCTGATTTTTTCCAGCAGCGGCACAAGAGGCGGGACAAGAGCAGCCTGCCGGTAATCATCGAGCGCCTGGTTCAGAGACGTGGCGCATTGCGAAATAGAGAGGCCGCGACAGGTAGCCATTGCCTTTGTAAAGTCAAGCAGACGTTTGGTAAGATTTTTTACGGCTAGGGCATGGCCATGTTTAGTGTCAGTTGGACCGGCCTTGATGAAGGGGATGGCCTCCAGTCTGACAAGTTCATGAATCATTCCAGCATCCCCAGCGGCAAGGAAGCGATCCACGGCAATAGACCAGTCGGCCAGCCGGGCAAAGGAGGTGAGGTCAAATATCGGCGCGCGTCTTTCCTCCGCCACCATTTTCTTTACTTCTTCCACCGAGCCAAGCGCCTCAAAAGCACCATAGAAGATACCCTGCAGATGAACATTACGCAGCACCCGTAAATATTGAAGGACAACCATGGCCAGCATGGGTAAAGAGCGCAGGGCATGAGTAATGTCGAGAGTCACTGCATCGCTGGCAGCAAGCTCGTTGCAGACTATGCTAAAAATCTCCCAGATTTCGTCCTCGCTTTTGCCGTTCGGAATTAAAACCGGTCGTATCCGGCATGGAAGATTCAATGCGGAAAGACAGCGGTACAGACCTGCATTATTTTCAGGGATGTGGCCGTTATTTGCCCAGTTTTTTCGATCGGCCTCCGGGGTAACAAAAATTATGATCTGATCTTCAGGGGTCCAGTCCGAGCAGTGCAGCTTGACAAGCGCTTCCTGAACGAAGCGCACATCGGCCACTTCTTGACTGGCCAGGAAGTAGGTACAGGCTACATAATTATTGGTGCCGAGAAATGAGAGAAGCTTTCGTGCCATGGTTACCACTCCATCCTGATCCGGCTGCGGTCGAGCCGGATGCCGTATCTGGTGCCGGGCCTTGTGCCGCAGGAGGTGATTTCGAGTTCGGCCAGATGGCCTTGGCCGAAGGCGGCCAGGAGATCCCGCCGGATCTTTGACTTGTACGACTGGAAATTTTCCCTGGTGAGGGAACAGATGCCGGAATCGCTCATTTCGTCAATCAGTCGACCGCCGGGGATTCGCTCATACATTCGGAAGACTCCATCCGAGGAGAGCACTTCCGTTGCTTCGAGGAAACAATCGTCACAGCGGGTACAGGGACGGGCCAGATGGCACTTTTTTTTACGTTCGGCAAAGAAGGCGTAGAGGGCAAGCCGGGTCGGGTGCATATCCAGTTCAAGCTTTCCATAGATCAGCTTGCCTTCGGCCAGGTTGACCACCAGTATCTGAGGGGTATCACGGATGAGCGCCTGCATGAGGTCGGCGGGCGGTCGCGGCTGGTCAAGCATTTCATGGCGCAAGTGATCCCGTACCGAGATGAAAGGAATGGTGATCAGATGGAGGACGGCATAGCGGGTTTCTTTCCAGTAGGGCTGGCCCTGGTCGTCACGCAACTGCACGGATACAGACTTACGGGGTGGAAACCAGAACTCGCGGCAGCTTTCAAACTCCGGCGACACCAGGACATGCAGAATGCGGTCCTGCGGGCGGCCGTAGAGCTGGGCTGCGAGCGTCAGGCAGGAGGTCATGGTCTTGCGGCCCCCGGCGACCAGAAAAAAGACAGCAGTCTCTGGTCCGGCAGTGAAGCGGAAGGCGAGCTCAAGGCAGGTTCGTGCCAGAACCTCGTTGTCATCCGGGGTGACAATGTCGGCAAGCTCACGACCGCCCGCATCCCGCAGGACGTGGATGTTGTGGCTGCCAAAATCGATGGTTGCCGCCTCAATGCCACAGTCTGCGAGCAGGGCCTGGAATTTGCCGTCTTCAGGCGCTAGCAGGCTGGCCAGAATTCGCTCCTTACCGGACCGGGTGGTGATTACATGAACGGCGTGAATTGCACGGCCTTCGTGCCAGAGGGCGTAGAGGGCCTCGGTGATCACCTGGGGTGAAAGGCCACTCACGGCAAGGAGGATGTTTCTCATTCGCTAGCCTCTGTTTCGATCCTGATCCGGCCCAGGCCGAAAGAGGTCTGCTTGCCGAGGTGCACGGTCTCGCAGTAGCGAAGGAGAGGGATAAACTCCGAGAGGTCGTCGGCCTGATAGCTGATAGTTCCGGTGATGCCACCCATGAGCATGGCGGTGCGTTGGCGGTTACTGTAGCGTTCGATATCTATCCAGCGGCAGGATGATTTTGTCATGGCAACTCCCGTGGCCCGTGCCACCAGTCCCCGGTAATCCAGGGCGGGTTCACCGCTCCCGCCATACGTCGATTCCAGGGTGGAAATCCGGCGCAGCACCGTCCGGATCAGGAGATGAAAAGGCAATCCATCTTGCAGCTGGTTGTCATGTTTGAGTCGGAGCGGGGTCTGGCAGGTCAGGGTGATCGTTCCCGTCTTGATGGCGGGAACCGGGTCAAGGCTTACCTCGGTCGGCAAAATAGTGGAGTTGAGTGAGCGGCCATCATAGACGCAGTTGTCATTCTGATGAACGGTTTCCAGTTGGAAACGTCCATCTCCATCACGATTTCCCTTGCCCAGGCCGGCCTTTCCCATCTCCTGGACGGAATAAACCAGATGGGGCAGATAGTGGATGGCTGGCCCGAAAAGAATGATCCCGAAAGAAAAGGGATCACCCGCTTTATATGCCCTTTTGCTGTCGTCAGGTGGAACAAGCACATAGGGATGGGGGCGTTGGGCGGTGGCAAGGCGGGCGGCGCCATCATGTTGCGGATTTTGTTTTACCTCGAAGAGGAAGGCATAAGCGCAGGTGTTGCCGAGGAGACATCCTTGGCAATCCTGGCGTCGGAGGGCACAGGCAATACGCCTGAGGGCATGGCCCAGCCCGCCACGCAGAGTGGAGCCCTTGAAGACCGGAAGGACTGCTTCCGACTCAAATCGACACGAAAATTGATATATCCCTGTTTGCATTGGACCCTTCCCATTCTTGAGATCATGTGGCCATAGTATCACCGCCCTTTAAAGAGATAAAGGGTTGCAATGTTGCCTATGATCATAGCCCTGCTCAACAGTTTATTGTTGTCCCAGTATTTTTGACCATCTGGAGTCATAACATAACACCAACTCCTTGCCAAAATAAAAGACTTTCGTGAGAAAAAAATCAAGAATGTCAGTCTGCTGAACTTGTCAACATCTCTTGCCAGATAGAAGATGCCAAAGCAAGAGCGGAACACAACCGTCGTAATCCCTTCGTAAGTCAGGTCAGGTCAGGCGGGCTTTGACGCAGATGGAATACTGATAGATGGCAAGATGTCGTAATCCCTTCGTAAGTCAGGTCAGGTCAGGCTAATATTATGAAAAAACAATACATCGAATTTGTAGCCGGTCGTAATCCCTTCGTAAGTCAGGTCAGGTCAGGCTTTGAAACTGCTGAGTCGTACACCAATGTTGGGGTCGTAATCCCTTCGTAAGTCAGGTCAGGTCAGGCAAAACTAACGATATCAAAGCGGCGGAATTAACTTTAGGTCGTAATCCCTTCGTAAGTCAGGTCAGGTCAGGCCTTCAGGGGTTCAACGGCAACATTCCAAATATTATTCAGTCGTAATCCCTTCGTAAGTCAGGTCAGGTCAGGCGCAAGGATTGCCCAACTGAAACAGGCATAAGCCGGACAGGGTCGTAATCCCTTCGTAAGTCAGGTCAGGTCAGGCTTGCAGCGGCGTCTAAGCGAGGGGAGGCGGTCAAGGTCGTAATCCCTTCGTAAGTCAGGTCAGGTCAGGCAGGAGGAAGAAGGAAAAGGGTGGACGGTGTGTGACCGTGTCGTAATCCCTTCGTAAGTCAGGTCAGGTCAGGCCAAGCCAAAGAAAAGTGTAGCACGCCGTTGCAGTGCGACGTCGTAATCCCTTCGTAAGTCAGGTCAGGTCAGGCGCAAATAATGCCGCATACACAAGGGGGGTACACCATGTTTAGTCGTAATCCCTTCGTAAGTCAGGTCAGGTCAGGCCAGGATTCTATATATGACAGAGGGTTCTGAATTAATAGTCGTAATCCCTTCGTAAGTCAGGTCAGGTCAGGCCAACACGTGTTCTGGGAAATGGTAGTGTCAAGCCTTACGTCGTAATCCCTTCGTAAGTCAGGTCAGGTCAGGCTTGTTTGCTTGTTTCCCTTAGTAGCTATCCTTTTATAGTCGTAATCCCTTCGTAAGTCAGGTCAGGTCAGGCAAAGTGAAACAGTCAATAGAACGGTTGGCAAAACGCGGTCGTAATCCCTTCGTAAGTCAGGTCAGGTCAGGCCGACAGTATCGACTCATCTTATGGATTTGAGTGTTGGGGTCGTAATCCCTTCGTAAGTCAGGTCAGGTCAGGCGAAAATAATGCTTGGAATGTTGGGGACAACCGGGTCGTAATCCCTTCGTAAGTCAGGTCAGGTCAGGCTTGGTAGATCCACTGGCCGATGCAGTTGCCGCACGACTGGTCGTAATCCCTTCGTAAGTCAGGTCAGGTCAGGCCCATGTTGATTAATTTAAAAGACACTACTTCAAGAGTCGTAATCCCTTCGTAAGTCAGGTCAGGTCAGGCCCAACGCCACAAAAAAACTAATGGACGCGTTGTTTTTAGTGTCGTAATCCCTTCGTAAGTCAGGTCAGGTCAGGCGTACAAAAATGGGCGGCAATAGCCGCCTCCTCAGGGGTCGTAATCCCTTCGTAAGTCAGGTCAGGTCAGGCTTTATCCGTAACAACAGGATATCAGACAAAGCGGCTTTATCGTCGTAATCCCTTCGTAAGTCAGGTCAGGTCAGGCTACAGCCCTGCAAATGGATCATGTACTTGTTGCGACGTCGTAATCCCTTCGTAAGTCAGGTCAGGTCAGGCTTTTAAGCATCTCAAAAGGAGAAATAAAATGGTCGTCGTAATCCCTTCGTAAGTCAGGTCAGGTCAGGCGCCAAAAGAGTCAGGCTTCACGCTCAAAGAGATTCTGTCGTAATCCCTTCGTAAGTCAGGTCAGGTCAGGCTCAACTACCTGCTTTTATTCGAGGCGGTGCTGGTTGAGGTCGTAATCCCTTCGTAAGTCAGGTCAGGTCAGGCGGCTAAGCGGGGTGGTGCGGTCAAGGAAGTTAAACTTCCGTCGTAATCCCTTCGTAAGTCAGGTCAGGTCAGGCGCCAGGTACGGCAAGCTCGAGGATAATACGATTTATCGCTGTCGTAATCCCTTCGTAAGTCAGGTCAGGTCAGGCTCCAGACATGACAAAGTGAAACAGTCAATAGAACGCGGGGGTCGTAATCCCTTCGTAAGTCAGGTCAGGTCAGGCCCGGACCTGCTGGCCAAAAATTATGCGGATTGTAAAGAGTCGTAATCCCTTCGTAAGTCAGGTCAGGTCAGGCAAACACAGTACTCAACAATACCGATGGCATGGATTCAAGTCGTAATCCCTTCGTAAGTCAGGTCAGGTCAGGCCAGGCAAATGATTTTGGTATAGATATGCTGGAGAGTCGTAATCCCTTCGTAAGTCAGGTCAGGTCAGGCTGCAATGCTGGGCTTCTAATCGGGAGGGATAGCGGCGAAGTCGTAATCCCTTCGTAAGTCAGGTCAGGTCAGGCCAGGAGTCAATCCACGGAATGAGGCATTAGATATTGTCGTAATCCCTTCGTAAGTCAGGTCAGGTCAGGCAATGGCGGGATTGACCTTAATCCCACAAACGGAAAAACGGGTCGTAATCCCTTCGTAAGTCAGGTCAGGTCAGGCTTTATCCATTAAGCGTTTAAACGCTTAAATTCGATTAAGTCGTAATCCCTTCGTAAGTCAGGTCAGGTCAGGCCTCGTATAGTGATGATAATGTAGTCATAGGTGGGGGAGGTCGTAATCCCTTCGTAAGTCAGGTCAGGTCAGGCGAGAAAAGCTTTCGGTCTATCAGCCAGGAGGGATGTTGTCGTAATCCCTTCGTAAGTCAGGTCAGGTCAGGCGTATGATTCTAAAGGGAAACACAAGAAAGTTTCTACGTCGTAATCCCTTCGTAAGTCAGGTCAGGTCAGGCCACAAGTCCTCTCGATCTTAACAAGCGTTTCTGTAGACGTCGTAATCCCTTCGTAAGTCAGGTCAGGTCAGGCTGATAACCAGGGCATCAAGAGTGCCCTTCATGTATGAGCGTCGTAATCCCTTCGTAAGTCAGGTCAGGTCAGGCCATTCAAGGTGGAGCAGACAATGTGCGAGGCTGTTATGTCGTAATCCCTTCGTAAGTCAGGTCAGGTCAGGCTCAAGAAAGCCTGGCGGGAATCAGACCGTCCTGCAACCGTGTCGTAATCCCTTCGTAAGTCAGGTCAGGTCAGGCCTCGGTTGAAAAATCACTTATCGGAGCATTATTGACGTGTCGTAATCCCTTCGTAAGTCAGGTCAGGTCAGGCAAAAAAGAAACGCTTATATCAAGATTCAAGAAAGCCTGGTCGTAATCCCTTCGTAAGTCAGGTCAGGTCAGGCGGGAGAAAGAGGGTCAGTATCAATCTCAACGCATATCGGTCGTAATCCCTTCGTAAGTCAGGTCAGGTCAGGCGATGGTCTAACCAGGATCATCGACGATATCCGGGCAAAGTCGTAATCCCTTCGTAAGTCAGGTCAGGTCAGGCGATGAGATAGTTGGCGGGTACGACACGCCTGATATGGTGTCGTAATCCCTTCGTAAGTCAGGTCAGGTCAGGCGGGAGAAAGGAAATTGCATCAATGGCGTACAAAGTCGGTCGTAATCCCTTCGTAAGTCAGGTCAGGTCAGGCAGGGTGAAATAATGGAAACATCGGAAAACATCAACGGTCGTAATCCCTTCGTAAGTCAGGTCAGGTCAGGCCTTCGGTCTTTACCGATCGAATCAAGGAAGAGAAAGCGGCGTCGTAATCCCTTCGTAAGTCAGGTCAGGTCAGGCATTTGTGCCGCCTCTGGCCATTGGCCAGTGCGGGTTTTGGGGTCGTAATCCCTTCGTAAGTCAGGTCAGGTCAGGCTTATCCGGGACAACCGGATATCAGACAAGGGGGCCCTTGGTCGTAATCCCTTCGTAAGTCAGGTCAGGTCAGGCTTCATTTGTTATTCCTTTGCGTGATCCCTTTGCAAAAACGTCGTAATCCCTTCGTAAGTCAGGTCAGGTCAGGCAACTAGAGGCTTTCCTTGGGGACTTCACCACCCACGTCGTAATCCCTTCGTAAGTCAGGTCAGGTCAGGCACAACCGTTGTACCGACAAGGGAGCCTTGGCAATGTCGTAATCCCTTCGTAAGTCAGGTCAGGTCAGGCTAAGGCTTTCCTGGTAGGCGATAACCGGAAAGCATTGCACGGTCGTAATCCCTTCGTAAGTCAGGTCAGGTCAGGCGCCTTGCCTATGTGATTGTATAGGCAAGGCTGTAATCATGTCGTAATCCCTTCGTAAGTCAGGTCAGGTCAGGCCCACGGGTGAAGAGTACAAGGCGGCGAAACAGACTTGGGTCGTAATCCCTTCGTAAGTCAGGTCAGGTCAGGCGCGGGGCTTGTCACCCCTGTACAGAAGTGGGCGTCCATTTGTCGTAATCCCTTCGTAAGTCAGGTCAGGTCAGGCATCGAATCAAGGAGGAGAAAGCGGCCTCCATTGCAGAGCTGTCGTAATCCCTTCGTAAGTCAGGTCAGGTCAGGCAAGTACTCGCTTCGGTCTTTACCGATCGAATCAAGGAGTCGTAATCCCTTCGTAAGTCAGGTCAGGTCAGGCCGGAAAGCATTACATGCGGAAAGGATTACAATCCTTCAAGGTCGTAATCCCTTCGTAAGTCAGGTCAGGTCAGGCCTGAAAGTTTTTTTTCATCTCAGCCGGAGATTTAGTCGTAATCCCTTCGTAAGTCAGGTCAGGTCAGGCCCCGTGAGAGTTTTGGGTAATGGTAGTGTCAAGCCTTATGTCGTAATCCCTTCGTAAGTCAGGTCAGGTCAGGCATCTGACATTGACAATATTGCTCAAGATCCTATCCCACAGTCGTAATCCCTTCGTAAGTCAGGTCAGGTCAGGCCCAAGTACTACACGAACGAAATAGCGCCGACTTGCGTCGTAATCCCTTCGTAAGTCAGGTCAGGTCAGGCAAGACAGAAGAGGTTGGTCTTGAAGACTTTGTAATCGTGTCGTAATCCCTTCGTAAGTCAGGTCAGGTCAGGCTTCTTGAAAACGACGTTATACAGGGGCTTGTCACCCGTCGTAATCCCTTCGTAAGTCAGGTCAGGTCAGGCCCTTGAACAAGGAAAGAATAGAGATTCTCAAAGGCTGTCGTAATCCCTTCGTAAGTCAGGTCAGGTCAGGCCTGCTGAAGCAGCCCGGGTAGAGGCGGAAGCCACTACGTCGTAATCCCTTCGTAAGTCAGGTCAGGTCAGGCTCTATCTCAAAAGGAGAATTGAAATGAAAGTTTTCATTGTCGTAATCCCTTCGTAAGTCAGGTCAGGTCAGGCATGGGGTTGTTGCCCATGCCGATGAGCCCCATCATCGTCGTAATCCCTTCGTAAGTCAGGTCAGGTCAGGCCACGGCCTTCGCAAAGGCATAGTTGGTAGACTTTTCGGAAGGTCATTCCGCAGACCTTCCGGTATGACTGGCAGTGAAATGCAGACATTTTGTGTTTCATTGTTTTTCCTCCTTGTTTCGTGTTGATATTACAGTGTTTTTTATGTCCCGCAGACCTTTTGTACGTATATCATAAAAATATTCATTATGTCAATCCTTTATCAAAGAGCAGCTCCTTGAAGGTATCGGTCTGCGGAGCAAGGAGGAAAGCGCTTCTCGTAAGCCAAAGCCAAGGCAGAATATTAAGGGAGTGTGGCTTCATAGTCACAACATCACACTACCACGAATTCGCAATCAGGGTCAATGTAACGACCACGTCCGATGATCTCGGTCTTGTGCAGGCAGCGTTCACACAGGGGGATGTATTTGACGCCGTCTTTCTCTTCATCGATCTCCTGGGCAATTCTGTCCCGCAACTCGCCAAAAGCTCTTTCGCTTGCATCAATCTCAAATTTAGATTTCTGCACCCGATGTCCGTAATCCTTGAGAATCCTGGCCACCCTATACAGTCGGCGTGAATCGGTGATATCGTACACCACGAGCATACGCATTACAAGATCTCCCAGTCGAGACGGGTGAAGGTGACTCCCTGGCCCTGGATCATGGCCTTGCCCATGCAGGTGGAACATACCCGGTAAATGCGCACAGTGTCTTCCGCAAAATTAAGATTATCGCGACAGTATGTTCTGATCTCACGGACCTCCCGGCTATCCAGTCGACACTCAAAAACAGATTTTTGGCTGCGGATGCCGAGTTCTTTAAGAAAATTTCGCAAATGGGTTCGCCTGCGGTCGGAAACAATATCGTACACCACTACCGTGTTCACGTCGGCACCTCACTTCAGCAGCAAGGGTTGATAGATACGGAGCGAACCCTCGATCACCTTGCGATACATTCCGGCCTGGGCCACCAGGGCATCGCCATAGGTGATGGTTCGCTCCTCGGGTGGGTAGTGAAACTCGGTGGTCATTTTACGCTCGAAATTCTGCACTACCCGACGGAAGGCGTCATTATTCAGTTTAACCGCCGGCTTGCCGCCCCCAAATTCCGTGTCAAGATCCTGTACAGATTCTTCACCCATGCGCTGACTTGGGAGATCGAAATTTTCCTGGCAGTCAAGATCTGCCATGTGACCAAAGGGGTCAGCGGTGATGTCCGCAGCCTGTTCTCTTTCGGCCCCGGTTTGAGCTGCGGCAGGTGGTGGATATTCCAATCGGAAATCATCCTTTTGGATAATCTTGAGATTAAACAGGGACAGGGTCAGGGTATCGACGATGATGACTCGGAATTCCTCCATCAGATCCATGACCAGCGAATGGCGTCCATAGTCAGGTACATGCAGAAAAGCAGGATAAGGATCGAGGTTGGCCTGACGAATGGCGGCATACACCCGGTTAAAGAGAAAGGTGTAAAGGAGGGAGAGAACGGCATTTACCGGATCGGTGGGCGGGCGGCGCACCCGGCGGCAGAAGCCGTGGTCCTGCTGGAGTCCCCAACGAAAGGCGCCGAAGTAGAGGGCGCTTCCCCGACCTTCGTAGCCGCGCACGGAATCAACGGAACCTGCGGCGGCAAGACTGTCAAGCAACGCACGAATCCTCTTGGCCGCAAACTTGGGCTCATCACGCTTGCGGGTTCGGTTAATGCGCATAAGCAGGGTGGTCATGTTTATCAGTTTTCCGGTGACAATTTGCCGGCAGAGATCCAGGCCGAATGCCTGGTCGTCGAGCAGGGTGAACTGCCGCTTCCTGAGCATGATGTTTTTTGGCTCCGGCGTGGCAAATCGACCGAGATAGCGGCCATCCCTGGTACAGAAGATGGTGTCCACACCGTGCCGGAGTAACTGGGACCGGGCTGGGGGTGTGATTTCAATATTGCCGAACAGGACCACCTGTCGGAGTTTTTCGACAAAGAGGGTGTGGTAGGTGTCCTCTCCCTTTTTGACCAGCAGATGACGGCCCTCGCGGACGATGCGGGCACCCTGGGTCTGGATGTAGATATGCATGGTTGTTTCCTCCTGTGTGTGCGTAGATAATGACACAGGAGGCAGTTGGCGGCAACGATTGCAATGTTGCAATCGGGGGTGTGTATTCCATTTTATTGAATGATGGGTTTCATGGCTTTCAGCAGGTGCCGAGTCGTTTTCGTTAGCAGGGGTGGCACAATTTTGATAGGCATTGAAGTTCAGCCTCTGTAATCCGGAAATAATATCATATAGTCGTTAAATGTAATCAACCCACCCGCATATCCTTGAACTTTTTCAGGCGGTAATAATCTTCCCGCTCCCGTTCACTGATATACTGACCCGCTATTTTCAGGTTGCGGCCGAGAGCCGGCAGAACCCGCTGCTCAAGCACCCGCGATTTGCGGGAGAGCTGTCTGATGTCCCGGCTCAGCTTTTTGAGCTTGCTCTCGAAGGCTGCGACCTTCAGCATGTTGGCGGTGACTGTTTCAAAACGGGCGATGGCCTCTTCGAGATGGGGGGAGGTCATGCCGATATCGTAGTTGCGCTGATCGGCCTCCCGGCGGATGGAACTGGTGATGGTCGCCTCCTTGTATCTGACCCCCAGGATATTACGCGGTTCGATCTTGACCACCACTTCCTGCTCACTGATCGCGGCGATGGAGGCGACCCCGGTCCGGCTTTCCCGGGCCAGGCTGATCTGGAGCTCTTCAATGGCCAGCCGGTACTCGGCGGCGATCTCCCGGCGTGACAACAGAAACGGCCGGGCCGAGGCCAGAAACTCGGCGATCAGGGCCTGGCGGCGGGCCTTGATGATATTCAGGCTGTTCTCAACGGAATGGCGCTTTTCCTTCTGTTGGAGAAGATAGGTACGGTTGGGGTGGATCATAACTCCTCCAGCCCGTAGCGTTTGAGGATGGCCAAGCCGGTATCAAGGGTGGCCGTGATTGCCCGGCGGGAACCGCCCTGATTGACAAATTCCTGCTCGAATGTGTCGGTGAAATCCAGGATATTGCGATCGCTGACGCTCATGCCGTCGCGGCCGACAATTGCCTCCAGGCCGCGCAGGTCCCGGCCCTTGGCGTAATATTTATAGAGGCGGTTGGCGGTCTGCCGGTGATCGTCCCGGGTCCTCCCTGTACCGATTCCCTGCTGCATCAGCCGCGACAGACTGGGCAGGACATCGATCGGCGGGAAGATCCCCTGCCGGTGCAGATCCCGGCTGAGGACGATCTGGCCTTCGGTGATGTAGCCGGTCAGGTCGGGGATCGGGTGGGTGATATCGTCCTCGGGCATCGTCACAATCGGCAGCATGGTGACTGACCCCGCCCGGTCCTTGATCCGCCCGGCCCGCTCGAACAGGGAGGCCAGGTCTGAATACATATAACCTGGATAACCGCGGCGGCCGGGGAGTTCCTCGCGGGAGGTGGAGATCTCGCGCAGGGCGTCGCAATAGTTGGTCATATCGGTGATCACCACCAGGACATCCATCTCCTTTTCAAAGGCCAGGTATTCGGCGACCGTCAGTCCGAAGCGCGGGGCCAGCAGCCGCTCGACCACGGGGTCGCTGGAGAGGTTGATAAAGGCCACAAAATTGGTCTCAATTGCCGCCAGGGTCTCCATGTAGAAGGAGTACTCATAATGGCTGAGACCCAGCGCCACGAAGACCACCGCCTGTTTCCGCCCCTGGCCGGTCCCGGTCATGGTACAGTTTTTGAGGATCGCGGCGGCGATCTCCTTGGCGGGCAGGCCGGCACAGGAAAAGATCGGCAGTTTCTGGCCCTTGACCAGGGTGTTGAGGCCATCAATGGCGGAGAATCCGGTCTCAATAAACTCCTCGGGCCGGGCCCGGCTGGTGGGATTGATCGGCACCCCGGCCACCGGCACCCATTTTTCGGGCAGCGGGGTCGGCAGCCCGTCAAGGGGCAGAAAGGAGCCGTTAAAGACCCGGTTCAGCATATGAAGCGACAGGGGCGCCTGCTTGATGGCATCGGTGAAGATCACCGTCGACTCCCGCAGGTCAAGGCCCCGGCATTCCCCGAAGATCTGGATCAGGACCGTATGACCGTCGATCAGCAGCACTTCGCCTTCCTGGCTGCGGCCATCGGGGCCGACTACCCGCACCACCTCGCCGAGGCGCACCGCCGCGACCTGCTCGACCATGAGCAGCTGGCTGCGGATCGATGAGATCGTTTTATACCGATGTTCAGCCAGTCTCATGGTTTGTCCTTGCTGAGGATATCTGCCAGCTCCTCGCCGTCGGTCAGCCTTTTTTCGGCTGCCTCCCCCCAACTGATAATCGTGTTGATCTTTTCGGCGGTCAGTTCCGGGGTGGAGAAGGCGTCAGCGGAGTAGGAATTCTGGCACAGAAAGTCCTGGCGGATCCGCTCGGCCACTGCCAGCAGGAGATGATCGCTGTCCTGGAGACCGTCGGCCCCGACGATGGCCGCCACTTCCCGGAGTTTTTCATCGCGCTGCAGCAGGGCCTGACATTTCCGGCGATTGCGGTTCCATGCGGGCGACACCTCTTTTTCGAAGTAGCTGCCCATATCCGCATCATAGAGGGAAAAACTCTGGAACCAGTTAATGGCCGGGAAATGGCGGCGGTGGGCGAGGGCGGTATCCAGCATCAGAAAGGCGCCGGAGGTTCGCAGGCAGGCCTGGGTGGCCGGTTCGGTGAAATCGCCGCCCGGCGGGGAGACGGACAGGATGATACTCAAGGAGCCGATCCGGCCGTTCATGGTCTCGACCACGCCCGCCCGCGAAAAAAAGCCGGCCAGCCGCGAGGCCAGATAGGTGGGATAGCCCTCTTCGCCGGGCATCTCTTCCATGGCCGAGGAAATCTCCCGCAAGGCCTCGGCCCACCGGGAAATACTGTCGGCCAGCAGCAGGACATGGCAGCCCATATCCCGGTAATATTCGGCCATGGTGACCGCCGTGTAGATGGAGGCCTCGCGGGCGGCCACCGGCATATTCGAGGTATTGGCAACCAGAATGGTTCGGTCCATCAAGCGCTGTCCGCTCCAGGGGTCGGCCAGCTCGCCGAACTCCTCAAGCATCTCGGCCATCTCATTGCCCCGTTCCCCGCAGCCGGCATAGACCACGACATCGACATCGGCAAACTTGGCAATGGCCTGCTCGAGGATGGTCTTGCCGGTGCCGAATCCGCCCGGCAGAATGGCGGTACCGCCCTTGGCCAGCGGAAAGAGGAAATCGATGATCCGCTGGCCGGTGATGAGGGGCGCGGTCGGGGCCAGCTTCTGCCGGTAGGGGCGGGGCTGGCGGATGGGCCATTCTTCATGGGCATAGAGCTTGATGTCACCGGCCAGGAGGGCGATCGGTTCCTTGAGCACGACCAGCCCCGAGGCGATCATGGTCAGTGTCCCGGCGGCAGCGGCGTGGACCGGATGTTGATGGCTCCCTTCGCTGATTGTGCCGAGCACCTCGCCTGCGGTCACGGTATCCCCGATCTGGGGGGCGGGGGTAAACTGCCAGCTCTGATCCATGGCCAGGGGTGACAGCAGTTTGCCGGGCCGGATAAAAGGTCCGTGGACTGCGGCCATCCGGGACAGGGGCCGCTGCAGGCCGTCAAAAATCCCGGTCAGCAGTCCCGGCCCCAGCTGGGCCGACAGGGGACGGCCCATCCCTTCGGCAGGTTCGCCCAGGGCCAGGCCCCGGGTATCTTCGTAGACCTGGACCATGGCCCGCCCGGAAGAAAGGTGGACCACCTCGCCCTGGAGGCGTTCCAGGCCGAGGCGCACCCGGTCATAGAGCTTGAGGTCCGGGATGTCGACGGTGACGGTCGGGCCGGAGATGCCGATGATCCGGCCTTTCATATCTGCAACCTCACCTGGTAGCCAATGGCCTTGGCGATAAGCTCCATGGCGTAGTCTGCGGGAAGCTCCGCCAGCTTCTCCGGTGCCGGTAAAACAATGATCAGACCCGGCCAGTGTTTTTCAATCCCGTCCAGCCATTCCTGATCGATATGATGATAGAGGCGTTCATCGATAAAGATCAAGCCGGCAGCCGCCTCGGCTACCACACCGGCAACGGTTGCGGCAACCCCGGCAGGGTCGGTTACCAGCTGTCTGACTCCGCTCAGGGTGAAACCGAAGCGGGCATCCTCGGGGGTGATGAAGAGGATTTTTTTCATACGACCAGCTCCCTTTCTATCCGGGCTTCACTCACCAGGGGGGCAAGGCCTCTGACCCCGCAATCCCTGGCTGTCAGCCAGCAGGAATAAAGATAGGCCAGCAAAATTGCCAGGGGCCGGGAAGACCTGGCCCGCCGGCGGCAGTCTCTGAGGAGGGTCCGAACGAGCAGGGTGTCTAAACGGGTCGGATCATCCGCCACTCCCGGGTCTTGTCTGCCGAACCCCTCGAGAGCGTGCTTAAGCCGCCGCCGGACCAGGGCGGGGTGGTCGGCTGTCAGCGGGGAATCCGCCAGCTGCCAGCGCTGTTCTTTGGCCAGCTGCAGCAGGTTGTGCCGTTCGAACAGCCGTCCCAGAAAATCACGCACGGCCGGGGGAGGATTCTCCTGCTGGACAATTCCCATGAAACCGCCGAGTAGGGAAGTTTCCACGCCGCGCAGGCCGCCGATCCGCCAGACTTCGTCCAGGCGGCCGAAGCCCTCGCCATAGCAACCAAGCACGTTGCCCAGCTCTTTTAATGTGGCCGGAAATGCTTGGTCTTTTTTCAAGATCAGCTGCAGTTGCCGCCCCAGGAGGCTTGCGGACAGGGTGCTGCTCAGACCGTCACGGTCGGCGCCGGCGCTGAAACGAAGGGCGGCAAAGAGGTTGCGCAGCTCGAAGTAGAAAAAAACCGGGGCCAGTGTGTTGCGGAGACCGACGTTCATCTGCCTAAAAAGCCAGCCGTATTCTCTCTGCAGTTCCTGCCAGGCCTCTTCGCCACGGCCGGCCGGACAGCGCCCGGCAAAACCCTCCGTCCTGGCCCGGAGTCGGGCCAGAAGGTAGTCGGTCGGGTAGCCTTCCTGACGCACCGTTGCCAGCAGATCAAGCAGCCTGTTCATTGTCCACCACCTCCCGGATAATCTCGGATACCAGACCGGGCCAGAGCCGTTCCAGTCTTTTCTCCAGGGTATTGATTATTGTTATCCCGCCATCGGCGGTGCTGGCCACCAGACCACCGGTAATTTCCCCGTCCGTGACGATTTCGGCCTGCGGAAAGAGTTTGCGGGCTACAGGTGTATCCTCGGGATGGACGGTGATCGTCTGCCAGTCTCCGGCCGTGATTTCCCCGGCCAGTCTGGTAAAGAGTTCTGATCTCTTCGTGCCGGGCAGCCCGTTCAGCAATGCCTTTGCCAGTCCATATAACCGATTGCTCAGCTCCTGTTCGGCCCTGGTAGCGATCGCCGAGGCCTGGCGCTGGGCAGTCACTGCCATCTTGCGGCGGACAGTCTCCCGGCTCTGGTCGGTCGTAAGCCGGCAGCAGGTTTCTGCTTCCGTCAGCCGGTGGTCGGCCTCGGACCGCAACCCGTCAATCTCCTCCCGGGCCTGCCGGCGCATGGCAACGATCTGCTGCTCGCCCCTGGCCCGCAGGTCATCGATCAAGGCGGAATGACTCATGTCATTTCATGGTCAGAATCATGGTCGCCACCACAAAACCGAGGATCACCATCGTTTCCGGGATGGCAATCATGAGGATGATCGTCGCCCGCAGCTCCGGTTTTTCGGCCAGGGCGCCGGCACCGGCCGCACCTATCTTCGACTGGGCCCAGGCGGTAGCAATGGCGCTCAGTCCGATGGCCAGGGCGGCGGCCAGGGCGATGATCGCTTTCTCATAACCGATTACTCCTTCCATATGAATCCTCCTTTGGTTGTTTCAGACGATGCCGGGCTGTTATCCCTTTAGGGGCCGTTACGAAATAACATGGCCATTTATATCTATTTCGTTACGGCTTCTTATGCCGCTCCGGGCACTTAGATGGCCATGTTATTTTTTACAGCGGCTTACTATCTGCCGAACCGGTGTGGTCCCCAGCCTTGGCCAACGGTTTATACTCGCGGCCGTCATCACCGACGATCTTACTAAAAAACTCCACATAGTGGAGACGCAGGGCATGGATGGTTGGGGCGAAGATCCCCAGGATAATATTGAAGCCATGGAGCATGATTCCGGCAAGGATTCCGAGCCAGACACTGCCCATGATCCCGACCATACTGTTGGCCACCTGGGCCAGGAGCACCGAAGTCAGGCCGATGGCCATAATCCTGGCGTAGGAAACGATATTGCCGACATGTCTCAACAATTCCAGCGGGGCAAGCAGGCCGCCGCTCAGCAGCACAACCGGGATGGCGAACAGCAGGGTGAGCAGCAGCGGTTTCTGCAACGGGCTCAGGGCCGGTGAAAATGACGAGCCGCCCAGCAGGGCCAGGCCGAGCATGATCACAATGCTGGTCAGTTTAAAGAGCGCCTCCTGTTTCTTTTGATACCTGAACGAGATGATCGTTCCGAGTATCATCCCAACCAGGATATGAATAAAACCGATGGCCAGGGCGAAGGAGAACATCGGCATGATCGATGTATGCCGATCCAGCAGCAGCGGTTTAAGGCCGAAGATCCTGTTGCCCAAAATCCCGAAGCATTCGCCGAACAGCCATCCGAAAATGATGGTATAGACGGCCGCTACCCCGAAGATCTTGCCGACATCCTGCAGCGTTTTATTGCGGACCCCCTTGGTCAGGATAAGGGCGGCCACCAGCAACAGCAGGCCATAACCCATATCGCCCAGCATCATCCCGAAGAAGATTGGAAAAAAAAGCCCGATAAAGGGGGTCATGTCAAAGGAGCCGTAGCCGGGAATCGGCAGCATCCGGGTCAGCAGTTCAAAGGGCTCAAAATAACCACGGTTGCGGAGCATGGTCGGCACATGGGCCAGATCTTGCTCGTGGATCTCCTTTTCATGCACGATTACCCGGCCGGCGAATTCGGTCTCGATCACTCTGTTCAGGATGGTCAGCTCAGCCAGCGGCAGCCATCCCGAAATAACGAAACACATCTCGGTTTCGAACAGGGAGGCGGTGGCGCTGATCAGGGCCAACTGCTCGTCGAGCCAGTCCAAAACCAGGAGGTAGATGCCCCGCCATCGTTTGCTGAACACGGTCAATTTGTCCGTCAGGGCCTCCTGCTCGCTATTGTAAAGCGGCAGCAGCCGGCGGGCCGCCGCTCTTTGTTCGGGAAAAGTCAGGCCTTGAAGATCGGCCGGCAGTGCATAGTCATGGATCTGCTGGCCCTTGAGAGCCGCCCGGATCTTTTCAATAAATTCCTTCTCGGTGGTAATAACCCCCACCAGTTGATGATCATCGGTCATGGCAGTGGCCAGTTCGAAACGGCCACCGGTAACCTTGACTCCGAGCCGTTCCAGCTCTTCCATGGCCTTCTGGTCGCGGATTTCAACCCCGATATGATCGAGGCTGGAATTCTCCATGCCCTCGGGGATTATCCCCGCAATTGCTGTCAGGAATTCGTTGAAGTGCCTCAGTGCAACGATCTGGCGCCGCAATTCTTCCAGACGGTCTCGCCAGAGTCGGCATTGCCTGAGATGCTGGTCAACGGTTTCGGCAAGGGATTCGGCAATGTTCTCGGGATTAAGAAACGGCCTGCGGGAAGTTGTTGGAGGCAGAAGGCTGAACAGCTGGTTGATCTTGTCGCGCAACTCTTCAAAAAAGATGCGGCGGGAAAGAACCTTTCGGTCGAGGTGCAGGGTCTTGAGGCGGGATTTGATGTCCTCGCCGTTTACCTTGTCCGGTGGCCGGTCATCGATATGGAGGATTCCCCGTTGCCGGATCAGGGCCAGAAAGGCCATCAGATCTTCTTTGGGTCCAATGGCAACGACCCTGGCCATCTTGACGATCATGCCGGACCCTCCGGTAGAATCCGGGGGAGATATTTTTTTACATATATTTCAAGTTTTTTATCGGGGAGTTCCTCGAGAAGGGTTTCGTATCGCTCCGCCTCCCTGACCTGGGCGGCTATTTCCTGGCGGGCCTCTTCCTCGGCCTTGGTAATCATCAGGTCACATTCTTGCCTATGGGCCGCGATTCGTGCCTCACTCTCTCTGGCAATGATCTCGCGCTGCTCTGCCAGCCACTTCCCGGTATTGTGGCGCTCCGCTTCAATCTGCGTCTGGATTTCCTTTTCGAGGACAATGATCTCTTCCAGGGCGGGCTTTGCCATTGCAATTTCTCTCTTGTATCCGTCAGCGGACGTTCTGCCTTTTGATCTTAAGAGTATTATGCATGAAGCGGATTAAAAAATTAAGTTTTTTCGAAGAAATTGAAAGAAATAGTCAGCAATGGTCGGTTTTAGATGGTGATAGAGAGAAATAACCAAAAAATATGAAGTTGACCATGTGCATCTTCTTGTGATGATTCCTCCAAAAGTATCGATTTCAAGCTCTGTAGGGACTGTCAAAGGAAGGACAGCCATTCGTATACTCAGGAAGAATCTAATATTTCAGTGTCCCTGCCGATAATTATCCTTGCCACTGGTTTCCTCTTAAAATGTTTTCCGAAATTACTGGTAATTATATTTGGCTCTACCGCAGAATCTGTGGGTAGATAGCGGAAAAAAATAGGGCATTGCCTGTCGTGGATAGCTAAGATGGTTTTTACGGAAACTATCATATCAAATCCAGAGGAGAGGCAATGCTGATTAAAACTTTACTCAATAAGGTCGAACGATTCAAGTCGTT
>JAHYIV010000030.1 GCA_019429465.1 Desulfoarculaceae bacterium
AGGCGCGCAAATTTCGAGGAATGAGGCGTACTTGAGTACGCCGCAGTGACGAGATAATTCGGAGTCTCGTGACCTCGCTTACCTGCAGCAACGAAGCAGTTGGCGACTTTTTACGACGCCATCAAGATTGTTTGGTTGTCGAGGAGATACAACTGGCCACGGCCATACTCCTGGTACTCTTTTCTTATCCCTGCCACGCACCAGCGTGAGCAGGATAAGACAAAACCCTTACTCCATCCGAGATCGAAATACTATACAAACATGCAGTCTCCCGTCACCATACTTTTTGCCGTTAACACTCTCGAAAAGACAGCTATTCTCAGCGACCATGTCAAGGACAACAGTTCGTTTCTCTGTAGGCACTACCAGACTGAAAAAGAACTTTTTTCCATCCTGAACCATTCTGCCATCCAGCTGCTTATCTACGATCTGGCCTTGCCTGATGCAGAAAACGGACTTGCGACAGTCCAGCAGATCCAAACGGACCATCCGGATCTGCTGATCATCGCTGTTATTCCAGAGGGTGCGGATGAACTCATCAAATCTGTCCTGAAGCTTGACCTCTTCTTTTATATCCATAAGCCCTACGATCCGGCCGAAATCCGTATCGCCTTAAAGCGGGCGCAATCCAAGATCAACAGCCGTCCGAGCGCTGCCGCCGACGACTACCAGGAACCCCAGCCATCCTTTTATGGGATGATCGGCCAAAGTCAGCGCATGCGGCAGCTCTTTGAGCTGATCACCAAGGTGGCCGAAGACGAATTCGCGACAGTCCTGATCAGGGGAGAATCAGGCACCGGCAAGGAACTTGTGGCCAAGGCCATCCACACCCACAGCAAGCGAAACAAGAAGAATTTTGTGCCGGTCAACTGTGCCGCCATCCCTGACGATCTTCTAGAAAGTGAACTGTTCGGCTACACCAAAGGCGCCTTTACCGGCGCCTTGCAGAACAAGAAAGGCAGAATCGAATACGCCGATGGCGGCACCCTCTTTCTCGATGAGATCGGTGACATGAAGCCCTCTCTCCAGGCAAAGCTGTTACGCGTCCTGCAGGAGAAGGAGTTTGAGCCGGTGGGCGGACTCAAGGCCTGCCCGGTGGACACCCGAATCGTTGCTGCCACTCATTGTGACCTGGAACAGCTGGTCAGCGAAGGACGATTCAGGGAAGACCTTTACTATCGCCTCAGCGTCATCCCTCTATCTATCCCTCCGCTCAAGGAAAGAAGAGACGATATTCCCTTGCTCCTTGAGGCCTTTAGCCACACATACTCAACCCGGCGCGGACGTAAGCCTCTTACCTTTGCCCCCCAGGTCATAGCAGCCCTGATGAGTTATGAGTGGCGCGGCAATGTGCGGGAGCTCGAAAATCTGATTCAGCACATGTCCATTCTCTACAGCGGCAAGGATGTGCGTCTGGAAGATTTACCAGAGAAATTCACCGCCGGTTTCGATCCATCGGTCCCTGTAGATCTGCCGTCATTACGAGATTTCTCTGCGCAGCCGGAACAGACAGAAGATGAAGGCATCGTTACCGCTGTCACTGATATCAGCTGGGAGAGCGGTCACGTGGATTTCAATGCACTGATCAATGATTTTGAGAGACAGCTGATCGTCCAGGCCATGAAGATCACCGGCGGCAATAAAAAAGAAGCGGCCAGTTTACTTAACCTGAAGCGAACAACCTTGCTGGAGAAGATGAAGAAGAAAGAGATGCAGGATATTTAGTGCCTTACAGATTATTTTCTTATTTTTTTCAAGAAAATAATCTGTGAAAGGCAC
The DNA here is from genome assembly GCA_019429465.1 of Desulfoarculaceae bacterium. GTDB lineage: Bacteria > Desulfobacterota > Desulfobulbia > Desulfobulbales > Desulfocapsaceae > UBA2270. The sequence continues at coordinate 1,780 of JAHYIV010000030.1, forward strand.
TTATCCTGTTGGGGTTAGATGCCGTTATGAAAAAAGCAGGGGCCTTTTCCTGCTTGTTTCATTTACGGCATCTTATGCCGCCTTCAAGAAACAGCCACTCTTTTCCGGCTGTTTCTTGAAGGCGGCGCCTGGCCGACAACATACGCCGACAACATACGTTTACCGCCAGTGGATGCGGCGCATCCGCACTGCATTCCCATGCGGAGCATGGGAACGAGGAAAACATACGTTTACTGCCAGGGTCTGGGAGGAGTTGTCGCAAAAGATGTTCCCCGGATTCCGCTGCCTTTCATCCAGGCTACGACAAATTTACGATGGGGTCAGGCGGCAAGCTTGACTGAAATATTTTCAATTTTCTCTCCGACCTCATCACTGGTCGCCGGAGTCAGGAGAATATCATTCACACCGTACTTCACCGCCGTTCTCACCTTGGTTCGAGTCCATCCCGGGCCGGCGGCAATGAGTGGCAGGGAGCAGGCGGCACTGATCTTGATGGCCACGGAAAAGGCCTTTTCGTTCACCGTGCTCATTACCAGAAAAATAGCCTTCACCTCGCCCGGCAGATAATCCGTCACACTGTCCTTGAAGGATAGAACCTTCGCGCTCAAATGGCGTTGTTCCAGAACCTCGGTAATCTTTGCCGCCTCCCGCGCATCATCGCTCACCACCAGGATTTCAATGCTCCGATAGTCAGCACTCTTGCTCTTCACCTCACCTGCAGACGACGTTGCCGCAGCCTGTTCTACCCTCGGGGCAACCGGCGGCGCTGCCTCCTGCTGCAAAACTCCATCGAGCTGCAGCATGGTCGCCGGAAAAAGCATCTGCACCTTTCCCATGGACTTGCCCGCAATGGTCAGGGAGCTGCTGCTCATATAATACAGCTGATTCGGCAGAGGGGCTTCCGACTCAGTATCAACCTTCAGCGCCAGAACCCGTTCAAGGCCGGTTTTGACAAAACGGATCTTCTTGATATATTGCTCTTCAAAAATAGAGCTGTACACCCCTGACATAATATTGGCAATTTCGCCATAGGCGTCTTCTATGTCTTCACCAAACTCCTCATCGATGACCGCTCTCTCAAGTTCTGTCGGCGGCAGCATGATCAGGGTGCCGCCGATAAAAACAGCATCTTTCAAGGCAACGAGGAGATAGCCGTTATCCTCTACCTCACCCACCACATTCAGGCGGGCAAGGATCTGCTTGCCTGGGGCATCATCGAGGAAATAATCCTCTTTTGTCACCAGCCGGCACTCCTGCTCACTCAGTTCGACCTCCACTCCCAGCAGGGCACCCATCTCCGCCCCCAACTTCTGACGACACAGGTCGAGCAGGGCATCAATGCGCTTCTGATGTTTCCTGACATCAAAATCAGCCACCACCTCCTGGACAGGCGGCAGCGCTTCAGCAACCGGGGACGGTTCTGCCTGGACGGGCTCTTCCGCTGCCTCGGCAACAGGGTTTTCCTGTTGTAAAGGAGCAGGAGTTGCAGGAGGTGCTTGGGCTGCAGCCGGGGACGCTGCTTCCACTACGGCAGGCACTTCTCCTTCCAGCCCGAAGCTTGCAGCCGGCAGGAGCATGACAAGATTTCCCATCTGCCGATCACCCAGCTTCATAGCGCTGTTCACCTGATAATAAAGCTGATCGGGCACTGGTTCATCAGATCCTGCATCCACTTTAACGGGAATAATTACTTCATGGGTCTTTCTGACAAATCGGCAGTTTTGAGGATACATCTCCTCAAAAACCTTGGTGTACGACCCGGCAATAATATTGGCTATCTCACCGTAGGAATCTTCAGCATCTTCATTATATTCTCCAGCGCTGACCATCTCCTCCAGCGCATCGTCCGGCAGCATAATCAAGGTGCCGCCGAGACGGATAGCATCCTTCAGCTCAAGAAGGAGACAGCCGTGCCCCTGGACCTCACCAGTGACGTCCATCTTGGCCAGCACCTGCTTTCCCGAGAGCTGCTCAAAGGCATCTTCCTTGGAGATGAGCAGGCTGTGAGGGGCAGCAAGGATAAATGACGCACCAATAAGTCCACTGACCTCATCCTGCGTCCGCTTACAGACAGCGGCAAGTATCTTATCAATTTTTTGTTGCGCTTTTTTCATAAGATGTACGAATAAAATCAGAAAAGAGGAATGAAGACAACCTGAGAATATTTCTCTCCTTGTTGTATCGGCTAAAAAATAAAATAATTAAGTAACTATCCAGCAGCACCTCATCATGACGTTTTTAACCGTTGACGACATATTTGAGCTCTACCAGAAACCGGCCGCCCTCCATATCAAAAGGAACGGCAACCCGCCTGGCCCCAACCATGCCGCCAACCCGAAAGGACTCACCTATAATTGATGTGGGAAGAGCAAGTTCGATCTTCATATCTATTCCGAGCATTATTTTTTGAGCATGACGCAGAGATCGGGCGAAAGGGACATTTATGGACAGACACTAGTTAGGGCGACCCGACAGGTCGCCCTGTGCTGCAAATATTCATCTGATTGACGATTGCCTTACCGATGGCAACAGGACCAGCCAGCGATGTTGCCCCGACCTGCCAAAATTGTTATTTTTCCAGCTGCAGCTCAACCATAAATCCACCAGCGGCGGTTTTAAACGGCAGGATAACCATATCGACATCCGACGCGGTCTTAAACCCGTATTCATGACCATAAATAGTTGAAGGAAGAGAAAGCTCGATGTCTCTGCCGTTTTGCGACAGAATCGTTTTCACATTGCCCCCCAGCATATTGGCAAGTTCTCCCACCGCATCCCGGACATCATCATTTATTTCATCGACATCCATTCCCAGAAAACTGCTGGTAATGGCCAGGGCTACTTGATTAGGGATATGAATCGCCAGCACTCCTTTATGGGTTCCTGCCAGACCAATCATGCCGGTAACAGTATCACACAAGGCTCCACTTACTTCCAATGGAGGCCCGTCGGCAGAGACATCCATCATCACCATAGTGGTGAAAATCTCTACGGTTGTCTCAATAATCTTTTCACTGATCTCCATAACGTAGCGTACCTTATTATTTAAGAAACGGTCCAAGAACCTCGCTCACCATATGCGCTGTAAATGGCTTTTTGATTGCCCCTACCGCCCCCAAGGCCTTCGCCTCACCAATAATGTCATCTCCGGTCTCGGTCGAAAACATAAAGACCGGGATATCTTTCATGTTGGGACGATTCGCCTTTTCCTTGAGAAAGGAGATCCCGTCCATATTCGGCATATTCATATCACTGAGCACAATATCCACCGACTCTTTCTCAAGCACTTCAAGGGCCAGCAGACCATCAGCCGCCTCATAGATATTATCAAAATCCAAACCGGCCTGATGCAGTGAGCGGCCTACAATCTTTCTCATGGTACTAGAATCATCCACCAATAAAACGTTATGCCCCATAATAACCTTTAGAAAATATTTTTTTATGACCAAGCCTGAATTGTAACGTTATACTGATGCCAATAATTCATTTTTTCGTCAATGCTAATCATTGAAAAATGCCCAAAAAGTCTCTCCTCAAGGGCTCTCGCCACCTGCTCATCCCTGGAAAAGCACAAGGCACGAAGAAACGGAACAGGAATTGCAAAGAATCAGTCACGACCTCCTTCAACCCTGGCAGTGAGATGCATAAATATAACTGTTGTTTCGTAACGGCTCCTGATATACGACTATGAATAAAATACTCTTTTTCCTGTTGGCAGCCATCCTGGTGACCACAACCGGATACGCCGCACCCCAGCCGGTGCTTACTCAAATCAGCAAAGGCTACAGCAGCAACAACATACAGCTCTATTGCTCCTTCAGCTCCATCCCCGCTTATACCATCAACCATAAGGAAAAACGAATAGACCTGGCGCTGACCAACACCCTTGCCGCCGCTGATCTAACGCTCCCTGAAACTGACAGCAAGATAGTCAAAATTTTGTCACAGACAAAAAACAAGACCACAACCATTTCATTCTTCTTCCGTTATCCCCCCCAAAAAGTCAAAGTGACTCCACAACAGGAGACCAACAAACTGGTCCTGGACATCCTTTTGGGGAACGAATTCACTGCCACACGGCCGGTTCTTGCCGAAAAGCTGCAGGGCATGTCCGCCATACAACGACAGACCAGGGATTTTTCCAACCCGATCAACGCCTCTCCTTACCCTGGACAGTGGGAGAATTTTTTCAGAGAATATGAAGCAGAGATCGGGATTGAACCTGCTGTCCAATTTTCCCTGGTCCCTTTTCCTGCCATCACCCTCCTTCCTCCTGACCAGGAGAAAAACATCGCGCTCCTGCCCTCTGAAATCATGGAAGGCGCCAAGCTGAACCAGTGGAACAAACTGCTCCCCCTGATCGTTGATCTGCTCAACAAGGAAAATGACCAGGAAAACAAGAAAAAACTAACCCTCACCTATGGTGACATCCTCTGCCGTTCCGGTAACTTTAAAGAAGCATACAGGCAATTCCACCTCGTCTCAACGGAGTACGGCACAGAACCTGTCGGCCTTCTGGCAAAATATCTTCTTTTGCGCCTGCAGGCCGAACATGCAAACCTTTATCTTGCCGACATTGAGCTGCAGAAGCTTGAATCAGCAATGGACGAGGGCAATCCGGCAAGACCCTACCTTCTCCTGACCCGGATAGAAACCGCCCTGGCCACCCGGCAATTTGCCCGCATGCGCACCCTGCTGACAAAAGAGGACATCTCCTTTCCTGCCGGACTAGCGCCGATAATGGCCCTGCGCCAGGCAGATTACTGGTGGGCCACAGGAGACTTCATCAAGGCCCATGCCGCGTATCAACTCCTGGAAAAATCTGCCGTCCTGACAGAGGATCTCTTTTCTCTCAATGGATATTGCGGAGTTCTCTATCACCACAAACAATTCGCACAAGCCGCTGACTGCTATGACCGACTGGCCCAACTTTCCTCAGCGGGCACCCGGGAGCACCTTGACATGATAAGTTTTCGCAAGGCAATGGCGAAACTCCATGCCACACCAGGAGCCGCCCATGAGTCCGACATGGCCGATGATTTCTCCCAGATTGAAACGACCTATCCCGGCACCGAAGCAGGGGCCAGGGCAGCGCTGAAACAGACAGACCTCAAACTGCTGACCCTGAAAAACTGGGGAGGATCAGCGCTGACCTATTATCAGCCACTGGCCGAAAATCCACTTTCCCGCTCCATCAGAGAGGAGGCATCCTTCAAGGAGGCCCTTGTTTACCAGATGCTTGGCCGGAAAACCGAGGCCACGGAACGGCTGATGACCTTTCTCAGAGATTTCCAGGCCGGCGAGCTGCATAACACCGCACTCGCCCTACTGATCGAGATCCTGCCGGATATCCTGAAAGAACATATCAAAAACGGCAGGTATACCGAGGCCCTGGTTCTGGCCAAACAAAACAGATATCTTTTCGTTAAAAACTGGATCGATATCAGCCTCCTAGCCGACATGGGCGAGGCGTACCGTCAACTCGGATTTTTTAATGAAGCAACCAAGATGTACACCTATCTCCTCGATGTCAGTACCCAGGAAGACCAGGCGGTTTATTACCTCCCCCTGATCAAACTCGTCTACGAGCAGGGAGATTTTGGACTGGTGGAAGAATACGCCGACCAGTACTCGTATCATTACCCAACAGGTCAGGATCGTCTGGAAGTCCTCTATCTACGGGTGCAAAGCCTCATGACCCAGGGCAGATACAAAAAGGCCCTCTCCCTTTTATCGAGGAACAGTTCAGAGGACACCTTCAACGACCCAAGGTTTAAACTTCTCCAGGCATCTCTTTCTTTTCACCTCAATGACTACGCCAAGGCCAGGACCATCCTGGAAGAGCTGCAGACAAGCCCTGCCGGCAAGCAACCGGAATTTCTGTTTATGCTGGCCGAAAGCTCCTATCAGCTGGGCGACATCACCAAGGCAGAGGAGTTCTTTCTCCCTCTTCAACAGGAGGGTGTCCACAAGGATCAGGCCTTATTCAGACTGGCAGAAATTGCCTGGACAAATGGCCGGAAAGAAAGCGCCCTAAAACTTTTCACCCGGCTGGTCGAAACAGGAGACAACCCTCGGTGGCAGAATTTAGCCAAAAAAGAATTGGAGCTGATTACCTTGTTCAGGTGAGATTCTTGCATGAAGATCTTGCCTGACACGACAACAGATTGACAACGGAGCCCCCTTTCATGGAAAAAATTTCTCTTTTTGATCCGAACATCCACCTGTTAAAAAAAACGCTGGATCTTCGTTCCGCCAAGCAACAGGTTATCGCCTCGAATATTGCCCATGCCGACACCCCGGGCTACGCCCCGGCCCGTTTTGAGTTTGAACAGGAACTGCAGCAGGCGCTCAAGGTCAAAGGAACTCCACGGAATACTCATCCCGGCCATATCCCCATTGGCGGGTCGGATCTAAGCAGCGTCACCGGTACCACCACCAGGGAGCCGGACAAACGAGGAATCGGCGATCAGAATGGCGTCAGCATTGACCAGGAGATGATGGCCCTCGCGGAAAACCAGCTCATGTATGAGACCGCTACCCAGTTATTAAAGAAAAAATTATCCCAGTTGAGTTATGTCATTCAAGGTGGCCAATAACTGACAAGGCGTTCTTCATGGTATTTCCATATTCCAGTTATTCTGTTACAAGGATCTAGACATTCAAAGGAGACAATAATAGACATCTTCAATACATTCGACGTCAGTTCCTCGGCCCTCAAGGCCCAAAGGATTCGTCTTGACACCATCAGCTCCAATCTTGCCAATGTGGAGACGACGTCCACCCCCGAGGGCGGGCCATACAAAAAAAAGCCGTCTACTTCCAAAGCCAGCCGCTCTCCTTCAAGGAACAGCTGGATGGCACGCTCAGAAACAGCATCCAGGGGGTGGAGGTCACCAAGATCATGGAAGATCAGGATGAACCGCAGATGGTCTACAATCCGTCCCATCCGGATGCCGGAACCGACGGCTATGTTGCCATGCCCAATGTCAACGTGCTCAAAGAGATGGTCGATATGACCTCGGCCACCCGGGCCTACGAGGCAAATACCACGGTCATTAAATCTGCCAAACGTATGGCATTAAAAGCTCTTGAAATTCGGAGATAACAGACCATGTACATGCAGATTAGCGGTATTGGCGGATCTCTGCCGCTGCGCCCGACAGATACCAGCGCTGTTTCCACCGCCAAGAACGGTTTTGGTGACATCATGAAATCCACCATCGACCAGGTGAACCAGGCCCAGAACAGAGGGGACCTGGCCATAGAACAGCTCAGCACCGGGAAGGCCGAGAGTCTCCACGAGGTGATGATTGCCGTTGAGGAAGCCGACATCTCCCTGAAGATGCTGGTTCAGATGCGGAACAAGGCCCTCCAGGCCTATGAAGAAATCATGCGCATGCAGATCTAGTTCGTGCCTGTCCATAAATGGTCTTTTTGCCCGATCTCCGCGTCATGCTCGAAAAATAATACTCGGAATATCATACACATGCCTGAGCTTATTTTTTTCGCAATCCTTGATCTCGAACAAAAATCCTCATTTATGGACAGACACTAGTTCAGGAGTTGAAGAATATTTTTTAAACCGTGTAGCAATGCAGTTTCAAGATTAACTGATTGAAAAAAGGGTTTTTTCATGGCAGATGTAAACATGGCGTCACCACTTAACAGAGATACGGCGCGCACGGAACCTCCTGAGCGCAAAAACCTCCTGACCCTGATCAGCGAATGGCCTCTGTCCCGGAAAATAGCCCTCGGGGTTGTTGCCTTCCTCTCCATCGCCCTGTTTGCGGTCATCATCATCCAATCACAAACAGCCGCGCACCAGCTCCTCTATGCCAATCTGAGTGAAACGGATGCCGGCTCTGTCGCCAACTGGCTCAAGGCGCAGAAGATTCCCTATCAGCTGAAAAACAACGGCAGGAATATCTGGATCCCGGCCGACAAGCTTTATGAAACCCGTCTCGACCTGGCAGCCAGCGATCTGCCGACAAGGGGGGGGGTCGGCTTTGAGATATTCGACCAGCAGAGTTTTGCCCTCACCGACTTTGTCCAGAAGGTGAATTATACCCGGGCCCTGCAGGGAGAACTGGCAAGGACCATTACCTCCCTGGCCCCGGTTGAGTCCACACGCGTTCATCTGGCCCTGCCGGAAAAACGCCTCTTTGAAAAACAGCAGAAACTGGCAACCGCCTCTATTATTGTTACCCTGATTGCCGGCAGAACACTTGACAAAGAACAGGTTCAGGGTATCATCCACCTGGTGGCAGGATCAGTAACCGGGCTCAGCCCTGAAGATGTAAAGGTCATCGATGCTTCCGGCAAGGTCTTAAGCGGCAGCGACAAAGAGAGCTCTGACCAGAATGTTTCGCTCGACATGCTGGCCTTTCAGCAGGAAGTAGAACACCGGATGGAGTCCAGGGCCCTGGAGCTTCTGGACAAGACCCTGGGCGAGGACAGGTCCATGGTCAGGGTGACCGCCACCCTGGATTTCGCCAAAGTGGAAACAACCCAGGAGTTCTTTGACGGAGATGACCCGGTGATCCGCAGTGAACAGCTGCAGGAGGAAGCAAGCGGTACTCTGTCCAGCGGCGGTGTACCTGGTGTTGAAGCTAACCTGCAGGGCAATGCGGCGGCCCAGGGCGCCACCGGTCCCGCTGCCAGCAAGACCTCCCGCACCACCAACTATGAAATCAGCAAAACCGTCAGCAAAACCGTCAGCCCTGTCGGCGGCATCACCAAACTCTCTGTCTCCATCCTGGTTGCGGACAAGACCATCCCCGGTCAAGACCAGGAACCGGCCACCAGTCAACCGCGAAGCGAAGAGGAGCTCAAGTCTCTGGAGACCATGGTCGCCAGCGCCCTGGGGCTGGTGAAGGAGCGGGGAGACGCTATCAATATTGTCTCCATGCCCTTTACCGAGACCCCAAAAGATATCATCATCGCAGAGACCGCCCCGGCCAGGATATTATATGATTATCTCCCATTCATAAAATATGGCCTGATTATTGTGGGCACCCTGTTTGTTTACTTTTTTCTGCTCCGGCCTCTGATCAAAACAATGAAGGGCGAAGTGACCCAGCACAACAAGACCGTAGCCGATCTGGAACGGGAGCAGGCAACACCCGCTCCCGCCGTTGAAGGACCTCTTCCAGAGCTCCCCCCCGATGAGATGATCCTGCACCTGCGCAAAGAGATCGCCAGAAATCAGGTCCCAACAGCCTATATTATCAAAAGCTGGATACAAGAAGGATAAACGATGAGCATCAAGACCCTTACCGGACTCAACAAGGCAGCTGTCCTGCTCATCTGTCTCGGTGAAGAGGCAGCAGCCAAGGTATTCCAGGAGCTCTCAGACGATGAGATTCGCCAGGTGACCCGAACCATAGCGACCATTGACCATATCCCCGAGCACATAAAAGACAAGGTCTTTGCCAGTTACGGTGAAATCCAGCAGGATCTTGCCGGTCTGTTTGTCAAGGGTGCCGACTTTGCCAAAAGAGCCATTGCAGCCTCGGGATCCGATGAACGCAGTGCTGATCTTATGGAACAATTTGTCTCCGGCACTGAGTCCCGCCCCCTGGAGACCATTGCCCTGATGCCCCCCAAGATGGTTGCCGGACTACTCGAAAAAGAACATCCCCAGACGGTAGCCCTGATCCTGTCCACCCAGCATGTGGAACATGCCAGTGAAATCCTCGCCAGTCTGCCTGAAGATGTCAGGGCTGATGTGATCTACCGGATCGCCAAGATTGAAAAAGTCTCCCCTGAGGTGATCACCCGCATTGAAGATGCCCTGCATCGCGAGATTGGCCTGGTCGCCGGCAAGGAGCAGAAACAGGTAGGTGGCCTGGACAAGGTTGTCGACCTGCTCAACCATCTGCAGTACAGTATGGATACTGACATCCTCGAGGCCATAGAACAGACAGATCCGGACATGGCCGAGGAGATTCGCAAGCAGATGTTCACCTTTGAAAATCTGGTGGCACTCGATGGCCGTTCACTGCAGATGATCCTGCGTGAGGTCAGCAACGATGACCTGACCCTGGCCTTGAAGACCGCGTCTGACGAGATGAAGGAAAAGATCTTTGCCAACATGTCCTCCCGCGCCGCCGATATGATCAGGGAAGACCTCGAGGCCATGGGGCCGGTCCGCCTTTCCGAGGTCGAGACCATGCAGCAGACCATCGTCAAGATCGCCATAAAGCTCCAGGAAGAAGGCAAGCTGGTGCTTGGCACTGGAGGAGGAGGCGATGAGCTTGTCTAAGGTGTACAAGGATACATCCTCATTTGTGCCGCAACAGATCCTGCCCCGTCAGGGTTTCTCCCCTGAACCGGTCTGGCAGGATATGGTTGCCGTCCCCCCTTCCCGGAGTGAAGGACATGGCTCATTTATCCCTGACAAAACCGGGGGCAGGGCCATTCCCGACCAGACTGCGGACAAAAAATCCTTGCCGTCCGCAAGGCCTTCGGGCACAGCAGGCGCGCTTTCCCCAGATCTCCCCCCGGAGGCCGAAGAGCATTGGGGAAATGCGCCTGTCCAGGCTATAGACCCGGAGATGATCCGCAAGAAGGCCTTCAGTGAAGGTGTGCTTGAGGGCCGACGCCAGGCGGATGAAGATTATGGCACCAGCGCCATGACCCTGCATGCCGCCTGCGAGCAGTTGGCCCATCTCCACGAAACAATCTTACAAAATAATACCAGAGAGATACACGCCCTGGTCATGCAGATAGCTGCGAAGATTATCCGTCACTCGACAGGAGAACAGAGCGACACCATCCTGGCCACTATCAAAGACGCTATTCATCTGGCAGTCAAGTCCGATGAGTTCCAGATCCGGGTGAACCCGAACGATCTGGCGATCCTCAAGGACAAGAAAAAAGAGATCCTCGAGGAGATCAGCAGCCTCGATAATATCGTCCTCAAGGCTGACAGCACCGTTGAGCGCGGCGGCTGCCTGCTGGAGTCTGTCAGCTGCACCGTTGATGCCACCATCAGCAGCCAGCTGCAGGTCATAGAAGATGCCCTGCAGTCAGACGATATCACCACTACCTCTTTTCCTGGAGAGCCATAAGGCTGCCATGACCTCTGCCTCCTCTGTTATAGCTCGCCTCAACCCCATAAAAGTATGGGGAAAAGTGACAAAAATTATCGGGCTGGTCGTCGAAGGGTACTGCCCCGCGGCGTCAATTGGCTCCCTTTGCCAATTGACGCCGCTCAACCAGGACAGCGAACCCGTGATGGCCGAAGTCGTCGGCTTTAAGGATTCACGCGCCCTGCTCATGCCACTCGGCGAGCTCCGGGGTCTGGGACCCGGCAGCCGGATCAGGGTTATCAGGGACAGCGCCACCGTCCAGGTTGGTGACACTCTGCTGGGACGGGTCATCGATGCCATGGGACACCCCCTTGACGGACTCCCCACCCCGCTGTTGCCCCATGAAAAACCGATCTACTCCCTGCCGCCGGGGCCGATGCAGAGAACGAACATCTCCGAGCCACTCGATCTTGGCATCCGCTCCATCAACGGACTTACCACCTGCGGCATGGGACAGCGCATGGGGATCATGGCCGGCTCCGGTGTGGGCAAGAATGTGCTCCTGGGCATGATAGCCAAATACGCCCTGACCGATGTCAATGTCATCGCCCTGATCGGCGAACGTGGTCGTGAGGTGCGGGAGTTTATCGAGCGCGATCTCGGCACAGAGGGACTGGCCCGCTCGGTGATCGTGGTAGTCACCTCGGACCAGTCGCCACTGCTGCGGATGCGCGGTGCCTTTGTGGCCACGGCTATTGCTGAATTCTTTTGCGGTCAGGGTAAAAATGTCCTGCTGATGATGGACTCGGTCACCCGCTTTGCCATGGCCATGCGAGAGATAGGTCTGGCCGTCGGCGAACCGCCCACCACCAAGGGCTATCCCCTGTCAGTCTTTGCCACCCTCCCCAAACTGCTGGAACGCGCCGGCCGCTTCAGCGCCAAAGGATCGATCACCGGGCTCTACACGGTACTGGTGGACGGCGATGATATGACCGATCCGGTGGCCGACTCGGTACGTTCCATACTTGATGGTCATATCGTTCTGTCCCGGACCATTGCCGCCAAAAATCACTGTCCGGCCATCGACATTCTGGCCTCGGCCAGCCGGGTCATGCGCGAGATCGTCTCCCCCCGCCACGTGGAACTCGCCGGTCGCGCCCGCAGCATCCTGGCCACCTGCAAGGAAGCTGAAGATCTCATCAATATAGGCGCCTACGCCAAAGGCTCCAATCCTAAGATCGATTTTGCCATAACCAAGATAGACGCCATCAACGCCTTTCTGCAACAGGATATCAACGAATCCACTCCCCTGAAAGAGACCATTGAACAGCTCGGCGAGCTGCTCAGCGGCAGAAAGGACGACACCCTGCCCAAAAAAGACCGACGGGGCGAAGACCAGCACTAAGCCATGAAACCCTTTACCCTCGATACAGTCCTTAAACACAGAAAAACCCTCGAGGAACAGGCCATCTATCGCCTGGTCAAGGCACGGAAAGAAGAGGCCGAAGCCCAGCGCCAACTGCAGGAAGATGAATCGATTCTGGCAACCTTGATCGAGACCTTTACCAGTGAGCAATGCCTGGGGATTGAAGTGGTCAGACTCGCCTGGTTCGAACAACGGATCCCCTTGATTGAACAACTGGTCGCGGCATCGCAGCTCCTTTTGAAGAAAAAAAAAGAAGGGTCGAATCGAGCCCAGGAACAGTTGATCGGCAAGAGCAAAGATCGAAAAATAATGGAGACGCTGCAGCAGAAGCAGGATGAATCCTGGCAGCAGTACCTCAACAAGAAAGAGACGGCCACACTCGATGAGATTGCCGTCATCTTTCACAACAGATAAGCAAACAACTTTTACCCCCACCGGCCTCTTATGAAAAAAATACTCTTTCTCATCCTCTGTTGTTTTCCCCTGGCAACCATCCTTGCTCCCGCCCCATTGAAGGGCGCCGAGGTACAAAGTGAGGCGCCAGCTCAAGAAAAGGCGCCGGCTCCTCGGAAATCCTTTTCCTCGGTTGAGGAACGCAGACTCTATACCACCCTGGAACAGGAGAGGGCCGGCTTGCAGGAAAAGATAAAAGTATTGGCCGACAGGGAAAAGGAGCTAAAGACCCTGGAGCAAGAGGTCGATAAGAAATTTGAGCAGATGGATCAGAAGCTTCAGGAGTTGAAGAAACTTCAGCAAACAACTGAAGAATTGCTGGCCAGGAAAGATCAGGCTGAGCTGAAAATGATCCAGGATCTGAGCAATATTTATTCCAAGATGGCCCCGGAAAAAGCCGCTCTGGCCCTGAGCAGTCTGGAAGATCAACAATTAGCGGCCGACCTGATTACCAACATGAAGACCAAATCCGCGGCCCGGATACTGGAACAACTCAACAAGCTGCAAGTATCAGCTTTAACCACAACCTTATCGACCCTGTCATCGGAGTAAGGAACTATGGAAGCATCTCTCCTGGCTGTCACACCGGCGCCTATATCAGTACAGAAGACACCGGCTCAACCATCTCAATCAGCCGGGACGACAGATGAAACCAGCCCTTTTGCTTCATTTCTATCAGCATCCGGAAACGCAGACAAAAAGAGAGGGGAAGAAGCAGCCCCTCTTGATGCAGACCCCCTCGGCTTCCACCTCCAACTCCATGGAGATGTTCATGGTCGTGGAACAGCCTTCCCCGTCCTTGGCAGACAGCCCTGAGCTTAACAGCAGTCAGCCTGCTGCCGGAAAGGACATCACCGCAACTCTTGCCTCCACCAATGAAGCATCAACTTCCATCATGTTTGCCCCTGGTGAGCTCAAACAATTCCAGACAATGATGGCGGCAAACGGCCAGACTGACTCAGATTTGGCCCCGGCAGCAACCGGTAAGCAGTCTGCAATGCCGCTCAATAAGGCCGATTCCCTGTTGACCCTGCAGCTGCAGGCCATCCTGGCCGGTGATTCTCAAGGCACTCTAGCTATCCGTACTTCTTACCAGTCAGCACCGGCTGAAGCCCTGAACGGACTCTCATCCCCCTACATCCAGTCGGCTGACAGCGCTGTCGTCGCCTCGATATTGCCTGCCCATGCGGCCATGCAGGAGGGTGCAGCTTACAGAATCAAGACCACGGAATCAGGCGAGAGCCTGCACCAGAACCTGGACGGCCGCCAGTACCTGAGCGCCCGACTCGAAGAACCCGCTGACAAGAATAATGCCGGCAACCAGCAAGACTCAGGGCGGCAAGAAGACAGTGCCGGTCAAGCAAAAACGGCCCATGGTATTCTCACCGCTTTGCTCGGCAACAACGAACAGACGGGTCACTCCTTCGCCACCGCCTTTGGCGCCCAGGTAACTTCCTCGATACCGGGGGCTGCTCCCGCCGCTCACCCTGCATCACTGTCACCGGGAGTTCCAATTGCCGCCGAGGAAGTCATCAATAATCTTGTTGAACGTTTCAGCATCAATCCCCGTAGACCAGCAAGATCAGCCTAAACCTCAATCCAGCCGAGCTGGGAGCGCTGAAGATTGACATCCTGGTCAAATGGGATTCCATCAAGGCGCATATCGCTGTCAACAGTCAGCACATCCAGGAAACCATTGAAAAGAATCTGCCAAGACTCCGGGCTATCCTTGAGCAACAGGGATTTAATATTGAAGGTTTCCAGGTAAGCATGGAATCAACGACCTCTGACTCGAATCATTTTTTCCAGCAGCAATTCTCCTCCAGACAGGATTCAGCTTCACAACCGACTCTTGCCTTGGACGAAACCGCTTTTGACCTCTCTCTGAGTTCCGCGGAAGAGCTCCTGAGCGCTTCCATGGGCGCAGGCATCAACCTGAGCATATAAGTGAGACCCATGACGACTCTTTCATCCGACATATACTCTTTTTCCACCACAGCACCCGCCAGCGGTGGTACCACTTCCGCTGCCGCCGCCAAAGACATTATGGGAAAAGAGGATTTTCTGACCCTGCTTGTGGCTCAATTAAAGAATCAGGACCCGCTTAACCCCAGCGATGCCACTGAATTTACCGCCCAGCTCGTCCAGTTCAGTTCACTCGAACAGCTGTATAACCTGAATGACAGCATGCAGGCACTGACTGTCGCCCAGGGCAATTCCCAAAAACTCTCAACCCTGAGCCTGATTGGTCAAAGTGTCTCCTATAACGGCAGCGCCTTTACCTTTGACGGTAAGCCGGTCGAAGTTGGCTATCAGCTCGATGGCACCGCCGCAAGCGTCACCCTCTCCATTCAGAACGAAAAAGGCCAGACAGTCAACACCCTGCAGGCAGAGGCCACGGAACTGGCTGCCGGCAATCATTTTATCACCTGGGACGGTACCGACCAGAATGGCAGCCTGGTTGCCGGTGGTACGTACAAGATCATCCTGCAGGCCAGCGCTGCCGGTGAAAACGCCAGTATTGCCGCCGCCCCGCTGATCAGATCCGAGGTAACGGGTGTTGATCTGAGCACAGGCATGCTCACCACCAAGGATGGCGAGGTTCTTTTAAAAAATGCCTTAAAGGTCATGGCCCCGGCAAGCAGTCCGGAAACGGCAACCGCCCTTATCAATAGCGAGAACGACACTACGGCCACCGCGATCGTGGCCTCCTTGCCCACCGACAATACTGCCACCACGGATGATGGGCAGACGGCACAAGAGATTATTGATCTTTTCTTACAGCAGACCCAACCCTGAACCTAAACAGACAACCGTTATCCCCGGATAAACAAACCATTCACATGACACCAACGGCTCACGAAAGCGAAACGAAATTATGACGACAGCAATGGTTGTTTCGTCACAGCTTCTAAGAGTCACCGAAAGATAACAGGAGGCACCACCCATGGGCATCACCAGCGCAATGTACAGCGGCGTCAGCGGCATCAACACCAATTCACTGGCCATGACCGTTATCGGCAACAACCTGGCCAACACCAATACCGTTGGTTTTAAAGGCTCACGTACCGTCTTTTCCGACCTGATGTCGAGCACGGTCTTTGGTTCCGGAGGCTCGTCGCAGGTCGGGCGTGGTGTCGGCGTCTCAAAGATTAACAACATCTTCAGCCAGGGCACCTTTGAATCGACCTCAACCAATACCGACCTGGCCATAGAAGGAGATGGTTTCTTCATGCTGAAGGAGGTTGGCAACAACAGCACCTATTATTTACGGGCCGGGGCCTTTCGTTTTAATCAGGAGGGCTATCTGGTCAACCCCGAAGGATTCAGGGTTCAGGGGTAGGGATTTGACGCCGCCACCGGCAAGGTTATTCCCGGCGACCCCAAAGATATCCTTGTGGCCAGCTCAGGCCTGATCCCGGCCAGGGCCACCGATGCCCTGACCCTGAACAGCAATCTCGACTCCAGCACCGTGGCCATTGACGCCGCCTCCTATTCCAATGGCCAGCAGATTAATGTTGCCGCCATCACCCTGGCAAAATTCACCAATCCCGGCGGACTGAATCTGGTGGGCAGCAATATGTTTACCGCGACCGATGTCTCCGGCACCCCCAGGGGCGGTCTCCCTGGCCCGGAGCTGGGCAGTATCTTCACCAACTCCCTGGAGCAGTCCAATGTCGATATGGGGCTCGAGTTTGTTAATATGATCACCGTCCAACGCGGATTTCAGGCCAACTCAAAGATCATCACCACTGTTGACGAACTTCTTGGAGAGCTGATCAATCTCAAACGATAAGATAAAGTCATTTTATTGACAGAAAAAATGGGCGCTGCATTCATTGGAAGCAGCGCCTATCTTTTTTTGCCATCAATAACCCTGCGCTTCCCGGACCATTACCAGCACCCCGGCCGAGCCTGATCAAATAAAAATATTCTGGAATACAAATTGCATTCTTGAGTTTTAGGCAACAAAGCCGTATCATGCGTGCAATTTATAATGGTTTCGTAAAAACTCAATTTCTGGGATGGCTAAGTAAAAAGCGTCAAATGCGAGGCGCGCAAATTTCGAGGAATGAGGCGTACTTGAGTACGCCGCAGTGACGAGATAATTTGCAGCAACGAAGCAGTTGGCGACTTTTTACGACGCCATCAATTTATAATGAATCGAACAGGGGGGGGCTTCCACACGGCCCTTTCTCCTGACGACTTCGTTTGTTATCCTTTTTTTGTCCAGCTGGAGGTAGTATTTTTTGGATATCTCAACCGTTATCGGGATGGTCGTCGCCTTTTCGCTGATGATCTGGGCAATAATGGCGGGCAGCCCCCTTTCCGTTTTTATCGATGGCCCATCAATGGCCATCGTCTTTGGCGGCACCCTCGGCGCAATCTTTATCCACTATCCTTTCGCCAACGTCTTCGAGGCTTTCCGTATAGCCAAAAAGACATTTCTCCACAAAGAAGACTCTGTCCATGAACTGATCATCCAGCTCATGGCCTTTTCCACCAAGGCTCGCAAGGAAGGCATTCTTTCCCTGCAGGGCATGATGGAGCAGGTCAATGACACGTTTCTGCTCAAGGCCATGCAGATGGCGGTGGATGGCCAGGAACCGGACACCCTGCGCCGCATGCTCAACACCGAGGTCAGCTATATCCGGGAACGACACGGCTCTGGATCGGCAATTTTCCTGACCCTTGGCGCCTATTCTCCGGCCATGGGGATGATCGGTACCCTTATCGGTCTGGTGCAGATGCTGCAGAATATGTCTGACCCCAACTCCATCGGCCCGGCCATGGCAGTCGCCCTGCTGACCACCTTTTATGGCGCGGTTCTCGCCAATGTGCTCTTTAACCCCATGGCCGGAAAACTCAAAACCAGATCCGCCTCCGAGGTGCTCCTCAAGACCCTGATCATTGAAGGAATGCAGTCAATACTCTCCGGCGAAAACCCGCGCATCATGGAACAGAAACTGCATGCCTTTATTGCCCCCAAAATGCGGGAATCAAACTTTAAAAAATAATAAGCGCTGACCCCATGGATTGCAAAGAAGAAGAAAAATGCCACGAATGTAAAGTTGGCGCCCCTTTATGGATGGTCACCTTTGCCGATATGATCACCCTGCTGCTCACCTTTTTCGTCCTCCTGGTCTCCATGGCCACCATGGATCGGGTAAAATTTTCCGCGGCGGCGGCATCAATGAAAAATGCCTTTGGCACCGGCATCGCTTCTTCCTCTCACTCCGAGTATAAGATACAAACCATTCCTTCTACCCCCAGTACCCAATTTGCCCCCATTCAAACTGATTCAATCGACAAGATTACAAAAAGGATCGAGACAGAGATAAAGGCCCTCAATATTCAGAATTTCGTCGAATTGATCCAGAAGGATGATGACACCATCATTCTTCGTCTTGACGAGGCGGTCCTTTTTAAACGCGATCAGTCCAAGATCTCTCCCGAGGCCTATCCTCTCTTGCGTCAACTTGCCGATATCATCCGCCCCATCCCCATGCGCCTGCGCATCGAAGGGCACACCGATGATACCCTGCCGCCCAAGGGCGTGAGAGACAACTTGGATCTTTCTATTGACCGCTCTGTTTCCGTGCTCAGTTTTTTGACCAGAAGCAGACTTCTCCCCCTTGACCGAATGAGCGCGGTGGGGTATGGCCCTGATCGACCCGTTGTCCCCAACACCTCCGAACAAGGTCGCGCCAAGAACCGGAGGGTAGATTTTATCCTGCGCGCCCATACAACACTGGGACTTGGCAACACCGGCACCAAGGCCGGCGAGATTCCATTGTAAGTCACTAACCCCGATGAACGGGATAAGTGTTTTTCGCAGCTTATTTTCTTGCAAAAAAACAAGAAAATAAGCTGTAAGGCACTAAAAAAATATGGAAATTATTTTTTCTTCTTCAACCCAAAGGACTCACCAGCCATGGCTGACAACAACGATCCCAAAAAACAGGATGGCGCTTCCGCGGATCAGAACGCCAGAAAAAAGAAGCTTATCATTATCGGGGCCGCCACCCTGCTGCTGCTCATTATCCTGGGTGTCGCCACCTTCTTTCTACTGAAAAAAGACGCCACCGGCAACGCAGATTCCAAGGAGACAGAGGCCGCAATGCAGCTGTCGGAGATTACTCAATCCACAGCCATTGGCCCCATGATTGAGATCAAAGAGTTTATTGTCAATATCATCAGTGAAAGGGACAGACACTATGTAAAGGCAGCCCTCACCATCGAACTCGTCAACAATTTGACAGTAGTCGACATAAAAAAAGGAATCACCGGCAACGACCTGGCCAGGGAAGAGGCCACCCAGCGCATGCCGCAGATTCGTGACGGCATCCTCCTTCTCATTGGCAACAAGACCTATGAAGAGCTCCAGGATCTGCAAGGGAAAAAACAGCTCAAGGCCGAGTTGGCCAGTAAAGTCAACTCGATCCTGCAGCGCGGCAAGGTGAAAGAAATCTACTTTACAGATTTTGTAGTTCAATAACGATTTAACCGGGGACAGTTGTGGAACCAATCCTTTCCAAACAAGAAATTGCAGACCTGCTTTGTGCCATCAACGAAGGCAGGGTGTCCACCGAAGCGACGGCGCCCTTACAGGCGGCAAAATTCGCCGACGCCGAATCAATCAATCTTTTTCATATAACCAACAAGAACAGCCTCCAGCTGCGTATCCCCAATTTTGACATCATCCTCGACACCTTTGCCCAGAACTATTCCATATCACTTACCAACCAATTGCAGCGGACCTTCACCATCAGCCGCATCGACATAGAGTCAGGGACCTTCAACGATTTTATGACAACCCAGAAAAGCCCTGGGGCCATTGGGGTTCTTAATCTTTCACCGTTAAAATATGGTGCCCTCTTTATCCTGGATCAACAACTCTCCTTCATCATGATCGAAATCATGCTGGGCGCATCCAGTGAGCTCGATCATTTGAAGCTGGATCGCAAGCTGACAACGATTGAGCTGAACATCCTCAAATCAATAATAACAAAGGGCTGCGAAGACCTGAGCAGGTCGATGAGACCATTAAGAACTCTCAATTCTTCCCTCATCAAGGTCGAAAGTAACTCCAGACTTGTTTCCATCACCGACCCCAATGCAGAGATTCTGGTCGGTCGCTTCAAGGTGCAGATTGGCAACCTTTCCGGTGAGTTAAAGATACTTTTCCCCATAGCCACGCTGGAACCGCTGAGGGAAAGGCTCAAAGACCTGCTTTCTGTCAGGACCAGCCAATTCAGCGAATGGTCCCAGCTCATCATAAATGAGCTCCTGGAGGTGCCGGCTACAGTCATTGCCCAATCCGGGACCCTTACCCTGCCCCTGAAGCAAGTCCTCTCCTTCAAAAAAGGTGATATTATTCCACTGGACTACGACCCCAATGCCCCGCTCAAGGTTCTCATTGAAAACAATCTGAAGTTTTTTGCCAGACCTGGAGTCCATGCCGGCAAAAAAGCGATCAGCCTGACCGGTGTTTATGAATAACTTATTGCAACAAAACGACTTTACATAAACCATAACATCAACACATGTGACAACTATGAACGGAAAACCAGATCCTGATGAGCTGAAAGAGCTCCTGCAAGACGACAACCTCCACGCGGCAGACCTCGGAAAACACAGCAAACGGCCAACAGCGCCACTCACCGGAGATGGCACCAGCCGTGGTATTGAATTCCTCTATGATGTCCCCCTGCAGATCTCTGTGGAAGTCGGGCGCAGCAAGATCCTGCTCCGCGACCTTTTGAAGATGGGCGAGGGCTATGTCATTGAGTTGGACAAACTGGCGGGCGAACCCTTGGACCTCTACGTCAATTCCCGCCTGATTGCCAGAGGAGAGGCGGTCATGGTCGGGGAAAAATTCGGGATCAGACTCACAGACGTCATCAGCACTGCCGATCGTGTTGAAAATCTTGGATAAGGGTTGAACGTCACATGCGTCTCATCCCCGCCCTCATCATTTTCTCCCTGCCGGCCACAAACGTCTTTGCCGGGACAGACTCCCCTTTTACGCTTGCCGCCGGCTTCAGACTTCTCTGGGGGCTTCTCATCGTCTTTGGTGTCCTCCTCATTGTTTACGCCCTGGCCAAAAAGAAACTTTCTTTCCTCAACGCCGGCAGCGGCAAGGGCGCTATCACCGTTATTGAGACGCGTCATCTGATGCCCAGGAAATCACTGTGCCTGTTCAAGGTTCGGAATCAGGAGTTTCTCCTGGCCCTGGGAAACGACCGGATCAATCTGATTGCGGCAATCGAACCTTCCCCGACAGCCGCCACCGGCCAAACGGATCATCCAGATTTTGCCGCGGCTATGGCTGATGCCGCCGAGCGCAGCATTGGACAGAGATGACAACACCCTATAAACGATCGCACGGAGCCCTTTTGATAAGCGGCCTGGCGCTGGGAGCAGGCCTGCTGCTGCCGACCGCCTCTTCTGCCATTGGTCTGCCGACCATCACCTTTGGCGTCGAGGATGCCAACACCCCTGAACAGGTGTCAACGGCCCTTCAGGTGCTCTTTGCCCTGACGATCCTCTCGATCGCCCCTGCCATCCTGCTCATGACCACCTGCTTTACCCGGATCGTCATTGTGCTCGGCTTTTTCCGTCAGGCCATGGGCACCCAGAACATGCAGCCCACCCAGATCATCATCGGCCTCTCGCTGTTTCTCTCCTTCTTCATCATGTCACCCACCCTCAACGCCATTAACAACCAGGCCCTGCAGCCGTACATGAAAAATGAGCTCACCTAGGAACAGGCCCTGGAGCAGGCCCTTGCCCCCATGCGCTCCTTCATGTTCTCGCAGGTAAAAGAGGAAGAGCTGACCCTGTTTGCCAGCATCACCCTGGACAACAAGCCCTTTGACCAGAACGATATCCCCACCATGACCCTGATACCGGCATTTATGCTTTCCGAGCTGAAACGGGCCTTCCAGATGGGATTTATGATCTATATCCCCTTTCTGGTCATAGACATGGTGGTCGCCTCGGTTCTCATGTCCATGGGTATGATGATGCTGCCGCCGGTTATCATCTCCATGCCCTTTAAACTGCTGCTCTTCGTCCTGGTCGATGGTGGGGCCTGATTGTCGGATCGCTGGTTCAGAGTTTCAAATGACAGACCATAGTCCACACAACCTGAAATTTATCCTTGGACACACCCTCCCATGACTCCTGAATTCGTCATCGATGTTGCCAGAAAGGCCATCCAGACCACCCTCATGATTGCGGCCCCCATGCTGCTGTCAGGGATGATCATCGGACTTATTGTTTCAATCTTTCAGGCCGCCACCCAGATCAATGAACAGACCATGACCTTTGTCCCCAAGATCGTTGTGGTCCTTCTCTCTCTGCTCATCTCCGGCCCCTGGATTATACATACCCTCACTGCCTTTACCCTGGGTATCTTTGAATCCCTGGCCCATTTCTAGAAGCCGGCACCGAATGATTCCCATGGCTCCCACTTTCCTTACAGCCTCATAACAGCGCGGAACTCCAGTGGATCTCCAGCTTATTCCCATTGATCAATTTCAGACCTTTCTCGTCTGCACTGCCCGGGTGGCAGGGTTTATCGGCGCCATCCCGATCTATTTCAGCAATCAGACCCCGGCCAGGATCAAGATCTCCCTGATTTTTGCCATCTCGCTGCTGCTCTTTCCAGTCCTCTCGCTCGATCTGCCGGCAGTCAGCTTCAACCCTCTTTCCTTCCTCCTGCTCACCATCAACGAGACCATCCTCGGCCTGCTGCTTGGTCTTATGTCTCGGCTGATCTTTACCGCTGTTGAGTTTGGCGGAACAGTCATCGGCTACCAGATGGGTTTTGCCGCCGCCAATGTCTTTGACCCCCAGCACGGAAACCAGATTTCCTTGATTTCCCAGTTCCAAAACGTCTTTGCCATCCTCATCTTCCTGGCCCTCGACGGTCACCATCTCTTCATCAGGATTGCCGCCAGATCTTACCAGCTGCCCCCCGGGAAATCTTGATTTGTCTGGAGAGGCAGTCCCCTTTCTCATGGAACTTACCTCCAGGATGTTTGAGCTCGGCCTCCAGTTCAGTGCCCCTGTTCTTGTTGTCCTCCTGCTCTCAGGGCTGATCCTGGGCATCCTGGCCCGGGTCTTTCCCCAGCTCAATGTCTTTCTCCTCTCCTTCCCTTTGAATATCGGCATCTCTTTTGTTGTCATTGCTTTGACTCTCAGTATGGTCACCAGCCTCTTGAGACGGGAATTTGACGCGCTCGGTGAACGCATCCTCATCATGCTTCAGTATCTCTAATAAGAGAGAAAGCCTGCAGTCCTTGAGACTGCCAGCTACAAGACTATCAACCTCCAGTCTAATCAACCTGAGTAACAAATCATGGCCGAAGAAGCCCCAACCGGGGGAGAACGCACAGAAGACCCGACAGCGAAACGGCGGGAGGATTTCCGCCAGAAGGGCCAGGTTGCCCAGAGCAAAGAGGTCAATACAGCTGCCCTCTTTAGTCTGGTTCTGCTGTTCTGGGTTTTCTACATGCCCTACTTCTGGGACGGACTGACAACCCTGGTAAGCTCTCTCTGGAACTCCATCTGGCAGTTTCATGGACCCCCTCGGAAATCATGGGCCTGTTCATTCATACCACCAAGGAAATGGCCTTCCTGCTGATACCTTTGTTTGTCCTGGTTCTTATTATTGGATTTTTCTCCAGTTTTTTTCAGTTTGGCTGGCTTCTCACTGCCAAACCACTCATTCCTGACTTCAGTAAACTCAATCCCATTAAGGGCATGGGCCGGATATTTTCCAAACGTTCCGTGGTCGAAAGTGTCAAGTCCATTGCCAAGGTCACCCTCATCGGCTGGATTGCCTTCTCCACTGTCGCCTCAAAATTCAACGAAGCCCTGATCCTGGTCGATACCAGCGCCAACGCCGCTATCCTTTTTCTGGCCAGAACGGCAAGCCTTATTATGGCCAAGGTCTGCGCCCTGCTCATCTTCCTGGCCTTTATTGATTTCCTCTATGTCCGCTGGGAGATGGAAGAAAAGATGAAGATGACCAAACAGGAACAGAAGGAGGAGTTTAAGGAAAGCGAGGGTGACCCCCACGTCAAGGCCCAGATCAAGGCCATTCAACAACAGATGGCCAGAAAACGAATGATGGCGGAAGTCCCCAAGGCAGACGCGGTTATCACCAACCCCACTCATTTCGCGGTAGCCATAAAATATGACCCTGACAAAATGGTCGCCCCCATTGTTATCGCCAAAGGTGCGGATTTTGTGGCCATGCGTATCCGGGAGATTGCCCGGGAAAACAACATTCCCCTGATCGAAAACCCTCCAGTGGCCCGGTTATTGCATAAACTTGACCTGGGTGCCGCTATTCCCGAAGAGATGTTCAAGGCGGTAGCCGAGATTCTGGCCCATATCTATTCACTCAAGGGCAAGAGATAACGATACCCGACGATCGGGATTGACCCCCAACAACCGGATGCCATTACCGGCAGTGGTTGTCGGGATAAATATCGACCTACGTGATTACCGGACTAGCAAGCAATTGCCAGCTCCGCATTTCGGGATAAATCCCGACCTGCTTAACCCGGGCAGTGACCGAAAAAGGAAGCAATCACCATAATGGAACTGACGGAAAAACGACAACTGTTCAGCGGACTGCGCTGGAAGGATCTGCTGCAGCGCACGGATATTATGGCTGCAGTTGCCATGGTCTCCATCCTGATGATCATGATCATTCCCCTGCCGGCGATCCTGCTCGATCTTTTTCTGTCCACCAATATCACCATCGCCCTGCTGATTCTGGTCATCAGTCTGTACACGGTCAAGGCCACTGATTTTTCCATCTTTCCGGCAATCCTGCTGGCCACCACCCTGTTCCGGCTGGCCCTGAATGTGGCCTCCACCAGGCTGATCCTCATGCGTGGTCACGAAGGCCCAAGCGCCGCCGGTGCGGTCATCGAATCCTTCGGCCAGTTTGTGGTGGGCGGCAACTATGTGTTCGGGATGGTGATCTTTGCCATTCTGGTCCTGATCAATTTCATGGTTATCACCAAGTGTGCCGGTCGCGTGGCCGAGGTGGCCGCCAGATTCACCCTCGACGCCATGCCCGGCAAGCAGATGGCCATTGATGCCGATCTCAACGCCGGACTTATCAACGAAGCCGACGCCAGAAAAAGACGGGAACAGATCGGCGCCGAGGCCACCTTTCACGGGGCCATGGATGGTGCCTCCAAGTTTGTCAAGGGCGATGCCATTGCCGGTATCATTATCACCCTCATCAACATCGGCGCCGGCTTTATCATCGGTGTTCTGCAAAAGGGCATGCCGATCGCCGAGGCCGCCGCCAACTATACCATCCTCACCGTCGGTGATGGTCTGGTAAGCCAGATCCCGGCTCTCATCATCTCCACCTCCGCCGGTCTGCTCGTCACCAGATCCTCAGGTGACAGCAACTTTGGCGCCGACATCAAGACGCAGTTCAGCCGCTATTCCATGGCCCTGTGGCTGGTTGCCGGCCTGCTCCTGCTCTTTGCCCTTATTCCCGGCTTTCCCTTTGTTCCTTTCATGCTCCTGGCCGTTGCCCTGGCCCTTATGGCATGGCAACTGGACAAGAGCAAACAGCAGGCCGAGGAAGTCGTCGCCGAAGCGCCCAAGGAAACTGCCCTGCCGGCTACCGAGAACTATGAAGAGATGCTCAATGTTGACCTGCTGGAACTGGAAGTCGGCTACGGCCTGATCCCCTTTGTTGATTCCAGCCAGAACGGCGAGCTGCTCACCCGCATCCAGTCGATCCGCAAACAGTTTGCCATGAACAACGGTTTTATCGTCCCTCCCGTTCATATCAAGGACAATCTCCAGCTCAACCCCAATCAGTACACCCTGGCGCTCAAGGGAATCCAGATCGCCAAGGCCGAGATGCTGCCCGGTCACTATATGGCCATGGATCCCGGCATGGTGACGGAAACGATCAAGGGTATCGCCACCACCGAGCCCGCCTTCGGCCTGCCGGCCATCTGGATCACCGAAGACAAGAAGGAGCGGGCCCAGATTGCCGGTTATACCGTGGTCGACTGCACCACGGTCATGGCCACCCATATCAGCGAGATCATCAAGCAGCACGCTCATGAACTGATTGGCCGCCAGGAGGTGCAGAACCTGCTCGACAACCTGGCCAAGACCTATCCCAAACTGGTGGAAGAACTGGTGCCCGGCATCCTCTCTTTGGGCGCCATCATGCGCGTCCTCCAGAATCTGCTGGCAGAAGGGGTCTCCATCCGCGACCTGCGCACCATCCTCGAGACCATGGCCGACTGGGGGCCTGTCACCCGTGACCCGGATGTGCTCACCGAATATGTGCGTCACGCCCTGGCCCGCACCATCAGTGCCGGCCTGGCCATTGATGGCATCATTCCGCTGATCACCCTCACCAAACCGGTGGAAGACGTTATCAGCAAATCCATTCAGCATAAGGAGTCCGGCAGTTACCTGGCCATAGATCCGCAGATGGCACAGCTGATTCTCGACTCCATCGGCCGCGTCATCACCCTGTTTGCCGGCGGTCAGCGGCCGGCCCTGCTCACCGCCCCCCAGATCCGGCCTCATGTGCGCAAACTGACTGAACGCTATTACCCCTCACTCATTGTCCTGTCGCACAATGCGATTACCCCTAACCTGAAAGTCCGTTCACTTGGCACCGTGACCCTCGATGCAAGTTAAGATCTTTGAATCAACAGATATGGCCTCGGGTCTCAAACTGGTCAAGGAGGCCCTGGGCCCGGATGCCCTGATCCTCTCCACCCGCACCATCCATAACGGCAAGCTGGGCATCCTGGGCAAACCAACCCTGGAGATCACCGCCGCCGTCGATACGCCCTGGCCCGCGGCAAGACCGCGCTACCAGACTTTGGCCCTGACAGCACCCCATCCCCGCAAGAGACACTTTTCCCAGTGGGCTGACAGCGAAGACCGACCCAAGGCGCAATCAAGAGGGGAAAAGGGTTTGACCTATGACTCCCTGTTCCGCCTCCAGCAGGAGCCCGAAGAAGCACCTCCAAAGCAACCGCCAAAAGCCGGTTCCGCCAGGGAAGGGCACCCGGAAATGCTGGGCGAGCTCGATGAGCTCAAAGAGATGGTGAAAAAACTCGGGCAGGAGATGTCCCGCCTGAGCACGGCCCAGCAACACGAATCTCCAGCCGATCAGCCACTCAGCGCCGCGTCTGGTGAACAGAAGCAGGTGAAGGTACAGACCCCGGAATCCCAGCAGGACCAGAAGGACAATAAGGGCCAACTTCTCGCCATGCTTATGGAGCAGGGGGTCAGCGAGACAACAGCTGAAGAGATCAGCGCCTCCATGGAGCACCGACTGCTGCCCTCGGATGAGCCAGGGGACAATCCGATGGCCCTGAAAGTTCTGCTGCAAGACACCATCCGTGACCTCCTGCAGGTTGCCCCACCTGATTTTTCAGAGACGAAGACCCAACACCGCATTGCCCTTGTCGGACCCACCGGTGTCGGCAAGACCACCACCCTGGCCAAGATCGCCGCCTTCTATCTGACCAATTTTTCCAGCTCGATTGCCTTAATCACCATTGACACCTACCGGATAGCCGCCGTTGAGCAGCTCAAGGTCTATGGCACCATCATGAATCTTCCGGTAGAGGTCGTGATCAGCCCGGAGCAGCTGGAACAGGCCCTGTTGCGCCATGGCGACAAGGAGCTCATCCTGATAGATACCGCCGGCAGGAGTCCCAGGGACACCCTCTGTATCGAAGAACTCGCCGGCTTTCTCCGGGCCGATCTGGCCATTGACAAGCACCTTGTCCTGTCGGCGACAACTCGGAGGTCAGAGCTTTTCGAGGCCATCCAGCGATTTGGGCTGCTGGGGATCGACAGCACCATTATTACCAAGACCGATGAATGCGCCACCCTGGGAGTGATGCTCGACATCCAGATGGCTGACCGGGACCAGACGATCCCGTTCTCTTACATCACCAATGGCCAGCGGGTCCCTGAAGACCTGCTGATCGCCACCAGAAAAATCGTGACAGAGCTCATAATGCCTCCTCTCCAGGGAACAACCCATGAACACCAATGATCCGACTATGACAGACCAGGCCACAACACTTCGTTCCATGGGGGCCTCAACCGCTCCCACGGCAGAGACCTCTACAAACAGGACGACACGGGTCTATTCCATCACCAGCGGCAAGGGCGGCGTGGGCAAGACAGCCGTGACCGCCAATACGGCCGTTGCCCTGTCCAGACTCGGGAAGAAAGTGCTGATTCTTGACGCCGACCTGGGACTTGCCAATATTGACGTGGTCTTTGGCCTGGCCCCCAGATACAATCTGAATCATTTTTTTGCCGGTGAGCAGGAGCTGAGTACTATCCTGGTGGACGGCCCCAGCGGTATCAAGATTCTGCCGGCGGGTTCAGGGGTCCAGAATTTCACCCGGCTCGACTCCCAGCAGAAGCAGCGACTGCTGGATGGTCTCGATCTCATGCATAACGATTTTGATTTTGTCTTGATTGACACCGAGGCCGGTATCTCTGAAAACGTTACCTACTTCAACACCGCGGCCCAGGAGATCCTGGTGGTCACCACCCCTGACCCGACCGCCATCACCGACGCCTACGCCCTGATGAAACTGCTCTCCACCCAGTACCATGAGAAGAGGTTCAATCTGGTTGTCAATCAGGTACAGAACGACGAAGAGGCCCTCGACGTGTACCGGAAACTGACCATGGTCTCCAGTCGCTATCTTGATATCTCCATTGACTTTCTGGGCTCAATCCCGGCGGATCGTCAAATGATTGACGCCATCAGAAAGCAGAAAGTCATTGTCGAGCTCTACCCTTCCTCGCGGATCACCAGCGCCTTTAACCATCTCGCCGGCACCCTCTGTTCTGAACAGCTCACCTGCAAGCCCAAGGGCGGTATCCAGTTTTTCTGGAAGAGACTCCTTGATCTTGGCAACAGGAATTGATCATGACCTACATGAATACACCCCCTCTGCAGGATCATTCCTTGCTGATCAGAGACAACCTCTATCGTGTTGATATCCTGGCAGGCAGGATGGTCACTCAGGTACCGGCCTTCATGAACAGGGATGACATGCGCAGCGCCGGCATGCTCGGTTTGATCGATGCCGCCAATAAATTCGATACCGGCAAGAACGTCCTGTTCAAGACCTTTGCTAAATAACGGATCAGGGGCGCAATCCTCGACGAGATGCGCAAGCTTGACTGGTTTTCCCGTTCCTTGCGGGAGAAACAGAACAAGCTCAGCCGCACCATGATCAAGCTGGAACGTAAGCTGGGCAGATCTCCCGAGGAAGAAGAGATGGCCAGGGACATGGATATCAGCCTCGACGAATACCAGCAGATCCTGGGCGAGGTTGGCCATCTCGGCTGTGTCAGTCTCAATGAGACCCTGAACGAATCCGGAGAGGGCACCTCTTTTCTCGATGCCCTTGTCGATCAACGAACAGATAACTCTCCTGCTGACCGACTAGAGAACACAGAATTAACCAAAATACTGGCAAGCATTTTGCAAGAACTGTCAGATAAAGAGCGGCTGGCTATCTCGCTCTACTATTACGAAGAATTGACCCAGAAGGAAATCGCCGAGATCCTTGAGGTATCGGAAGGAAGAATATCCCCGCTCCACAGTCAGGCCCTGCTCAAATTAAAGACAAAGGTACAGCTGAGGATAGGCAGCAGGGACTAAGAGATCAAAGAACAAGGATCAGGCATCGAGCCTGGCTGGAATGAAACATTTAACTTGAGCCTTCTAAGTTTGATGGTTTCGTAAAAACTCAATTTCTGGGATGGCTAAGTAAAAAGCGTCAAATGCGAGGCGCGCAAATTTCGAGGAATGAGGCGTACTTGAGTACGCCGCAGTGACGAGATAATTTGCAGCAACGAAGCAGTTGACGACTTTTTACGACGCCATCAAGTTTCTCTATTTGACGATAATGACCGGTTACCCTCTCACCATCCTGCTGATAAGCATCCTGTTCTGTGTGGCAAGCACTGTGCTGATGATCATGCTCAAGCGGTCAAACAGTAACCAGGCCAGACTGCTCACCGCGATGCGGACAACCCTGGAGGCCAGGCAAAACAGCGCTGACGACCAGGAAGGGCGCTGCAGGCCAACGAACATCTTTGACGACAATCTGCGGGCGGCAGAGCTGACAACCAGGCTTCAGCAACCCCGTCTCGCCATACAGCAGGGCGGTTATTCTACCGCCACCCCTGAACGCTATCATTATATCCGATCAATGGTTGACAAGGGCATGAGCACCCGGGAAATCGCCGCCATGCTCTCCATGTCCCTGCATGAAACCACCCAGCTTGTCACCCTGATCAGGGTAACGCAGCAGCACAAAGGCAGCGACACCCCTCTGCCGTCAGGAGAAATTGTCGACCAACCGTTCATGCAACCCGAGAGACGAAGGCAGCAGTCCGGTCCAGGCGTTCAGCAGCAGGCCGCCCTGGCAGCAACGACTGGAATCGTCAGGAAATCGCTCAAATTTGCCCGGTGGCTCAAAGGCCGCGCCCCCACCCCGTACATCCGCCAACAAAGCGGCAGCGAACCTCCCCCACAACCATTGCCCGGGGTTGAAAAAATACAGTGCCATCCATTGTCGGGATTCACCTGAGGCCACAGACATCCTTTGTCCAACCAGGATATGCTGACTTAAGATAAAGGTCATCCCTGTCGATATGTAAACAGGAACAAGGCGAATCAAGGCAAAAACGAGACACTCCAGGCACCATCAACCTTTACCCTTTGCTGAGATCTTTATGGTATCAGGTAAATACAGCGCCCTTTCGGGGCTATTGCCCGCGAACAGAGCATGGCCAATATTGCCGCCAACCTGGCCAACGTCAACACTGTGGGCTACAAAAAGACCAGCGTCAGTTTTGAGTCACTGCTGACAGGGCCAAGGCAGAAGTAATTCGCCCAGCCGTTCAGTTTCCGGTTCAGTCCTCCCACTATCTTCTCGGCATCTAATACGGTACGGCGGCGGTCGGTCTCCTTGGTGATGCTGTCCACCATCAGCTTGACGCTCTTCTTCGACGGCTTCGTGCCGATATAGGCCCGGCCGCTATCGCGTTTGTAGCATCGCCCGAAGGTGTATCCAAGAAAATCAAACCGCTCTTGCGGTATATGGCATAGGTGGGTCTTTTCTTCATTCACCGTCAATTTCAGAATATCCATTATGCCGCGCATCGCGGCCATTGCCTTGTGAGCCTGGCCTTGGCAACAGATAACAAAGTCGTCTGCATAATTGACGATGTGTGCCGACAGGCGGCGGGCGTGCCCCAGTGTCTTCCAACCCAACAGGAACCGCCGCATGTACAGATTCGACAGCAGCTGAGATATGGGCGCGCCCTGCTGTGTGCCCCGTCCCCTGTCCTTGTTGGTCGTTGTCCGTTTCCGGTGCCCGTGGCCATCATCTTCTTCTACCGGCGCATTGAGCCATTGCTTGATGAGGTGCAGCACGTTACCGTCAACTATCCGACGGGCGACGCTTTTCATCAGTTCCGCGTGCGGAATGGAGTCAAAATATCCTGACAAATCCGCATCCACGACATGGGTATGTCCGGTGTTCAGAAGGCGATGTACCGCCTTTACCGCATCTTGCGCCCCACGCTCTGGCCGGTAGGCGTATTGCTCCGGTTGCAGATCGGCTTCAAATAGCGGTTCCAGCACGAGCATGGCCGCCGTTTGCACTACCCGGTCGGTGATCGTCGGTATCCCCAAGGGGCGCAGTTTACCGTTTGGCTTGGAAATAAAGACCCGCCTCACCGCTTCCGGTCGGTAGTCCTTCGTCCTCAGCCTCTCCGCCAGTTCCCCAAGCCATTGCTCTTCCCCGTACTTTTCAATCGCCTCGAAATCAACACCGTCAACCCCAGCCGCTCCCTTGTTGGCTTTACAGCTTCGATACGCATGGGCCAGAATGTCCTCTCGATATATCTTGTCGTACAAAAGATAAAACCGGTACCTGGATTCTTCCTTCGCTTTGGTGTGTAACGCCGTCCGCAGTCTCTGGATGCTTTCCGAAGTTTGCAGGTTGCCCAATCTCCACTCCTTTTCCACTTATTGCGTTGATCTTGAACTAAGGCCCCTTCCCTCCATCGGCATTACCCGACCTCACCAGTACTACGGGCCTCTCCGCCACCCTGTTGCGCCCAGCCTGGCCCTCACGGGAGTCCGGTTGATCGCACGAACAATCACGCCACAGGGCTTCCCGTGTTGCGTCTGTCTTCCTCTTCCATACATGCCGTCACCAATACCCCGGCGGAACCACAGGTTGCCTTCGTTCGTACCCAACCTGTGACAGCGGCCTTCCCCGTATTATCGGCGGGTCGGCTTCCGCATCATTCTTTTCGAGGCCTGCACGGTGTTCACGTTACATTACGGCCTGCATGTTCGCCAAGTTCCTTGAAGAACCCTCTACACCGGAGGCTTCAGACGCTTCGTTACCTCCACGCCTGCTCCGGTTGCTACCGGCTGGAACAAAAGTTACCGGGCGGGATTCGCACCCACTGAAAAACAGCGCCTTGGCACGGCGCACGACAAAGTAGAACTAAGGGTAACTGTTTATCATAGGTCGGGCTTCGGCCCGAAATCAGGAGATGCGCCGCAAGCCCATCGTCGGTTTGCAAACCGGCCTACTCCACAACCTAAAAGGATACCATACAATGATTCGCTCACTCTGGACCGGAACCAGCGGCATGAACAGTCAGCAGCTGAACATGAATGTCATCGCCAATAATCTGGCCAACGTCTCAACCACCGGATTCAAAAAAAGCCGGGCTGATTTCCAGGATCTCATTTATCAGATCATGAAGGTTCCAGGAAGCCAGACTTCTGCCGATACCGAATCACCAACAGGTATCCAGATCGGGCTGGGAGTTCGTCCTGCCGCGGTGCAGAAGATCTTCACCGAAGGCGACCTGATCCAGACTGGAAACGAGCTTGATGTGGCCATCGAAGGTACAGGATTTTTCCAGGTAGATATGCCCAACGGGACCACCGCCTTCACCAGGTCAGGGTCATTCAAGAGAGACGGCGATGGCCGCATTACCACCTCGGACGGCTATCCGATTGCCCCGGCAATCACCATCCCTGACGGCTCGCGACAGATCACCATCAGTGAAACAGGTATCGTCAGCGCCATCATCGGAGAGGACAACACCAGCACCGAGATAGGCGCCTTTGAGACTGTCGCCTTCACCAATAATTCCGGTCTGACCGCTATCGGCCGCAATCTCTTTTTGGAATCCGCGTCTTCCGGAGCCCCGCAGACTGCAGTCTCGGGAGATGATGGCTACGGCACCCTGGCCCAGAGCTATATTGAAGGCTCAAACGTCAATATCGTCGAAGAGATGGCCGCCATGATCACCACCCAGCGAGCCTATGAAATCAACTCGAAATCCATCCAGACCTCCGATGAAATGATGCAGACCACCAATAACCTGGTGTAAGAGTGACGATTGCATCCGGACTACCCATGAAAAAAGAAACTTCAACACCCGCCAGCCCTCGCTCTCGAGGTCGAACATTGGGCACATACCTGATCAAGGTCCTCCTGTTCTTCATCCTGTTTTCCTGGACGGCCGTTCCTGGTCATACTTTTGACATCACCTTCCGCAGTTCTGCCGACATCTCAGAAAAATCAGTCACCCTGGGAGACATTGCTGACCTTGACAGCCATTCCGAACTGGCCAAGGCCCTGCCGGGCAGACGGTGGCGACAAGCCCGGAGCCCGGTCAAAAAATTGACCTCGACACCAGCGGTATCGTCAAGAAACTTTCCATGGCCATCACCAGCCCGGCTGACATCAAATGGCTGGGGGCCGGGACAGTGACCGTGACCCGTCAAGGAGTCACCATTACCCCCAAGGCCGTCGACGATATTATCAGGAACTATATAGCAGCACAGGCCGGGGTACTACCGGACGCCATCTACACTTTTAGCCCCAAAGACCCGCCGTTACCCTTCATGGTTCCAACCTGGGATCTGCAATGGGAGGTAACCCCTTCTAATCCCGGCATTATCGGCAGCAGTCGCTTTGCCCTCATTGGTCGTATCGACGATCAGGTGGTAAAAAACTTGGTAGCGTTGTCAATAGGAGACCTGAGTAAAAGCCCTCCCGATTTACTTTTATGCGTCAAAGCCGTTGTAGTAATAAGCCCGTCGAAACTTGGTGACATTAAGGGCTCCGTTCTGGCTCCACTTGCTCACATTTGCTCTCATGTTCACCGTTCGCATGACCCTTTCGACTTTGCTTGTCGTTTTTCCATTCAATCTGTTTTCAACGGCTGTAAACATATCCTGTTGAGCGTTTTCAAGGTATGAAAGGGTATGGGAATATTCCTTTTCTCTGCAATGCCAGATTATTTTTTCCAGGCGTTTTCTCTTTGATTCCACCATCATTTCGATCGTTTGTTGACAATCGACAAG
>JAHYIV010000031.1 GCA_019429465.1 Desulfoarculaceae bacterium
CAGCAGTATGAGCAGAAAAGGTAATTGCTGGGACAATGCGGTGGCTGAGAGCTTTTTTGGCACTTTGCAGACCGAGCGGGTGTTTTCTTCAAGTTATATGACAAGCGATGCGGCCAGAAAGGACATCATTGACTATATCGAAATATTTTACAACAGCAGAAGACGTCATTCATATTTGGGTTACATGAGCCCAAAAGAATTTGAGAAAAAGTGGCTTCTTAAAAAAGCCACTTAGTAAACTGTCCAATTTTACTTGACCACCTCAAGGTGCCGTAAACAAAAAGAGCAGAAAGGGCCTTGCTCTTTTTGTAACGATGATGGCCTGTTGCTCTTGGCTGGAGCGCTTCATAAAAACAGCCGGAAAAAATCGGCTGCTTTTATGAAGCGCCATAAGGTGCCGTAAACAAAAAGAGCAGAAAGGGCCTTGCTCATTTTGTAACGGCACCTAAATTTTCAGATAGGTATAGTCAGCCAGGCAGTTTTCATAGAAATCAACGAGCCGGACCCCTTCCCGGGGCAGGATCTTGCCCTGCTGCACCTGCCGATCAATCTCTTTCTTGATGGTTCTGGCCATAAGCTCCGGATTGTACTGCATGGTGGTCAAGACCTGCTGGGCGGAGGACCCCTTGATCATCTCTTCTATATAAAAATCATTGGGATCGTCATCATCGCAGTAGATATGCACCTCGTTGAGACGGCCAAAGAGGTTGTGCATATCCCCCATCACGTCCTGATAGGCCCCGGTGAGAAAGAGGCCGATATAGTACTCTTCACCCGGTTGCAGGGTGTGCAGGAGCAGGGTTTTTTCATACCCGCCCTTGGCAATAAAACGGTCAATCTTGCCATCGGAGTCACAGGTGATATCCACCAGTGAACAACGCACATCCGGCTGTTCATCCAGGCGCATGACGGGCATGATGGGCAGGAGCTGCTTGATGGCCCAGGTGTCGGCCGCCGACTGAAAGATGGAGAAATTACAGAGATACTGGCTGGCCTGCAGCTCGCCAAGCCGTTGCAGTTCTTCGGGGATAAACGACTGCCCTTCCGCAATCTTCTGGATCCGGGCAAGCGTCGTCCAGTAGAGGGTCTCGATCTTGGCCCGCTCGCCAATGGAGATCACCCCGAAACGGAAGGCGCTGATAGAATCATCCTTGCACTGCTGGATATCGTTGAATATCGCCTGGTAATTACTGTCATCCAGCTCACCGGCCGAACCACGCATGGTGGAGACCAGATTATGCTCTTCCACCTCGCGCTCGGTGCTGAGTTTATTCCTGGTCTGATGGATATTATCAATCACATTGGTGATCACGCAGGAATGGTGGGCGGTGACGAAACGGCCGCTCTCGCTGACAATATGGGGATGGGCAACACCTGCCTGATCACAGATATACTGAAGGCCATCAATGATATCAAAGGCATAGTCCTCAAGGGTGTAATTCCTGGAGGAGTCACTGGTCGAACGGGAGCCGTCATAATCAACACCCAGGCCGCCGCCTACATCAAAGTATTCCAGAGGAAGATCGAGGGCCACCAGATCGACAAAGATGCGGCCGGCCTCGGCGATGGCCTCCTTGATAAAGCGGATGTCCGGGATCTGGCTGCCGACATGGAAGTGCAGGAGCTTCAGACAGTGGGCCATGCCCTCCTGCCTGAGCAGCGCCACCCCGCTGAGGATCTCGCTGCAGGTAAGACCGAACTTGCCCTTTTCGCCGCTGGCGCCGGCCCAGCGGCCAGTGCCATGGGCCGCCAGCTTGGCACGGATCCCGATCATCGGCTCGACCCCCAACTCCTTGGCCAGCCTGATAATCAGGGCGAACTCTGAAAACCGTTCTACCACAATGATGATCTTGCGCCCCAGCCTGCGGCCGAGCAGGGCCAGACGGATATAGTCCTCATCCTTGTAGCCGTTGAGTATGGTCAGGGCATTGCGGTTATCGTTCAGGGCCAGTGCCGCCAGCAGTTCCGGTTTGGAACCGGCCTCCAGGCCGTAATCAAAGGGCTGACCGGCGTCAATGATCTCTTCGACCACCTCCCGCATCTGATTGACCTTGACCGGATAAACCCCTAAAAATTGACCCTGATACTCACACTCTTCAATCACCGCTCGAAAGGTGGTGTTGAGGAGGCGCACCTGGGAGCGGAGGATATCGTGGAAGCGGAGGACAGCGGGGAAGGAGATGTTCAGATTCTTGATCTCCTCAATAACCTCGAGAAAGTCAATGGTGGGACCATCTGTCCGCTTTTCAGGCAGAACGCAGAGATGCCCCTTGCTGTTGACCGCAAAATAGCCGTTCCCCCAATGGCTGACATGGTAGCGATCGCTGTTTTCAGCGGCTATCAGGGCACGATCATTGCTCATCTTCATCCTCCCGCTGAAAGGCCAGGACCAGCTCCCTGACCACCTTGGTGGCAAACACATCACTGTTGCCGGTGGCATCAACCGGAGGGGACAGTTCCACCACATCGGCCGCCACCATGTTTTTATGGCGCAGGGCCTGGATGATCCTGATAAAAGAGAAGAAATCCTGACCGCCGGGTTCCGGAGTACCGGTCCCGGGGAGATAGGCGGGATCAAAGTAATCAAGATCAAGGGTGAGATAGATGGGGCGTCCTGCCGGCTGTGCCTCGATAAAGGCGACAAAGGCATCGAGGCTGGGTGCCAGGGTCTGATTTTCCCGCATCCAGGCATATTCATCCTTGGTGCCGGAACGGATACCGAACTGGAGCAGCTGATGGCCCGGCCCGAAATGATCCAGGGCCCTCTTGATCACCGAGGCATGGGAATAATGATATCCCTGGTAGCCATCCCGCAGATCGGCATGGGCATCGAGATGCAGGAGAAGCAGATCAGGATAGGCCTGAAGATACCTGGCGATAAAGGAATAGGAGATAGAATGCTCTCCGCCCAGGGCCAGGAATTTAATGCCCTCCGCGGCAAGATCAAGGTCCCCGACCAGCTCGCTGAACCGTTCGTGGGCCGCCAGGAAATCCTGATGGGCATCGCCGCTCTGACCCACAATAAGATTGCCCAGGTCATAAAAGGGGGTGGTTTCCTCCAGATCCAGATCCAGATACGGAGAGTAACTTTCGATATCAAAGGCGACATCGCGGATGGCATCCGGACCAATGGCCGTCCCCTTGCGAAAGCAGGCGGTACCGTCAAAACCGAAGCCGATCATGTTCAGGCTGTGCGGCTGCGGCCGTAAAGCAGCTCTGGCTGTTCGATAGAGACGCTTGGGTGGTTGTAATAATGGTTGAGTCATTGTGGACACCTCATACTGGTTGTATTCATTCCTTCCCTCGTTCCAACTGGCCGGCCTCGGTAATCCAGCCCCCGCCCATGGCCTTATAGACGGCGACATGGGCCCCGAGCTGAGTATACCTGAGCTGAGCCCGGGCCAGCTTATTAGCAAACAGTGCCCGCTCCGCATCGAGCACCGGCAGATAGCTGGAGCTACCGGCGTCAAACTGCAACCGGGCCAGAAGGGCATACTCCTCCAGGGCCAGGATCTGTCGCTGCCGGGCGTCGAGCTCTTCCCGGCCCTTGACCATCTGGATCAGGACATCTTCGACCTCTTTAAAGCTGGACAGCACCGTCTGCTGATAGTGAAACAGCGCCTGCTGCTGCAGGGCTTCGGCCTGTTTCACCTGGCCGGAGATGGCGCCGAAATTGACGATCGGTCCGGTGGCGGCCCCGGCCACTGACCAGAACCCGGTACCGGAGTGCAATAAGGTGCCGAGATCAGGACTGGCAGTGCCCAAGGCCCCGGTAAGTGAAATGCGGGGGAAATATTCGGCCCTGGCCACCCCGATTCCGGCATTAGCGGCCACCAGTTCCTGTTCAGCCTGGATGATGTCGGGACGCCGCGTAAGCAGCCGGGAGGGCAGCCCCGCCGGGATGCCGGGGCCGGTCAACTGATCCAGGGCCTTGCCCCGGGGAATCGTTCCCGGCGGACGACCGAGCAATAAGGAGAGCAGATTTTCCTGCTGGCGAATCAACGATTCATAACGGGGAACGGCCTGACGGGCAGATTCATACTGGGATTCAAGCTGGGAGAGTTCAAGCTGGGAAATCGCGCCGTGATGAAAGCGAATCCGGAAGAGATCAAGACCCTCAGCATAGGATGCTTCGGTTTCACGGGCAATCTCAAGCTGCTGATCCAGGCCACGGAGAACAATATAGTTACTGGCCACACTGCTGACAACCGTCATGACCACCGCCCGACGACCGGCCTCACTCCCGGCAATCCGGGCCCGGGCAGCCTCGGAAGAACGCCGGATCCGGCCCCAGAGATCCAGCTCCCAGGAACTGTTGAATGCGGCCTGATACCTCTCTGCGCTCTGACCAGCGGTGCCATCACGTCTGCCGGACCCACCGGCTTCGATCTGCGGGAAATAGCGGGAACGGCTGGTCTCGAGCACCCCGAGATACTGATCCACCCGGGCCGCGGCTAACCGCAAATCCAGGTTTCCCCGCATCGCTGTGATAATCAGTTCATCGAGTACCGGATCTCCAAACTGTTGCCACCATTGGACATTGGCCAGGTCGATGACTGCCTCGTATTCAACATTCCACTTTTCCGGGATATCACCGCCCGGCCTGACATACTCAGGTCCCACAGTAAAACAGGAGGTCAGCAACAAGGCCATCAAACAGAACAGGAGATTACGCATGACTGCTTCCACCTTGCATCAACTATCAAAATAACTCCGATGACCGGGATAAGTACCTTTTGCAGATTATTTTCTTGTAAAAAACAAAAAAATAATCTGCAAGGCACTCAAATGAGAGGAGCGCTCACTCCCTATGAATTCATCTCTCCTCAATGGGGACATACGGGTGCAGGGCAGGCCCGATATAACGGGCGCTAGGCCGGATCAAACGGTTATTGCGCCACTGCTCAAAGACATGAGCAGACCAGCCCACCGCCCGGCTCATGGCAAAGATGGGGGTGAACAAATCGGTGGGAATGCCCATGGCCCGATAAAGGGTGCCGCTGTAGAAGTCTACATTAGGAAAGACCTTGGAGTTGGCCAGCATGGTCTTTTCAACAACCTGGGCGATCTCAAAAAATCGGGTATCGCCGGCCTGGCGGGTAATCTTCTCGGCATACTCCCTCATGACACTGACCCGCGGGTCTTCACACTTATAGACCCGATGGCCAAAGCCGGGGACCTTACCCTTGGCAGCCAGACGATTCAAGATCCACGACTCCGCCTGCTCCGGCGTGCCAATGGCCTCAAACATTTCCATCACTTCCGCATTGGCCCCTCCGTGCAACGGACCTTTCAGCGCTCCGATGGCGCTGGTCATTGATGAATAGATATCGGACATGGTGGCGGCGGTGACCCGGGCGGCAAAGGTCGAGGCATTCAGTTCATGATCGGCATGGAGGATGAGGGCCACATCGAGGGCATGGACAATCTCCGGGTCAGGCTCTACTCCCTGCAGGGTATAGAGAAAATTATAGGCAATACCATGATTGGGAATAGGGTCAATGGGCTCCTGACCATCCTGTAAGCGATGATGGGCGGCGATGATCAGCGGAATACGTTCCGTTATGCGCTGGGCCTTGCGCAGACAGGCATCCAAACGGGTATTGCCGCTGTCAGGATCCCAATGGCCGAGGAAAGAGACGGCTGTGCGCAGCACCTCCATGGCAGTGGAGGTGCGCGGAAACATCCGCAGGACCATGGAGGTTTCTACCGGCAACACCATACCGCCGGAAAAACCATCAAGAAAGGCCCGGAACTCTGTGGTTCCCGGCAACCTGCCGTACCAGAGCAGATAGGCCACTTCTTCAAATGTGGAACTTCTGGCCAGCTCAATGGCATCATAGCCACGATAGACCAGACGTCCTTCCTGGCCATCGATAAAACAGATGGCGGAGTCGCAGGCGATGACATCGGCCAGACCTTGTTCTTTATCTTTACTGGGTGTTTTCCGGCACACGGGTGTTGGCATATGATTACTCCTGATTATAGTAAAATATGATAGGTATCATACTTGTAAATATAGTAATATGACAGGTATCATACTTGTGGTGTTCAAAGAACACTTGATTCGATTTACCGACATTGTACTCTTGCAAATGTAACAGGAAAAGCCGGAGAACGGAATAAAAAATTTGCAGACACTCTCCCCTGCACCCGCACCGGCAGCCTCCTGACAAAAGTGCCCGTCAATCCATCAACGACCTTCTCTCAAGGAAAACAATGAACCCCACACCTATTGTTATCGCCGCCTTTGGCACAACCACAAAGGCCCTGGCCAGTTATGACTATCTGGACGCCCGGATCAGAGGTCACTTCCCCGACCATGAGATTCTCTGGGCCTATTCCTCACGCATGGTCAAAGACAAGGTCGTGGGTCAGCAACAGATGATTGCCAACCCCCACGTGGTTCTGGATCAATTATATCGCCGGCATTCCCCGTGGGCAGTCGTGCAGTCACTCCACCTGCTCGGCGGACATGAGTTCAGCCGTCTGGTTGCAGAGACCGATAAAAGCCCCATCCGGACCTCAATCGGCCTGCCCCTTCTCAGCTCGCCGGAGGATTTCCTGACCTTCTGCACCAGCCTGGCGCCCCTGATCAAGGCCCATCCCGATGAGGCCATCCTCCTGGTGGGACACGGTACAGACCATCCTGCCTGGTGCGCCTACCCTGCCCTCCAATATTTCATGCGCCGACACTTTGGCCCCAGGATCTTTGTCGGAGTCATTGAAGGATCTCCGGCAAGCACGGAGGTCATTGCCGACATCACCGCCTCCGGCCACAAGAAGGTGCGCATTATCCCTCTGCTGCTGGTGGCAGGCATGCATTTTCACCGGGATCTGACCGGAGGCCGCCCTGACTCCTGGACGACCCTGCTATCCCAGGCAGATATCAGTGTCGAAATTATTGGCCAGGGGATCGGCACCTTGCCGGCCATCAGCGACATGTTCTGTCGGCATATAGAAGATGCCCTGGCCATAATCCCTGACCATAAGGCACCTGCTTAATATACCTGCTTCATTCAAAGGGCAGAAACGACAGACAAAGCCACAGCAAAACAAACTCGCAAAAAACCTCACCATGACAGACAATATACTACAAATCAGTATGTTACGAGCACCAACCGCAGGCGCGTCCGCTTCTCCGAACACT
Source organism: Desulfoarculaceae bacterium (assembly GCA_019429465.1). Classification (GTDB taxonomy): domain Bacteria; phylum Desulfobacterota; class Desulfobulbia; order Desulfobulbales; family Desulfocapsaceae; genus UBA2270. The sequence goes on from JAHYIV010000031.1 coordinate 7,151, forward strand.
GTCGGGACAGCTCCTGCCTGTTATCTTTCCGGAAAAAGATAATAGGCATAAAATGATTATCCATTCACTTGACAAACCAAATCGCCTATAGTAATAATTTAAAATCATTCCGGTGTAGAAACGGTGAAAACCACTTAACAATATTAATCGCAAGGAGGGTAACATGCCTACATTAGAACACAATGGATCCAAATTTGAGGTAGATGAAGATGGATTCCTGCTGAACGCTAAAGAATTTGACCAGAACTGGGTTGACTACGTAAAAAGCGTTGAGGGTATTAGTGAGATGACTGATGAGCACAACAAAGTGATTGCTGCTCTCCAGGAATACTACAAGAAAAATGGTATTGCCCCAATGGTACGTATTCTTTCCAAGACCACTGGCTTTCCATTGAAAAGAATCTACGAGCTGTTCCCATCTGGTCCTGGCAAGGGAGCCTGTAAAATGGCTGGCCTTCCAAAACCAACGGGTTGTGTATAATCCACTCGTTGATTGATCGGTTCATTAAAGGGGAGATACTGTTTACAGTATCTCCCCTTTTTTTATGGAAAATTGCTCAATTTTATCCGAGAGTCGATCGGAGAGACGGCCGCGGAATGACGGAGCGAGCCAATGAACAACAGAGATGTGACACAACTGCTCCTTGACGCTGCATCCAGGCTATGCCTCTTACAACATACCTGGTGATGCCATCGGTAAAGAAAGGAAGTGGCAACAATGTGGATATTTGCGGCGCGAGATCAGTCCTTGATCCTAGACAAGCTGAACGGTTACGAAAAAAATTATTGATTGGCCCCGGCAATCTCCAGCGCCGCCTTGATGCCATTGGTACCGCTGGAGATGATGCCGCCGGCATAGCCACTGCCTTCACCGACCAGATAGAGATTCTCAAAGCCGCTGCATAGGCCGCCTGGCTCCCGCAGCACCTGGAGGGGAGATGATGTCTTGCTCTCAAGGCCCATGATGATTCCGGTCTCAAACCCTCTTATTTTGCGGCTGAACTCCTTCAGCCCTTCCCTGATCGAGGCGCTGACCTCAGGGGGCAACATGTTCCACAAAGGCGCGGGTACAAGCCCCAGCGGATAACTGGATCGAACATCCCCTTTTGGCTCCTGGCAATGGACAAAGTCCCTGATCATGCAGAAGGGGGCCTGATAGCCCTTGCTATAGCGGAAAAAATCCTGTTCGAGTGCACCCAGCCAGTCCAAGGCCTCAAGGGCGCTGACCTCACGGCCCAGCAGCTGACTCAGATTGACCCCGGCCACGCAGGCGGCATTGGCAAATTCCCCATCCCGGTTGTAGAGACTCATGCCATTGACAATGTTGGTGTCGGCATAGGCCGTGGCCGGGACCACCATCCCGCCTGGGCACATGCAGAAGGTGTAGACCGGCAGCTTACCATCGCCCTTTGAGGTCAACCGAAACTCTGCCGCCTTTACCCCCGGCAGCTCCTCCCGACCCCACTGGGCAAGATTGATCAGGGCCTGCGGATGTTCGACCCGGCAGCCGATGGCAAAATTCTTCGTTCTGAATTCCACCCCCTTACTGATCAGCATGCGATAGGTTTCATGGGCGGAATGACCGGGGGCGATGACGAAATAATCCGCCTCAATACCACCCTGATCCGTCAGGGCGCTGACGACCCTGCCGCTTTGTACATCCAGATCAATGAGCAGGGTCTCAAAACGCACGGAGCCGCCAATCCTGATAAACTCCTGACGCAACTTCCGGACAATCTTCTTCAGATTATCGCTGCCAAGGTGGGGATGGGCCAGATAGCGTATCTCCGGCGGTGCGCCTGCCTGAATATAGCTTTCCAGGATAAAGGCCTTCTCCAGAGAGATGTTTTTCGTCCTTGACGTCAGCTTGCCATCGGAAAATGTCCCGGCCCCGCCCTCGCCAAAGGCATAATTGCCAAGGGGATCAAAGACCCCGCTCTGCTCAAAGGCTCGTATCCTTTCCTCCCTTTTGCCGACCTCGGCGCCCCGTTCAATCAGAGTGGTGGCAAAACCGGCCTGCTGCAGGACAAAGGCGGCAAAAAAACCGGCCGGCCCGCTGCCCACGACCAGGGCCTTTTTCTCTCTCTGCCGGCAGGGGATCTGCAACCGGGGCACGGCCTCCGGCTGCTCGGACTTGATCTCGGGAGAGCAGACCGACAGCTGCGCCAGCCAATGGATATTGCCCTTTTTCCTGGCATCCAGACTTTTATGGACCATCTGCACGGAAAAATCCACCAGCCCCTCGGCCTGTGCCACCCGGGCATACAACTGTTCCTCCGAATAATCAGGAGGCAGTTTCAGGGTAATCTCTTTATATCCCATACCTGCCTGTTCTCGCCGGACGCAACAGCCGTAAGCCACCAGCCCCGCTACGGGGCCGCCGGCTCTTGCACTCCGCCCTTCTTATGAGTACTTTTTTTAAAGAACCTTCTTGATGCGTTCATAACTGCGCAGGATCTCTTCACCCACCAGTTTAATCGCGGCCCCCACATCCTTCATCCCTTCTCCGCCCTCACGGGCTATTATCGGGGTCTTGGCCTTCAGGGTCCCCCATTTTTTCTCAGCCACAGCCCATTCATCCTTGGCTTCGGCCTTGGCCAAGTGCATCTTCAAGAGTAACTCATCCCGCTGCTGCTGTATTTTTTGAATAAAGCTGTCCACATCTTTCCGTTCCTCTTCCATGCTGTTTTCTCCTTTTACTTTGCTTACTGACTCAGAATCTTCAAGGGAATCTGCCCCCTTGAGCCTTTTGGACAATGGTCTTTTCGCCTAAGATCCTCATTTTTCACGAGGCTCACCCATAAAGAGTTTACAAGACATGCTGGAGACAAGTCAATAAATTCCCCTCAGTCACCCCTTTCCGGACTTGTCTGTGACAAAATAGACCAAAAGGAACTTGGCAACCTAAAAGATTCTATCGGGCCATGACAAACTGTGACCAGTCACTTATTCCAGCAAAAAAACGTATCTTTCAGGTGTGCGTTGACGAAGTCTGTAGTATCAGTATACAATATAAACATTCTCCCTTCCCCGTACTATTCTGATTATAAAAAGGGAAATTTTGATCTTGATTAGACCGTCTCCACCCCAATCCAGCATCAAGCGCGAGATCCTTACAGCGACTGGCCGAAAAGACCAGCAAGACCGTATGATTTATTTTTAACGAGGCCGTTACCAGCTGCCGGAAACTCAACGACTGTTACACTGTGAAAACACCAGAACCCACCCTCTCCCCTGAACTGCCGGCCATCCACTGTGAGCAGGTCTCTTTTTCCCATGGAGAGGTCCCCATCCTCACGGATGTCTCCTTTACCATTCAAAAGCTGGATGCCGTGGCCCTGGTTGGCCCCAATGGCGGCGGCAAGTCCACCCTGCTCAAGCTGATTCTGGGTCTGCTCACCCCGCAAAGCGGGACTATTCAGGTCTTAGGCGTCACCCCGCAACAGGCGCGGAAGAAGATCGGCTATATGCCACAGTACCTGCAATATGATCCTTCTTTTCCGGTCTCGGTCATGGATGTTGTCCTCATGGGCCGGGCCGGCGCCATCGGTTTGGGACGCTATAGCGCCGAAGATCAGCGGATTGCCATGCAGGCGATGACCGAACTGGCCGTTGACAGGCTGGCCTCCCGCCCGTTCAACACCCTGTCAGGGGGCCAGCGGCAACGCATCCTCATTGCCCGCGCCCTGGCCTGTGAACCGGAGATCCTGCTCCTCGATGAGCCCACCGCCAACGTTGACCCGGGCGTTGAGCTTCAGTTCTTCGAGATCCTTAAACGCCTGGCCAGCCGGGTGACGGTGCTCACCGTCTCCCATGATCTCGGCTTTGTCTCTCAAATGGTGAGTCGGGTCTTCTGTGTCAATCGACAGGTCAATATCCATCCAACCTCCGAATTGACCGGTGAGATCATCCGCGAAATGTATGGCGGCGATGTACGGATGGTCCGGCACGATCACTGCTGTTCTGAACAGGGGCATTCCCATGCTGAGCTACTTTAGCGCCCTCACCGACCCCGACATGGTCTTTCTCCGCTATGCGCTGTTCGCCGGACTGCTGGCAGCCCCGGCCTTCGGCATTATCGGCACCTATGTGGTGGCAAAAAGGATGACCTACCTGGCCGGTGCCATTGCCCACTGCGTCCTGGGAGGGATCGGCGCCGCCCTCTACTGCCAGGTCCATTATGGGCTGGCCTGGCTGACCCCGATGCTGGGCGCCATTGTCGCCGCCATCGGGGCGGCCCTGCTTATCGGCCTGATCAGCCTGCGCTCCCGCGAACGGGTTGATTCGGTGATCGGCGCCATCTGGGTGCTCGGCATGGCCACGGGTATCATCTTTATCGCCAAGACCCCCGGCTACATCGATCCCATGAGTTACCTCTTCGGCAATATCCTGATGATCACGGGCCGTGATCTGCTGACCATTGCCGTACTCGATGTGATCGTCATCGGCCTTGGTCTTCTCAGCTACAACCGGATGCTTGCCGTCTGTTTTGACGAGGAATTTGCCCGTCTGCGCGGCATCAGAACCGAACTCTATACCCTGCTGCTGCTTTGCCTGACCGCCCTCACCATTGTCCTGATGGTCAGGGTAGTGGGGATTGTTATGGTGATTGCCCTCTTCACCCTGCCCGCCGCCACTGCCTCCCATTTCAGCACCCGGATATGGCAGATGATGCTGCTGGCCACCCTGCTCGGCATCATCTCGGTTGGAGGCGGCCTGGCCCTGAGCTATGATCTCGACCTGCCCAGCGGACCTGCCATCGTCATGCTGGCGGGTTTTTTCTATCTGACAGTGATTGTCGGCAAGGGGCTGAAGAACAAACTCCGTTGATCCTTTTTCTCCTTCCGCGGGGGAAAAGAGCAAAAAGTGGTGTGACTGATTTGTGGTCCACTATCTAGTGTCTGTCCATAAATGATCGACCTCGGTATTATCGCCTGATGTCGGTATTTGATGTGGAGTTAAACAAGAGAAAAGAGAGGACAGATAATGGCACATATACTCGTTACCGGCGGCGCCGGTTACATTGGTTCTCATACCATCGTCGAACTGCAGCAGGCCGGATACGAAATCGTGGTGGTTGACAACTTCGTCAATTCGAGCCGCGCGTCCCTGGAACGGGTTCGTCTGATTACCGGCAAGCCCGTGGCGGTACATGATGTGGATCTGCTCGACCGGGCGGCCCTGGAAGCGGTGTTCCGGAGCTATCCCATCTCCGGCGTGATTCATTTTGCCGGCCTCAAGGCGGTGGGGGAGAGCATTGCCGAACCGCTGCGTTACTACCACAACAACCTGACCGGAACGCTCGTGCTCCTCGAATGCATGGCGGCACACCAAGTGAAGCAGATCGTCTTCTCCTCTTCAGCCTGCGTCTATGGCGACCCTGAGAGCGTACCGATCCGCGAGGATTTTCCTGTTCACCCCACCAATCCCTATGGCAGTACCAAGCTGATGATCGAGCAGATCCTGCAGGATGCCCGGATTGCCGATCCGGCCCTGCAGGTCGCCATCCTCCGCTACTTCAACCCGGTGGGGGCGCACCCCTCCGGTCGGATCGGTGAGGATCCTGCCGGTATTCCGAACAATCTCATGCCCTATATTGCTCAGGTGGCGGTGGGACGGCTGCCGCACCTCTCTGTCTTTGGCGGTGATTACCCGACCCCGGACGGCACCGGGGTGCGCGACTACATCCATGTGATGGACCTGGCGCGCGGCCATGTGCATGCCTTGCGGACATTGGCGGAAAGGCCCGGGCTTGTCCTCTGTAATCTCGGGACTGGTCACGGCTACTCGGTGCTCGAGATGGTGGCGGCTTTCGCCCAAGCCTCCGGGCGCCCTGTTCCTCATGTGCTTACGGCCAGGAGACCGGGTGACATTGCAGCCTGCTATGCAGATCCAACCCTGGCCAGTGAGGTGCTGGGCTGGCAGGCGAAACTGGGGTTGGCGGAGATGTGCCGTGACCACTGGCTCTGGCAGAAAAATAATCCACAGGGGTATCGGCAGCCAGAGTGAGGAGCGGCTCTTCGCCCCCCATGCTATTTTGAATCCTCCCACGTTTTTGCTCAGGCACGCAGCATATAGAGGTTGCCGGTGATCCATTCCTCTTTTTCCTTGCGGATATTGGCGGCAACAACCTTGATCACTGAAAAACCGGATTCCCGGGCCAGCCCCCTGATATAGGATTCGGCATGACCATAGCGGCCCATGGGTTGCAGGCGGAAGCCCTGGTCGGCGAGCTCTGTTGAGAAGAGGAAAATCCCTCCCTCGGCGGCCCTCTCTTTGACCAGGGTGAAGATCTCGTTGAGATCGCCGATATAGACAAAAACATCGGCGGCAATAAAAAGGTCAAAAGAGATCCTGCTTGCACGCAGAAATGAGCAGATATCTGTTTCGTGGAGGCTGTCATACAACCTTTTCTTTCCTGCCACCTCCAGCATCCCGGGAGAGAGATCAAGCCCGATCAGTTTTTCGGTCAGCCCCTCAAAGGCCTCACCGGACAGCCCGGTGCCGCAACCCATATCAAGGGTTGCGGGGAAACGGCGGCTGTCCCTGCCGGCAAGCAGTTCTCTGAGCTGAGCCGGGGTGGTATAACCCAGCTTTTCCACCAGACTCTCATCATAATGTTCCGAGAAGCTGTCAAAGACCGCACGGATATAGGCGTCAGGGGCCGCGGCCGTGGTCGTGCCGGTAAGCGCTGCCAGCATATGGCTGGCCATACAGGCGTTGTGGTCGAGAACGACGAGTTGCCGGTAGATGGCGATGGCCTTGTCGACCTCTCTTTCCATGTGATAGAGATAGCCGAGGTTGTTTAAGGCCTGGGCGTGATCCGGATTCTTCTCGACCACCTTTTCAAAAAACCAGATGCTGTCAGCGTGATGATGCAGATCCTTGCACAGGACTCCCAAGTTGTACAGGACGTCCTCGGCGTCAGGGGTGATGGCCAGTACCTTCTGGTAGCAGCTGAAGGCCTTGTCGAATTGTCCCAGTTTTTTCCTGGTCAGGGCCAGGTTGAAGAAGATATCGCCATCCTCGGGGCAGAGTCTGGCCGCCTCCTCATAGGCCTGAGCCGCTCTTGAGTAGTCGCCCTGTTCAAAGAAGATGACCCCGAGGTTATAATGAGCCGGGGCCGCCTCCGGGGCCAGACTTACGACGCGGGTAAACCAGCGGGCTGCCTCGCCCAGCTTGCCGTTTTCAAAAAAGAGCAGGGCCACGAGGTAGCTGAGCTGCGGATTGTCCTGATCGGCGGCGAGCAGGTCCTGATATCCGGTCAGGGCCTGCTCGAAATCTCCGGACTGTTGATATCGTTGGGTCTGGGCAAAGAGGTCCATGGTATTTTACCTGGTTGACAGTGATAGAGTCTGTGAGCTGACGGCCAGCCTGGAGTTGTCAGACGGCCAGCCCAGCTCACGAAAAGACAGCGTGAAAAAGTTTATGGCTGCCGATAACACAGAAATGCGCTGGGTATATAACTCACGCCTGGTCGGCAAGATAAGCCAACAAGGCACTCATCCAGCCATTGATCTCGGCAAAGTCATCTTTTTCAACAGCAAGCATCTCTTCCTCATTTTGAATCCACGGCGCAACAACCAGCTCCCCCCGACAGTTCTCAATCAGGGCCACAGCAGAGTCAGGGGTGGTCTCCAGATGAAACTGCAGGCCGATAACCCGATCTTCATAGACAAAGGCCTGGTTGACACAGGCTGCGCTGGAATAAAGCCGGATTGCCTTTTCAGGAAGGGTAAAGGTGTCTCCGTGCCAGTGAAACACCGGCTGCTGTTCAGGCAGGAAAGTCGCCAACCGTTCAGGAACAAGACTGGCCCGCGAGACCTGAAACCAGCCGATCTCTTTTTCCTTATTGGGCAAGACCCTGGCCCCAAGGGCATCTGCCAGCAGCTGCGCCCCCAGGCAGACGCCAAGCACCGGTTTGGCTGCCGCAATCACCCTCCGCAAAAATGCCTTCTCCTCCTGGAGCCAGGGATATTCCCCCTGATCATGGACACCCATTGACCCGCCCATGACAATAAGCAGGTCAAAAGAATCCAGCGGCGGTACACTCTCGCCGGCAAAAAGCCGGGTACAGCTCAGCGTATGCCTCTTCTCCCGCACCCACTCATCGATGGTGCCCAGCCCTTCAAAATCAACATGCTGCAACCAGTGAACTCTCATCTCTCTCCTTATCTCCGGGTGACGCCGAGCATGGTTATTGGTTTCGTAAAAACTCAATTTCTGGGATGGCTAAGTAAAAAGCGTCAAATGCGAGGCGCGCAAATTTCGAGGAATGAGGCGTACTTGAGTACGTCGCAGTGACGAGATAATTCGGAGTCTCGCAAGCTCGCTTACCTGCAGCAACGAAGCAGTTGGCGACTTTTTACGACGCCATCATGGTTATTGGTAACTATCCAGCAGCACCTCATCTGCTTCGTCATCGGTCTGCTCATGTACGAATCAGTACACTGCGCAGGCCTCTTTCTCGCATATGAGGCACTGCTGAATAGTTACGTGACATGTGTTTTGGCATTTTCCCGGCATTAAGCTGGATAGTTACGGTTATTGAAATATTTAATTTTCCTGATTCTTATGATACGCTTATTTCATATCAGTCAAGGAAAAACCACCCCTTTCTTCTCTGGCCATGCTAGCATAAAAAGACAGGAATTTCAACAAAAACAGCTACATCCACCATCAATATTCATGCCATGCCAAATTCCGCACACACCATTCTTCTTATTGACGACAATACGAACACACGAACACCTCTTGTTACCGTCCTGGAACAGGCTCATTACACAATAGCACTGGGCAGCAGCGCCGAAGAGGCCATGAGACTGCTGCATACCCTGACGCCTGACATCATTCTCCTTGATGTGATGATGCCCGGCATGAATGGTTTCTCTTTCTGCCGCAGGCTGAAAAAAGACCAGAGATATCAGGATATCCCGGTCATCTTCCTCACCTCTCTTTCCCAGCAGAAAGATATCGTCAAAGGCTTTGACGCCGGCGGCCAGGATTATATCGTCAAACCTTTCAACCAGCAGGAGTTGCTGGCCAGGGTCAGGACCCACATCCACCTGCACGACACGCTTCTGGAAAACAAGCGCTTAAGCCGCCTGGCGCTCGATGCCAGCCGCTCCAAGAGTGAGTTTCTGGCCTCCATGAGTCATGAGATCCGAACCCCGCTCAACTCCATCATCGGCATGGCCGAGGTCCTGGCCGAGACCGTTCTTTCAGAAGAACAGCACGCATTTGTCCACATCTTCCGCTCTGCGGGTGAAAATCTGCTGGAGATCATCAATGACATCCTCGATCTTTCAAAGATAGAGGCCGGTCAGACCGAGCTTGAATCGATCGACTTCGACCTCCCAACCCTGCTGGAGTCAATCACCGCCCTTGTTTCCCTGAGGGCCGACGAACAGGAGACATCCGTCCACACCCATATTGACAGCGATATCCCGTTCTATCTCCAAGGTGACCCCACCCGCCTGCGTCAGATCCTGCTCAATCTGGTGGGAAACGCGGTCAAATTCACCAGACAGGGCCAGGTGGAGATAAAGGTTTCCATACAGTCTCAACCTGGCCCTGGGCAGGAGCTGTTATTTTCCATCAAGGACAACGGCATTGGCATCCCGGACGACAAACAGCAGCTGATCTTTGACAGCTTCACCCAGGCGGATTCACTCACCACCCGTAAATATGGAGGCACCGGTCTCGGACTCACCATCTGCCAGAAGCTGCTGAATATCATGGGCGGTCATATCTGGTTGACCAGCCAGCCGGGAAAAGGCTCCACCTTCTTCTTCACCATTCCTTTTGCACCGGCCACGTCACCCCGCCCTGAAATTGATACCAACACCCGATTACAGCCGGCACGCTGCGAGTGGCTGCAACCCGCCCGCATCCTCCTGGTCGACGATAATAAGGATAACCGCAATCTCATTCGTCTCTACCTCCGCAGCACCCCTTTTACCCTGAAGACTGCCGTCAATGGCCAGGAGGCCGTCAAGGCCTTCTGCTCCAGCCCCTGCGACCTGATCCTGATGGATATCGAGATGCCGATCATGGACGGCTATGAGGCCACCCAGAAGATCAGACAGTGGGAACAAGGGCAGCAGCGGAACCCGGTCCCCATCATCGCCCTGACCGCCCACGCCTTTATCCGTTTCAAGAAGAAGTGCCTGGACGCCGGATGCAGTGACTTTCTGACCAAACCGGTGAAGAAATCAAAATTGATCGAGACCATTGGCATCCACCTCCATCTCGGCAGCCAGATCCAGCCGCAACCAGTTCCGCTGGAGGTGGCTTCAATCACGGACAAGGAGCAAAACCCAACGAAACTGATCCTCGACCAGCGGCTGGCAAAACTGATCCCCCGGTTCATGGCCAACAAAAAACAGGACGCCAGACAGTTGCTTGCAACCCTGGAGACAGGGGCAATAAAGGATCTCATAAAACAGGCGCACACCGTCAAAGGCACCTCCTGGATGTATGGCTTTACCCATCTTGGCAATCTCTGCCAGGCCCTGGAAAAATCGGCGACGACGGGTGACCGGATGCAGGCAGGACAGCTGATCGAGGAGATCATCCTCTATCTTGACACCGTCCAGATCCACTACCAGGGAAAAGAGGAGACGGATGATTAACGCTGCCCGTCTTTTTCCGTGTGTTTTTCACGGTGATACTGCTCACCCCGATGAACGGGATAAGTGCCTTTCGCAGATTATTCTCTTGCAAAAAAAAACAAGCAAATAATCTGTAAGGCATTAAACTGGTGACTGATGCGCTCTTTATTGGCAGCAACAAGTTGAACCTCTCTCCAGCGAAGGAAAAAACGAACCATGCAAAAAATCACACGAATTGTCCTGATCGATGACGATGAGGATCTCTGCGATCTGCTGAAAATGGAGCTGGAGGCATCGGGAAGATTCCAGGTCACCACCAGCACCCGGAGCGAATCCGCCCTGGCCCTGATCAGGAAGGAACGGCCTGACCTTGCCATTCTCGACATCAATATGCCGGAGATGCACGGAGTCGAACTGGCAACCTCCCTGGCTCAAGAGCCGCAGACCGCAGCGATCCCCGTTCTCTATCTCACCGGCATGATCAGCCCGCAAGAGGTGAGCCGGATCGGAGGCGGCCATACCCTCCAGACCCTGGTCTCCAAGCAATCGCCCATAGCGGAGCTTATCGCCGTCATTGACAGCCTGCTGCCTCTCTCACCGACGGCGGGATCAAGCCTTGCCTGAATCCCGACAGAAAACAGCTCGAGCTCCTCAATCAGCCAAATCAGCTCGTTTTGCGGCGATCGAAACCCTCTGTCAGCTCGAACGCAGCCGCCTGCCGGTCGCTTCGCTCTTTGACAAGGTGGCGGTGGAATGTGCGCTTGACAGCCCCGACCGTCATCTGGCCATGAATATTATCTACGGAGTCCTGCGTCAGCGACAGACGCTCGAATCCCTGCTCCAATCCCTCTGCCGGCAACCGCTCTCCAGGATCAAGCCCTTTGTCCGCCAGGCACTCCTGACCGGACTGTACCAGATCTTTTTTCTCGACCGTATTCCCGAGTCAGCGGCCGTCAATGAATCTGTCAAGGCCCTGCAGGCAGCCCACCTCCCCAAAAACCTCCATGGTTTTGTCAACGGTGTCCTTAGGGAGAGTATCCGCCGGAGGCAGACTCTCAGCGCCGCCTGTCACATGGACGGCGCGGGAGCGACCTTTCTCAATCACCCTGACTGGCTGGTCAGACGGTGGCAGCAGAGATACGGCGAGGAAGAGATGCGGCGGATCTGTGCTGTCAATAATCAGCAGTCACCTCTGATTCTGCTGGTCAACACCAGGGTGACCACCAGATCTCAGTTGCAGGCGGATCTGGAAGCGGCAGGAATCACGGTCCAGTTGGGGGCATACAGCCAGGACGCCTTGATCCTGCCCGATTTTCATGGCGCCGTCAACAGGTTGCCGGGATTCACCCAGGGCCATTTTCAGGTCCAGGATGAGGCGGCCCAGCTGCTGACCCTGCTGCTGAGCCCCATCAAAAAAGGCGGCCTCTACCTGGATGGTTGCGCCGGGCTTGGCGGCAAGACCGGCAGTCTGGTCCAGCTCTGCGCCGCCAGTGAGGCCACCATCGTCGCCGTTGAACCTGAACCCCAGCGCCAGCAGAAATTCCGTGACAACATGCAGCGCCTCCATCCTGAGGCACCCGTCACCCTTTATGGCATGGACCTGCAACATTTTGCCCAAGGATGCAACCTCCGTTTTGACGGTATCCTGGTGGACGCCCCCTGTTCCGGTACCGGGGTCACCGGCCGCCATCCCGACATCCGCTGGAACCGGCAGGAAGGCGATCTGGCCCGTTACCAGCTGCTGCAATTGGCACTGCTGGAACAGGCATCAGGGCTTCTCGCCGCCGACGGCACCCTGGTCTATGCCACCTGCTCTCTGGAGCCCGAGGAGAATGAGGAGGTTATAGCCCTCTTTCTGGAGCGGCATCCTGGATTCATGGTCGAAGAATGCTCCCCCTTCCTGCCGCCAGCAGCAAGGGAACTGGTCAGGGACAAATTTTTCGCCCCGCACCCCGGTCCTTCCATCGATGGTTTTTTCGGGGCCAGGCTGGGTCGTATCAAAAGAGAGGCCGAGACTGCTTAGACTGTCAGCCTCTAGCTGTTCAACTCAAAGTCTAAAAGACAAAGGACTCTCCACCTGAGTCAGGTGTAAGGTCCATCCATGCACCGGGAGCACCCGTATGTCTCAATATCGTGTCATCTGGATCAGCCTGACCTCTCTTCTACTGGTCATAGCCATTGTCTGGTACCGCCTTTCCCCTGAAGAGATCGAGGTCATTGTCGCGCCTGTTGACCGAGGCACGGTGGAAAAGATTGTGGCCAATACCCGGGTTGGCACCCTGAAGGCCAGCCGGCAGGCCCAGCTCTCTCCAGCTATCGGCGGACAGCTCAGTGTACTGGCCGTCAAGAAAGGCGAGCTGGTGCAGGAGGGCCAGCTTTTGCTGGAGCCGTGGAACAAAGACCTTCTTGCCGAGCAGCAACTGGCGGTAAGTGCGGCCAAAACGGCCCGGGCCCAGGCGGAATCAGCCCGGGTGCAGATGGAAAACTTCAGCCGCGAGGCAAAACGGCTGCAGCAGCTGTTTGCCATCGAAGCCATTGCGGAAGAGATGCGGGACAAGATACAAAGCGAGGCCAGGGCCCAGGGCTTTACCTATCAGGCGGCCCTGGCCTCCGCCGAAACCAGCCTGGCCCGTGTGAATGTCATCACGGCCCAACTGGAGCGAACCCGTTTGCTGGCGCCCTTTCCCGGCATTATCGCCGAGATCCATGGCGAGCTGAACGAATACATCACCCCGTCACCGCCAGGCATCGCCACTCTGCCCGCCATCGAACTGCTTGACACCTCCTCTTTCTATGTTACCGCCCCCATTGATGAGATTGATGCGGCCAAGGTGCTGGTAGGCGCCAGGGCCAGGGTCGCCATGGACGCCTTTGGTGACAAACACTTTGCTGCCCGCGTCCGCCGGATTGCCCCCTATGTCCTGGACCGCGAAAAGCAGGCCCGTACCGTGGAAGTGGAGCTCGAATTCACCGATCTGCAGGAAGGGCTAACCCTCCTGGCCGGCTACAGCGCTGATGTGGAGATCATCCTTGAAGCACGCGACAACATCCTGCGTATCCCCACCCAGGCCCTGCTGCCGGGCAACAGGGCCTATGTCTATCTGCCGGCGAAAGGACGGCTGGAAGCGAGAACCATCCGGCCGGGGTTGAGCAACTGGGATCGAACCGAGATCATCGAGGGCTTGCAGCAAGGTGAACTGCTTGTCCTCTCCATCGATCAACCGGGTCTGAAGGACGGGATCCGGGCCAGGGCCTCGCAAGAGAATGTAATAAAGAGATGATTCAACTCCAGCACATAGAACGGGTCTTCCAGGTAGGCGATGAAGAGGTGCATGCCCTCTCTGATGTAACGATGAGCGCCGAATCCGGTGAATATATCGCCATCATGGGGCCATCCGGTTCAGGAAAGTCGTCTCTCCTCAATATCCTGGGCCTCCTCGACCGTCCAGATGGTGGCTCCTATGAACTGGACGGGCTCCGGGTCTCGGGGCTGAATGAAAAAGAGCAGGCCCGGATCCGCCGCCACAAGATCGGCTTTGTCTTCCAGTTCTTTCATCTGGTGCCGCGGCTGACCGCCTTTGACAATATCGCCCTGCCCCTGAAGCTCTCAGGCATGACCCGTGAGGAACGACAGACCAGAGTCACTGCCGCCCTCAGCGCCTTTGGCCTTGGCAACCGGGCCCAGCACCGGCCGGATCAACTCTCAGGCGGCCAGCGGCAGCGGGTGGCGATTGCCAGGGCCACGATCATGCAGCCCTCACTGATCCTGGCCGACGAACCCACCGGCAACCTTGACCGCCATGCCGGGGTCGAGGTGGCCGAGATCCTCGAAGAGCTGAATCACCAGGGGATCACCCTGATCATGGTCACCCATGACCCGGATCTGGGGAGGCGGGCCCACCGCCGGATACTGATGGTGGACGGCCGCATCGACCATGACAGCAGTCGCACAAGGACATGAGGGACAATCCGTGCAGCTCAACGACATCCTCCTTTTCAGCATGCGGGCGGCCACGGCCAATCGCGGCCGTACCCTGCTCATGCTGCTGGCCATGACCATAGGGGTCGGCTCCGTTGTGGTCCTCATCTCCCTGGGTGACAGCGCCCGGCGCTATGTGATCGGCGAGTTTACCTCACTTGGCACCAACCTCCTCATTGTTCTGCCCGGGCGCTCAGAGACCACGGGCGGCCCTCCGCCCCTGCTGGGCGGGACGCCGCGCGATCTTACTCTCGATGACGCCATGGCCCTGAGCCGAGCAGCCACTGTTCGCCGGACAGCACCGATCATCGCCGGTTCAGCCCCGGTCTCGGTTGGCAACCTCGAGCGGGAGATGATGGTGCTCGGCTCCACCTCCGAGCTCTCTGAGATCCGCCACCTGGACCTGGCCCAGGGCTCCTTTCTGCCGCCCGGCGACCCGACTCGCGCCCAGGCCGTCTGCGTGATCGGCATGAAAGGCAGGCAGGAGCTCTTTGGCCGACAGGCAGCCGTCGGCCAATGGCTGCGCATCGGCGACCGCCGTTTCCGGGTTATCGGCATTCTAGCCTCTTCCGGGGTCTCCCTTGGTGAGGATCTGGGAGAGCTGGTCATCATTCCGGTGGCAGCAGCTCAGTCGCTTTTCAATACCTCCTCGCTGTTTCGTATCCTGGTGGAGGCCACCAGCCCTGAAGGGATGGAACAGACCAGACACTTTATCCTTGAGACTATCCGGGCCCGCCATCAGGGCGAGGACGATATCACGGTCATTACCCAGGATGCTGTCCTCGCCACCTTTGACCGCATCTTCAGGGCGCTGACCCTGTCGGTGGCCGGAATTGGTGCCATCAGCCTGGTGGTGGCCGGGATCATGATCATGAATGTCATGCTGGTGGCCGTCTCCAACCGCAGGGCCGAGATTGGTCTGCTCAAGGCCCTGGGGGCCTCTCAAAGACAGATCATGGGACTCTTCCTCACCGAATCGGCCATACTGTCACTTACCGGGGCCGGCATCGGACTGCTCCTGGCCCTGCTCGGCATGCGCCTGGCAGCCTTTCTGTTCCCGCAATTTCCGCTGCAGCTGGCCCCCTGGTCACCGGTCATCGCCCTGGCAGTGGCCTTGTTCACCGGGGTGGTCTTTGGCGTCCTGCCGGCCCACCGGGCAGCAGTCCTGGAGCCGGTCCTGGCCCTGGCGCGACGCTGACATGAGCCACATACAGGCCAGGGACTTTTTCCGTTATACCATCAACGGCCTCCGAGCCCAGCGACTGCGCAGCGTTCTGACCGCCACCGGCATTGCCGTCGGTATCGGAGCAGTGGTCCTGCTCACCTCGCTCGGCACTGGACTGCACCACTTTGTCCTCGCTGAATTTTCCCAGTTCGGCACCAACCTGATCGCCATCAATCCTGGAAAGGTGACCACTCATGGCATCTCAGGGGCCCTGATCAGCAATGTCCGCCCGCTGACCATCGAGGACGGCGAGGCCCTCGGGCGACTGCCCCAGGTCCTTGATGTAGTCTCTGTGGTCCAGGGCAATGCCGAGGTCACGGGGGGTGGACGCCAGAGACGCACTACCGTCTATGGCGTTGGTGCCGCAGCCCCCAGGGTCTGGAATATTGGCGTGGCCACCGGTCGTTTTCTGCCAGACGATCCTCCCCGGGCAGCACGTGCCTTTGCGGTGCTGGGCCACAAGGTGCGTCAGGAGTTATTCGGCTCCACTCAGGCCTTAGGGATGCGGGTCCGTATTGGTGGCGAGACCTTTCGGGTCATCGGCTCCATGGAATCAAAGGGGCAGCTGCTCGGTTTTGATATTGACGATGCCGTCTATATCCCGACAAGCAAGGCCATGGCCCTCTTTAACCAGGAAAGTCTCATGGAGATCGATCTCCTCCATGCCACCAGCAGCAGCTCCGCTGCCGTGGCCGAGCAGATCAGGAAGGTCCTGCAAAGCCGTCACAACAGTGAGGATTTCACCATCACCACCCAGGAAAAGATGCTGGAGGTGCTGGATGGGGTGCTGGGCACCCTGACGATCGCGGTGGGGTCACTGGGAGGGATATCCCTGCTGGTGGGTGGGGTCGGCATCCTGACCATCATGTCGATTGCCGTTAATGAACGAACAGGCGAGATCGGCCTGCTCAGAGCCCTCGGGGTTGAGCGGAGCCAGATCCTCACCCTTTTTCTTGGTGAGGCGGTAGCACTCGCCGCCATTGGCGGCGTGGTCGGGCTGGGGTTGGGCATAGGCGGTTCGCGGCTTTTCAGCCTCCTGGTCCCGGCCCTGCCCAGCCACACCTCCTGGGGCTATGTGATCGCGGCCGAGCTGCTGGCCATACTGGTGGGCCTGGTGGCAGGAGTCCTGCCCGCCCGCCGCGCCGCCGGACTGCATCCGGTTGAGGCGCTTCGAGCGGAATGAGAAAAAGCAGATTTTCAGCCTGTCACTTCACCACCTTGAGACCAAACATCCCCTGAAGCGCCGCCGGCAGGTCCGCCGGCAGGAGCACGGTCTTGGCATTATCGGAGGTGCTCAGTTCCTGCAGGGTGGCAATATATTTCTCGCCCAGCAGATAAAGGGCCGGCAGCTGCTCGCCCCCAAGCCCCTGCTGCACCAGCGCCAGGGCATCTTTGGTGGCATTGGCCAGGACAATCCTGGCCTCGGCATCACGCCTTGAGGCCTCGAGACTGCCCTCCGCCTCCAGGATGGCCTTCTGCTTCTGCCCTTCCGCCATCAGGATAGCGGCCTGTTTTTCCCCCTCGGCCTCGGTTATGGCCGCCCTTCGAATCCGCTCAGCCGCGGCCTGACGCTCCATGGAGGCCTGCATGGTAGTCGATGGTTTGATGTCCTGGATTTCGATACTCTTGACCGTCAACCCCCAATCCTCAAGATCATTGGCAATGGCCTGAATCAGTTTAATCTTGATCTGTTCCCGGGAGCTGAGGGCATCATCGAGATCCATCTGGCCGATAATGGCCCGCAGATTGGTCATGATCAGATTTCTGGTGGCATGTTCATAGAAATCGATGCCGAAAATAGCCTTGTGCGGGGTATGGATATTGATAAAGGCGATGGCATTGGTGATGATCACCGCATTATCACGGGTGATCACCTCCTGACTGGGGATATCAAGCGAGATATCCTTGCGGGTGACCTTGGCGGCAATGGTATCGATATAAGGGATGATCAGATTCAGACCCGGCGTCAGCGTTGCATGATACTTGCCCAGCCGCATGATCACATACTCATAGCCCTGCGGAACGATCTTGACCCCGTTGGCAATCGTCACGAAAACCAGCACCAGGATTGCGCCAATAATAATAAGACCTACATTCATACCCTCTTCCTCCTCTCAAAGATTTAGAGGCCGTTATGAAACAAGCAAGGTCTGTTTCTTGATTGTTTCATCTACGGCCTCTTATGCCGCTTCCAAGAAACAGCCACTCTTTTCCGGCTGTTTCTTGGGGTGGCGTCTGGCCAATTACATCATACAAGGTGCCGTAATGAAACAAGCAGTGTTTTTTGCTCATTTCATTTCATTCCAGTTCCTTATGCCGCTTTTGTCTTGTACAGTGCACTCTTGGTGAACTCCTCAATACCGTTACCGCACTTTTTCCACCTTCAGGATCCGCTCCTTCAGGTCCTGTGAGAGTACCGCTATCACCCGTACCCGGTTCCCGGTTTCAATCGGTTCATCGGCCTGATAGCTCCAGGACTCCTCACCCAGCACCGGCACCGAAAAGGCCACCCGTCCCTTCTCCCCCGGGACCTGCGTCCGACTGGCGGCAATGCCGGTCTGGCCGATGGCCGCCTCTTCATCCACCAACAGGGACCTCATCTTTTTTCGCGGCACAAAAAGCCGAAACCAGAGAAAGGTAAAGCCGACACTGGAGAGTGAGAAGACCAGTATTTGCCACTTCAACGGAATCCCCGGGAGCAGGGCCAGGAGCAGACCGGTGACCACTGCCCCCAGGCCAAACCAGAAGATGGTGAATGAAGGCACCACCAGTTCCATAAGAACCAGGATTATTCCCAAAACAATCCAGTGCCACCAGAGGATATCTTCCATCATCATTTCCTTATCGTTCCCTGCAAGTAATGCTGGTACCATTCAGCATAAATCATATCATATCCGGATCCCATATCCTGCACGGGAACCAGATACAACCGCCAGCCTGTCGCCAGGATCAGGATCGGGGTTGCGCCAGGGCGCCCCGCACCGCTTCATAAAATTTGACAATGGTAAAGGGCTTTTCCAGAAATGCATAGTCCCGCTCCTGATTGTGGGACCAGTTATTTTTCTGGTCGGCATAACCGCTGCACAACAACACGTGCAGATCCGGTTGCGCCTCCAGCAACTTTTCAACAAAGGCAACCCCGTTCATGCCCGGTAACACAACATCACTGAGGACCAGATCAAAATCCCCTCCCTGCTCGGCAAAACGTGCCAGCCCCTCCTCCGCCGAGTCCGCCCCGGTAACGACATAGCCGTTTCGGCCCAGGGCGCTCAATTCAAGCTGGAGGATCATCTCATCGTCATCGACCACCAGAATCTTTTCTCCATGTCCCTGGAGCACTTCCGGATCGGGAACAACTTCCGCCTTCGCGGTCGCCATTGCTGAAACTGCCGGGAAATAGAGCCGGAAGTTCGCGCCCTGTCCCGGCTCACTGCAGACAGTGAGCCAGCCCTTATGGCTCTTAACCAGGCCATAGACGACGGACAGCCCGAGCCCGGTCCCTTTACCCACCTCCTTGGTCGTGTAAAAGGGCTCAAAGATGTGGGTGAGCAGATCCTCGCTCATGCCTACTCCGGTATCACTGACCGTAAGACAGACAAACCTGCCAGGCCGCGCCTCCGGGTGATGCCTACAGTACTGCTCATCGATCACGACGTTTTCAGTTTTCATGCGGAGAACACCCCCTTCGGGCATGGAGTCCCGGGCATTGACCGCCAGATTCATGACCACCTGAACAATATTGCCGGCATCCCCCTCAATCCGCCAGCAGTCATCAGCAAAATTAAGGACAAGCCGGACATCCTCGCCAATGACCCGGCGCAGCATCTTCAACAGCTCGTCAATGGCGCCGGGCAGATCAATAGGGGTGAAGAGCTGCTGCTCTTTACGGCCAAACAACAGCAGCTGGCGAACAAGATCCGCAGCCCTTTTCCCGGCGATCTCGACCTGCCGCAATTCTTCCGCCACCGGCTCGGACGGAGAAAACCGTTTCTGGGCTATCTCCGTATAGCCCAGGATAACGCTGAGCAGATTATTGAAATCATGGGCCACGCCGCCCGCCAGCTTGCCAACCGCCTCCATTTTCTGGGACTGCAACAGCTGGGCGGTTAACTCCTGCCGTTCGGTAATGTCCCTGGCCACTGCCATCAAGTAGTCCCCATCATCGGTTTCGGTGTAGACCACGCTCACCTCTACCGGAAACTCCGTACCGTCCGCGCACCGGTGAACCGACTCAAAGATCGCCGTACCCTCGGTCTTCATCCGGGCCACATGGGCCTGCCATCTTTCCATGGTGTCCATGGATGGATCCACGGCCCCAACCTGTTTCCGCAAAAAGTCGGCATGCCCGTACCCTATCCGCTCACAGGCCCGATCGTTGACGTCAATAAACCTGCCCGTTTCCGGATCAAGAATAAAGATACAATCATTGGAACAATCAACAAGGGTCCGGAAAAGTTGCCGCTGTTTTTCCGCTTCCTTTCGTTTGCTGATATCGCGCAGTATCCAGACACGGGCAGAGACGTTGCCGGGCTCATTCCTGATCGGAAAAACCGTATATTCGACAGCAATCCGCCCTCCTCCCCTGGAGATGGCCACCCCTTCCCCTTCGGCAATAACATTTCGACTGAGCCCAGCAATGATGCCCGCACCCGTCTTTGCCTCCAGATAAACGGTCGGACTCCTGCCACACAACTCCTCATCCGTATAGCCGAGGAGCCGGCCATGGGCAGGATTCTGCCTGAGCACACAACCGGCAGTATCAACGATCGCCACGGCCTCGGTGGAGTTGTCAAAGATCAGTCGGTACAGCTCCAGCTCCCGCACCTTTTCATGGAGTTTTCTGGCAACACTGGTATCATACATCCGGAACAGGTTCAAGGGATCTTCCACCAGCTCATCAGGCACGGCCAGGATCTGTTCCTGGGCCTCCCGCACCACCTCATCGATCAGGTGCAGAAATTCATCGGGCGCCACCGGTTTGAGGATATAACGGGAGGCGCCAAGGCCAATGGCCAGCCGTTCATCCTCAAGATCGACATAGGTTGCCGTGTAGAAGACAAAGGGAATACGGTTCAGAATCTTGTCGTTTTTCACCTCAAAGCAGAACTTGTAGCCATCGAGCACCGGCATGAGGATATCGGAGATAATCAGATCAGGAGGGCACTTTCTTGCCCGCTCCAGTGCGTCCTGGCCATTGACCGCGGCATCGACCACATAGCCGGCAGCTTCCAGATTTTTTTGCAGTACCATCCGGGAATCCACATCATCATCAGCTATCAGAATTCTCATCTTTTCACCATAAACAAAGGGGCAAAGGCGCAGAGAGGGCAAGGGCTCTCTGCTTTGTGCCTGTTTTTCAACACCTTGATTGCAGGATCTCTCGGATCTGGTCCATGACAATCATCGGGTCGATGGGCTTTTCGATATAGCCGTTACAACCGGCGGCGAGCAGGCGGGCCCGGTCGCCGCTCATGGCGTAGGAGGTCATGGCGATGATCGGTATGGCGCCGTTGACCTCCGAGTTGCGGATAATCCTCAGCACCTCGTCGCCGTTGATATCCGGCAACTGGATATCAAGGATGATAAAATCGGGCCGGGGATGAGCCAGGGCCAGCTCGACGCCCTTTCTCCCGGTTTCAGCCTCAATGGTGTCGATGTTGTTTTTGTTGAGGATAAAGGTGATAAGCCTCATATTATCCGGCGTGTCTTCGATAATCAATGCCCTGGTCATTATTTTTCCTTGTTTCACTCTCCCGCTTTCACCTCCTGACCAGGCAGCGCTCTCAATCCCCTGCTTTCATTTTTCAGTTCGACCATACGCAATTCCCTGAACCCCTCCCGCTCGCGCGCTTCCTGCTGCAAACGGTCCCTGGCCACGACAAGATCCGCCGTCCTCGCCCGAACCCGGTCCTCAAGTTGCACCTTAGCACCACTACCCGCAAACGCCTCGCGAAAACGAGCAAGATTTTTAGGGTTCACAGGAAAGAGGGTTAAAAAATCATACCCAAGCAAGTGAAAGATCAGCGCACCCCTTGATTGTTCAAGGCACAGGGCAATAAGTCCATCGGGGTACTGTTGGCGTAAGGAAAGCAGCCATTCATTCAACGCTTCAGGGGTATGGGTTATTACTTGATGAACCGGCTTGCCTCCATCACCAGATGAGATGCTTACATCATGTTTTTTATCAGCCCAGTCAACCCCAACAAATGCTGCGAAACCCCGATGTTGCCAAGGATCGCCAAAAAATCTTGTTCTCTTTGAGGCAGAAGCTGTGATGCCTGCGCACAGAGTCAAAAAGGCCTGTCATTTCGAGCGACTGCGAGAAAAAACTCTCATCTTAACAATTTAATACTATTAAGATTTCTCCAGATAAGCGAAATGACGTTACTATACTCTGTTTTTTCTGCGGGACCATCAACTATTGACAGAGCTAAACCGGAGGATCATTGCCTTACGGATTGGATACCAGGAGACAGGGAAGGGACAGCGGCATACATTTTTTTTGACTGGCGGGCCAACTATGCCTGGAACTGCATCCTGTTCCTTGAGGCACTCCGCAGAGAATTGTTGTAAAATAAATACGAACAGGGTAAATGGCAATCCCAGCTTATCGTTAACTGGAAAATAGCAGCAAGAGAGTGAGGCAGGCGCGAGGGGATGGCGATGGCGAGCAGGCGCCAGGCAGGGTTGGAACAGAGAAGAAGACTCCCCTAACCCCGATGAACGGGAGAAGTGCCTTTTGCAGATTATTTTCTGGCAAAAAAACAAGAAAATAATCTGTAAGACACTAATAGACACGGGGACGGACGGCCAGGATCGAGGATTCCTTCTTGTCATCAAGCATCTTGCGGAGCAGCTGCAGTTCCGCCCGGGACTGACGCAACTCCTCAAGCGCATCATCCCTGCTGCTCACGGACAGGGCCTCACATTGTGCTTCAAGGCGAGCGACATCCTGCCGGGAGCGATACAGCTCTAAGGCCAGTAACTTAATTGACATGCCAACAGAACCTGCGAGTCAAAGGACTTATGAAGAAAAATGATGCCCCCCTAATCCTTATTGCTATCTGACTCATTCTGCTGCATCGCGATTTTATTAAAAAATTCACAATATTCCTGCACCAGTATTTTCCGGTCAGCGGGAGACATCTTAAAATAAAAAGGACTCAGCATAAGAATACTGACGGCTTCCTGAATTGTCATAGCCGGTTCCTCCTTTCTTTTTTCCAAAAACACAAGAAGATTCACACGGTCTGCTGCTACTCTCTTCGGACCATCTCTACTAATTATGTATCACAAAAAAGAGAGTATTGCAAAAGACTTAGTCAGATAGCTGTCAAGCAAAATAGTTATCACAAGATGAAACAAGGGTTGAGCCTGAACAGCATCAACCCTTGATGGCGTCGTAAAAAGTCGTCAACTGCTTCGTTGCTGCAGGTAAGCGAGCTTGCGAGACTCCGAATTATCTCGTCACTGCGGCGTACTCAAGTACGCCTCATTCCTCGAAATTTGCGCGCCTCGCATTTGACGCTTTTTACTTAGCCATCCCAGAAATTGAGTTTTTACGAAACCATCAACCCTTGTCTTGAAAGCGCCCTCTGCAACCTGCAGAATATCAGCAGCCGCCGATCCCTCAGCCGCCAGCCTTGGCAGGGGCAGCTACTACGTTCGAGCTTTCAGGGCCGGCAATAGCAGAACGGGAGACCTTGACGCGGACGTCCTGAGCGATCTCCAGGGTAACAACAGTATCCGTCAACCCGGTGATCGTGCCAAGAATACCGCCTTTGGTGATAACCTTGTTGCCATTTTTCAGTTCATTTAAAAATTGCTGATGGGCCTTGGCCTGTTTCTGTTGCGGCCTGATCAGCAGAAAGTAAAAAACGACAAAGATAAGAATAAGAGGGATAAAAGAGACGAATCCACTTCCCGCTCCGGTTGCTTCCATAATAATTCCTCCAAAAAATTTGTAAGGTAAACTACTCTCTCGACTTTTATCAGATTAAAAAGATTATGTTAATCATTCGGATGCAAGCCTGCCATAAAAATCGTTGCGAAAGGCGGCAAATTGATCCCGTTCTATCGCTGCCCGCATCTCTGCCATCAGGTTCAGGTAATAATGGAGATTATGGATGGTGTTCAGCTGATAGCTGAGTATCTCCCGGCACTGAAAGAGATGGCGAAGATAGGCCCGGGAATAATTCCGACAGGTGTAGCAGTTACAGTTGGCATCAAGCGGCCCCTTGTCATCCCGATAGCGGGAATTTTTAATAGTAATCTTGCCGCTTGAAGTGAACATGGTGCCGTTGCGGGCGTTGCGGGTGGGCATCACGCAATCAAACATATCCACGCCCCGGTAGACCCCTTCGACCAGATCTTCAGGGGTGCCGACCCCCATCAGATACCGGGGATATTCCACGGGCAGATGCGGGATGACGGCCTCGGTCATCTCCCGCATCTGCTCCTTGTCCTCGCCGACACTCAATCCGCCGAGGGCATAGCCGTCAAAACCGATATCAATCAGGGCCTGGGCGTGTTCCTTCCGCAGATCAGTAAACATACCGCCCTGGACAATGCCGAAGAGCAGCTGCCCGGTATCGGTCTGGGCCTCCCGGCAGCGCCTGGCCCAACGAGTGGTGAGATCGGTGGCCTTGATGGTCTCCTCTCTCGTTGAAGGATAAGGGATGCAGGTATCCAGGCACATCATGATATCCGAGCCCAGACCCTCCTGAACCTGAATCGCCTCCTCGGGACCGAGAAAGAGTTTGGAGCCGTCCAGATGCGAACGAAAGGTGGCGCCCTGCTCGGTGATCCTGGCCAGTTCCTTGAGACTGAATATCTGGAAACCGCCGCTGTCGGTGAGGATGGGACGGTCCCAGTTCATGAAGCCGTGCAGGCCGCCGAACTCCTTGATCAGCTGATGGCCGGGCCGGATATAGAGGTGATAGGTATTGCCCAGGATGATCTGGGCATTCATCTCCTTCAGGTTTTCAGGGGTCACCGCCTTGACCGTGCCTTGCGTCCCGACCGGCATAAAAACCGGGGTCTGAAAGGTGCCGTGCTCAGTGCGCACCTCGCCCCTGCGGGCGGCGCAGCAGGAAGAACTGCAGTGCAGTGTAAAGGGTGAGCTGTTTTGCATGAAAAAAACCAGGGTTATTGAGATTGCAGAAATTAACAAATAATCATTGGTGGCAGCGGAAAGAATCTCGCAGGAGCGACGCTGTTGCCGCGTCCCCCTTTGCCATCAGAGATAATACAGAGGTTATGGCAGCAAAGAACGACCCACCGGGTCATCCCTACGGTCCGCCTGGACGGCTGTACTATATTAATGATCCATTTTTTTTTCAACTCCCATATATTGTCACCCTCATCCGGCGTGATCTTGGCCTCGATGGACAGCGGGGATAAAATTTTGTACTTGGCCGCAAAGCCGCATGGCCAGGACTGAAAAAAAAAGAGGATAATTAGTTGACATGGAAATAAAAATGCATTAGTACAAATTATTGTAAATGATTATTGCTATATTTGAATATGATCTAACCCCGATGAACGGAATAAGTGCCTTACAAATTATTTTCTGGCAAAAAAACAAGAAAACAATCTGTAAGGCTAAAAACTAGATTCAATGAAAGTGTTGGAACTGCTTGGCACCCCTGTTCGTTTATGCGAACAGGGGTGGATTTTGAATGCGACCCGGAATCCCAGAAGGATCCCGGAATCGTTAACAACGAAACAAAGAGAAGGAGAAAAAAAATGGTGAAAAAATTTTCCATGCTGGCCCTTGCCGGCCTGCTGGCCCTGCCGCTTGCTGCCTCTGCAGGTGTTGCCCCACAGCCAACCAATGATCTTGATCGCAAGATCCAGGATCTGAGCGCCCAGCTTGACCAGTTGAAGTCACAGATGGCTGCCCAGGCCGAGGCCAATGCCGCCACCACCGCCAAGGTTGGCGCCCTCGACGAGACCGTTTCCAGCTTCAGTGATCGTGCCGATGACTGGGACCTGTCCGCCCGTTTTAAGCTCGACGGCGACTTCCGTACCCGTATGGATTTCTACAATGCCGAGACTGTTAGTGGAAGATCTCTCGACAACGACACCTCATTCACCAACCGCTTTCGTCTGAACATGCGTGTCGGCGTGACCGAGAACGTCGAGTTCAAGGGCCGTCTGGCCATGTACAAGGCCTGGGGCATGGAGTCCGCATGGACCGATGCTTCCGGTACCGCCTGGCCGCAGTTTGACGGCAACTCCACCCGCACCCCGTCCGACAATGCCCTGCGTGTTGACCGTGCCTTTGTCAACTTCAACAACATCGGCGGCGCACCCATCTGGTTCTCCATCGGTCGTCGTCCGACCACCGACGGCAATCCCTCCAATATTCGCATGAACCTCGACGAACGCAGCGGCACCCCGCTGATCATGGACTATGCCTTTGACGGTCTCTCCATGGGCTATGCCTATAGCTGGGGCGGAGATATAGGCACCGGTCGCGTTCGCATCTGTTATGGACGTGGTTTTGAGGATGGACTGCAGGTGGATGGCGACCCCATGGAAGATATGGATTTCGTAGGCTTGAGCTGGGATATCCTGAAGAAGGGTGACCGCTTCCTTTATGCCCAGTCCTTCCTGGCCACCAATATTGTTAATTACCCCAACTTCCAGGATCCTATCATTAATGACATGTTTGGTCTCATATCAGGCATGGGTGACCGGATCAACGTGGGTAACATCCAGCATTCCGGTATCACCTATATGGACAAGTTTGGCGACTTCAACTTCTTCGTTGCCGGCGGCTGGACCCGTACAGATCCCAACGACAACGGTATGTTCAATGACTATGCTGCCATGGCAATGGGTCAGATGGGCTATGGCCCAATAGTTGGTCCTAACACTGACAGCAAGAACGGCTATATGGCCCATGTCGGTATCCGTTATGATATCGACCCGATCGGCCTCAAGCTTGGAGCTGAATGGAATTACGGTTCCGAGTACTGGATCGGATTCACCCCGGGACATGACGATCTCTATCAGTCCAAGATCGCTGCCCGCGGTAATGTCTTTGAGGTCTATGGTATCTATGACCTGCCCATGGGCGAGGCCATCTCCAAGTATGCCAAGACCTTCATGCGTCTCGGCTATCAGCGCTACGAGTATGACTATGCCGGTTCCAACGACTGGAACATGGCGCCTTATGACCTGAGTGACGCCGGAGATCTGGCGAAACTCGAGATGATGGGAATGGATCCCATCGAGTCTGCCGATCAGATCTACCTGACCCTTGAGGTCACATTCTAGGCTCTTGGGCAAAAAACGGGTCCTTTTGATCATGGGGTGAATACCTCCTGATCAAACCGTTCTGTTGGTGAGTATTCGGGGAAGGTTCCAGTCATGGGACCTTCCCCTTTTTTATTTTTTACAGCCAGTGATGCCATACTCTTCAGGTAATCTAAAAAGATCGTAGGGGCGACCCGGTGGGTCGCCCGTGGTGCAATCAAGCAACAATGTGGGTATCCGGGGCGGCACTGGCTACCCACCGGGTCGCCCCTACCTTCATAGTATCCAACCGATTGAGCAAATAAAATCATATCTACGGAAAACCCGATGCCAAGCCCCTCTCCCCTTCTTCTCTCCTCGACCCCCGATCTCATCCAGGCCACCTGTGACCGCCATCATGGCACAAGCGAAGCCCCCTGTGCCTCACTCAATGTGAGTTTCGGGGTTGGCGATCAGGCGGAAAAGGTACAGGACAATCGCGACAGGATCAAGCTATCCTTAGGGATCACGCGCCTGGTCTCGGCCAGACAGGTTCATGGGGATCAGATACACAGAATTGAGAAGGTTCCCGAGCATGACGAGGAGAGGGATGGCGTCGATGCCCTGATAACCGACAGGCGCGGGGTGGGCTTGATGATCCAGCATGCCGACTGTCAGGCCATCCTGCTGCATGACCCGGTGCAATCGGCAATCGCGGCAGTGCATTGCGGCTGGCGAGGCAGCGTCATTGGCATCATCGAACAGACCGTGCGGGCGATGAGTTCCTGTTACGGCTCCCGGCCTGAAGACATGGTGGCCTCCATCAGTCCCTCACTGGGGCCCTGCTGCGCGGAATTCATCAATCATCGCCAGGAGCTGCCGGCCTCCTTCCTCCCCTTTCAGACCCGCCCCAATCATTTTGATTTCTGGCGGATATCCAGGTCCCAACTGCTGGCGGCCGGCCTGCAGCCGCAGAAGATCAGGACAGCTACGATCTGCACCTCCTGCAGCCCTGATTTCTTTTCCTACCGCCGCGCCGTTCGCCAGGGCAATGGCAGAACAGGCCGGAACGGAACCATTATCGCCTTGGGGACGCGGCGATAATAGATCGCCCCGTCACTGCGAGGCACACGCAACATGGCAGTCCAGAGGTGTAGGGCCACGGTCACCAAGGCCACCTCTGTTACTTCACCCCCGTCCGCACTCACGGGCCGGGTTTTCTGGATTGCTTCGCTGCCGCTCGCAAAGACGATGTTCTTTGCACCTGACCACTTCCCCGGCAGGGAGCCTGGATGAAATGCAATGGAATCCGGGGCAGGGCGTGGCATAAACACCCACCGACTCACGGGCCGGGTTTTCTGGATTGCTTCGCTGCCGCTCGCAAAGACGATGTTCTTTGCACCTGACCACTTCCCCGGCAGGTGGCCTGGATGAAATGCAATGGAATCCGGGGCAGGGCGTGGCATAAACACCCACCGGCTCACGGGCCGGGT
>JAHYIV010000032.1 GCA_019429465.1 Desulfoarculaceae bacterium
TGTCAAATAGTCTGCTTCCGGGGAGTAATTCATGATGATGAAATCAGAAAAAGGCGTTTCCGCCGTTGAGTTTGCCCTGATCGCCCCGCTGCTCTTTGTCCTCACCTTCGGCATCATCGAGTTCGCGCTGCTGCTCTTTGACAAGGCCGTTATCACCAATGCCTCGAGGGAAGGCGCCCGCACCGCCATTGTTTACCACCAAGATGAGTACGGCTCCTACGATCCGGCTGATGTGGATGAGATACAAGATCTTGTGGCCAACTATGCCAACGGCTATCTCGTCAATTTTGGTGTCAATGAGGACATTGCCAGCACAGATGTCGGGGTTAAATATAGTACTGATCCAACAAACGAGGGGTCCTGGGGTCCGCCACCTGCAGTCCCCGCCCAGTGGAATGACGGACAGTGGTATGTCAGAGTCACTGTACCCTATACCTATGACTTTCTCGTCCTGCCTAATCTTCGCAAGCTGCTTAAGGGTGAATTTGATCGCCTCGACATGCCTCTAGAAGGAAGAACAATTATGCGAATGGAACGGTCAGGAACAGGGAGTTATTGACGATGAAAATCCATAATAGAATATTGCGAAAGAATGAGAAGGGTGCCACCGCCATCTTTGTCGCCCTGATCCTTACCCTGCTGCTGGGGTTTGCCGCCCTCGGCATAGATGTCAACTATCTTTACGGTGTCCGTAATGAATTACAGAACGCTGCTGATGCCGGTGCCCTTGCTGGAGCGAGCGTTTTGTTCACTAATGATTGTACAATAACTGATATTGATGATGTGGTAATACCTGAGGCAGAGAAAGTAGCCAAAGCCAACAAAACAGGAAATCATGTCCTTGAGGATATTGAGATAACAGTGCAAATCGGCCACTGGTCTTTTACCACCAAAAAATTCGTCGCCGATGCTGTACCTATCAACGCGGTCAGGGTTCAGACAGACAGGAGAGACACCCCCTCATTTTTTGCCAAGACTCTCGGTTTTGAACGGTTCTTTGTCTCTACGGTTGCCGTTGCCTGGTTAGGTTATCCGGAAAGTTTTTTTGACCAGCCGATTGCCCTATGCCTGGCAGCTATTACCGATCCCAGCACTGGACTTTTGTCATGCGATGTTGGGAAAATGACCAATAATAACAATGATACAGGTGGATGGAGCAATCTTAGTACTGATAATTGCTCAGGAGGAACAAATACTAGTGAGGTACGAGATCTTATATGCGAGGGCAGTCCTCAGCCAGTAGAAGTAGGAAAAACTATGGGAATGCTCAATGGTATGAGTAACGTAGGATATACTGATTTTTTTACATGCTGGCAGAAATTGGAAAATTCATCGTCAGGGACAAAAAATTGGAATATTACGCTTCCCGTTGTTGAGTGCACAGGCCCAGATGGCATGGACATTAGTCCTTGCTTACCACTTAAGACAGCAGTGAATGTAAATGTTATCTGGATAACCAGAGTATTAACGGGTAATCCCGGAGATGAAGATACGTATTATGCAGATGTACCACGGGACATGACCGCCCCGGTCACCCCGGTCGATGGTGTGCCAGAACCACCACCAATACACTGGACCTGTGAAGTTGGCTATCGGTCATGCTGGATATCGTTTGTTAATACATTCAATATCGGGAATGCCAATCACGATGAGAATAAACCACCAGGACCAGGAGATCCGGATTACAATGAGTCGGATTACAACGATTTTTACGACGATTTGTACCAAAGTAGAACTATTTACTTTCTTCCGGATTGTACGGAGCGCCGTGGAGGTGAAGATTACTATATGTGCCCAATGAACCCTCTACTTGTGAACCCCCTACTTGTCGAGTGAGATGGTGGAACAGCGTTTGAAAGTGGGCAATCGGCCCCAGAATAAAACAAAAGAACTGCCCAAAGGAATCATATGACCACTCAAAAAAATCCATTATCTGTACAACTGGCCATTAAGACCCCGGCGATTCAGGAGAGTCTTACCCAGATTATCAAGGGTCTTGATGGGTTCACCCTGCAGAAAGGTAACGACGCTGCTCGGATTGATGTCCTGGTTCTGGAAATTGGCAGCAACCCGGCATCCGAATTCGAGACCATCAGGGCATTGCTGCAGGAAAATGTGGTGGGCACCCTTTTTCTCACCTCAGCGAAAACAACCTCCGACATCCTGCTTCCTGCCCTGCGGGCAGGGGCCAAAGAGTTCTTCTCTCAACCTATAGACCCCGGGGAGGTTATCAGCGCCTTCCAGAAAGTTAAGGCTGAATCTCTGGTAAAGAACCAGCCTGGCGAGAAGCCGCTGATCCTGGGCAGGATTTTCAGTGTCCTCGGGGCGAAAGGTGGTGTCGGCACCACGACCTTTGCCGTCAATCTGGCCACCAGCATCCAGGCCCTTGATCCGGAAAAACTGGTTGCCCTCATCGACATGAACAGACTCGTCGGCGAGGTCCCCCTCTTCCTTGACCTCCAGACGGATACCAACTGGGAGGAGATCGGCAAAAACTTCAGCAGGCTTGACGCGGCGTACCTGCAGAGTGCCATGACACACCATTCGTCAGGAGTCTATGTGCTGCCGGCCCCAAGCAGATTTGAAACAGAGGCCCATCTGCCGGCTGACTCCCTGTTTCAGATAGTGAAGGCCATGCGCCAGTTTTTTGACTATATCATTATTGATGGCGGCATGGTGTTTGATGATAATCTCTGCAAGATATTTGCTGAATCAGAACGTGTCTATCTGGTCTCCATCCTCAGCCTTCCCTGCATCATCAATGTAAGAAAGCTGCAGGAGTCCATTCTCACCACGGGCGGCGTGACCGACGGCAAACTGCGGATCATTGCCAATCGATTTGAAAAAAAAGCGCAGATCAGCCTGACTGAAGCCAATAAAATAATCGGCACGGACATTTCAACGACCATTCCCAATGACTACCAATTAACCATGGAAGCCATCAATAATGGCAAAACTATTGCCGAAATTTCCGCAAGCTCCAGCGTCGCTAAAGCTTATGAAAAACTTGCTGAATCTGTAGTTGAGTCGGCTAACAAAAGGCCACGAGGTATTTTCAGCTGGTTCAGATAAACGCAAGTTTTATGGTGAG
The DNA here is from genome assembly GCA_019429465.1 of Desulfoarculaceae bacterium. Taxonomy (GTDB): domain Bacteria; phylum Desulfobacterota; class Desulfobulbia; order Desulfobulbales; family Desulfocapsaceae; genus UBA2270. The sequence goes on from JAHYIV010000032.1 coordinate 3,092, forward strand.
GAGACCTACAACATGGCACTTCAGGAGCTTTTAAAAAATCTGGAACGGTCAGCAGACGACACTGACACCGCCAAAAAAACAGTACTGGATATCACCGACATAGACGCCTCTGATGAATATGTCGAATTAAAGTCCAATATTCATGACCGGCTGACCAAGATCATTGACCTGTCACTCCTTGACGGTATTGACGAGGTCCGTTTGCGTAGGGAGATCAGCAAGGCCACGGAAGGCATCCTGGCCGACAAGACCCTGCAGACCATCCCCCTCAACGCCAAAGAGCATGCCCGCCTGTTAAAAGAGATCGAAGACGAGGTCCTTGGCCTGGGGCCTCTTGAGGGTCTCATGCAGGATGATTCAGTCTCTGACATCCTGGTCAACTCCTATAAGTCCGTCTATGTCGAACGATTCGGCAAAATTGAAAAAACAAGGGTGCGTTTCAAGGATGATACCCACCTGATGAGAATCATCGAGAAGATAGTCTCCGCCGTCGGCAGAAGGATTGATGAAATCTCACCGATGGTAGACGCTCGCCTGCCGGATGGTTCTCGGGTCAATGCCATCATTCCTCCCCTGGCCCTGGATGGCCCCTGCCTTTCCATCAGAAGGTTTGCCGTCGACCCTCTGACCTTGAAAGACCTGACGGTCTTAAAGACAATCACGCCAGTCCTCGGTGAACTGCTCAAGGCCATTGTTCAGGCGCGGCTTAATGTTCTTATCTCTGGAGGAACCGGATCGGGCAAGACCACATTATTGAATGTCATGTCCCAGTTTATCTCGCATGCCGAACGGATCGTGACCATTGAGGACTCGGCGGAACTGCAGCTGAAACAGGATCATGTCGTTCGGCTTGAAACCAGGCCGGCAAATCTTGAGGGCAAAGGGCAGATTACCCAGCGAGACCTGGTCCGCAACAGCCTGCGGATGCGGCCGGACAGGATTATTGTCGGGGAGGTGCGCGGGGCCGAGGCTGTTGATATGCTGCAGGCCATGAATACCGGCCATGACGGCTCCTTGACCACGGTGCACGCCAACACTCCCGTGGATGCCTTGATGCGTATTGAGACCATGGTCAACATGGCCGGTTTCAACCTGCCCAGTGACTATATCAAAAAATTCATCAGCTCGGCAATCAATGTTGTTATCCAGATCGAGAGACTGGTGGATGGGTCGAGAAAAGTGGTCAGCCTTCAGGAAATCACAGGGATGGAAGGAAGCGTCATCACCATGCAGGAGATAATTTCATTTGAGCAGAGCGATGTGGATAAAGATGGTGTTGTTGCAGGACGGTTCCGCTCCCACGGTATACGACCCAAGTTTTTTGATCGATTTACGAAAATGGGCATTCCGATAACGGAAAATTTATTTGAACAGGAATAGTCTTTGCGGATTAACAAGAGGTAAACGATGAAATTCATACTCCCTGTCGCACTCTTTTTTCTGATTATTGCTGTCTGCGAACTGGTTTACTCGCTGTTCGTCAAACCGGACACCCGTACGATCAACAAGGTCGTCGAACGGTACTCAACCGGCCCGCGGGGAAAAGACGAGCTCGACATCCTCTATTATAGAAAGTTCAGCGACATCAAGCTGTTAGACAGGATGCTCTCCACAATTCCGGCCGTAAGGGCCCTGGACGCACTCATGCAGCAGGGTGGCGTGAGCACCCTGGCCAGCGTCTTTCTCCTTTCCACCCTGACTGCCGGAGCAGGGCTTCTCCTGATCTGCACATCATTGCAGCTGATTCTCCCCCTGTCCATTCTCATTACAGGTGCCGGAATGGTGCTGCCGTTTCTCTATCTCCTTTATAAACGGAAGCAGAGACGATCCGCATTCGAGACCCTTTTTCCTGATGCCCTCGACCTTATGGGCTATTCCCTGAAGGCAGGCCATTCAATCCTGGCCAGTTTTAAAATGGTGGCCGAGGAAATAGCAGCTCCTGTTGGAGAAGAGTTCAACCGGGTTGTTGAGGAGATCAATTTCGGCCGGGACCTTGACTCTTCATTACGGAATTTTTCGAACCGTGTTGACTCTCCGGAACTCAGATTTTTTGTCACCTCAGTGATTATTCAGCACGAAACCGGCGGCAATCTGGTGGAGATGCTGCAAAGAATATCCGAGGTTATCCGCCGTAAATTCCGGTTCCGGGAAAAAGTAAAGACATTAAGCGCCGAAGGGAAGCTGTCAGCCATAATTCTCGTGGCCCTGCCGTTCCTCATTGCAACTGCCATAATCGCCCTGAATCCCGGGTATATCATGGTGCTGGTAAGCGATCCCATAGGCCCCTATGCCATAGCCATTGCCCTGACCATGATGGCTATAGGTTCTTTTATAATGTACAAGCTGGTACAACTGGACATGTGAGGCCTTCTTTTATGGAAAACATCCCCCTGCTCCTGTCAATTGCAACTTTTATTGTTATCCTGTTTCTTTTCTTCACCGCCGCATCCTTTCTGGCTGCCCGGAAAAAAGAGCAGGATTTGCTTCACAGGACCGAAAAGTGGAGCGAGAAGGCAAAAAATGCCGGTGGTTCCACCTCAAAAGAACGAGGTTCCAAAGGAACAGGCCTCTTTGCCTTCCTTGGACTGTCCGGCAAAGGCAACAAGGGCCTTGATGAAAGCATGTACGCTGACACCCCGCTGTTTTATCAACGGGCCGGTATCTATAACCGCAGCGCCATACGTTTGTACCAGATATTGCGCATCCTCCTTTTTCTGACCCCGCCCATACTCCTGATTTTCTCCTATCTTGTGTACAACCGCCCCGTTAACAGCCTGACCCTGCTCGTTGTTTTCATGGCAGCGGTTGTTGCTTACTTCCTGCCGGTTCTCTGGTTGAAAATGGTTGCCCGTGCCCGCAAAAAAGAACTGGACAGAACCTTCCCGGATGCCATGGATCTGTTGATGGTCTGCGTGGAGGCCGGACTCGGAATCGATTCCGCTATCCGCAGGGTATCGGATGAGATTCACATTACCAGTCCCGAGCTGGCCAAGGAATTCAAAATCCTGTCGCTTGAGCTGAAAACCGGGAGATCACGCAACGACTGTTTGAAAAATCTGGCCCGGCGAACAGACCTGCCTGATGTCAACAACCTGGTAAGCCTGCTTATTCAGGCAGACAAATATGGCACCGGCGTGGCAAATGCCCTGAAGGTCCATTCAGAAGAGATGCGACAGAAGAGATACAGCAGGCTGGAAGAACTGGCGGCCAAACTGCCGGTAAAGCTCGTTGTGCCTCTGATACTTTTTATCTTTCCGGCATTTTTTGTTGTCATTATGGGGCCTGCGGCGATTCAAGTGCTCCGGGTAATCATCCAGAGGTGAGATTATGAAAAGAAACAGGACTAACAAAAAGAGAGAAAATATCGGGAGGGTAAATCTGCTGGGTCTGCTTTTTCTTCCCCTGCTGGTCAGCGGCTGCAGCTCTCATGACAGCCGTTTTTCATACTTCAACATGCTGGACAACGTCAAGGGAACCAGCCAGAACAGACAAGCAGCCGAAACATTCTGGTCGTCGGTACGACCGGTATCGTCCCTCTCCGCCTCTCATTACAAGTTGGGACGCTATTACCAGCAACAACGAAAATATGACAAGGCCATTACAGAATTTTCCAAGGCCCTGCTCAATGACAGCAGCTACTGCCAGGCCTACAACGGTATTGCCATGTCTCATGATGGACTCAAACGCTGCGAGCTGGCTTCCGCCTCCTACCAACAGGCCATAGCCTGTGATCCCCAGCAGGCATATATATATAATAATTACGCCTGCTCGAGCATTCTCTGCGGAGATTACCAGAAAGGTGCGGCCTTACTGTCTCAAGCCGCGCAGTTGTCCAAGGATAACCGTCGCATAAAAAACAATATGAAACTCGTTCAGATGCTTGTCGAACGAGAGAACAGGCTGGCTGAAGCTCCAGGCCCAAAAGAACCTGTTGCGGCCTTGGCTGCCAGGACTGATGTGCCGCCGGCAGCAATGGAGAATGAAAGGTCACGGACGGATCCGCTGGCCGACAGACCATTGAATACTGCACTCGGGGAAACGCTTATTGGCGGCGTGGTTGAAAAAATAGCTGTCGACAATGCCGACCACAACAGCGCAGGGCCAGAGGCTGAACCGGCCGGCCTCGCTGAGCTGACATCGGGTACGGGCCAGGAGGAAGAGATGCGCATATTACCAACGGCAGATGCGACTCTTGTCAGCGATGAAACAGGTAAGGCCGCAGAGGCACCAGAGGCACCAGAATCTTCCTTACTGGATGATATAGTGGTCAACGACCTTGTTATAGTAATGGTACAAGAACCAAAGGAGCAACAGGATCAGGCAGGACCTGCTCTTGATTATTTAACGAGTACCGCGATTGAGGTCTCTAACGGCAACGGGATAAACGGCATGGCGGGCAGAAGCGCCGACTATCTTCGCTCCTATGGCTTTACCGTCGGCAGGATCACCAATGCCCATGACTTCAGCTTTAATGATAGCGTCATATTTTACCGGGAAGGGTACTTGCAGGTGGCAGAAGAACTGGCCAGGATTACGCCGGGACCTCAGAATATCAAGAAGGTCGAATCCCTCGGGAGACCAGCCATCGGCGTCAGGATTCTTTTAGGCAGGGATCTGGCGAAGGTGCAATTCCCGGATGGCTATGCCAGGAACATTACCACCGGGCTGGCGGCAACAGAGCAAAACGCGGATCCTGTCAGCTCGACAGGAGATATGGCTACCCTTGCCGTGACTTACTGAACAAAGATCCCGGCAGACAGGTGATCAAAATAAATTCGGGTTCATTATGAAAAACAAATCCCTCCTCCCCGCGGCTGTCAGACAGCACTTTTTGCAAGACGGGAGCATGCTCCTCAGAGTTCCCGTCTTAGTGACCGCCCTCTTCTTATTAACCAGCTGTGCGTCCTCCCAGGACAAGACCGGTGCCAACCTGGAAAGACAGATCAAACTTCAGCAGATTGAGCAGCAACTTATAGCAGAACCGACTGCGAAAGAAAAACGGACAGCGGCAGAATTTGAAGAACAGGGCGACCGCTATGTATTGAGAGGTGATAGCAACAGGGCCTATATTTACTACGTAAAAGGACTGGCAGTTGCGCCTGACAATGTATCTCTCATCCATAAACAAGGAGCCTTGCTGCTGAAAAAAGCTAAATTCAGTGAAGCAGAAGCAGTCTATGACAAGTTGCTGGCCGTCAACAACAAGAATTCGGTGGCCCTTGAAGGCCGCGGCAAAGCAAACTTTGGCCAGGGGAAATTTACGGAGGCGGAACAGGATTTTCTGGCAGCACTTGCGATCAACCCAGCACATTGGCAGGCCCAGGAGTTTCTTGGCCTGATAAACAGCAGGCGGCAAGAATACGGTCAGGCCATAAACCGGTTCAAGACAGCACTGAGCCAACAACCGCACAATGAAAGCATCGGTAACAATCTGGCGGTCACCTATTACCTCAATGGTAATTTCCAGGAGGCAGCTCTTTTATTGAAAGGACTGGTGAAAACATCCCAGAACCGAAAAGTTTACAATAATCTCGCCCTGGCTTCCTTCCAGCTTGGCCGCTACGACGAGGCCATGGACGCCTTCAGACGAGGCTCTGAAAACGAAGCTGTGGCCTATAACAATATGGGCTCTGAATTTTTAACCAGCCAGAAATACAAAGAAGCAATCCAGGCCTTTGAGAAGGCAATTGACCTCCATCCCAAATTCTACCCATCCGCCCAGAATAATCTGGCTATCGCCACCCATGCATTGTCAAATGCTGCTTCAGAGGCAACAAATTAGACAAAGCGCAAAAACAAGGAGGAACCAGTATTGATTATTAAACCAGTACTCTCTATTTCTAATAAATTTTATGGAGGAATCATGAAAAACATGGGTTTTATACTAATCTTACTGGGTCTCTTCGGTCTCTCGAGTTGCTCTTCAGTGCCAAAACCAGTGACCCACCAATTTACAAATCAAACAACATTAGAGGCTTCCGAGCATTGGGGTATTTTGGCTCACGACTTTGCCAATGAAATTGTAACAGCCATGATGGCAAACCCATTGTGGATATCAAAAGACAATGGAACAGGATCTTTGAATACTATGTACATTAATCCGGACACAAAGGCCTCAATGTCTGTTGTGCCACCTATCTATCTACAAACTAATGATTTATCTCAATTTGGGAAAACTTTTCGCACTTATTTGATTACAGAAATAACAAAACTTGGTTACCCCGTCGCCCATACACCCGAAAATGCCGTAATAGCCAGATGGTCAGTAAATAAGGTCTATCATAAAGCGGACAGAGTTGCTTCTGCGTGGCCTGGGACAGGGACGGCAGCTTCTTTAATTGGTTATGGTATATATAAAATTATTGACAACTCTAGTACTTTTGTAGGGGTATTGGCTGCTGGCGCCACCTACGATATAATTACTAATGCGTTTACGGGAGAATATTTTAACCCGAGTTACGTGCCGCATACTGAGATTGTTTTGACTTTCACAGTATCAAAAGATGAGAAGGTGCTATCTCGTCAAACGCAAGCCTACTACGTAAATGCAAAAGACTTTAACCATTATAACACCATAGCTGATTATGCCGGTCAAGAAAGTCATTTAAGACCAATAAATTTTAATGTCACTAACTATTAAAGGAATGAACTATGAAAAAGATTCTTTCTTATCTCTTTGTGTTTGTTACTGCACTGGCCTTGAATGGCTGTAGCCAACCCTCCCATCAGGCAGTTAATGGATTTTCCTATCAAAGGAACGTTGATATCAGCCTTGTTGATGTAAGCTATGCTATTGTTGAGAAGTTAGAAGGTAATTTAAAGGCACCGATTTCGCCCAATGATACTATCATTGTTGCAAGCTTTGTCGATGTCAATAACTTAACTGTATCATCACCGTTCGGACGCATCATGGCCGAACAGGTAGGATCAAGATTGGCCCAAAAAGGTTATAAAGTCATTGAATTGAAGCTACGGCAGAATTCGATATTTATTGAAGAACGTAAAGGGGAATTTTTGTTGAGCCGAGAATTCAAGAATATCAGTTTAAACCACAAGGCCAGTGCAGTAGTTGTAGGCACCTATGCGAGCAGTTATGACAGGATATATATATCTACTCGCATTATAAACCCATCAGATAGCATAATTTTAGCATCCTATGATTATGGAATGCCTGCTAACTCTAAGCAACAGTATTCTTTGTTGAAAAATTAAAACTTAAATACTGCAATCGTACCTGTCGCCACCAAGCGGGCGACCCACCGGGTCGCCCCTACGATGCCTTCCCCCATCATTCGCATGCGGCGCAGGGGAATCAAAAACCGGCCTCGAAAGCCTCAATCGCATCCTGTGCCTCTTCCCACTGAGCGTACCAGCGATCCAGCTGGGCTTTACACTGATCGTATTCACTACTGGCCCTGGCCCAGGCCGGTTCATCATAATAGAGTTCAGGGTCGGCCATCAGGGTTTCCAGTTCTTCCTTGCGGCCTTCCAGGGTTGCAATCTGTTTTTCCGCCTCTTCCTCCTTTTTCTTCCAGGGCGCGAGCTTCCGGCCGCGCTCCTTGCGCTCCAAGGCCTCCTGCTGCCGTTTCTCTTTTTTTGATTCCCGGGAATGCTCAACCACGCTGCCGTCAGCCGCGACCGGGGTCTCAGGCGCCGCACCCTTCTTTTCCTCATCCTCGAGGGCCGCCTTGCGCAGATATTCGGTCACATTTCCCTCATAGAGTACCACCTGGCCATCACGCACCAGCAGCACCTTGTTGATGAAGCTGTCGAGGAAATAGCGGTTATGGGAGACGACAATGATACAGCCGTCATACTGGGCCATGGCCTCCTGCAGCACCTCCTGGGAGCTGATATCCAGATGGTTGGTCGGCTCATCGAGGAGCATCAGGTTGGCGGGTTTGGCGATCATCCGGGCCAGGGCCAGGCGACTCTTTTCACCGCCGGAGAGCACCGCCACCTTCTTGTCCACCTCCTCACCCTTTAAGAGAAAGGCCCCCAGCAGAGAACGCATCCTGGTGATGGACAGATCGGCACCGGAAAGGGCCATGGTCTCCAGGGCGGAGAGGGTCGGAGAGAGCTCCTGGGCCTGATGCTGGCCGAAATAGGAGAGCTGGACATTATGGCCCAGCTTGATCTCGCCGGCGTCATGCTCGAGCTGACCGCCGATGATCTTGAGCAGGGTTGACTTGCCGGCGCCATTGACGCCCACCACCGCCACCTTGTCCCCCCGCTGCAGCTGCAGGTTCACATCGGAAAAGATCCGCACCCCCTGATAGCTCTTGCTCAAGCCCTCGATCTGCAGCACATCTCGACCGGAAGGGGGAGAAGGCGGAAAGGTGAACCGAATCTGCTGTTCATCTTCGGAGAGCTCGATCATATCAATCTTGTCAAGCTGCTTTACCCGGCTCTGCACCTGTTTGGCCTTGGTCGATTTGGCCCGGAAACGCTCGACGAAACGCATGGTCTGTTTAATCTTGGCCTGCTGATTATCATAGGCCCCCTTTTCGATAATCCGCCGCTCCGCCTTTTCCTTGATATAATAGGAGTAGTTGCCCTTATAGACCGACAGCCTGCCCATACTCAGCTCCCAGGTGGTCTTGGTGATCTTGTCGAGGAAGGTCCGGTCATGGGAGATCACCACCATGGCCCCGGGACAGGTGCGAAAGAACTCCTCGACCCAGGTCAGTGACTCCAGATCCAGATGATTGGTGGGCTCATCCAGGAGCAGCAGGGAGGGTGACACCAGCAGCATCTTGGCCAGCATCAGGCGCATGACCCAGCCCCCGGAAAAGTTGATCACCGGCGCCTCCATGTCGGTCTGCTTGAAGCCCAGTCCCAGCAGCACCTTTTCCACCCTGGGCCGGATGGTATAAACATCATGCCCTTCCAGTAGATGCTGCAGCTCCCCCTGCCGCTCCACCATGGCGGCATAGAGTTCGGACTCCTGATCCGTCGTCGCCAGCTGTCCATTGAGGAAATCCGCCTCCTGCTGCAGGGCCAGGATTTCATCGAAGGCGCTCTCCGCCTCCTGGTACAGGGTATTCTCCGAGACCAGGGCGCTGCTTTCCTGGGGCAGATAGCCCACGGTAAAATGTTTGGACTTGGTCACCACCCCGTCATCACAGTCAGAAACTCCGGCCATGATCTTGAGCAGGGTTGACTTGCCGGCCCCGTTGACCCCGATCAGACCAATACGGTCGCCGGCATGGACCCGCTGGGAGATATCCTTAAAGAGGTGTTTCTCGCCAAAACGGACATCCAGATGATTAATTGACAGCATAGACCAAAGTTCCTCGTTTCATAGTTGCATTTGTTATAAGTTCCAGTCTGTCGGCCATTCCCAACCGTTCAAACCGCTTCATATTCAATCGTTTCATCCCGATGACCGCGGAGAGATCACGGGGGGAGATCCGCACCGTCAGCCGCCGGCCTTTGGGGCAGGCGGCGAGCAGGGCCCTGATCCTCTTGAACCAGATCCTGCTCGCCACCAGTTCGCCGAATGCCGGGTGATACGGCCCGGCCAGCAGTTCGCGCTCCAGTGCTGCGGATGGCTGCAGCCCGATGCGCACCACCCGGATCGTTGCCGCCGCCAGCATTTCCCTGGCCCGAGCGGTCAGGGCAATGGCCTTGTTCATCGACAGCGGCCGATAGTCACCCCGCCGGTACATCGCCGCCAGCCCGGCCTGTTCAACCACCAGCACCGGATAGAGACGGACAAAGGCGGGCGCCAGGACAATCACCTCCCGCACCGTCCGCAGAAAGGACCCCGTCGTCTCCAGCGGCAGGCCCGGCATCAATTGAATCCCCACCTCCATGCCCGCGTTGCGCAGCAGGGCCACGGCCCGCCGGGAATCATCGGCGTCATGACCACGCCAGGATGCCCGCAGCACCCGATCATCGAGAGACTGTACCCCCAGCTCGACAATGCGCACGCCCTGGGACAGAAGGAAAGAGCACACCGCTTTGTCGACACAATCAGGCCGAGTGGAGAGCCTGATACAGTCAACCTGACCTGATCGCAGAAAGGGCTGGACCGCTGCCAGCAGCTCCTGCTGACGGGCCTCAGGCAGACAGGTAAACGAGCCTCCGAAAAAAGCGACCTGTACCGACGGCCACCCTTCCGCCATCCCTGGCTCGCGCGGCACTGGGGCATCCATGCCCGGCGCCGGCTTTTGCCTTCGTGGTCGTGCCAGCCATTCCCGGATGGTGGCGGTCACCGATGCGGCAACATCGACCCGGCTGCCCTCCTCACCCGTGATGGAGTGCTGATTACAGAAAAGACATTGTTGCGGACAACCCTGATGCGGAATAAAAATGGGAATAACTAAAGGCATAAGCACGTGGGGATGGGGTGAGAAACTGATTTATTATGACATCTTTACAAAAAAGAGGGAAGTGTGCGTTATTCATAACCCCGGTGAACCCTGACCAACAATCACCACAAGCGCTCATAGAGCACAAGGCCCCAGGTCATCGCCACCATGACAAGGGCGACAAAGACGGCGGCAGAGCCCAGATCCTTTGCCGCTCCGGACAGGAGATGATGCTCCGGGCCAATACGGTCAACCACGGCCTCAATCGCTGAATTCAACAGTTCGGCGACCAGCACAACCAGACAGGTACCGACCAGCAAGGCCCGCTCCACTCCATTATTCCCCAGCAGAAAAGCCAGGGGCAGGAGAATCGCAGCCAGAATGACCTCCTGACGAAATGCCGCCTCCATCCGCCAGGCCGTCCTCAGGCCTGAAAACGAATAGCCGGCGGCATTGATAATACGGCGCAATCCAGTTTTTTTCACTCCGTCCATGCTCTTCTCCCTTGTGGCATTTTGCTTTGTAACTATCCAGCACAATTGGGCAGGTCGGGCTTTAGCCAGAAAACAGGGGATCATAGCAAGTCCTGCGTCGGGTTGAAACCCGACCTACATGTTGTATAGCATCCTATTGTGTTTGTTTTTTTTATCAGAGCATGAAATTAGGGTGGATAGTTACGTTGCATTTATATAAATAGTGAGTTGTAAGGAGTGAGTGGACAAAGTGGATATGATGGACGGCCTGTCTGATGAACTATGGGGGGGACGACGTGGACACTTACCACTTACCACCACTTACCACTGACCACTTACTTCACAACTTAGTAATCATCAGATCATAATCTGCAAGAGCGACGGCAGCGGCCCGCTGCTCGGCCTCTTTCTTGGAACTGGCAGAACCGGTGCCAAAGACAATGTCCCGGAAGACAACAGAGACGGTAAATATTTTCTGATGAGAGGGCCCTTCTTCCATATCCAGTCGATAAGATGGGGCCTCGTTAAACTGTTCCTGCAAGGCCTCCTGTAACCTGCTTTTGCTGTCTGCGATCAGCAATTCCTCTCTCTTGGCATCAAAGACCGGGACAAAAAAACGAAGCACAAAGCCTTTTACTGTCTCATAACCGCCATCTTCAAAAATAGCCCCGACAACCGCCTCATAAGCGCAGGACAGAATAGACGATTTATTCCTCCCACTGGAGGCATCCTCACCCTTGCCAAGACTTAAGAATTTACCAAGTTCCACATCGCGGGCCATGGCAGCGAGATGGGTTTCATTGACAAGCGCGGCCCGCAATTTGGTCAGGTCTCCTTCGCGCATCGTGGGAAAATGTTTGAATAAGGTATGACCGACAACCAGATCAAGAACTGCGTCCCCCAGAAACTCCAGCGTTTCATTATTCTGCCCCGGAAAAGAATGCTCAAAGGCAAAGGAGGCGTGAATCAAGGCCTTCTGCAACAGACGCAGGTCAGTAAATCGATAGCCAAGTATCTGCTCAAACAGAGAGAGTTCCTGCTTATTCCTCTGCACCAGTGAATCAATATCCATACCCATTTTCCCCTTGTCAAAAAAACAAACTGTGGTATAAAGTGGCTCGCAGGCTTAAAGTCTGCTCAAAAAGGCGGCGTAGCCAAGTGGTAAGGCACTGGTCTGCAAAACCATGATTCAGCGGTTCAAATCCGCTCGCCGCCTCCAGTAAATTCAAAGGGTCACAAGTTATGCAACTTGTGACCCTTTTTTTATCAATATTGTGTCACCTGAATCCTGCAATCAGTTGAGCTTCGAGGCTGTCGAGACGTGTGCAGAGGCAAGGCGGCAAGCCATTTTCAGCGCGGGGCTACGCTCACACAAAATAAGGCCACCACTTCACGTATAAAACGGCATAAGGATCCGTAACAAAACAAATGAAAAGCCTATTTGTTTTATAACGGTTCCTACGCCGGCAGACAAAATAAGGCCACCACTTCACGTATAAAACGGCATAAGGATCCGTAACAAAACAAATGAAAAGCCTATTTGTTTTATAACGGTTCCTACGCCGGCAGACAAAATAAGGCCATCACTTCACGTATAAAACGGCATAAGGATCCGTAACAAAACAAATGAAAAGCCTATTTGTTTTATAACGGTTCCTAAATACCTGATATTGCCCTCAAGGTCAAGTCGCATCCTGCAAGATCACCATTTCAAGGGAACAGAGTCCTTCAAACATCATCATTCACCGGAACCCCCCAGATCTCTTTGGCATACTGCTTAATGGTCCGATCAGTGGAAAATTTCCCCATACGCGCCACATTAAGAACAGACATTCTGCTCCAGGCTATCTGATCAAGAAAAACGGTATTAACCCGATCCTGACAGGCAAGATACGATTCCAGGTCCAGAAGGAGAAGATAGGGATCGTGCTGATCAAGCAGGCTGTCAACAAGGGGGCGGAACAGATCCTTGTCACCCCGGCTGAAAGAGCCGTCCCGAAGGCTGTCGATAATCTGAGCGACCTCCTCGTTATCACGATAAATGGCCATAGGCGTGCGACTGATATTCAATTTCTCAAATCCAGCCTCTTCCGCCGTCATCCCGAAGATAAAGATATTTTCAGATCCCACCTCTTCCAGAATCTCAATATTGGCCCCGTCAAGGGTTCCTATGGTGAGAGCGCCATTGAGTGAGAACTTCATATTGCCGGTGCCGGAGGCCTCGGTGCCGGCGGTCGAGATCTGCTCGGAGAGATCAGCGGCCGGCATGATCACCTCGGCCTGGGACACATTATAATTAGGAAGAAAAGCAACCCGCAGACGATGCCCCACCCGTGGATCATGATTCACCACCTCACCAATGGAATTGATCAGTTTGATAATCAGCTTGGCCTTCCAGTAACTAGGTGCGGCCTTGCCGGCAAAGATAAACGTCCGCGGGGCAAGGTCAAGATCAGGCCTCCGGAGTATCTTGTGATAGAGGGCGATCATATGCAGGCAGTTCAACAACTGCCGTTTATATTCATGGATACGCTTCACCTGGATATCAAACATGGAATCGAGATTCACCTCAACACCACATTCTTTTTCGATCAGGGTTGCCAACCGCTCTTTGTTGGCCCGTTTAATCGCCTGCCATTCTCCCTGGAACTCCCTGTCGTCAGCAAAGGGTTCCAGCCCCCGCAACTGATCAAGGTCGGTGATCCATCCGGGACCGATCTTGGCAGAGATCAGTTCGGCAAGCCGTGGATTGGCCTTGAGCAGCCAGCGCCTGGGAGTAATGCCGTTGGTCTTGGAGTTAAACTTGCCCGGGAAAAACTGATGGAACGATTTAAAGGTCTTCTCCTTCAACAAGTGGGTATGCAGCTCTGCCACCCCATTGACCGAATGACTGCCGACGATGGCCAGATGGGCCATACACACCTTTTTGATCTCCCCCTCCTCAATAATGGACATGGCACGCAGTCTGCCGATATCCCCGGGATAGGCCAGGGCTACCTGCTCCAGAAAACGCTGATTGATCTCATAAATGATCTCCATATGCCGGGGCAGCACCTTGGCCATCAGCCCCACATCCCATTTCTCCAGGGCCTCGGGCATGAGGGTATGATTGGTGTAGGCAAAGGTCTTGGTGGAGACATCCCAGGCCCTTTCCCAGCTCAGCCCCTCGATGTCAAGGAGCAGACGCATCAGCTCGGGAATGGCAATGGACGGATGGGTATCGTTCAACTGCACGGCAATAATATCACTGAACTTGGTAAAATCTGAATACTTCTTTTGATAGCGGCGCATGATATCCTGAAAGGTGGCAGCCACAAAGAAGTACTGCTGTTTCAACCGCAGTTCCTGGCCTGCCAGATTATGATCCGGTGGATAGAGCACCTTGGATATAGTCTCGGAACTCACCTTGTGCTGCACCGCGCCGATATAATCGCCCCTGCCGAAATAACTCAGATCCAGATCCCGGGAGGCACGGGCAGCCCACAAGCGCATATTGATCACATGATCGTTATGATAGCCGGGCACCAGGATATCACAGGGCAGGGCCATGACCTCCTCCGTCTCCAGCCATCGGGACCGGTAGTTCCCATCCGCATCGAGATACGTGCTGACCCGACCATAAAAATGGACCGGAAAAACGGGCATGTTCCGCTGAAATACCCAGGGTGACCCATAACGCATCCAGTTGTCAGGACTTTCCACCTGATAGCCATCAATCAACTGCTGGTTAAAAAGACCATATTCATAGAGAATTCCATAGCCATAGGCGGGGATCTTCAAGGTGGCAATGGAATCCATGAAACAGGCAGCCAGCCGCCCCAGTCCGCCGTTGCCCAGGGCCGCGTCCTCCTCTTCCTCCCGGAGCAGATCCATATCAAAACCAAGCGCTTCAACTGCCTGCTTTACCTCATCATAAATCCCCAGATTAATCATGCTGTTACCCAGGGAACGACCAATCAGAAACTCAAGAGAGAGATAATAAACCCGTTTTTTCCCCTTGGCGTAAGAGGCCTTCTGGGTCTTGATCCATTTTTCCACCATGATATCCCGCAGAGTATAAGCCACAGCCCTATAGATATCATTTTCACCTGCCCGCTGCGGATCACGGCCCTGAAAACTCATCACATGATGCAGAATATTTTTCTTAATATTTTCAGCGTTTGCGGGAAAAAAGAGACTATCACTATCACAGGCCAACAAAGGGAGAGCCTCTTTGCCCTTCTCTAGATCTTTCATCAAAAAAATTCTCCTCGATAGAATGGCGGCCCCCTTGCTTTACAACCGAGAGTCGCTTATAGTTTTTTCAATTATTTTATCAGTCATCAATTGTACAATAATGCCCGATTACAACATAAACAAAAAGCACTTTTTCAACAAAGAGCCGTGACAATACAACATATCTCTTGAGCCTCCTGCCGGTTAGCGAAGACTCAAAGGGAAGGTTCCGAGGCCTTTCCGGCCTTTCAGCTGTCATGTTATTTGTCTATAATGGCGCAATTCGTATCTTCAATCATTTCGAGGGAGCAACCATGACCGCTGAAAAAATGGTAAAAAAAGAGACCATGCTGATAGCCATCGCCATAAGTTTACTGCTGGGATTTCTAACAGGGGCCATTTTTACAACCTACAAGTTAAGTTCATCAAAAACGAGTGGCGGACAATCCGCTACCGCCCAAAAACAACAAGGCACTACATTGAACAATGAGCAAGCCAGGACCATCGCGACCCTCGAGGCGGAGGTTGAGACAGCTCCTGCCAATGGAGAGGCATGGACCAGGCTCGGCAATCTTTACTACGACACGAATCAGGTCAAAAAAGCAATTAATGCCTATACCCGTGCGCTTGACATCTTACCGGCAAATGCCGACATCCTGACTGACCTCGGCGTCATGTACCGACTCGACAAGCAACCGGACAAGTCCATAGAGTCTTTTGATAAAGCGATCCAAGCCAATCCCCAACACGAAACAGCACGCCTGAACAAGGGCGTCGTCCTGCTCTATGATCTTGGCCGGACGGCGGATGCCCTCCAGACCTGGCAGAAACTGCTTGCTATCAACCCCAATGCGGTAACCGCCAACGGCCAGTCGGTGCGTGATCTTATGGCAGATGTCACCAAAGAGTTTGGGACATCCCCAGAAAAGCAGGCACCCGAAACCACAACAAAGTGATCCCCATGTCAGCACAACAAAACAAACAAAACCCCATCATGACCCCCCTTGAGCCCTGTGACCATGTGTCTGACAACAATGTCTGCCTGTATTCCCAGGTCCCGGCAGTAGTCAAAAAACTGGTCGCCTCCTGGCAGAGCAAAAACTGCTTTGATCACATCGGACCTGTGTCAATTCCTTCACACCAGACCATCATTGATATCACCTATCTGGTCAGACAGCTCCTCTTTCCAGGCTATTTTACCCAGGCCAAACTGTACGCCTCCAATCTGGAATATTATATTGGCCAGAAATCCACAGAGCTCTACGAGCAGCTCACCGAGCAGATCACTATGGCCATCCGCCATGACTGCCGACGAATCAATCTGCCCTGCACCAACTGCGAGGCACGAGGCCACCATCTGGCCCTGGCCTTCATCAAAACCCTGCCCCAGATCACCGCCACCCTGGCCGAAGACATCCGGGCCACACTGGACGGTGACCCGGCCACCAACAGTGCCGACGAGGTGATCTTCAGCTATCCAGGCCTGCTGGCAACCTCCATCTATCGCATGGCCCACGAGTTATTTCTCCTCAAGGTGCCGATCATCCCGCGGATTATGACCGAGCACGCCCACAGCCTCACCGGCATTGACATCCATCCAGGCGCCACCATCGGCCCTGGCCTCTTTATCGATCACGGCACCGGAGTGGTGATCGGCGAGACCAGCATCATCGGTGAAAACGTCCGACTCTATCAGGGGGTGACACTGGGCGCACTGTCGCTGCCCCGCGATGCCGGGATCAAACTCCAGCAGGTTAAGCGCCATCCCACCATTGAAGATGAAGTGATCATCTATGCCAACGCCATTATCCTGGGTGGCGAAACCGTGATCGGCAGACGCTCGATCATCGGCGGTAATATCTGGCTCACCGAAAGCGTGCCGCCGGACACCAGGGTGATGCTCAAACGACCAGAGCTGATCTTTTCTGAAAAGAAGACGGCAGCAGCCAAAAAGGAGAAGAAGATGTCATGACCAGTATGACGCTCATAGCCACCATAGGCAACACTCCCCTACTCACCCTCTCGCGTATCACCGAAGGATGCCGGGCTACCATCCTGGCCAAGCAGGAGTCAAGAAACCCCATGGGCAGCCTCAAGGACCGCATCGCCGCTGCCATGATCGAGACCGGGATCCTTGCAGGACAGATCAAGAACGACACCACTATTATCGAACCGACCAGCGGCAATACCGGCCTCGGCCTGGCCTTTATCTGCGCGGCCAGAGGGATGCGCCTGATTCTGACCATGCCCGAGAGCATGTCCATGGAACGCCGCATTCTGCTCAAACATCTGGGGGCCGAGCTTGTTCTCACCCCGGCCGCGGCTGGGATGCGAGGGGCTATTGAGGCCGCCAGTAAGCTGGCCCAAGAGAACAAGAACAGTTTCATGCCCAACCAGTTTTCCAATCCGGCCAACCCCGCCATCCACCGGACAACAACCGCTGAAGAGATCTGGTCGGCAAGTAGCGGCAAAGTCGATATTTTTGTCGCAGGGATAGGCACCGGCGGGACGATTACCGGCGTGGGCGAGGTGTTAAAGAGCAGGAATTCGCAGGTCGAGATCGTGGGAGTCGAGCCGGCAGATTCACCGGTACTCTCAGGGGGTACGGCCGGTCCCCATAAAATTCAGGGGATAGGTGCCGGCTTTGTCCCTGACATCCTCAATACCGCCATCCTTGACGCCATCATCACCGTGTCAAATCAGGACGCAATAAGTATGACCAGACGCCTAGGTGCCGAAGAAGGGATTCTCTGCGGCATCTCTTCAGGGGCCGCAGTCTGGGCCGCCCTGCAACTGGCGGCAAGAGATGAGAATCAGGGCAAGACCATTGTCACCATCCTCCCCGACACCGGAGAGCGCTACCTGAGCACCGAATTGATGACCGGAGCATGATGAGGCCGCCCTGTCGTTCAAAGCGGGACGATCAGCATCCGCATCCTGAAGGTTTTTTTCCGGTAACCTTGGCAAGCCAACTGTTGAGAATGTAGCGGGCACAGCCGCAGCCGTCATCTGGGTTGACGAAGATAGCCCCGACAGGGCAGTTCATGGCACAGGCCCCGCATTCCATGCAGGCATCATAATCAACGATGGACGCCTTTTTTTCAATACACTTGAAGATGCGATGCGGACAGACTACCTCGCACATCCCGCAACCGATACAGACAGCCTTGTCCAGTCTGAGAATTGGTGCACCATCTATGTATCTGAACTCTTTCAAGGCCTTGTCTCTTAAAGAAAAAAAGTAACTATCCAGCTTAATGCCGGGAAAATTCCAAAACACATGTCACGTAACTATTCAGCAGTGCCTCATATGCGAGAAAGAGGCCTGCGAAGTGTACTGATTCGTACATGAGCAGACCGATGACGAAGCAGATGAGGTGCTGCTGGATAGTTACAGAAAAAAAGGACCAGCCAGCCAGCAGGACAGGCCAAGCAGGGCAGTGATGAGCTGTATGGCCAGCCCTTTGCGCATTTCTATTTTCACTCCGGAAAGTGAGGTGTACGGGGTCGAACCGGTGAAGTTCATGGCCAGATAGGAGCTGATGCTCATTGCCCACAGGAACATGCCGGTCACGGCCGTCCAGCCGACAAAGGGCAAAAACCGCAGAATAGTGAATATCCCGACCGGAATTCCGAAGAGCAGCCCCTTGAACCAGAACTGCCTGCCGGGTATCCAGGGCAGCAGCAGCGGGACCAGAACCGTCCCAGCCAGAACGCCGGCAATCGTCACCAGACCTATCGTTCCACCTCTGTGCAATGCCCGGTCCAGCGAATAGATGTCAGGGCCGAAACCGGATAACAGCATCAGGCCGGCCAGGGTGAGAATAAGCGGTTTTAACAGTAAAAACAGTTCCAACGGGATCAGGACTGCGCGTTCCTTCAGCTTAAAGGTAGCGCTACGCATGGCCTCGTCTGCTGCCTGACCGCTCTCCAGAAATCGTTTGATATCCCTGGCCCTGATCGGGCCGAATGTCCCTTTGAAGCCACAGGCGTTTTTCAGCTTCAGGGCAGAGACTCCAGGGGCGCCATATTGCGGCAGGATGAGTTCGCGGTGGTTGACCACGTCCATAAGTTTTGCCCGCTGGACCTGATAGGCTATTTCCTCAGTCGAGAATGTGCCCTTCCCGGCAGCACACCAGACGTTAATGCCCCTGGTATCCACCACCAGTATCCACACATCCACACCACCCAGTTCCCGGCGCAGGGCATCGAAGGTCAGTTTGTAATTGGCGGTCACAAAAACAGGCGAATTGCCGTCTGGCCTGCCGACACAGTACAATCCGGGTGTTATCGTGTACTGGTCACGCTGAATACCGATTCTCGCTCCGATCGTCCCCCAGTGATCTGACCAGCTCAGGATGGCAGCGACCTGGGGCACCGGGCCTGCCGGAGAAGCTATAAAACCGCTGACAAAAGAGGCGATGGTGTACCCAGCCTGTTCATGCACCCCGGACCGGGGTTCCGTTTCCGGGCCTCAGCAGACCCCGGCATCGATTTCCGGCGGCGGGGCCAAGGGCATCGAACCGGAGGAGGAATCTACCTTTTTCGGCAAACTGGAAAGGGGTTGGAATGATTGAGTCATGATCGTGATAATTCCGGTTGAGTTTATCCCGCTATCCTGGCCGCCAGAAACTCGACAAAGAGATCACTGTCATTCTGCACCTGACAGACCCGGTAATCGAGCAGGCCGAGGATCCGGGCTATCTCCTTATATTCAATGGCCAGCTCCAGGTCGGTCTCTGAATTATCGATGGTAAACGAGAGGGGATAGACAATCACCTTCTCGCCGGCCAATCCCTTGAGGGTTGTGTCGAGAGATGGTTCCAGCCAGCGCATGGGACCGACCTTGGACTGATAGGCCAGATGAAAACCCTTGAAATCGATCCCGGCCTTCGCCAACAAGGTCTTTAAGATGGCCACATGCTCATTGATCTGTTGTTCATAAGGGTCATGGGCGGCAATCTTCTGCGGCAGACCATGGGCGGAAAAGACCAGATGGTAACTTCTGTCCTGATACTGCTCGCGGATCCGTTCAATAATCGAGGCGTTAAACAGGGGATCATCAAAATAAGGACCGACCTCCCTGACCTCCGGCCGCTGGCCATGACGCTTCAGCGCGCGATAGACATCTTCAAAACTAGATTTGGTGGTGGTCGAAGAGTAATGGGGATAGAGCGGGACGAGAATCAACTGGTCAAACTTCCTGTCAGCAAGGAGATCCGCGGCCAGGGGATGAGTATAGCGCATGACCGGAAAAACCTCCTCCCCGGTGCTCTGCCGCAGTTTCTCCACCAGCCTATCGGTATATTCATAGATCTTGCTGCCACCAATCAGCTCGTATTTTTTCCATATTTTCTTATAGCGCAGGGTTGAAATCAGCGGCGCCAAAAGATAGCGCATCGGCGAGCGAATAATTGCCTTGTCACTGAACATATTAAACAGGAAAGATCTGAGCTCCTGTTCCGACCGCGCCCCGCCCATATTCAGCAGCAATATTCCTTTCATATTCGTATCCTCTCTCATCTGCCTTCTGATCTGTTTACCCCAGGGCCACATCGAGTACCATCATTACCGTAAAACCTGCCATGGTGGCCATGGTGACCAGATCAATATTAGCCTCAATGCGCTGAGAAGTCGGTATCAGCTCTTCTACCACCACAAAGATCATGGCCCCGGCGGCAAAACAGAGGGCATACGGCAGAACCGACTGCATCTGCATGACGAAATAAGCCCCAAACACAGCGGCTACCGGCTCAACCATACCAGACGCCTGGCCCAGCAGAAAACTCTTCCTCCGACTCACCCCCTCTCTTCTCAAGGGCATGGATACCGCCGTTCCTTCTGGAAAATTCTGCAGCCCAATGCCTATGGCCAGGGCCACCGCTGCCCCAATGGTGGCGGCGGGAAGACCGGCCGCCACTGCGCCGAAGGCCACCCCCACCGCCAGTCCCTCCGGAATATTATGCAGGGTAATAGCCAGGACCAGCAGGGTGCTTCGCTGCCAGGAGGTCTTGACCCCCTCGCTTTTGTTTACCGCCATACCCGGATGCAGATGGGGAAGCACGGCGTCGGCCAGACGCATGAAAATGCCGCCGGCCAGGAATCCGATCGCGGCAGTCAGCCAGGGAACAAACCCCATCTGCCTGGCCATCTCGATACCTGGTGCCAGCAGTGACCAGAAACTGGCGGCAATCATGACCCCGGCTGCAAATCCGAGCATGGCATCCATAAAGCGCTGATTGACCGTCTTGGTGAAAAAGACCAGAGAGGCCCCGGCCGCAGTCACCCCCCAGGTAAAAAGGGTGGCCAGAAACGCCTGCATGACCGGATCGAACTGCTGTATAAAAGTGATCATTCTGAGCTCCCCGCCCTTTATCCCCCCTGTCCGGCCACTGGGATCTACCGATCACAGCCATCGCAACACATATAATTATTCGTAATTATTCAGCAGCGCCTCATATGCGGGAAAGAGGCCTGCGAAGTGTACTGATTCGTACATAAGCAGGCCGATGACGAAGTAGATGAGGTGCTGCTGGACAGTTACGAGACATGTGTTTTGTCATTTTCCCAGCATTAAGCTGCATAATTACTATTCTTCTTACCAGATCCAGAGCAATAAAAAAAGGGGAGCCAAATGGCTCCCCTTTTTTAACACATAAAAAGATGGATAACGCTTACAAATTGAAAAGCAGATCGCTGTAGGTCGGCACCGGCCAGAGGTTACTGGGCAGGATCTCCTCCAGGGCATCAATGTCAGCACGCAGGGCTACTGTTGCCGGTATGACCTTGTCACGATAGGCCGCAGCCTGTTTCTCCAGCTTGTCTTGACCTTGGGCCTTCTTGGTCTCTTCCTCAAGCTTGGCCACCTTCTTGCCGACCGCATCTAGGTGTTTGGATACCTGCTCCAGCAGTTCCTTCTGCACCGTCCCCAGCTTGCCGGCAGCAGCCAGAGAGGCGCCGAGCTCGGTCACAAAACGGATGGCGGCAGGGATATAGAGGCGCCGGGTCATCTGGATCGCAGTCAGGGCCTCGATATTGATATGCTTGGCGTACTGCTCCATATAGATTTCATAACGGGAATCCAGTTCATCCTTGGAAAGCACATTGTACTTGCCGAAGAGCTTGATCGCCTTGGGAGTCACAAAGGCCTTCAGGGCATCCACAGTGTTGCGGACATTGGGAAGACCACGTTTCTCCGCCTCTTTGACCCAGTCTTCTGAATAATTATTGCCATTGAAGATGATCCGGCCATGTTTGGTCATGACCTCGGTCAGAATAGCCGAGATCTCCTGGTTCACATCCTTGGCCTTTTCCAGACGAGTGGCGATCTCATCCAAGGCCTCGGCGGCGATGGTATTCAAGGTCACATTCGGACCGGCAATGGACTGGGCAGAACCGACCATGCGGAACTCGAACTTGTTACCGGTAAAGGCAAATGGCGAGGTCCGGTTCCGGTCCGTATTGTCCTTGGGCAGTTCCGGCAGGGAATCGACCCCGATCTTCACGGTCTGACAGACATCTTTCTTGCAGATCTTCTCACCCTTGGCCAGTTGCTCCAGGACATCGGACAGCTCATGGCCGAGGAAGACGGAGATGATCGCCGGCGGGGCCTCGTTGGCGCCCAGACGGTGATCGTTGCCGGAACTGCCGCAGGTGGCGCGCATGATGTCGGCATGGGTGTCCACCGCCTTGAGCAGGGCAGAGAGGAAGACCAGGAACTGGGCGTTATCCTCGGGGGTCTGGCCCGGCTCAAGCAGGTTGATACCGTCATCGGTGGACAGCGACCAGTTGTTGTGCTTGCCGGAACCGTTGACCCCGGCGTAGGGTTTCTCATGGAGCAGGCAGACCATGCCGTGACGAATGGCCACCTTCTGCATGGTCTCCATGACCAGCTGGTTGTGGTCGGTGGCGATGTTGGTGGTGGTGAAGACCGGGGCCATCTCAAACTGGGCCGGGGCCACCTCGTTGTGCTTGGTCTTGGAGGCGATGCCCATCTTCCACAGCTCGATATCCAGATCCTTCATATAGGCGGAGACCCGATCCTTGATGGCGCCGAAGTACTGGTCTTCCAGCTCCTGTCCCTTGGGAGCGGGAGCGCCGAAGAGAGTGCGGCCGCAGGTCATCAGGTCAAGGCGCTGCTGATAGTATTCCTTCTCAACCAGAAAATATTCCTGCTCGGCGCCGACGGTTGACATGACGCGGCTGGAGGTGGTGTTGCCCATGGCCTTGAGCACCCGCATCGCCTGCTTGGCCACGACATTCATCGACCGGAGCAGCGGGGTCTTCTTGTCCAGGGCCTCACCCTTGTAGGAACAGAAGGCGGTGGGGATACAGAGGGTTACATCACCGGCAGTATCCTCTTTCAGAAAGGCAGGAGAGGTGCAGTCCCAGGCGGTGTAGCCGCGGGCCTCAAAGGTCACGCGCAGGCCGCCGCTGGGAAAGGAAGAGGCATCCGGCTCGCCCTGAATCAGCTGCTTGCCGGAAAACTCCATGATCACGCCGCCGTCATCGGTGGGGGCAATAAAAGAGTCGTG
Organism: Desulfoarculaceae bacterium; assembly: GCA_019429465.1. Classification (GTDB taxonomy): domain Bacteria; phylum Desulfobacterota; class Desulfobulbia; order Desulfobulbales; family Desulfocapsaceae; genus UBA2270. Next base: position 26,630 of record JAHYIV010000032.1, read on the forward strand.
CTTCTCGGCGGTAATCCCGGTCAAGGGCTGAAACCAGTGGGTGTAATGGCTGGCACCTTTTTCAATGGCCCAATCCTTCATGGCATTAGCCACCACCGAGGCGACCTCCGGGGCAAGGGCAACGCCGGTAATGATGGTCTCGCGCAGGGCCTTATAGGTACCCTTGGGCAGCCTCTCCTTCATCTTCCTGTCATTAAAGACATTGGCCCCGAACAGCTCCGGCACGGGGATAGCATTCTGACCATAAGCACTAGCACAACAGCAATTTGTATTCTCACACATTTCTTGTTCCTCCTGATCTTGTTGAATCATAATTTTCTGAAACCGTTTCGATATAACCAGTGCATTACTGTTCATGTCGTGACAGAACCTTGATGGCGTCGTAAAAAGTCGTCAACTGCTTCGTTGCTGCAAATTATCTCGTCACTGCGGCGTACTCAAGTACGCCTCATTCCTCGAAATTTGCGCGCCTCGCATTTGACGCTTTTTACTTAGCCATCCCAGAAATTGAGTTTTTACGAAACCATCAACCTTGTACCGTTTTTTGCCATCACGATGACAGCATTATTTTTTTATAACGACCTGTACCCCCATTGCTCACACCTCACCCATGGACACGTTTCTTTTTTACCATTTTGACCAGTAGAAGTAATCAACAACTCTACTTATTTACATTTTTGTAATACATCACAGAGCACGCCCTATTGCATAGAGTAGCCCCTCTCTGATCTCAGAGGCAAAGGATTCATCTGTGATCTTCCGCCCTTTACTATCGAGCACATAAAAAATATCAATCAACTGATGGATCTCAGTGGCAATAAAGGCACGATAGATATTCACGCCAAATCCTGCCAGGGTCTGGGTAATATGATACAATTGCCCGGCCCTGTCCGCGGAATGAACTTCAATGACCGTATAGCGGTCCGAGATGTCATTATCAATCACTACCCGGGACTGCTGCCCCAAAAGCATCGCCTCCGGCAGCTTTCGTCGTTCCTGGATCGAGGCCAGCTTCTGAAAAATCCAGTGCTCAAGCCCCAAACGATGATTGAGGGCACGGTCCAGCTCATCGTTGACAGCCTGCCAGTCCATTTCCAAAAAACTCAGTCCATCAAGCGGCCGTACCTCCAGCACATCCACCGCTAACGCCGGTCGCTCTTTCTCCCTCTCTGGAGCAATCGACACTGAGCCATCCATGGCCTGCACCCCTGGCTCTCGCGGATTCAGGCCGTCCCTGGCCGTCAGCGCCTCGCCACCCTCCCAGGTGAAAATCTGGGCACTCAGCACCGAGAGGTTATGAAGCGCCAGTACTCCACAGATCTTCGCCAGCAGACCGGAACGGTCTCTGGCCACAATCAACAGTGACCAATGCTGACCTAGTTCCCGCGGAAAGATCAGGGCCTTCTTCTGCAAAATCTGATAATTCTGCCGACAGATACGGATATGCCTGGCAACCACCCCCGGGGTAAAGCTGAGCAGGTAGTCTGCTGGCAGACGACCGACATCGGTAACAGCCAGGGAGGGTCCAGCAACACCGTCAGGGCTGGCGGCAGCAGCGTCCTGCCCTTCCTCATCAGCATAAGCATCAAGCAACAACACAACCTGCCGGCGCAGCCAGTCAGCCCCTTGCTCCACCTGCTGCCGCACCGCATCAGGATGCACGGCGACAATCTGACCTGGTTCCAGATAGGGAGAGATCTTCAGAAACATCTCTTGGAGCAGAGCCCCCTTCCATTCACTCCAGGCCGAAGGGCCTGTGGCCCTGGAATCAGCTATGGAAAGGAGATAGAGCATAGCCAGCCGGTCGCTGTCTCCGATCGTCTCGGAGCAGCGCCTGATAAAGGATTCGTCATTCAAATCACGACGCAGGGCGTTATCCGGCATGAACAGATGATTGCGCACCAGAAAGGCCAGACAGTCCCGTTCAGCAGGCTCAAGCCCAAGTCTTGCCCCTACTGCCCCCACCATTTCCGCCCCGATCAGGGAATGATTTCCCCCTGACCCCTTGCCGATATCATGAAGCAGGGCGGCCAGGTAGAGGATATGCGGCGATGACACTGAAAGATATACTGTGGCATCCTGCTCCACGATCAATCGCAGTTCAGCCACTGTCTGCAGCAGATGCCGATCAACCGTGTAGATATGATATATATCATGCTGGACCAAGGTACTTATTCTCTCGAGTTCAGGTATATAGGCCGCCAGCAGTCCGGTCTCCAGCATCACCTCCAAGACCGAAAGTGGAGTTGCAGGGTGCAACAAAAGCTCAAAAAATGGCCTGGACATCCGCGGCGACACCAGCATCTTGTCATCAATAAGCCCAAGGCTGGCGCTGACAATCTTGCGTGTTCGATGATGAACAGGGGTCCCCGTGCTCGCCGAAGCCAGAAACAGACGCATCAGCAGATACGGCCTGGCTGCCAGTTCCCCGGGGGAGACAAGCAGATGCAAGCGATTGTTACGCAGCTCAATCCCTTTTTCAAGAATCCGGTCACGGACTGACCTTTCACCTTTTACGGCCAGGGCAAAAACCTCGTCTACATGCTCAAAAAAGAGATCCGTGATCACCGCAATCGTCTGGAGATGCCCATGGGTCTCCCTCATGAAGTTCTCCACGGGAAGGATCCCTGTACCCGTCTTATACCCGAAGACCCGGGCGAGTTCCTCCTGATGTTCAAAATAGAGCTGATCATTCTTGCGCCCGCTGATATAATGGAGGCGATTCCTGATCTTCACCAGTTCATTCCATGATCCGGAAAAGGCCTCCCGCTCTTCCTCCAGCAGAACACCAGCCTCGACAATGTTCTGGAGGCTGTCCAGACCAAAAACAACCTTTGCCGTCCAGAGCATGGCCTGGATATCACGCATTCCCCCTTTCCCCTCCTTGATGTGAGGTTCAAGCAGATAACTGTGACTGCCAAATCGCTTCCGTCGTACCGCCCGGAAGGCCTTCATGCTGCGGACAAATTCATCGCGTCCGCCTTCAATAAAACGCAACCGATACCGGACCAGCAGGTCATCGAACAACTCCTGCGAACCTGCTAGGAATCTGGCATCAAGCATGGCGACTTGGAAGAAAAATTCCTGGCCGGCATGCTCCATAGATTCCTCGATAGTGCGCACCGCGTGTCCGACCTCAAGCCCTGCATCCCAGAGCGGGTAGAGAATGGCCTCAGCCACCTGCTTGATTTCCGCCTGCTGCTCCGGCTGATAAAGGATCAGAAGATCAATATCAGAATAAGGAAAAAGCTCCTGGCGGCCATATCCGCCAAGGGCCACCAAGGCAATCGAACAGGTAAGTTCACTGGTCGCATTCTGAAAATGCTGACGAATAAAGACATCAACCAGCCTGCTCTGCTCGGCAAGCAAGGCCTGACCACTCAGGCCCTGCTGCCACAGTTTTTCCAGGGCACCGCGCTGGGCACGAAGATGCATTGACTTCATGGCTTATCTTGCATGGTATCTGTGAAGCGGCATAAGAGACCGTACACGAGACAAAAAAAAACTTGAGTCGCAACAATTACTCGTTATCCGGCAGATACCACTCACAGAAACAGCCCTAAAGGTGCTCTTTCTGTGAGTGGCATAAGAGTCCGTAACGAAATGAGCAGAAAAGCGCTGCTCATTTCATAACGGACTCTAAATAGCGTCATGGTCCTCTTCGCCGGTGCGCACCCGGACAATGCGCTCAACAGGCGTGACAAAAATTTTACCATCACCAATCGTACCGCTATTGGCCGCATCCCTGATGGTGTCAACCACCAGATCCACCCGGTTGGCGTCAACCACTATCTCGATTTTTATCTTGGGAATGAAATCAACAACATACTCCGCACCACGATAAATCTCAGTATGCCCCTTCTGACGACCATATCCCTTCACCTCACTGATCGTCATCCCCTTGATGCCAATGCCATTGAGCGCATCTTTCACATCATCAAGCTTAAATGGTTTAATAATCGCTTCAACTTTTTTCATAACATCTCCTTTTCAATCATCAGAGAACAGAGGACAGATTTCCAGGACAGCTGAAGTGTCCCGATTTCAATTTCTTTCGCTCTTTTAGGAGCCGTTACGAAATAACATGGCCATTTATATAGATTTCGTTACGGATCCTTATGCCGATCCTGGTTCTAAGACGGCCATGTTATTTTTTTACAGCGGCTTAATGAGTATAACCGACTTCACTGTGCTGGGCCAGATCCAGTCCTTGCGTCTCATCATCCAGACTCACTCTGAGACCAATGGTTGCGTCAATTATTTTCAAGACAATAAAGGTTACCACTACCGAGTAAGCAATCGTTGAACCTACACCAATGGCCTGAACTGCCAGTTGAGATGCATTGCCAAAGAAGAGTCCGTCAGCGCCACCAGGATTCACAGCTGTTGAGGCAAAAAGTCCGGTTGCAAGCGCTCCCCAGATACCACCAACTCCATGGATGCCAACCACGTCCAGGGAATCGTCATAACCGAGTTTGCCCTTGGCCAAAACAGCAAGATAACAGAGCACACCTGCTGTACCACCCATGACAAGGGCAGAAACAGGACTGACAAAGCCTGCTCCCGGAGTAATGGCTACCAGCCCGGCCAGAGCACCGGAAGCAGCGCCCAGGATAGTCGGTTTTCCCTGTATCTTCCATTCGGCAATGACCCAGGCCAAAATGCCAGCACCCGTTGCCGCCTGAGTCGTAAAAAGGGCAAGAACAGCAATGGGACCAGCAGAAAGGGCACTCCCCGCGTTAAATCCGAACCAGCCGAACCAGAGCAGACCAGCACCCAGAACCGCCATTGGTAGGTTATGAGGATGCATGGAATCTCGACCATACCCTTTTCGTCTTCCCAGGACAAGGGCCGCCACCAAGGCAGCTGCGCCAGAATTAATATGAATAACAGTGCCGCCGGCAAAATCAAGCGCGCCCATCTCTCCAAGCCATCCACCTTGTCCCCAGACCCAATGACAGACGGGGAGGTAAACCAGGGTTGACCAGACGACCGCAAAGGCCAGAAAGGCCGAAAACTTCATTCGCTCAGCAAAGGCCCCGGTGATCAGCGCCGGAGTAATAATAGCAAACATGAGCTGAAAAGCGCAAAACAACAGATCCGGTATGGTCTCAGCATAAGGCCCCGGCACAAGCCCAACACCTTTCAAACCGCCATACTCCAGATTACCGATAAAATGACCGACATCCGGACCAAAGGCCAGAGAATAGCCATAAACAACCCAGAGAACAGAGACAATTCCCATACAGACAAAACTCTGCATGGTCGTTGCCAGCACATTTTTCTGGCGGACCAGCCCACCGTAAAACAGGGCCAGCCCAGGCGTCATCAGCATCACCATGGCCGTGGCAATAAGCATAAAAGCGGTATCTCCAGTATCCATCATTTCCTCCAGCTTAAGACATCTATGTGTAACTGTGTAAGTGAAATCAAGACCTGCGATTTCATCCTCTTCAGACCAGAAGACCATCAATGCCGCCCCTCTGACCGTGCCCTATTCCCGACAGTATACAAAGACGGCCACGATTAATAGATCGAAATTTATCTCATCATTATTACAAATACAAAAAACGTGCCAACTAGCAAGAACGAGGTCAACCTACTAAGATAACAAGAGATAGTGTCCACGTAAACCAAAGCAATAAACCAGAGATAAATTACTATTTTGTCATAAAAAGATACAAAAGCAACAATTCTGTCAATATTACCTATATGACAAGATAACGGTTAATTTTCCACTGAAATTATTTACATTTCACCACAGGGCAGGTATCATAGTAAAAGAACAATATCTACTTTTTATCCTTACAGTTTCCCTCTCACAGAAAAGAAGAACTCCCCGCCATGAACATTAATGGACGCCACTTCAGAACCATCTGGCCAGACCCTGAAAAAAGTGGCAGCATCTGTATTATTGACCAGCGTCAGTTGCCACACCAATTTGTCATCGAATCCCTGACCTCCCTGGACGATTCAATCAGGGCAATCAAGGATATGCATGTACGAGGCGCTGGTCTGATTGGGGCTACCGCTGGATTTGGCATGTATCTGGCGGCAATGAATGCCCCGCATCATGGCGTGGATGAAGCACTGGAACAGGCGGCAACACTGTTGAACAAAAGTCGACCCACCGCCAGAAATCTAGGGTGGGCCGTTGAACGTGTTCTGGCTGCTGTTAAAAAGGTCGAGGAAGGAATAGAAAAAAAGGACATGGCCTATAAAACCGCCTGCGATATTGCCGACGAAGATGCGGCATTCTGCAGGCAAATCGGCGTTTACGGCCTTAAACTCATAGCCGCCATCAGTAAAGAGAAGAACGGGGAAGCGGTCAATATCCTCACCCATTGCAATGCGGGATGGCTGGCCTTTGTAGATTACGGCAGCGCCACAGCCCCCATCTACGCAGCAAGAGACGCCGGAATCGCAGTGCATGTCTGGGTAGATGAGACCCGTCCCTGGAATCAGGGGGCAAAACTCACCGCCTGGGAGCTGCAGCAGGAAGGCATCGCCAACACATTGATCACCGATAATACCGGAGGCCACCTGATGCAGAATGGCATGGTGGATCTGGTCATTGTCGGCAGCGACCGGACCACCCACACCGGAGATGTGGCCAACAAGATAGGGACCTACTTGAAGGCCCTGGCTGCTCATGATAACGGCATCCCTTTTTATGTGGCCCTGCCGTCCTCGACCTTTGATTGGGAACTGGAGGACGGCACCAGGATCCCTATTGAACAGCGCTCAGGCGATGAAATCACCAGGATCAGTGGCATGAATGACAACACAGGCAGGATCGAGACCGTTCGACTGGCTGCAAATGGAACCCAGGCAGTCAACTACAGCTTTGATGTAACACCGGCACGACTGATCAGCGGACTTATCACGGAAAGAGGAATCATTCAGGCCAACAAGGAAGCAATTCACGCTCTTTTCCCGGAAAAAAAAGTAAAAAATGAGGCGAGAACAACTATGCAATCAACAGAACAGAGACGTTTTATTCGTAAAGATGCACTCCATCTTCTCGACTATCTCGTCATCGACCAGCACGGCCTGCAGACCACATACTCAATGGGCCGTACCCTTGATGTAAGTGAGAATGGCCTCAAACTGGAGACAACCCAGCCGATATCCAAAGGTGATACCCTGCTGATAACCGTTGGCGTAGAGGATGATCTCATTGATCTCCGCGGCGATGTTGTCCATACGGAAATCCTTGACGGACGATATGTTACAGGTATTGAATTTCAGGATATTTCGGTGGAAGGAAGAAGAATCTTCAAGAAATATGGCGAGGCCTTTCGCTCAAAGCAGGCTCAAAACCCCTGATTTAAGCCCGCTCTCTTTCCCCTATGGAGAGAAGCAGAGGAAAAATCCATCTCAAACTAGAGCGGAATCTCTCCCCGAGACAAAAGAGTGTGCGGCGCAATAACCGTTCCCGCGGCAAGAGAACATCCCTCAAGATAGCTATAGGCACCGACATGAACATTCTCGCTCAGGGCGCTGCCTTTTATAATAGCCCCGTTTTCCAGGATACAGTTTTTTCCTATAACGGAATGACCGGTGAGGTGGACGCCAGGATAAAGAATAACATCCCGGCCTAGTGTTACCTCTGGGGCAATGGAGATCGACGCAGGGTCATGCATGGTAATCCCTGCCAGCATCAACTGGCGGTTGCGGCGCATTTGTAATTCCTTGTGCGCCTCTGCCAATTCAATCCGTGAATTCACCCCGAGCACATCCTGAGGCCGAGAGGTCATATATTTTTCAACAGGATATTTTTTCCCAGTGGCAATTGATACGATATCAGTAAGATACATTTCCCCCTGACTGTTTTCACACCCAACCCCCTTCAGGGTTTGAAAAAGAAAGTCCGCATCGACACAATAGATTCCGGTATTGATCTCCCTTATTTCCTTCTGTTCAGGACTCGCATCTTTTTCCTCGACAATGGCCAGCACATGGCCCGCATCATTGCTGATAATGCGCCCGTAATTGGTAGGATATTCAAGAACAGTGGTCATCACCGTGAGCGGTCCCCCATGGGCAAGATGTTTCCTGTACATCTGCTCCAGGGTTTCACTCTGAATCAGCGGGGTATCACCACAAAGGATCATAACCGTCCCCTTTTTTCTGCCGATTAACTGCTCAGCACAGAGAACAGCATGACCGGTACCCAGTTGTTCTTCCTGGACACACAGCACTACGTCAAAGTCGGCAAGGGAACGTTCAACCTCATCACGCTGGTGACCGATGACAGCAACAGTTTTATCTGCCCTCAGGGGCATGACTGCTGTCAGGACATGATGCAGCATCGGGGCATAGAAAACCTCATGCAAAACCTTGGCCATTTCTGATTTCATGCGGGTACCTTTGCCCGCTGCCAGAATTATAATAGAAAGAACAGATTGATCAGACACATTCATTCCTTTGTTTGGGTACGTGTATCCTTCACCGATATGGCATGCTTAAAAGCAACATAAAACAATCACCCCAATTATACAAAATTTACCACTCTGTCAAGAAAAGGGAGAAACATAGCAGGGAATGGCCAGAAAAAAAACCTTGAGTTGCAGGATATTTTTTCATGACGCTTATCGCTTGAACGCAGAA
>JAHYIV010000060.1 GCA_019429465.1 Desulfoarculaceae bacterium
CACCCACGTTAACTGTAGGAGCGACGCCGGTGGCTCGTCCGTCTTTGCGAGCGCCAGCGAAGCAATCCAGAGGATGCCGCCACCTTGCTCCCGCATTTCACCCCGCACCACCGGTTAACTGTAGGAGCGACGCCGGTGGCTCGTCCGTCTTTGCGAGCGCCAGCGAAGCAATCCAGAGGATGCCGCCACCTTGCTCTCTGAATCTTCAAACCTGCAGCCAATGGATATCAACACCCGCTACCGCATCCTTAAAATCATCCAGGAGCAGCCGGAACTCAGCCAGCGCGACTTGGCCCAGCGCATGGGGATATCCCTGGGCAAGACCAACTTCTGCATTCAGGCCCTGATCAAGGTGGGGCTGATCAAGATCAGGAATTTCCGCAATTCCAAAAACAAGGCCGCCTATCTCTATCAGCTGACCCCCAGCGGTATTGAGGAAAAGGCGCAGGTGACCCAGGCCTTCCTCAAGCGCAAACTGGAGGAATACGAAATCATTCAGCAGGAAATCGCCGAACTGCAGGCCGACGTGGCGGCCTGTGAGGAAAAACAGTTTTGATTGTTTGTTTGGGTTAGTTGTGTCTAACCCGCATAGAAACCGTGGTCTGTCCCCCTATTACTCCTATTACTCCCCTGGTCTGTCCCCCTATTACTCAGTTGCTCTTCCATAATGTGACAAAGTAGAATTACGCCGTCCACAAGTAGAGTGTTTCTGGTTCCCTTAGGGGGTGACTATTGTCGGTGGCTTTGGTATCTTCAGTATATGAGAATAGTTGTTCGCATGAGAAGAGAATCGTCAAACGGGATATCGGGCTCCGTTCTCATTTTCTCTACCATTAAAGGGGGGTTTTATGCTTAATGTAACGGTAAAAAAACAGATCATTAACCAGATGGGTTTGCTTGATTACGAGCACCAAAGACGTGTGCTGGATTTTGCCCGTGCCCTTGTTGTGACTTGTCCAAAAGGTGTTCCGGGGAAACAACTTCTTTCTTTTGCAGGGACAATTCCTGCTGATGATCTGAAGGTCATGGAACAGGCTATAGAAGATTCTTGCGAGAAGGTAGACCAGAATGAGTGGTAAGTATCTGCTTGATACCAATATCGTGATCGCCCTCTTTGCAGAAGACTCGTATGTCCAAAAGCATATTGCCAAGGCAGGAGAGATATTCATCCCGTCCACTGTTATTGGGGAACTCTTTTTCGGGGCTTTTAAGTCCGGACGACCGAAGGAAAATAGCGAACGTATAGAAAACTTTGCCTTCGCCAATACCGTCCTTGCGTCCGATATTGACAAGCAGGGAATACGGACGGATAAAGAACCTCTTGCATAAAAAGGGGCATCCAATCCCTGAAAACGATATTTGGATTGCTGCTCTGGCAATTGAGCACGGACTGACCCTGGTCTCACGTGATGAACATTTTAAGAAGATAGATGGGTTAAAAAGAGATGAATGGTGATTTTCCCTCTTGCACACAGGCACCCCGTATTTTCCCCGTGTTGCCGACGACACCCCCATCGGCAACAACCTGAATCCGCCCGGAAAGAGGGACCAGATGTAACTTTATTCCCCTCCTTGACAAGGAGGGGAGGGGTGGTCGGGGGTTAGGAGTGGTTGAGCGGTTGCTCTTCCATAATGTGACAAAGTAGAACTAAACAATGGCGCGAGCAAAATAAAAGCAAGGAAGGCAATACAATGTTGAGGAGTCGCTGGGATGAGCAATGTAATGAAGGGCGCTGATTACGGAACGCTGCTGACCGAACTCAAAACTCGGATACACACGGCGCAATATGCAGCGTTGCGTGCAGTCAACAAAGAACTGATCGCCCTCTACTGGGACATTGGCAAACTGATCGAGGAGCGCCAGGAAGCAGAAGGCTGGGGCAAGGCTGTTGTCGAGCGGCTTTCCGCCGATCTGCGTGCTGAATTCGGTGAAAAGAGCGGCTTTTCTGGGCGCAATCTTTGGTACATGCGCACGTTTTACCGTGAATACAAGGAACAGCCAATTCTGCAGCCACTGGCTGCAGAAATCTCCTGGACCAAAAACACCTTAATCCTCGATCGCAGCCAAAACCCTCTGCAGCGCGAATTTTACCTGCGCGCCACTGCCCGATTTGGCTGGACACGCCGGGTGCTGCAGCATCAGATCGACAACCAGTCCTACGAAAAATACCTGCTCAACCAGACCAGTTTCGATAGCGCCCTGCCGCAAGCCGTCGCCGCACAAGCCAAGCTGGCGGTCAAGGATCACTACACCTTCGACTTTCTCGAACTCTCCGACGCACACGAGGAGCGGGAACTCGAAACCGCCCTGATCGCCCATGTTCAGAGATTCCTCACCGAAATGGGGCCGCACTTCACCTTTGTGGGCAGTCAATATCGGCTGACCGTGGAAAGCAACGACTACTACATCGACTTGCTGCTCTACCACAGGGCGTTGAAAAGCCTGATAGCGGTGGAACTCAAAATCGGTGAATTCAAGCCCGAGCACAAAGGTAAAATGGAGTTCTACCTCGTGGCGCTCAACGAGCAAGTTAAGCTACCAGGCGAAAGCGACGCCATCGGCATCATCATTTGCAAGAGCAAGAAAAAAACAGTGGTCGAATATGCGCTGAAGACTGCTACCCAACCCATCGGCATTGCCACCTACAGTCTGACCTCACATCTGCCGGCGGCCTACCAGCACCTGCTGCCGAGCGAGGAGGAAATTCGGGAACGGCTACAGGGATGGGAGGGGGATGAGATTGGCTGATTTCAGGGAAAAACTTTTCTCCTCGTTTCCCATGCACCGCATGGGAGCCAGATGCAAAGCTGCGGTTCTTTTGGCGCTTTCGTTAATTTTGCCGGTCTTGGCCCTGAGCCATTGTCAATGGTTGAGATTTTTTTGTCTCTTTGATATAGTAAACTACATCCTGATTGATGGATTATATATTAAGGAGCATAAATGAGTGCCATCGAATATCTGACAAAATCATTGAAGTCAGCTCGCCGGGAGAAAAATCTGAGCCAAAGGGCGTTAAGCCTGAAAACAGGAATACAGCAGACCCAGATATCCAGAATTGAGAGTGGCCAGGCCGATCTCAGAGTCTCTACTCTGGTAGAACTGGCCCGGTCACTTGATCTGGAGGTTGTGCTGATACCTCGTGCACTGCTGCCCGCAGTCAACAGCATCATTCAGAAAAAGAACAGCAGTGACAATGGTTCAATTACGCCGGGGCCGGCCTACCAGCTAGGCAGTGGAGCCGATGATGAGTAGCCCGCGGGTGCTGGAAGTTGCACTGTATGGCAGACGCATCGGCACTCTCACCCTCCTGCCGGCAGACCAGTCACTCTTTGTCTTTGATCAGGCGTACATAGATGATCGTGAGCGACCCACCTTAAGCCTCTCATTCAAGGATGTGATGGGAGAACTCCTCACTGATGTTCGACGAAGCCGAACCCGTCTTCCTCCCTTCTTCTCCAATCTGCTGCCGGAAGGAGCGTTGCTGGAATATCTGGCAACCAGAACCGGTATCAATCCCAGGCGTGAGTTCTTCCTGCTGTCGATGCTGGGAGAAGATCTGCCGGGAGCCATTACCGTCCGTGCTGCTGATGGGGCTCCTCCGCTTTTGGCAAGGGATGCAGGTAAAGAGAGAGAGGAACAGTTGCAGGGCGCTGATTATCACTTTTCCCTGGCCGGTGTCCAACTCAAATTCTCCGGTATGGTGAATGCGACAGGGGGAGCAACCATTCCGGCGGCAGGGGTGGGTGGCTCCTGGATCATCAAGTTTCCTTCCGCGATTTTTGACCGGGTTCCGGAAAATGAATTTGCCATGATGGAACTGGCCCGGGCAATTGGCATAAATGTCCCTGAGGTGCGCCTGATTCCATTGGAGGCGATCCAGGGGTTTTCGCCAAGCCGCCGGCCACAGGGTGGAAACCAGGCGCTGGCAGTGAAACGGTTTGACCGGACCGACAGCGGCGCAAGAGTCCACATTGAGGATTTTGCCCAGATATTCGGGGTCTACCCGGAAAAGAAATATGAACGGGCCAGTTATCGTAATCTTGCAGAGGTCATCTGGCTGGAGATTGGAGAGAGCGGCCTGACGGAATTCATCCGCAGGCTGGTATTCAATACTCTGATCGGCAATGGAGACATGCACCTGAAAAACTGGTCACTGATCTATCCGGATAAAAGAGCGGCTCAACTCGCTCCGGGCTATGATTTTGTTTCGACCATCGCCTACCTTCCTGATGAGAAACTTGCTCTGAAATTGGGTCATTCCAAAAAAATGACAGACCTTACTCTGGATGAGCTCGCCTGGTTTGCCGCCAAGGCCCGGCTGCCGGAGAGGCTGGTGCTGGATACCGCAAAAGAGACCGTGCGGAGGTTTCTTGAAGTGTGGCATCGTGCTCAAACAGCTGAGCAGATAGAAGAGAGCGTGAGAGTGCCCATTCAACAACTGCTTGGCTCTATCCCTCTTGTCAGAGATCTCTAAGTCAAGTTGGGGATACAGGCTACCCGTTCGTTCCTCTGCGCCTCATGGCAACAAAACCAGCCAGTAGCCTGGATGAAGCGCCAGCGCAATCCGGGGCCGGAATAACATTGATGGTTTCGTAAAAACTCAATTTATGAGATGGCTAAGTAAAAAGCGTCAAATGCGAGGCGCGCAAATTTCGAGGAATGAGGCGTACTTGAGTACGCCGCAGTGACGAGATAATTCGGAGTCTC
>JAHYIV010000006.1 GCA_019429465.1 Desulfoarculaceae bacterium
CTTCGTCATCGGCCTGCTCATGTACGAATCAGTACACTTCGCAGGCCTCTTTCTCGCATATGAGGCACTGCTGAATAGTTACGTGACATGTGTTTTGGCATTTTCCCGGCATTAAGCTGGATAGTTATGTTTTCTAGAGGGTGCCTGCTGTGAACTCTGACAGGGAAGACCAGCGTAAAAAGATAGAAAGATTTATCCGGAGGATGCCCAGTCTGTCGACCACGGTGGGCAAGGTCCTGGAGATCTGCAGTCGGACCGATGCCTCACCGAACGAACTCAACAAGGTCATCTCCCTCGATCCTGTGTTGACGGGTCAGGTGTTGAAGCTGATCAATTCGGCATATTACTCCATGGTGAGCAAGGTAACCTCGCTTACCCGTGCCATCACCATGCTGGGCATGAATACAGTCAAAAATATGGCCCTGAGCACCGCCATCATCCAGTCCGTGGCCGGCTCGAATAAATCGAAGGCCCTGCCCACTGCTAAATTCTGGGCCCATTCGATCGGCGTGGGGGTAAGCGCCAAGCTGCTGGCAACAGCAGGTGGTGTCCCGGTCCAGGAGCGGGAGGAGTTTTTTATAGCCGGGATGCTGCATGATCTGGGCAAGATTCCTTTTGGCGATGAGTATATCCAGGTCTTGACCATGGCCCGCCAGGAACAGAGGCCTCTGGTGGAGGTGGAGCGGGAAGTATTTGGCCTTGATCATCAGGAAGTTGGCGAAATGATTGCTGAAAAATGGATGCTCAAGGGTATGATGGCAAACTGCATCTCTTGTCATCATGCCCTTGAGCGGGCAGGAGATGAGGGTCGTGCCCGGGTTGCCATCGTCTCCCTGGCCAATATGTATATTAATATCCACGATATCGGCTATGCTGGCGATCCTTTTCCTCAATATGAGAATGCTGAGGAGCTCCTTGAACTGACGGGACTGAACTGGTCTGATCTTGCCGCCATCAGCGGGACGGTTGAAGGTGAGATCGAGAAGGCCCAGATTTTTTTGCAGGTATGAGAACGACTATGAATGTTCGATTTTGGGGGGTGAGGGGTTCTATTCCCTGTCCCGGGCCTTTGACCCAGAAATATGGGGGCAATGGCGCCTGTATGGAGTTGAGGATTGGCGCTGAGAACAGGCTGATAATCATTGATGCCGGAACCGGCATCAGGCCGCTTGGCAACCACCTGATGCAGCACGAGCTGCCCAAAGGGCCGATCCGGGCCGAGATCTTTCTCTCTCACACCCACTGGGATCACATCATGGGCTTTCCCTATTTTGTCCCTATCTATGTTCCCGGCAGCCAACTGAAGGTCTATGGGCCTGTGTCCTTTGAGGATGAGACCCTGGAGGATGTGGTTGGCGGACAGATGAAATATCGTTACTTCCCGGTCACCATGGGTGAGCTGAGGTCTGAAATTGAGTATGTCCGCTTAAAAGAGGAGTCGGCTAAGGACTACGGCAATGGACTGGTCCTGACCACCAAGATTCTGAACCATCCCATCACTGCCCTTGGCTATCGTTTCGACTATCAGGGCAAGTCCTTCTGCACCTGTTACGACTTTGAACTTTTCCGCAACCTCTTTATTACCGACCCTGATCATCCTGATTATGATGAGTCCATGGCCCTTGAAGGCGAGGAGGTGGCCAGGGAACAGAATCTGGCGGTGGAAACTTTTTTTGCCGGGGCCGATCTGCTGGTCCACGACTCCCAGAATACGGCGGCTGAGTTCAAGAGCCGCGTCGGTTGGGGCCATTCCACTGTTGAGTATGCCATTGCGACGGCCAATCGTGCCGGCGTGAAAAGGCTGGCCCTGTTTCACCATGATCCGGATCGGACCGATCAGCAGATAGATGAGATGGCCGCCACCTATTGCCAGCCCGGACGCTATGGTGATACCGAGGTCTTCTTTGCCAGAGAAGGGCAGTTGGTAGAGTTGTGAATCGGTTGTTATGAAGATTGCCCTTATCCAGGTTAATCCGCTGATTGGTGATTTTGCCGCTAATTGCCAGGCCATCCAGCTTGGCGCCGAGCAGGCCATGGCCCAGGATTGTGAGCTGGCAATCTTCCCTGAGATGGCTGTTTCCGGCTATCCTCCCCAGGATCTGCTGGAACGGCAATCATTTCTCGACGACCATGATCGTGCCCTGGCCCGACTGGTCAGGGAGCTTCCGCCCCTGGCGGTGATGTTCGGCTGTCTGGAGCAGCGGCAGGGACAGGGAAAACCCTTGTATAACACGGTGGTGGTGGCCCGGGGCGGCGAGATTGTCCATCGGGTGCGCAAGCAGCTGCTGCCATCGTACGACGTCTTTGATGAACGCCGTTATTTTGAGTCTGGGCCTCCGGCCTCCTTGTTCTCGCTCGGGGGGCTGAGCTTTGGGATAACCGTCTGTGAGGATATCTGGCATCAGACGGCCGGTTGTTATCGCCGTGATCCTGTGGCAGCCCTCTTTGCCAGGGCCAAGGAACAGGACCGCAGGATCGATTGTCTGATCAATGTTTCAGCCTCCCCTTTTCAGCGTGATAAAGAAATCACTCGTCATGCCCTCTTTGCTTCCCTCTGCTCCCGCTATCAGGTCCCTTTTTTGTATGTGAATCAGGTGGGAGGTCAGGATTCTCTGCTCTTTGACGGCCGCAGTCTGGCCATGAATAGCAGCTCGGAGATCACCGCCGCCTGCGCCGGTTTTGTCGCCGATATGGTGGTGGTGGATACCGGGTCGTGGCGAGGCGAGATGCATGGGGTGCGGCAGGAGGAGCCGGTGGCTGCGGTCTATGCGGCACTGGTCATGGGGGTGCGCGATTATGTGCGCAAATGCGGCTTTAGTTCCGTGGTCCTTGGCCTTTCCGGCGGCATTGATTCCGCCCTGACCGCCGCCATTGCCGCTGACGCCCTCGGCGCAGAGAATGTCCTGGGGGTCGCCCTGCCCTCTCCTTACAGCTCAGAGGAATCGATGGAAGACGCAAAGGCCCTGGCGGCAAGACTTGGCTGCGGTTTCCAGGTCATTCCCATCACTCACCTGTTCGCAGCCTTTCAGACTTCCCTGCAGCCTCTTTTTGCCGGGCTGGACGAAGATCTTACCGAGCAGAATCTTCAGGCCCGGATCCGGGGCACCCTGCTCATGGCCCTGTCCAACAAGTTCGGTCATCTGCTCTTGTCAACCGGTAATAAAAGCGAGATGGCGGTCGGCTACTGCACCCTGTACGGGGATATGAACGGCGGTCTGGCCGTGATTTCCGATGTGCCCAAACAGATGGTCTATGAGCTGGCCCGCTATGTGAACCGTGATCAGGAGCTGATCCCTGTGAGAACCCTGACCAAGGCGCCGACCGCTGAGCTCAAACCGGGTCAGTATGATCAGGATGATCTGCCGCCTTATGAGATTCTCGACCAGATCCTCGAGATGCATCTGGAGCAGGGGCAGGGGCTGGCAGCGCTTGTTCGGGCCGGCTTTGATGAAGCGGTGGTGCGTGATGTCCTGCGGAGGATCCGCCTCAGTGAGCACAAACGCAAGCAGGCGCCCATGGGGTTGAAGGTGACCAGCAAGGCCTTCGGCTATGGCCGGCGCTATCCCAATGTCCAGAATTATCAGGAATAAGCAACAAAGACTCAAGGCAGATAGTCCGCGGGTGGTTGGTTGAACAGTCTGCAGACTTTCTGCCTTCTTTTAAGGAACAAGGATGACAATGGTGACGGAAAAAGGTGCACGCCGCAGGCGCTTGCGTTTGTGGCAACAGTTTGGTCTGCTGCTGGTCCTGGTGGTGGTGGCCCTGCTGGTTATTCGGGAGATCCGGACCAAGCGCGCTGATCAGGTCTATATTACCACCAGTGGGCGTATTGATATGTGCCTCTTCTGTCACAAGGAAGAAAAGCTGGATCCGGCCCATGATCCACGGATGATCGGCTGTGCCTCCTGTCATCTCGGTGATGGTATGGCCATTGACAAGGAAAAGGCCCATGCGGGGATGGTGATCAACCCCGGCGACCTGCGGGTGGTCGAGCAGACCTGCGGGGTTGAAGGCTGTCATCCCACCGATGTCCAGAAGGTCAAGAACTCCCTGATGGCCACCAACCGGGGGATTATCGGCACCCTGCTCTTTTACTGGGGAGAGTCGGACAGCCAGGACACCGATCTTACCGTCGAAAAATTACTGGCCGGTCATGAAAACTCGCTGGCCCTTGATTATTACCGCAAGCTCTGCGCCACCTGTCATCTCTGGAAACAGAAAAATGATCTGCCCTGGGCCCCTGATTTTTTTAATGAGAAGGGCGGCGGCTGTTCGGCCTGTCATTTTGTCATGCCGGAAGGTATCGTCCGCAAAGGGGTGACGGAGTTTGATGATGCCGCCAGGAGTGAGAAGTCCAAGGTCCACCCTCTGGTGATCAAAAAGGTGCAGGATCAAAACTGTATCCGCTGTCATAATCGTTCCGGCCGCATCGGTATCTCCTATACCGGCGTCTTTGAGTCGGAAGGGTACGGCACGCCGTATGAGAAGGGGGGCTTAAGCACAAAGCAGCTGCCGGGCGCCCGTTTTTATCTGGAGATTGCCGAGGATGTGCATCACGCCAAAGGGCTGGCCTGTATTGATTGTCATACCCGCAATGAGATCATGGGTGATGGCGTCAGTTATGCCCATTATGAGGATCAATTGGAGATCTCCTGCGGGATGTGTCATTCCGCCGAGCCTGGGATGACCCGCAAGGGAAAACCGGTGGAGACGATTGTCCAGAAAGAGGGGAAATGGCAGCTGACCGCCAAGCTGACCGACAAGATCCATCCCCTGCAGCCGCCAAAATCGGGGGTGTGCGATTTCAACGGCCATAAACGGGTCGGTTGCGAGGCCTGCCATTCCACCTGGGTGCCGCAGTGTTATGGCTGCCATGTCAAACGGGACGCCGGAGAGACCCATCTGGACAAGTTGACCCTGAAAGAGACTCCCGGGATGTGGGAAGAGGGGCGCTCCTATATCCGTTACGAGAAGCCGATGCTGGCCTTGTGGAAAGACAAGGTGGTGATTGTCACCCCCGGTTGTCAGGATATCGTCACCCTGGTGGATAAAAAAGGGCAGGTCGAGGGAGGCTTTAACCGCTTCACCATGGCCGCCATTAATCCGCATACCACTCAAACCAAGGGTCGAAGCTGTGCTGAGTGCCATACCTCAAGCAAGGTCGTGGGTTTAGGCGAGGGGACGGTAAGTGAAAAGGACGGCAAGTGGACCTTTGTCCCTCTTGATCAGGGGATTGATACCTTTGCCGGCCAGACAGTGGGCTTTGATTCCTTTGTCACCATTGACGGCCAGCAGCTTCAGCACGGCTCGCGCCCTGATCTGCGGCCCTTTAACGGAGAAGAACTGCGCCGGATACTGCGGGTGGGACTCTGTGTTGAGTGCCATAGCGAATACAGTGATCCCGCCTGGAGAAATTATAAAGCAACAACCCCGTGCCCGGAACAGAAACCGTAGAGCGACGCCGTGGGCTCGCCCCTGGTGCCATGAAGGACGTATGCTCGTGATCGGGTGTCCGAGAGTATGTCAATAATGCACCTTGAGAGCCGGGACTTCTTTTTTGACCTTTGCTAAAAAAAAAATCTATGTTAAGAAAATATTTTCATGGAAATGAATAACTGTTCAGTTATTTGCCCCGTCATTGAAGAGGAAGGAGAAAGAGGAGAAATGGAATGCTGAAAAAAATTTCCGCAGTGGCCCTGGCCGGTCTCATCGGTCTGCCGGTATTGGCCGGTGCCGGTACGGATCGGGTGGCCGATCTGGAAAAACAGATGACCGAGATGACCAGGATGTTCAATGCCCAGATGGAGGCCATGAAGGCCGAAATCTCGACGCTGAAAACCCAGAATGTCGAAATCAGTAAAGAGATTGCCGACAATAGTGAAGCCGCGAAGAAGGACAGCGCTGCCCTTGAGTGGACCAGGAAGATTGCCATGGGCGGCGAAGTGACCTTTCGCGGCTACAACCTGCAGAATGTCTGGGACTTTGATGATACCAAAGATGGCGATAATCGTGATTTGTTCCGCCTCAAGGGCAGTCTCTGGACCACCTATCAGGCCACTGACGATGTGACCGCCAAGATTCAGCTCACCAACCAGACCTGGGGCGAGGGGGTTACCTACGATCAGTCAGCCCTACGCGATCCTAACGACAGTGCCATGGATAACAACAGCAACAAGGTCTTTCTCGATAACGCCTATATCCACGTGAAAAACCTGCTGGAGCTGCCGGTTGAGGCGACCTTCGGCCGCCAGAACGTGATCTACGGCTCCGGCTTTGTCCTGCTCGATGGCCAGTCCCAGTTTGCCTCCACCTCGATCTACTTTGACGGTGTCAAGCTGCGCTGGAATATCAGCGACCAGCTGATGCTGGACGGTCTCTATATGAAAGATCAGGAAAATAACGTCAGTAACGGTGTCAACAACGGAGCCGGCGATGATATCACCTTGTCCGGCTTCTACTTCACCAACAAGAAATGCCCCATCACCGGTATGCAGCAGGAATTGTATGCCCTAAACCGCAAGGATGAGTTGCTTGGCAAGGATATCTGGATGTACGGCGCGCGCCTGTCCGATAAAATGGCCAATGGCTTTGATTACTCTCTGGAAGGCGCCATCCAGACAGGGGACGCCACCAGAGACCTGGATCAGGATGCCTACGGCCTGAAGCTCGATGCCGGCTACACCTTCAAGGACCTGACCTGGACGCCGCGTCCCTATGTCAATTATTCCTATCTCAGCGGCGACGGTGATGCCGGTGACGGCGATAACAAGCAGTGGGATGTCTTCTATGGCGGCTGGCCGCAATGGGGCGATCTTCTGGCCTGGAAGTTCCTGAACCTCAAAGTGAACTCGACTGCGAACGTCAATAATGTGAAAAGTGTGTATGACAGCTTTGATGACTACAGTAATGTTGTTGGCGAGGCGATCTACTCCAATCTGCAGATGATCACCCTTGGCACCTCCGCCAGGATTATGCCGAAACTTTCCGCCAACATCTCCTATTCGCTTCTCTCCTTCAACGAGACGGACGCCGGTGTCGATGACGATTTCGGTGATTACTATCAGGCCTCGTTGACATATCAGTACACCAAGGAGCTGAGCTTCTCTCTCTATGCGGCCATGATTGATCCGGGCAAGGCCTTCACTGATAACGACAACGCCACGGAAGTGTACTGGGAGACCAAGTACAAGTTCTAGCTTGACGGGAGACAGATGCACCTCCGGACTGTCAGAGAAAAAGTCCTCATCCCCTTTTAAGCAAGGGGATGAGGACTTTTTTTGTTTTGCGGACAGGTTGTCAACAAATGAGGATGGTTACCGGAATGGCGAAAACGCCATCAGGAATCGGTCTGGATGGATGACGATAGCCATCCTTCATATCCACGGCTGGTTATTGGTGCCGTCAGGTTGAAGGCCCGGCCTTTATTTTCCGAGTGAGAGCAGGGAACTTGTTACCGGTCCATGCCATACCGGAACCAGCCAGTAGCCCTCGGGGTCCTGCTCGATTGCGGCGCGTAGAGAATCGGTGAGTCGGTGGCTGTCTGTCACCAGGTTGTAGAAGACGGAATCAATACCAAAAAAACCATCGATCATGTGGGTGAGGATGTGCAGCACCTTACTGGGATACCCCGGGTGCAGGGTGAGCAGATCTTTGATTTCAATCAGGTTGGTCTCTGCCAGTTCGTCTACCAGGGCGCTGCTGAATGCGCGGTTGGCTGCAATTCCTGCTTCTAGCTCCTGCCAGAAATGCGGCCAGTGGCCCGAGCGGATCTCTTCCTCTCTGATAGAGGTTGACTGGTAGACAACGAGTTGTGTGGTCTCCATGAAATGGACCGCCTGCCGGCGGGCCTGGGCGGCGCTGTTGCCGGCGGCCAGAAAAAGATGGCGATGGTCATTGCTGTCGCCTGGGAAGCGTGTCGTCATGAGTTCATTTAAGCGAGAGTCTGGGAATAAGCCGCCGTAAAAAATAACATGGCCATCTATAAGTGCCCGGAGCGGCATAAGGAGCCGGTCGCTCCTACGCCGTCCATGGCGCTCGCGACACTGGGCCGTCCCTGGCCTGCGGTCGCTCTTCATCCTTCCATGGCGCGAGCGACACTGGGCCATCCCTGGCCTGCGGTCGCTCTTCATCCTTCCCTGGAGCGAGCGACACTGGGCCATCCCTGGCCTGCGTAACGAAATAGATATAAATGGCCATGTTATTTCGTAACGGCCCCTGATAAAAATCCATTAATTACGTAGTAAGCTCAAGGGCAGGGCCTGCCACATGCACCCATGTTCCCCGGATTTCACTGACGCTGCATCCTGGCTGCCACTGCTGCCCTGGCTGCAGCCTCTTGCGCCGGCAGTAGCCCCGGATGCAAGGCAATGGAATCCTGGTTTCGTATTCGAGACAACCCCGATGTCCGGGATAAGTGCCATTCGCGGATGATTTTCATGCAAAAATACAAGAAAATCATCTGTAAGGCACTGATAACCTTTTTTTTCTGGCTGCATACTATCAACGGATAGCAACCAGAAATGAATTGGCCCTGTTTCTCCTGGTTCTTTTATTTACGAAAAACGGGTAAGATCCGAAAACGGCAGGTTTTTGTAAACTCTTTTACGTCTTTTTCTCAACTCTCAACGCTTCTTTCATGTCTATGTCACCTCCTGACTCTTCCAGGCAATGGTTTTTTTTCTTCATGGTGGCCATCGGGGTCTTTCTTGCCACCATGGACAGCAGCATGGTCAATGTGGCGCTGCCCACTCTCATGCGCAGCTTTGGTGCGACCTTGCCCCAGACCGGATGGGTGGCGCTGATCTATCTCCTGACCATCACCATTACCCTGCTGGTCTGGGGCCGACTCGCCGAGCGTTTTGGAACGGCGAGGATGTATCTCCTGGGGATGCTGGTCTTCAGTGGAGGATCGGCGGCCTGCTCTCTGGCATCGACCCTGTCCCTGCTGATCTTCTGTCGTTTTATCCAGGCCTTTGGTGCTTCGATGATGATGTCGGCAGGGCCTGCCATTATCAAGATGGTCTTTCCGCTTCATCAACTGGGCCGGGCCTTGGGGTTGATCGGGATTGCTACGTCCATTGGCCTGATGAGCGGGCCTGTGGTCGGTGGCCTTCTGCTCCAGTTCTTTTCCTGGCCGGTTATCTTTCTGGTGAGCCTGCCTCTCAGCCTGAGCTGTTTTGTCCTTGGCTGGTTCTGGCTGCTGCCGGCCATCCCCGCCCCTTCTGCAGCCAGTCCCAAATCAGTAGACTTTGACTGGACAGGTCTCCTGGTCTGGACCCTGCTGATCAGCCTGACTGTTCTGCTCTCGACCCATCATCGTTATCTTCCAGGGTGGGGGTTGCTGGCAGGCTCTGTCGCCCTGGGAGTGCTGTTCTTTCTCTTCCGGGTGATTGAGCAGAGGGCTGCTGCCCCACTTCTGCCGTTTGTCCTCTTCAGGGAACGCCATTACGGGTTTGCAATGTGCTGTGCCTCGCTCTCTTTTACCGTGCTCTTTGTGGTCCTGTTTCTTGTTCCTTTCTATCTCGATCAGGTTCTGCAACTGCCGGTGAACAGGATTGGTCTGGTGATGATGGCGGTGCCGGTGGCGGTATTTGTGGTCGCTCCTCTGTCAGGCTGGCTGTATGATCGAACAGGAGCAGAGCAAGGGGCCAGACTGCTTACCACCGCCGGGCTTGCTCTCTGCTGTCTGGCCCTGATCAGCCTCTGCTTTCTTGACGAGCGCTCAACAATGATCGAGGTCGCCTGGAGGCTGGCCCTGCTGGGCGCTGGTCAGGCCCTGTTTCTCTCGCCGAACTCGGCCTCCGTGCTCGCCACCGCCCGTTCGCATCATATCGCTATCACCTCGGGTATGCTGGCCACGGCGAGGAACCTGGGGATGTTGGCCGGGGTTACCCTGGCCAGTCTGGTTTTCGGGGCGGTTTTTTCTTGGTTGAGTGGGGGGCTGGATCTGAAGGATTTCAGGCCGGTCCATACGGCAGCATTTGTCCATTCTCTGCGGATAAGCTTTGGCCTGACGGCCCTCCTGGCAATGGCCGGGGCGCTCCTGTCGAGTAGGAGGTGACTTCTCCCGTTTATCGGGGTTAGCAGCCCTTTTGGTTGGGTTTTACGAACCCGCGCCGCTGTTCATCGGCAGGGTGACAGTGGCAACGGTTCCGCCGGTGGCCCCTGGCTGGAGTGAAAAGGTGCCCTGGTGTTCAGCGACGATTTTCTTGACCAGGGTCAGCCCCATACCGGTGCCGTAAATCTTGGTCGTGAAGAAAGGGTCTGCCGCTTTGGCCAGGGTGCCGTTGAGTATCCCTGTTCCACTGTCGGTGATGATAATGGCGATACTCTCTGCCTCGTGTCTGATGCTGACCTGGAGGAGGCCGCCATCCGGCATGGCCTCAACACTATTGCGGAGCAGGTGCAGGATCATCTGTCTGATCTTTTGAGCATCGACATAGAGAGAGGGGCCTGGATCTCTGAGGTCGAGCTGGTAGTCTATCCCTTGTCTTTTCATGGTCCCGTAGAGCAGCATGATACTCTTGCGGATCAGTGGATAGAGTGGCTGCAGGGTTTTCTCGGTTTTGTTGACAGAGACAAAGGTGAAAAGATCTTCGAGGGTCGATTCTATCTTGCTGGCATCGAGGGCCATGATGTTGAGAAATCTCAGGATGTCGGGATCGCTGACCTTTCTGGTGAGCAGTCTGGCTGTGCCGCCGATGGAGGTGATGGGATTGCGGATGGCATGGACCAGTTGCGCGGACATGTGGCCGATAGCCGCATAGCGCTCGGCATCAACCAGCAGGTCCTTGTTCTTTTCCAGCTCCTGGGTGACCGCCTCCAGTTCATGCATCTTGTCGAGGATCTCGGTGTAGAGATAACTGTGCTCAATGGCCAGGCTTGCCTGGCTGCTAAAGATCTCGAGATCCGCGATGTCTCCGGCGCTGATCGGCTGGCGGGTGATAAAGTTGTCGGCGATGAGAACGCCAAGGGACTGGTTGGGAGAAAAGAGGGGGACGATAATAAAGGTGTCTTCCTGCAGGAGTTCAAGGAGTTGCGGGGTGACGGGCTGATCCTGGGACTGGCCCTTCTCGACCAGGACGCTTTGCCGTTCGGCGCAGGCGCGCATGAGGGTGTGGTCCTGGTCGGTAGCCGGAATGGAGAGCGTTCTGATGATCCGGTTGACCTCCTGGTTGGCGTCTGCAGGGGAGTCCTTGAAATTTTGGATAATATCATCTAAATGCAGGTTTTTGGTCTTGATGCCTTCCCAGACCCGGCCTGCCTCTTCCCGGGATGAGGGGCCGATGGCCAGGCGTCCGCGCAGCGTCTGGTGATCCTGGTCAAAGAGGGCGAGGAAGGCCCGGTTGAACCGGAGGCCTTCTTCGGCCGTGATCCCTACCAGAATGGCCTGGAGTACATCCTGCAGTTCTGTGCTGTTCAGATAGACGCTGTTCATTTTCAGGTTGAGTTGATGGAGCAACTGGGTGCGGAAATGAGAGGCTTCCAGTTGCTGCTGGTAGAGTCGGTTATCAATGACCAGACGCCGTTTTTCCAGGGTGATGCGAATGGCGCGATTCAGATCGGCCAGGCGCGTGGGTTTGGTCAGATAATCATCAGCGCCCAGCCGCAGGCAGAACAGTGCCGTCTGCAGGTCATCGGAACCGGTGATCATGATAATGGCCATATCCGGGTAGTGGCGGACCACATCTTCCAGAATCTCGGTACCGTTCCGGTCGGGCAGTCCTATGTCAAGCAGGGCAAGGGCAATCTTTTGGGTGTGCAGCAGATGGTAGAACTCGGCGGCGGTTGCGGCATGGAGGACGGTAAACCCCTGGCCGCCGAGAAAATCCTGAAAGAGGATGAAGATATCCTGTGAGTCATCAACAACAACGATCACTTCGTCAGGATTAAGAAATTGAGCTGGCTGCATAGGCGAGTCTGCTGGCAGAGTGAAGGGAAAATTTTAATCAAGAAAAAATATTCTTTATTTATTATGAAGTGGGAGCTATCCCGCAGTCACGATGTTTCCTGGCCGGGGCGAGCCACCGGCTTGCCCCGACGGTCACACGATACAACAAGATCTGCCCTTGTCTGCGTTCGTCTGCGCAAATCCCTAGGAGCCGTTACGAAATAACATGGCCATTTATATCTATTTCGTTAGGGTTTTTTATGCCGCTCCGGGCACTTAGATGGCCATGTTATTTTTTTTACAGCGGCTTAGTGGGATAATTATGATTATAATTTCCTGATTGTACCGCCTTGGTTGAAAAATAAAAGGAAAAATCGTATAAGCCGTTAATAAAGGATTTATGGTTGGTGACAGGTTGCAGCTGTTGCAGATGGGCTGAGGGGTGTGGTGGCGGAGACAGGTGAGGCAGGTTAAACAGAGGTGAACGGGGATTTTCTGGATATGGGGCAGGTGGAGAAGAGTGCGGCCAAGGCCGCGGAACGGGCCATGGTGGCAGGTCCTGCGGCCTTGGTCGCAACAGTGACCAAGGCGATTTTTGGAGAAGGCGCGTGAAGGAGATCTTTGCAAGCGACGGGCTGCTGGCCCGTCATCTGCCGGCCTTTGAGCCGCGTACCGGCCAGTTGATGATGGCGGAGGCGGTGGCCGCTACGCTGACGGCAGGTGACAAGGGCTGGACCGAGGGGAGCCGGGCCAAGATATTGATGGTTGAGGCCGAAACAGGCATCGGCAAGACCCTGGCCTATCTTATCCCGGCCCTGCTCTCAGGTCAGCGGGTGGTTGTCTCAACCGCCACCATCAACCTCCAGGATCAGATCCTCAATAAGGAGATTCCTCTGATCGAGCGGCTTCTGGGGCGATCTGCCGCCGCCTTGTGTGTCAAGGGGCGGCAGAATTATCTCTGTCTCTATCGCTGGAATCAGTATCGCAGCTCGCCGCAGCTCTCGCTTGTTGAGGATGGTGACATCACCAGGATCAAACAATGGCTGGATAAAACCAGCAGCGGCGATCGGGCCGAACTTTCCTGGCTGGCGGATGGTTCCTTGCTCTGGCCCAAGATTTCGGCCCAATCCAGTCAGTGTCTTGGGGGGGATTGTCCTGATGGTGCCTCCTGTTTTGTCAATCAGTTGCGCAAACAGGCCGGATCGGCCCGTCTTCTGATTGTCAATCATCATCTCTTCTTTTCAGATCTGGCCCTGCGGCAGGCCGGTTTTGCCGAGATCCTGCCCCGCTATCAGGCGGTGATCTTTGATGAGGCCCATCATCTGGAGTCCGTGGCCTCCCAATTTTTCGGCAGGACCTTCAGTCAGTATCAGCTCCTGGATCTGGTGGCTGATATCGAGCGGCAGGCCGAGACCGATCTTGCGACCGGGAGCCGCGACCAGATCATCGCCTTTACCCGTGGCCTCCTGTCACGCCTGGATCGATTCTTCCTCCTTTTTCCGGCTCTTCGCGGCAGGTATCCACTGGCGGAGCTGATGGCCAGGCAGAGTTCCTGGGCTTCGGAGGTAGAGGGGGTGGCATCAGGGCTTGATCAGTTGACCGACCTGCTGGCAGCCCAGGCCGGTTCCGGGGAGGTCTGGGATATGCTCAGTAAGCGGGCAGTCGAGCTTGCGGCCAATCTGCGTCATATCTGTTTCCCGGAGGAGAGTGGGGCAGGAAACAGCTTTGTCCACTGGTATGAACGGCGGGAGCGGACAATCACCCTCTCCGCTACCCCGGTCCGTATTGCCGCGGAATTGGAAAAGACGCTCTACTCTTCGGTGCAGAGCTGTGTCATGACCTCGGCTACCCTTTCGGCGGGTGGTAATTTCTCCTACATCAAGGAGCGGTTGGGGCTCGATGCCGAGGCGGTGACCCTGCAGTTTCATTCCCCTTTTGACTATGAGGGACGAACATTGCTTTATGTGCCGGAAAAAGATTTTCCTGAACCGGCCGATCCGACTTATAACGACAAGATCTGCCAGCAGGTCCTCGAAATCCTGCGGATCAGTCAGGGGCGAGCCCTCATCCTTTTTACCAGTTTCAAGACCATGGATATGATGGCGGAATTCCTGGAGTCCCACCTTTCCTATCCGGTCCTGGTGCAGGGCAGGGCCTCGCGGCAGGCCCTGCTGTCTCGTTTTAAAGAGACCACGGACTCGGTGCTGCTGGCTGTGGCCAGTTTCTGGGAAGGGGTGGACGTGCCTGGTGATTCGCTCAGCTGCGTGATCATTGACAAGCTGCCCTTTGAGGTGCCCAGCGATCCGGTGATCCAGGCCCGGATCCAGGTGATTACCGATGGCGGCGGTAAACCTTTCTTTGATTTTCAAGTCCCCCGTGCCATCCTCACGCTGCGTCAGGGGGTGGGGAGACTGATGCGGGCCACCACTGATTGCGGGGTGATTGCGATCATGGATGTCCGCCTCTTCAGCAAGGGCTACGGCCGCACTTTTCGTGCCAGTCTGCCGCCGTCACCGGTGGTGCGGGATTTGGCCGACGTTCGGCGATTTTTTGAACAAATATGCGATTCGCCTGGGAAGGGGGTATAATGGATATGGGGACAAGAGGACAATCCGGCGGGGCAGGTGATGGTCCGGGGCTGATGGCGGCTCTCGGGCCTGATATGGCCATAATTGAGCAGGCCATGCAGGACGATCTGGCCACGCTTGCCGGTGATATCGATGCCTTGCTGGCCGAGGTGCTGCACTATGGCCTTTTTAACGGCGGCAAGAGGATCCGGCCGCTGCTGACCGTGCTCTGCTGGCGTCTGGCTGGCGGCGGCAAGGTGAAGAGTGGGGTGGATATCTATCGTCTGGCTATCGCCTTCGAGTATCTCCACTGTGCAACCCTGTTTCATGATGATGTGATTGATCAGGCCCTCATCCGTAGGGGCAGGCCGGCAGTCAATGTGGCTTACGGGGAGACTCCGGCGATCCTGGCCGGTGATTTTCTCCATGCCCGGTCGATGCTGCTGGTTGGAAAGGAGGGAGGGGGCCAGGCCCTGGAGGTCTTCTGCGGGGCGACAACGGCCATGGTGGACGGTGAATTCCGGCAGCTCCGTAATGCCAGGAATTATAATCTGGCCGAAGCAGATTATTTCGCGGTGATCAAGGGCAAGACCGCGCAGCTTATCGGGGCCACCTGTGAAATCGGGGCCCTGGCTGCAGGCGTCGGCTCAGAAGGGCAACAGGCGCTCCGGGACTACGGCCTGCAGCTTGGCTGCGCCTTTCAGATCATTGATGACCTCCTTGATTATCTTGGCGATGAGGCCAGCACCGGTAAGTCGGTCGGCAATGATTTCCGTGAAGGGAAAATGACCCTGCCCCTGATTCTGGCTATAGCCAGGGCAGAAGATACGGACCGGGAACGATTGCTGGCCATGCTCGCCAGTGGAGAGGAGCGGCACACTGGTTTTGCCGAGGCCAGCGCCCTGATTGTCCGTTACGATGGTTTTGTCCGTGCCCGTCAGCAGGCGGAAGAGATGATAGCAAAGGCCCTTTCCCGCCTGCGTCTCTTTGATCAGGACGCGGTTCAACAGGAAAGGGCGATGCTGGAAGGTTTGGCCGCGTATGTCCTTAACCGCAGGAAGTGACAGCGTAGCCATTATTCTGAAATGGCAGTCACTATCCAGCAGCACCCCATCTGCTTCGTTATCGGTCTGCGCAAGTAAGAATCAGTACACTTAGCAGGCCTCTTTCTCGCATATGAGGCACTGCTGACACGTTACGTGACATGTGTTTTGGCATTTTCCCGGCATTAAGCTGGATAGTTACAAATGACAGTTAATTTAATGGACCATGTCCGGATGCGGGTTGTGGTTGAGGCAGAAGATGGAAAGAAAAAAGATCGTCCGGAAAAGAAGGGTTGCATCTAAAAAAAGAAAAAAAAGGTGGCTGAATGGGCGGAAGATCATCCCTTTTCTCCTGCTTTTTTTGTTGCTGCTGTTTTCAGTGGCCGCGGCCGGCTATGTGGTTTTCTTCCATGCCACCCCATCCCGGGTGGCACTCTCCGGCTCCTGATGAAATTTCTTCCGCTGGTCACAGGGGTTGTCAACCAATCGCGGTCAGGGAGAGTCGAGAAGATCAAGCTGGAATGTGGCGGCAGTGAGATGAACCAAGGCGCTTAAGGAGGACGCGGAATGTCGGAGAGTCTTTACGGCTTCAGGTATGATGAGTACGGCAATACCAGAGAGATCTTTGTCTATGCCAGTGGGCCCATTGTTTCTTCACTGGCCTTTGTCAACAAAGGAACCGCCTTTACCAAGGCCGAGCGCAGGCAACTGGGGCTTGAGGCGACGCTTCCTCCAGCAGTGCGAACCCTGGAGCATCAGGTGGAGAATTCGCTGGCCATGGTCGATGCCAAAGAAGACCCCATCGAAAAATTCATCTATATCCGTTCGCTCTTTGATCGTAATGTGACGCTCGCCCACGCCCTGATCAAGAGAGATATCGAGCGCTTGATGGGGATCATCTACACCCCGACGGTGGGGCTCGCGGTCCAGCACTACTCCTCCATGTTCCGGCAGGCCAATGGGCTGCATTTCTATCCGGAAAACATCGACCACGCCGAGGATGTGCTCAGGCGCTATCTCCACCGGGATATTCGGGTGGCGGTCGTCACCGATAATCAGGGTATCCTGGGAATCGGCGACCAGGGGGCCGGGGGTATTGCCATCTGCCTGGGGAAACTGATGCTCTACACCCAGGGGGCGGGGATTGCCCCCTGGCACTGCCTGCCTGTTTCGCTTGACGTCGGTACCGATAATGTGGCGCTGCTCACGGACAACGACTATCTGGGCTGGCGTCATCATCGCCTCAAGGGAGAGGAATATCTGGAATTTATCCGCCGGTTTGCCAGGGCCTTCCGCAATGTCTTTCCCCATGCCCTGTGCCAGTGGGAGGATTTTTCCAAACAGAATGCCTTTGCTATCCGTGATAGCTACCTCCATGATCTGATCTCCTTTAATGATGATATCCAGGGCACCGGTGCCATTGCCCTGGCCGCTATCCTGACGGCCATGAAGATCAAAAACAGCAGACTTGCCGACCAGGTCTTTCTTATCCATGGGGCCGGGGCCGGCGGGGTCGGGGTGGCGGATCAGCTCGAGGTCGCCCTGCTGGCAACGGGGATGGATGAGGCGGCGGCCAGGGCCCGGATCTTCACTCTGGATTCTGGCGGAGTGGTGACCTCAGACCGGGATATCGAGCCGTATAAGCGAAAATTTGCCAAAGACAAGGCGGCCTTCCCCTGGCTGCAGGACCTGCAAAATCACGCCCTGGCCAGGGTCATTGCTCAGGCAGGGGTCACCGTTCTGATCGGCACCTCCGGTCAGGTGGGCTGCTTTACTGAAGAGGTGGTGCGCGCGATGACGGCCAACACAGAGCGGCCGGTGATCATGCCCCTCTCCAATCCGACCTCCATGGCTGAGGCCACTCCAGAAGACCTTTATACCTGGACCGACGGGCGGGCCCTGGTCGCCACCGGCAGCCCTTTTGCTCCTTTCCTCCAGGGTGGAAAAGAGCGGCGAATCGGCCAGTGCAATAATGTCTTCGTCTTTCCCGGGGTGGGTTTAGGGGTGCTGGCCTCCGGGGCCCGTGAGGTGCGTCCCGCTTTCTTTACGGCGGCGGCCCATGCGGTTTCTGGCTGCGTCAGCCCGGCTGAAAAGGAGGAGGGAGTGCTGCTGCCTGCTGTTGCCACCCTCAAGGCAGTGAGCGCCAAGGTGGCACTGGCCGTGGCCATGGCGGCGGTGAGCGAGGGGGTGGCTCGACCCTGCGTCTACTCCACTTTCCAGCCTGGGCAGGACGAGGTCCGGATGAAAGAGCTGATCCGCAAGATGCGCTGGGATCCGCATTACCTGCCGCTGGTCGGGATATGAGGACAAGAGATCCGCTGGACAGGTGCAATTCCATGCCGTTGTTGTCCCCGCCGATCTTCACCGCTGTCGCTGCTGCCTCTGGGCCCATGGCTTGAGCGATTATTCTTCGTCGGCAAGCAGGGACGCCTTTAAAAACTCGCGGTTGAGCCTGGCGACGTTGCTGATGGAGATCCGCTTGGGGCAGGCGGCTTCACATTCCCGTCTGTTGCCGCAACTGCCGAATCCCAGTTCATCCATCTTTCGCACCATGGCCAGGACCCGCCGTGATCTTTCCGGCTGACCTTGCGGCAGCAGGGCCAGATGGGAGACCTTGGCGCCGACAAAGAGCATGGCCGCACCATTGGGGCAGGCGGCAACACAGGCGCCGCAGCCGATGCATTCCGCGGCGTCAAGGGCCAGATCGGCAATCTTCCGGGGGATGGCAAGAGTGTTGGCCTCGATGGCGCCGCCGGTATTGACGGAAACATAGCCTCCCTCGGCAATGAGTGAGTCAAAGGCGCTTCTGTCTACCACCAGGTCTTTGATGAGAGGAAAGGCGCGGGACCTGAAAGGCTCGATGACCAGGGTGTCGCCATCCTTGAAGTGGCGCATGTGCAGCTGGCAGAGGGTGGTCCCCTGCTGGTGGCCGTGGGCCTGGCCGTTGACCACTGCCCCGCACATGCCGCAGATCCCTTCCCGGCAGTCATGGTCAAAGGCGACCGGCTCTTTTCCTTCAAGAGTCAGTCGCTCGCCCACCACATCAAGCATCTCGAGGAAGGACATCTCTGTTGAAATGGGACCGGTGCGGTAGGTCTCGAAGGCGCCCTGGCTGGTACCGTTTTCCTGGCGCCATATCCGCAGAGTCAAACTGATGGTGCGGCTCATGTGTAGCTCCTCTGGCTCAGCTCTACATTTTCAAAGGAAAGAGCCTCTTTGTGCAGGGTTGGGTGGGTGCTTGGGCCACTGAATTCCCAGGCCGCGACATGGCAGAAATTATTATCGTCGCGCCGGGCCTCGTTGTCCGCGCCCCGGCTCTCTTCCCGGAAATGACAGCCGCAGGATTCTGTCCGGCTCAAGGCGTCAATCACCATGACTTCGGCAAACTCGAGGAAATCAGCGACCCGGCCGGCCCGTTCGAGCGACTGGTTCAGGGCCTGGCCGCTGCCCGGGACGATGACGTTGTGCCAGAATTCCTCCCTGATGGCCGGGATCCTGGCCAGGGCCTCCCGCAGTCCTTTTTCATTGCGGGTCATGCCGCAATCCTTCCACAGCAGCAGCCCCAGTTGCCGGTGGAAGTCGTCGATGGTGCGGCGGCCTCTGGTTGCCAGTAATCTGGAGATCCTGTTTTCTACCTCTTCTCTGGTGGCAAGAAAGGTGCTCTGATTGATGTTGATTGTTTTGGTGGTGAGTCCGGCCAGATAGGAGCCTATGGTGGCGGGGAGGATAAAATAGCCGTCAGCTAACCCCTGCATCAGTGCGCTGGCGCCAAGACGGTTGGCGCCGTGGTCTGAAAAGTTGGCCTCGCCGAGGACAAAAAGGCCGGGGATGGTACTCATCAGGTTGTAGTCGACCCACAGACCGCCCATGGTGTAATGGACGGCCGGAGATATCATCATCGGCCTGTCAGTGGGGTTCTGGTCCGTGATCTTTTCATACATTTGAAAGAGGTTGCCGTATTTCATCTCGATGGTCTGCAGGCCGTCTCGCTTGATGGCATCACTGAAATCAAGATAGACTGCCAGCCCTGTTGCTCCCACGCCCTTGCCGGCGTCGCACTGTTCCTTGGCGTTGCGCGAGGCGACGTCGCGAGGCACCAGATTGCCGAAACTCGGGTATTTATCTTCAAGATAGTAATCACGTTCCGCCTCGGGAATGTCTGCCGGGGCCCGTCTGTCGCCGGGTTTTTCCGGCACCCAGACCCGGCCGTCGTTACGCAGGCTCTCGCTCATCAGTGTCAGTTTTGACTGGGAGTTGCCATGCGCCGGGATGCAGGTGGGGTGAATCTGGACAAAACAGGGGTTGGCAAAGGCTGCTCCTCGTTTGTAGGCGCGGAATGTGGCGGTGACGTTGGAGGCCATGGCATTGGTGGAGAGAAAATAGGCATTGCCATAGCCACCGGTGGCGATGACCACGGCGTGGGCCCCATGACACTCCAACTCGCCGCTGATAAGATTACGGGTGATGATGCCGCGCGCCTCTCCTTCTTCAACAACCAGATCCAGCATCTCCCGGCGTGGCAGCAGGGTCACCTTGCCCAGTTTGACCTGGCGCATGAGCGCGCCGTAGGCCCCGAGCAGCAGCTGCTGGCCGGTCTGGCCCCGGGCGTAAAAGGTCCGCGAGACCTGGGCGCCGCCGAAGGAGCGGTTGGCGAGACCTCCGCCGTACTCCCTGGCAAAAGGCACCCCTTGAGCCACACACTGGTCGATGATGGAGTTGCTGATCTGGGCCAGCCGGTAGACATTGGCCTCTCGGGACCGGAAATCCCCACCCTTGATGGTGTCGTAAAAGAGACGGAAGACGGAGTCGCCGTCATTCTGGTAATTCTTGGCCGCATTGATGCCGCCCTGGGCGGCAATGGAGTGGCCGCGCCGCGGGCTGTCCTGCAGGCAGAGGGTCTTGACATTGTACCCCTGTTCGGCAAGAGAGGCGGAGGCAGAGGCCCCGGCCAGACCGGCGCCGACCACGAGGATATCATATTTCCTTTTGTTGGCCGGGGTGATCAGCTTGAGGTCAAAGCGGTGCCGGTCCCATTTTTCGGGTAAGGGACCTGAGGGGATCTTGGCGTCAAGGTGCATGGGAGAAGGTCCTTGTCAGAGGCTGCTAGAGCAGAAATCCTGGATAAAAGAGGGCCACAACGATGATCAGGGCAAAGAAGAGGCCAATGGCCAGGCCGAGCAGCGCCGCTTTTTTGTCGAGGGTGCTGGTGTATTTGGGGTGCTCAAGCCCCAAAGTCTGACACAGGCTCCAGAGGCCGTGACTGAGGTGGAGTCCGACTGCCAGCGTGCCGATAAGATAGATAACGGCAAGAGCGGGATTGCCCAGGACGGTGCGCAGCAGGTCAGCCACGGGCAGTTCCCGGTCGATAAAGAGGAAGTTCTGTAGATGTAATACCAGGAACAGGAGTATGACAGTACCGCTGTAGATCATGGTCTGCCCAGCAAGGGTTGCGCCGCCACTGCTTTTGACGACGGCATAGGGCTCAGGTCTTGCTTTGCGGTTCTCAAAAAAGAGCAGCAGGGCCAGAAAGACATGGGTGCAGAAGGCGGTCAACAGCAGGATCTCAAAAAAATGGAGCAGGACACCCAGGCTGTGCAGGTAGTCCACGTAGGCGAGAAAAGTCGTTCTGCCCAGAAGTGCTGAGCTGTTGCCGGCAAGATGGACCAGGATGAAGAGGCTGAGAAAAGAGCCGCTGGCAGCCATGAGCATCTTTCGGCCAAGGGAAGAGGAGAGTGTTCGGCTGGTCCGGCCCATGATGAATTTTAGATTCAAGGCTCAAGGTTCAAGGTAAAAGGGGCAAAGAAGCATTGCCTGATTGATACCGTGGCGTTGGTGCAGTATCAATCAGGCGGATTAAGGAGCCGTTACGAAATAACATGGCCATTTATATCTATTTCGTTACGCAGGCCATGGACGGCGTAGGAGCGACCGGCTCATTATGCCGCTCCGGGCACTTAGATGGCCATGTTATTTTTTTACGGCGGCTTAGCGGCACTGACACACCCTACTGGCCAGCTTCTTTTTTTTTTGCGCGGCTCAGTGCTTGAAGGAGCGCTGGCCGGTAAACATCATGGCCACCTTCGGCTCTGCCTCGTTACAGGCCTGGATCGTCTCCGCATCGCGCATGGATCCACCGGCCTGGAGAATGGCGGTGACCCCCTGTCTGATCCCCACATCCGCCCCGTCGCGGAAGGGGAAGAAAGCATCCGAGATCATCACTGAACCGGGGATGCCGGCCCGATCAGCCCGGGTCTTGGCGTCAATGGCTTCCTGGTCACCCTTGTCCCGTTTGCCCTGGGCGATTTCGAGGGCCAGATCGGCGTAGGAGATGCCATACTGGTCAAAGCAGAGAATGTCCGCGTATTTGATGTAGGCCTTGTGCACGGCGATCTCAGCCACGCCCACCCGGTCCTGTTCGCCGGTGCCGATGCCCACGGTGCAACCGTCCTTGACATAAAGCACCGAGTTGGAGGTAACCCCATGCTCCACGGCCCAGCCGAAGATCATGTCATCAATCTCCTGCTGAGTCGGGGTGCGGTCGCAGCTGAAGGTCTCGCCTTTCCAGACGGCGGTTGCCGGTTTCAGGTCGCTGATGGAGCGGATCGAGTTGACGGCCGATTGCTGGGCGATAATGCCGCCGTCAATCAGGCTCTTGAAGTCAATATAACGAAATTTTTCAAACTCGGCCAGACGGTCGATGCGGCTCATCTGGATGACCCGCAGGTTCTTGCTTTTTTTGAGGATCTCGAGGCTGCCCTCTTCAAATGAGGGGGCACAGACTACCTCCAGATAGTTTTGTGAAAGCAGTCTGGCGGTCTCATTGTCGCAGGACCGGTTCATGATTACCGCCCCGCCAAAGGCGGCGATGCGGTCGCAGCGGTTGGCGCGGTCAAAGGCATGGGCCAGGGTATCGCCATAGGCGGCGCCACTGGGATTATTGTGCTTGAGGATGACCGCAGCCGGCCTGTCCATCAGGTATTTGATGATATTGAGGCCGTTGTCAATGTCGGTCAGGTTGATCTTGCCGGGATGTTTGCCCACCTGGAGCATGTCTTCGGCCTTGATTGCCGAGACCAGACCGTTGCCGGGCTCGATAAAGGAGCACTCACCAAGGGTCAGGTTGCCGTTGACCAGTTCATAGAGAGCGGCCTCCTGATCCGGGTTCTCGCCATAGCGGACGCCCCGTTCGTCAATGGAGCCGTCTTCCTGCTTGATTCCCCAGGTACGCTTGCGATAGATCAGTTTCTGGTCACCGAAGGTGATGGTCATATCCAGGGGAAAGTGATCGCCCAGGATGGTGGAGTACATTTTTTTCAGATTGCTCATGATCTGCTCCATGTTGGTTGAAATTACGAATTATGAATTACGAATGACCTATTAAACACGAGGGTTGAGCGGGTACATGAGTAAGCCGCTGTAAAAAAATAACATGGCCATCTAAGTGCCCGGAGCGGCATAATGAGCCGGTCGCTCCTACGCCGTCCATGGCGCTCGCGACACTGGGCCGTCCCTGGCCTGCGTTACGAAACAGATATAAATGGCCCTGTTATTTCGTAACGGCTCCTAGGTGTTGTTCCCTGCACCTGGCAACAGCACCTTTGTCTTGCCAGGTTACTTTCCTGTCTGAAAGGCGCTGTCCCAGTCCTTGCTGACCGGATCAAATCCCTTGGCGGCAATGGCCATGCGTACCTCGTCCATGGTTCGCAGGTCGCCGACGCTGAACTGCTCGCCGTCGGTCTGATCGGGATGGGAATATCCACCCGGGGCTGTGCAGGAGCCGGCCGAGTAGCGGGTGGTTCCCAGGCCCAGCATCCCGTCTCGATAGCGTGCCTCTTCCCGGGTGGAGAGGAGAAGACCCACGTCCGGATCAAAGAGGCGCAGGCCGAAGATAAGCTGGCTCAGATTCTGCTCCGAGACCGGGACCAGCGGAGCGAAGCCCCCGGCGGCAGGCCGCAGGCGCGGGAAAGAGACGGTGACTCCGGTGCTCCAGAAATGCTTGTGCAGCCAGGCCAGATGCAGGCCCAGGGCTAGACCCTCAGCCCGCCAGTCGGTCAGGCCGAGCAGGGCGCCGATGCCAACTTCGCGCATACCGGCTGCCGCCACCCTGGCCGGGGTTTCCAACCGATAGTGGTAATCCGTCTTTTTGCCGGCAAGATGCACCTCTTTGTACATCTCCTGGTTATAGGTCTCCTGGTAGACCGCCACTGCGGTGATGCCGGCCTTGAACAGACGGGCGTAGTGGGCGGTTGACAGCGGCTGGACCTCGATGGAGACGGCGGCAAATCTGCCCCGCAGTCTGAGGGCGATTGCTTCCAGGTATTCGACGCCAACAATATCTTCAGCCTCACCGGAAACCAGCAGGATATGCTGAAATCCCCGTTTATGGAGGATCTCTGCCTCTGCCTCTGCCTCATCGAGGGTCAGGCTCTTGCGGGCAATGCGGTTGTTGGCGGCAAAACCGCAATAAGCACAGCGGTTGGTGCAGTAATTGGAAAGATAAATAGGGGCGTAGAGCTGGATGGCCTTGCCGAAACGCTGGGCGGTGAGGAGTGCGGAGCGGCGGGCCATCTCCTCCAGGAAGGGAACGGCTGCCGGCGAGAGGAGCGCGGCCAGATCATGAATACCGGGTTTTCTGGCTGTCAGGGCCAGTTCTACCTCTGTGCTGGTGCAGTCTTGGATCGTCTGCTGGAGTTGCTGGAAGTCGGGTGAGGGAAACATGTCAGGCCAGAAAATTAAGGTCGGTGGCGAGGGTGCCTTCAAGGGGTGATGACGCGTGGGCCTGTTTGCTTCGGCTGCCCATACCGGCCACAAAAGCGGTGCGGCCGGCCTCAACGGCCTGGGCAAAGGCGCGGGCCATGGCCACCGGATCACCGGCCACCGAGATGGCGGTATTAACCAGTACCGCATCGGCCCCCATCTCCATGGCGAGTGCGGCGTGCGATGGGGCGCCGATGCCGGCATCAACCACCACCGGCACACGGGCTTGGTCAATAATGATCTCTATTTGAAAGGCGGTAAGGATGCCCTGGTTGCTGCCGATGGGCGAACCCAGGGGCATGACCGCGGCCGCCCCTGCGTCCTGCAACCGCAGGGCCAGGATGGGGTCGGCGTTCATGTAGGGCAGGACGATGAAGCCGGCTCGTACCAGTTCCTCGGTGGCCTTCAGGGTCTCTATCGGGTCCGGGAGCAGGGTGCGGGGGTCCGGGGTTACTTCCAGCTTGAGCCAGATGGAGCCGGAAGCGGCCCGTGCCAGATGGGCCAGGCGGATGGCCTCCTCGGCATTTCGGGCTCCAGAGGTGTTGGGGAGAAAGACGCATCTGTTCCGGTCCAGGCTGCTCATGATATCATCGGCCGGGTTGTCAAGATCGACCCGACGCAGGGCCACGGTCACCATCTCGGTGCCGGAGGCCTCAATGGCCTGCTTCATCACCGCTGAAGAGGAAAATTTGCCGGTGCCGAGAAAGAGCCGGGAATTGAAGGTGTGTCCACCGATGGTCAGCATGTCAGCCGCCTCCTACAAATCGGATGATTTCCATTTGATCATTGTCCTTGAGAACAGTCGCTGCATGGCTGTCTGGGTGGAGAATTGTCTTATTCAACTCTACCACCACTAAGGCGTGTGGAATGGCCAGATCCTGCAGAAGCCCGGCCACGGTCTTGGAATCAGTGATGGTCTTGGGGCTGCCGTTCAGGTAAATCAGCATGATACAATGATCTTTGGAAGAAAGGGTGTCGTCGCTTCACCGTTATTCCACTGTTTCCAGAGGATGACGGTAAAAGTTGTAATTTGTCCTGCAATGATCTTAATCGGATAATAATATCTTGCCAATAGTGTTTTGCGTCAGAGGGTAATTCTTGCCAACTGCAATGGGGAGAATGGGGATTTGGCGTTTGCTCGGGATGTTTGTTGCCGGTGAAATCAGATCTGAACTCCCCGATAACAGCTGAGAGGAAACCAGATTCATAGGGTGCGGTAGTTGACAGATGAGGTCAGGAACGTTAAATTGTCATTATTTCTTATGGAATAGTAACTATCCAGCGTAATGTCGGGAAAATACCAAAACAGATGTCACGTAACTAGTCAGCAGCGCCTCATATGCGAGAAAGAGGACTGCGAAGTGTACTGATTCGTACATAAGCAGGCCGATGACGAAGCCGATGAGGCGCTGCTGGATAGTTACTTTGAATACAGATAATCAGGAAGCTAAACTTCCGACTGGAGGCGTTCCTGGATTTTTGGGTCTCTGGCTGGAAAGAATAATATTAGTCTGCAAGGGAGTACGAAAATGCCACTTTATGAGTACGAATGTGACACCTGTCTCAAGGTGTTTGAGGTTCAGCAGCGCATGGCGGATGCCCCGTTGACCAGTTGTCCCGAATGTGAAGGGTCGGTGAAGAAGGTAATGTCGATGAGTTCTTTTCAGCTCAAGGGCGGCGGCTGGTATGCCGACGGCTATGCCAGCACCCCAAAAGGGGCTGCTGCCGGCAGCATGAGTCCAACGCCGCCATCCTGTGCCACCGCCGGTGCCTGTGCCAAGTGTCCGGCCTCGGCCGGTTGATCTCTTTTTCGGGATCCTTTCTTCAGTTTTTTTTTACTGTACCGGGCGGCTGCAGGACTTTCTGCTGCCGCCCTTGGCGTCACTGGAGCGAGCGCGGTACTTAAGGGGGTGTCTCTGCCCCTATAGTGCCGCTCTTATTTTATTATCGTCATGGCATCGCCGTAGGAATAAAATCGGTATCCCTGGGCTATTGCCTGCCTGTAGCAGTCCAGCAGTCTTTCCCGGCCGCAGAGGGCTGATACCAGAAAGAGCAGTGATGACTGAGGCAGGTGAAAGTTGGTGATCAGGTTGTCAATTACCTTGAATTTGTATCCCGGAACGATATAGAGGTCGCACCACCCCTCTGTCGGCTCTACCCGTCCCTCCTGGTCCCCGGCAAATTCGAGGGCCCGCACTGTGGTTGTGCCCACGGCCCAGATCTTCCCTCCCCCCAGTCGAGCCGCATTGATTGCTGCAGCATTCTCTTGTGAGATCTGGACATACTCTTTATGGATGCTATGATCCCGGATGGTCTCGGTTCGCACCGGGGCAAAGGTGCCATAGCCGACATGCAGGGTGACTCTGGCTATGGTCACCCCTTTTTCCCTGATTTTTGCTAAAAGATCTTCAGAAAAGTGGAGACCGGCGGTGGGAGCGGCCACTGCCCCAGGCTGGCTGGCGTAGACGGTCTGGTACCGTTTGCTGTCTTCTGCCGTGCTGCCCTTGTCTCTTGCAATATACGGAGGGAGCGGGATCTGGCCATGCTCTTCGAGGATCTCAGGCAGGCCTTTTTGCCGGTCGAAATGGAGCGCGATTTTGAATCGGCCTTCGCTCAGTTGTGCCAGGATGGTACAGGAAAGGTCGTCGCCCATGGTAATGACTGATCCAGTCCTGGGCCGTTTGGAGCTTTTTACCAGGGCGGTGGCGACCATCTCTTTTGTCCCGGCGGACAGCAGCGGATAGGAAAGAAGAAAGACCTCCGCCTTGCCGCCCGTTTCCTTCTGTCCCAGTAATCGTGCTGGAAAGACCTTGGTGTCATTGACCACCAGCAGATCGCCGCGCTGCAGCAGATCGATAATATCGCTGAAGTGACGATCCTCTCTTTCATCAGTCTGGCTATGGAGGACAAAGAGTCTGGAGCCTTCCCGTCTGTCTGCGGGATGTTGAGCGATATTCTCCGGCGGCAGCAGATAGTTGTATGCCTTGAGTGTGAAATCCTGTTGCATGTCTGTTCTGTTTTGCAGTAAAGAAATGATGGTGCTGTAAAAAGGCCCAAAGACGAGAGGCTGAGGTAAGCGAGCTTGCGCAACTCGTCTTTGGGCCTTTTTACTTTACTACCAAGAGATGGATGACGTTGAATCATGATGGCGTCGTAAAAAGTCGCCAACTGCTTCGTTGCTGCAAATTATCTCGTCACTGCGGCGTACTTAAGTACGCCTAATTCCTCGAAATTTGCGCGCCTCGCATTTGACGCTTTTTACTTAGCCATCCCAGAAATTGAGTTTTTACGAAACCATCAATCATAGACTTTAATCTGTCACCTTTAGCCTGACCT
This sequence comes from Desulfoarculaceae bacterium, assembly GCA_019429465.1. Lineage (GTDB taxonomy): Bacteria > Desulfobacterota > Desulfobulbia > Desulfobulbales > Desulfocapsaceae > UBA2270. Next base: position 27,594 of record JAHYIV010000006.1, read on the forward strand.
ACCTACCATGATTCTTGCTGTTGCCGCAACTGAATTTGAGATGAAACCCCTTGAGCTGCTCCTGGCAGAGGATGGGGCAATCGCTTCCGCTCCAGGCCCGGGGTGTCGCTGTGCCACCCTGATTTCAGGCATCGGGCCGGTGGAGACGACCCTGCGCCTGACCCGTTATCTGGAAAGATGCGATCCGCGCATCGATAAGGTGCTCAACTTCGGAGTGGCCGGGGCCTATCTCTCTGCAACGCCGATAGGGCCGGCTAATGTCTCGCTGCTTGATCTCTGTCTGGCCGAGCAGGAGATCCTGGGGGATTTCGGTATCTGCTTTTCTGATCATATTGAGGCGCTCGATGAAAAATTAGGTGCCAGCACACACTTTCCCCTGGACCAGTCTCTGCTGAGCCGGGCCAGAGAGATCCTGGAGCAGCATCAGCTGGTCTGCCGCCGCGGTAATTTTGTCACCGTCTCAGCTGCCAGCGCCACCCGGCAGCGGGGGTCGATGCTTGCTGCCAGATATCAGGGGCTGTGCGAGAATATGGAAGGGGCGGCTGTGGCCAGGGTCTGTGCCGAGTTTTCCCTGCCCCTGCTTGAGGTGCGGTCGGTTTCAAATCTGGTGGAAGATCGGGATCTGAGCCGCTGGAAGCTGGCAGAGGCCTGTGCTCTCGCGGCCAGGGCTGCTGCCCTGCTGGTCAGGGAAATGGAGGGATCATGTTAAAATCAGTAACTATGCCGCTGACCATCGGCTACTCGCCCTGTCCCAATGACACCTTTATCTTCTATGGCCTGACACACGGCAAGGTTGATCTGCCGGGAATTGAGCTGGCAGGCCCTGTGCTTGAAGACGTGGAAACCCTTAATGGCTGGGGTCTGCAGCACCGGCTGGATGTGACCAAACTCTCATTTCATGCCCTTGGTCATGTGCTTGATGAATACTGTCTCCTGTCTGCGGGCAGTGCCCTGGGTCGGGGCTGCGGGCCGTTGCTGGTGGCGCAAAGCCCTCTTGACCTGGGCGCTCCCGGCCGCTATCGAGTGGCGATTCCCGGCCAATTGACCACGGCAACCCTCCTCTTCCGCCTCTTTCTGTCGGAGTGTGCGCAGGAGCGACCGCAGACCAAGGAAGAACCAGTGTCGCAGGCGCCAAGGACGGCGCAGGAGCGACCGGAGCTGGTGGAGATGCGCTTTGATACCATTATGGCTGCGGTGCAGCAGGGGGAGGTGGATGCCGGGGTTATTATCCATGAAAGCAGGTTTACCTATCAGCAGATGGGACTGGTCTGCCTTCAGGATCTTGGTCAGTGGTGGGAACAGAGTACGGGCCATCCCGTCCCCCTGGGCTGTATCGCTGCCAGACGCTCGCTGGGACGGGAACGGATTGCGGCAATAGATCAGGCGATCCGGGCCTCCATTGACTGGGCCTTTGCCCATTCTGAGCAGTGTTTGCCTTATATCAGAGAGCATGCCCAGGAGCTGGAAGACCGGGTTGTTCGGGATCATATCGGGCTTTATGTGAATGATTTCTCCCGGGATCTGGGGGCGGAAGGGATGGCTGCTGTCAGCGTCTTTCTGGAACGGGGAAGAGCTGCGGGCATCCTGCCCCCCTCCCCTTATAGTTTAAGGTAGCATAGGGTAGGGTATGAACCGAACGATGACTCCCCAGGCTTGCAAACAGAACAAAAACCAGTTTTCCATCCTGCCCTCAACAAGGCAGCCGATTCTTGGAATCTGCGGCCTCTCCGGCGCCGGCAGGACCACGCTCATTGAGGCCCTGCTGCCGGAACTGATTCAGCGCGGGCTGCGGGTGGCCGTGGTCAAAGATGATTGCCGCAAGCTGCCGGCAGACCTGCCGGGCAAGGACAGCGATCGTCTCTATCGGGCTGGAGCGGATCTCTTTGTCCTTGGTGGAGAGGATTTTTCCCGCCAGGACCGCTCGGAGTCTAACGCTTATCTCCTCCGGGGCATTGGTCTGCATGGTGCTGGTGATGCCGGTTTCAGCTTTCAGCTCAGCCAGCTCGCCCGTTACTATGATCTGGTGCTTGTTGAAGGGCATGCGCAGACACCGGTTCAGAAGGTCTGGCTCCTGGCCGAGGAAGAGCGGTTGCCTGCTGATATGGAGACCGTGCTCAGGGTCTTCCCGCGAGACGAGGCGCGGGGGGCGCAGGTTCTTGACTTTCTTCTGGCGTGGCTGCAGGAAATCTGGCTTCAGACACCGGTCTGGGCCTGTGTCTTGATCGGTGGCCGCAGTTCCCGCATGGGGCGGCCAAAGCACCTGCTGGAGAAAGAAAAAACAGTCGCGACCACCTGGCTGGAACATACCGCCAGCCAGCTTTTCCCCCTGGTCGGCAATAATATTGCTCTTTCAGGCAGTGGGCTGGTGCCGGAATCTCTGGCCCATCTCCCCCGTCTCCCTGATATCCCGGAAGTCAGTGGCCCCTTGACCGGTATCCTTGCGGCCATGCGCTGGCAGCCTGCGCTCTCCTGGCTGCTCATGGCCTGCGACATGCCGGATATCAGCACCGAGGCCCTGACCTGGTTGCTTGATCGTCGCCGGCCAGGGTGCTGGGGCACGGTACCCCGTCTCCATGAAGACGGATACGTGGAGCCCTTGCTGGCCCACTATGACTATCGCAGCGCCCCTCTCTTTGAACAGCTCCTTGCCACCGGCTCTCTGCGCATCGGCCAGATCGCCCGCCAAAAAAAAATCGAGACCCCTCTGGTTCCGTTTGCGCTGACCGCTTCCTGGCACAACATCAATACCCCTCAGGAGCTGGCCAGATCGCGACAGGCTGGAGCTGTTTGAGGCAGCCTGTCACAAGGCCTGCCCCGGCCAGCCTGATCCGGAATCCTGTAAAAAAAAGAACGCCATCAATTATAACGATCCCTCTTGCTTCAGGGCACCTGTGATCTCATCCCTGTCTGTCCCCGGGCAGGGGAATTGCTTGATATAGACGTCCTGTTGCGGGAAGGGGATGGCGATATCGTTTTCGGCAAAGGCCCGGTAGGTGGCCTTGAGGAGGTTATGGATCTCCAGTCCCTTGAAACGGGGGTCCTCCACCCAGCAGAGGATCTCAAAATCCACGGAGGATGAGCCGAAGGAACGCATACGCACCCTTGGGGCCGGATCCCTGACTACGGCTGGATTGTTGTGGACCACGGTCAGCAACACTGCCTCTACCTGTTCCAGATCACTGCCATAAGCGACCCCGACCGGCACCCGGATACGGAAGCGGGGTTCGGGCGCACTTTCGTTGACGATCTTGGAATTGGCCAGGATGGCGTTGGGAACGATGATCTGCACATTGTCGCGGGTCAGTATTCGGGTGGAGCGGATGCCGATCTCGACCACCTCCCCCCGTTCGACACCGTCCAGAATGATATAGTCCCCCACCTTGAAGGTCCGGTCGGTAAAGATGCTGATGCCGCCGAAGAAGTTGGCCAGAGTGTCCTTGGCGGCAAGGGCCACGGCAATACCCGCGATGCCTGCCGAGGCAAAGAGCGGGGCCATATTGACCCTCCAGATGGAAAGGAGCCAGAGCAGGGACATGATAACAGTAATTGTCCGGGCCAGGTTCTTGAACAGCAGGAAGAGGTCGGTTCCGATTTTCCCCCGCTCCAGGATCCTGATCAGATATTTCTCAGCCAGCAGTCCGAAGAGATGCAGAAAGGCGATGGTCCAGATTATCAGGGCCACGCTTTTGACGGCCTGGGGGAGAAACTCACCCCAGGGCGGACCGGGAATCGGCTCCACCGAGATGAGATGCAGGGCGCCCAGGAAGATCACGGTCATGACCACGGGAGTGTGAATGATGGCAAAAATCTTGTCGTCCATATCCGTCTTGGTCATGTTTCTGGCGATCCGCTTCAGAATACGGTTGATGAATATGTCCACCGCCTTGGCCAGGACGGCATAAATAACAAGGATCATAAACCTCTGCATCAGAGGCATGGCAAAAAGATCTTTCAGAAAAGTGTATCGTTCCATGAGATAACCTGGCGTTAAAACGGGAAAGAGGGTTGCATGTTTTGTTTAAGGGGCGCGGAGAATACTACTCTACCATCTTGCTTCCCGTCTTCGGGCCATCTTTGACCGCACCTCAATCATAAAATCCTCAATGGAGCGCAACTGCATCAGCGGTTGTACTCAATCGGTGCAGCCAAGTCCGGCCCAAATCCAGTCGCAATTCAGGTACATCAGTAACTTCCGAGTCCTTAAGGTGCTGTGGTCATCCGGGATGTACTTGGAGGGACAGGTCTGAGCATGCGGTCAGGATAGCATAAAAACTGAAAATATCAAGCATGTGCTGCCCGCTCTCGACTTTGAGAGTGCCGTGGAAAACTGTCTTTTTTGGAAAAAGGGTTATATAATATGAAAATACAAGATCGCAAAAAAAGAGCTCGAACCAGGTACTAACCTTGAACCAGGGATGGCATCCGTGGATGAGAGGTCAGGTCGGGTATAGTCAGAGACCGAGTCGCAGGGGTTTAACGGGGCGGTGCGGGATCTATGGTGGTACAGGGAGGCAGGTAAGGGCCTTTAGGAGGTATATTGACTCGATACGATCAACAATGCGCTGTGGAGTTTGCGGAACTGCAACGCCGTTTCGATGACTATTTTGTCGAGATGGCAGTCGAGTGTCCCTATCATCAGCCCCATACCGCTGTTTTTTATCAGGCCCTGTTTTCCCCTGTTCCTGAGCGGATTATGGAACTCTTTCTGGCCTCCGGCTATCGCCGCAACGGCAATTGTCTCTATGCCATGCGCTGCAATGATTGCATTTCCTGTGTCCCCATCCGTCTGCATCCACAGGAGATGCGCCTTAATCGGAATCAGCGGCGGGTGATGCAGAAAAACCAGGATGTCGAAATTGAGCTCGGGCCGGTGCAGCTCAGTCCGGAAAACCTGGCACTCTGTCAGATGTTCCTCTCCAATCGGTATCCGCACCAAAACAACCAGGCCGAGAGTTATTATTCCGGTTTTTTTCTGACCTCCATTGTCTCCTGTCTGGAGATTCGTTACCGGCTGGCGGGGAGGCTTGCCGGCTGTGCTATTGTCGATATGGGTGAAAACTGGATGAATGCCGTCTATTTTTATTTTGATCCCGCTGAGGCGAAACGAAGCCTGGGCACCTTTAATATCCTGACCCTGGCGGAGTTGTGTCGTCAACAGCAGATGCATTATCTCTATCTTGGTTATTATATTCATTCAGTGGCGGCCATGAACTATAAAAGCCGCTTTACTCCCCACTATCTGTACCTTGATGGCAGGTGGCAACAGGGGCGGGTGGTAAAGGATAAACATTAATGTCTGGAGGTTCTTCTGATGCATGAGGCGCAATTTTACAGGCAGGTCAAGGATGGTGAAGAGAAGAATGAGGTGATCTGTGAACTCTGTGCCCATCACTGCCGGATCAAGGATGGGCATCGTGGCCTGTGTAGGGTGCGCGAGAACAGGAAAGGGGTTTTGTACAGTCTGGTCTATGGCTGGCTGGTGGCGGAGCATGTGGATCCGATTGAGAAGAAGCCGCTGTTTCATTTTCTGCCCGGCAGTCAATCTTTTTCCATCTCTACTGTCGGCTGCAATTTCCGCTGCCGCCATTGTCAGAATTTTTCCATCTCCCAGCCGGGCGCCTTTGATGCTGATGCTCCCCCTGGAATCCTGCGAACTCCTCAGTATGTGGTGGACAGTGCCTTGAACAACGGCTGCCGGTCGATCAGTTATACCTATGTGGAGCCGACGATCTTCTTCGAGTTCGCCTATGATTGCTGTGTGGTGGCCCGCGAGCAGGGGCTGAAGAATGTCTTTGTCTCCAATGGCTATATGGCGGAGCAGACAACCAGGAAACTGGCGCCGGTCCTTGATGGTATCAATATTGATATCAAGGCCTTCAGCGATGATTTTTACCGGAAGATATGCGGCGCCCGTCTGACTCCGGTGCTCGATACGGTACGGCTCATGCACGAGTTAGGGGTGTGGGTGGAGACCACCACCCTGGTTATTCCAGGGCTCAATGACAGCGATGCGGAGCTGAGGGAGATCGCTGAATTCATCGCCTCCATAGACCCGTCCATTCCCTGGCATGTGACGGCCTTTTATCCCACCTATAAAATGACGGACAGGCCACCCACCTCGGTGCAGTCGCTGCAGAGGGCGAGGGATATCGGGCTGGCTGCCGGACTTAAGTTTGTCTATGAAGGTAATGTTCCCGGCTCCGGCGGAGAAAATACCTCGTGCCCGTCGTGCCAGGCGGGTCTGATCAACCGTTTTGGCTATACTATCAAGGACAACAGGATTGTTGATGGCCGCTGTCCGCAGTGCGCGGAACCGATTGCCGGAGTGTGGGGGTAAAGGGAAAAGGGCTTAGAGAAGAGTCACCGGGCTTATTTCTGGTCTCTCTTTCCTGTTCCCTTTTTTGGAGCAAAAAGGATGTGAAATTTTCCTGGGATCCTGATCTCGAATTCCATCCGTTTCTCCGGGATGGTGGGGTGATCAAAGGAGAGGAAGTAGGCGTGCAGAGCCATTCTGCGCAGAGGATTGGTCTTGGCGCCATATTTTCTGTCGCCGGCAATGGGGTGGCCCAGATCGGCCATGTGGACGCGAATCTGATTCTTGCGTCCGGTGAGCAGGGTGATATCGAGCAGGGCGTAGGCTTCACTTTCCTTGACCACCTTGTAGTTGGTCTTGGCCTCCTTTCCTTCCCCGCTCTGGTCCCTGACACTGTAGACCCGCAGGGCCTTTGATTCGGAGAGCTGGCTTGCAATCTGCCCCTCTTTCTCTCTGGGAACCCCTTCGACAATGGCGGAGTATCTCTTGTCCGCAAGTGACCATTGCTCCTGGAGGATCTGCTTTGCCGCCTCGTTTTTGGCAAAAACAAGCAGGCCGGAAGTCCCCTGGTCCAGCCGGTGGACGATGAAAACCCGTTCTTGAGTGGATTGTGCCCGCTCCTTGAGATAGTTGCTGAGCAGGTAAAAGGCGGTCTTTCTTTTTTCGTTTTCAGTGGCAATGGTCAGCAACCCTGCCGGCTTGTCGATGACAATGATATCTTCGTCTTCATAGATGATCGAAAGTCCCGGGCAGCTCTTGGCCTGCTCGCGCATCTCCTGCTCCGAGCGAATGCTGACCAGTTCTCCCGGCAACAGCAGCTGGTCGGCTCGTGTCGCCTGTTTGTCACCGATGACTACGGCCCCGTGCTTGATAAGTTGTTTTGCCTTTGTCTTTGAATAGCCGGCATCAGTGAGAAGGATCAGCAGGGCCGAGCCTTCTTTGGTCAGAATGTTTCTCATGAATGTTCTGGCCTCTCGGGGCGGGATGTGCTTTTTTGATCACGGTAACGAATGGTGAGCCCTTTCAGGAAGCTCCTGAGAAACTGATTGCCGCATTCCTTGTAATTTTTGTGACCTTCTTTTCTGAACAAGGCGCTCAACTTGGCCTTGGTGATGCTGGCATGGGCCAGTTCCAGAATTTCAAGCAGCCCATCTTCCTTCAGCTCCAGGGCGATGCGCAGTTTTTTGAGGACAATATTGTTGGTGATGGGCGCGACAGGTTCCTCCGCAGCGGGTTTGTTGTCTTTATGGCCTCTGTTTTTAATGATGAGACCATCGAGAAAAGAGCTTATGACCAGATCGCTGCAGGCAGAAAAACCTTCTTCCTCTTCCTTTTTCAGTAAGGAGGTGACTGAAGATCTCTCCAGCTCCAGCCCCCCGAGTCTGCAGATGTCAACGATTGTGGCTTCGTGTATGTCAAGCGCGTAGCGGATCCTGCGGAGAATGTCATTATTGGTCATAGGGTATTCCTGATAAATTCTGGTCGATTGTCCATTTTTTTGTTTTTCCTGTCTGGATGCTGGCGTCGAGCATGAAATGCCGCTGTAACGTACAACATATCGTTCGGGATGGGTACTAATTCTAAGTCGCATGCAAACCAATACCTTTGTTGACGGCACCGCGCGTCCCCTCACCGTACTTCCCGTACTGCTTCATGGCCCCCGGGCTTGTCGTCTCGGCCTGGAATTGAATGCAATTTAGGGCCGTTAAGAAATAACCATTACATCTTTATCTATTTCGTTACGGCCCCTTAAGCCGTTCACGATATGAGAATGTTATAGTTATTTATTTACAACGGCTGAGACTGCCTGTTTTAATCCTCCTGGAAGGTCAGGGGAAGCGCTTGACTGGCCGCCTCTATGGCGCGTCGGCTTTGTCGGCCGCCTTCAGTGTCAGGGGTGTCCGTGCCGAGGATGGTCTTGACGACAGTCTCCTGTTTCAGCTTTGTGGCCGGTAATGCAGGAAACAGGTACTGTCTTTTGTCCTCAAGATGGATGATGCCTGCGGCAAGGAGCTGGTCAAGTGTCGATGAGAGCAGAGATGGTCTCTGTCCAGGGCAGAGACCAGGGAGCATCTTGACTGGTAGCGGCTGCTGTTGGTCAAAAGAGATAAAGACCTGACGGACAATATCAAAGGCGGCGCTGAGTTGTTCGGCAGGCGTTGGTGTTGCCGAGAGAAGCTGATAGCTGGTATGCGTCTGGCAGGCAAAGGCGACCTGGGCACCGGTCAGGATGAAGATCCAGCCAAGATATAACCAGACCAGGAACAGGGGGAGCGTGGCAAAGGAACCATAGATGGCGTTGTAGTTGGAGACGCCAATCTGCAGGCTGACAAAGATGTTCTGGGTAATAAACCAGAGGGAACCGGCAAGTATCGCTCCGATAAAGGCGGGGATCGTCTTGACCCTGGTGTTGGGGAAGACCATGTAGCTGATTGCTAAGGCGAGGGTGATAAAGAAGATTGGCAGAAAGAGCAGAAAGATGCTCTGCAGCCAGAGCATCGGCAGGAATGGATCTATGGCGGCCAGTAAGGTCGGGTTTTTGAGAACAGTGGTGGCCGCAAAGCTGATATTGATGGCAACCGGAAGCAATATCAGCAGGGCCAGATAATCGGTGACCTTGCGTAGCGCGGTGCGACCGGCCGGAACCTTCCAGATGGTGTTCATGGCCTGTTCAATGGTGTTAAAGACCAAAATGATAGCGATCAGCATGACCAGGACGCTGATGGAGCCCAGGGTGGTGAAGTCGGTCTGGTCAACATAGTCGAAAATCTTGTCCGTGGCCGATCGGAGATGCACGATCAGAGTCGCGGCTACTTTATCTGTTGCGACTGTATCGGCTGATTCTGCCGCAGTTTCTGATTCAAACTGAGAGGGCGCAGGGACGATTGGCGCCGGGTTGTGTTCAAGGGTGTCGATGTAGCCGTGCACAGCCTGTCGCAGTTGATTGTCGCCGCCAAGCCCTTTGACCAGGGCTGTGCTCATGGCCAGCATGGGAACCAGAGAGAGGATGATGGTGAAGGTGAGGGCGCCGGCACGCAGTGACAGTTCGTTCTGGTTAAATTCCCTGGCCGTGATCAGGAGTATGCGGAAGAAGGTGTGGAGCGCCTGCTTCGGGCCGGCTGGCCCGGTGCTCGGCTGATCCGCCCAGCTTACTATCCGGCGGGTGAGCGATGGTTTGTCGTGTCTGTCAGTGTTCATGGCCTAGTGGCGGTCCGGTGCGCTGATGCGGTTAATTGTTTCGGTAGAGCCGTTCTGCAAGGATCTTAAAGACGAGTTCGCGTTTGATTGGTTTGCTGATGTAGTCATTCATGCCGGCTTCAAGACATTTTTCCCGATCACCTTTCATGGCATTGGCGGTCATGGCCACTATGGGGATGTCTGTAAAGCCTTTTTCCCTGATCTGGCGGGTGGCTTCCAGTCCGTCCATCTCGGGCATCTGGATATCCATGAGGATGATATCATACCGGTCAGGGTCCCGGGTATAGGTTTCAACTGCCAGGCGGCCATTGGCGACCACCTGTACCGTATATCCGGCCTTGCCGAGCATCATGGTTGCCAGCTTCTGGTTGACCAGATTGTCTTCCGCCAGGAGGATCCTGCTGGAGTGTTTGATTTCTTCACGAATTGAATACTGAGTGACGAGTCCCTTTTCTTCCGTGGGAATACCGTCGTCATTCGGGTTGCTCAATATCTTGGCCAGGGTTTTGAGCAGCAGGGCCCGCCGGGTTGGTTTGGTGAGAAAGGCGTTAAAGCCGCTGTCACGGCACTTGCTGGCTATTCGCTCCGTGCTTGAAGTATAGGCAAGCAGCGGAATAGTGTGACTTTTGGTCGCTGCTCCGCGGATCTGCATGGCAAGATCAAATCCAGAAATGACCGGAAGTTGCAGGTCAAGAATAGCGACATCAAAAGGGATGTTGTTCTGGTCTGCCGCCATGAATGTTGCCAGAGTCCGGGTCTCATCCATGAGGGCGGTGGTCTCGATGTTGTGCTGTTGGAAAATGTTGACGAGGATTTCGATGTTTGTCCTGTTGTCGTCGACGACGAGGATGCGTGCATTTTTCAGGGTGCTGACAGCCGCAGCGGCTGTTTGTGGTTGGGAACGGTCGGATTTTTTCATGGTGGCGGTAAAATGGAAGATTGATCCCTGGCCAGGGATGCTCTCCGCCCAGACCTGACCTTTCATTAACTGAGCGATTTTACGGCATATCGACAGACCAAGACCAGTGCCGCCATATTCTCTGGTCGTCGAACCATCGGCCTGTTTAAAGGCCTCGAAAATGGTCTCTGTCTTGGAGGGATCAATACCAATACCGGTATCCCTGATCTTGCTGTGAAGAAGAAGGGTGCCTTCTGTCTCCTCTTCAACCTCTATGGAAAGTTCCAGCTCTCCACGTTCGGTAAATTTAACGGCATTGCCCAGGAGGTTGACCAGAACCTGCCGGAATTTTCCGGGATCGCCCATGACGTTTGGTGGTAAGCGCTCGTCAATGCGGCAAAGTAACTCTATCTGCTTGCCGGCAATCTTGGGCCGTACCATATCACAGACATCATGGGCTGTTATCTCCGGATCAAAAGCAATGGTTTCAAGATCCATATGCCCGGCCTCAACCTTTGAGAAGTCAAGGATATTGTTAATTAAACTAAGGAGGGCTTCGCCGCTGCGCTTTATGGTAAAGGCACTCTCCTTTTGCTCTTCGTCAAGTTCCGAGGTCAACAGCATATCGGTAAAGCCGATGATGCCGTTCATGGGGGTTCTGATTTCATGGCTCATGGAGGCCAGAAATTCGCTTTTGGCGATATTGGCCGTCTCGGCCGCTGCTGTGGCTTCACGTAACTGTTTGGTCTGGATCTCGATCTCGGATTGTAAGGTTTTTGAGTAATTATCCTGTTGCTCCTGGATAATCTGATAACTTTTCTGGTTTTCTTCCAGGATGGTCTGATATTTTTTTTCCAGGACTGAAACTTTCCGGTCGAACTGTTTTTTTTGAATATCGAGCCGTTGTAAGGCCTTCCGCTGCTCTTGTCGGTTGTTGAACAGGGCGAGGCAGAGATTGACAGTCCGGCGGATGGTATCCGATGACCTGTCAGGTCTGTCGTCACTGCTGAAGAGGAGGGTGGCTTTCAACTCGGGCAGGGGGAGGATATGAAACGGGCCATTGGCTGATGGCAGTACAGGTATGTTGTGTTGTCCCTTCAGGCTGCTTTGTATCTGGCTGGAGAGTTCCTCCATGATTTCCCTGGCTGGACAATGGGCTGTTGTCCCTGCCTGATGCCGCTGCCCTTCCTGGTCAAGGCAGATGTAGAGATGATCTCCATCGGTGTCAGCCAGAAGGGCAAGGAACTCTTTGATCTCTGCGGTGAAGGTAGCGGCCTGGTTAAAAATCGCAAAACTGTTTTCCATTTCTGAGTTCCTGTACGCCTTGCAAAATAACCTTGAAAGACTTTGATTGTGCCATGATAAAAACAGTGTACCAGGCAGCGATGAAAGAATGAAAAAAAGAGGCCGATTCTTGAAACGCAGTCTACGCCATCATTCAAAAATAATTACGACCTGAATCCTGAGTCATTAACGGCATACAAGGGGTCATAAAGAAAGAGGTGGCGTTGCAGGAGTTATTTCTTGCCGAACCCCTATGTTTCGTAAATAGCCTGGGCCTGGGCTATTTCTTCGGGCAAGTCGTCAATCAGTACCTTGTATTCCTCCATGTTTTCCTGAAGGTGGAGGACCAGAGGGGGAGAAAGCGGTGAGGCTACATCTGGCAGGGAGCTGTAGCCCAGTTGCCCGGTTATGTATTGGGCGATCTGGAGGATACTGGTCAGGGTGCTGGGCTCAGCATTGTCAGCCAGGGTGTGATGATCACGGATGGCCTCCTGGATAGGGGGTGTCATCCCCCACTCCCGGGCCAGGAGATAACCGATTGCACAGTGATCAGTCCCCAGGAAATGTCGTTCGTGCTCAATGAGTGAGTCTGTGGGGCTGCATGCCTCGCAGGCGGCCAGGAAATCGTCTCTGGCGATCTGCTCTTCAATGATCTTTCCAAAATCATGGAGGATCCCGCAGAGATAGGCATCGTCTCCGTTGATGCCAAAGATTCTTTCGGCAAGTATCTTGCTGCAGGTACTGACCACTGCGCAGTGCAGCCAGAGACGTTTTCTGGAGAAAATCCCAGCACTGCTCCCTTCTTTGAAGAGATTCTGCAGGGCATCGGTGACGGCCATGCTCCGAAGGTTGCGCATGCCCAGGAAGGCCACGGCCCTGTCAATGGAGGTAACCGGTTGGGAGAGTCCGTAGAAGGCGCTGTTTACAAGGCGGAGCAACCGCGCCACCAGCGTCGGGTCCATTTTGATAACATCTTCAAAGTCTTTCATGGTTGTGTTGTCATCGGCAATCATTCGTGAAAGCTCGGTGACAACGTAGGGTAGTGTCTGCACATCCTTGAACTTTTTGACAAAGTGTTCGGCGGTAGGCATGCTGATCCTATGGATGAACGTTCTGGGTTTGTTTGTTCATGGTCTCTTCGTCCCCGCGCTGTGTCATGCCCGAAAAATAATCCGCTGGAAGACTTTTACCTTCCTGAATTTCAGTGAAGGAGTATGTCGGGCCGCTGGATGAAGGTCTTTGTTGCTTGATGGGCTTATTTTTCAAGGCACTTAGCCCGTTCATCGGGGTTAGTCGACGATGATCTCTCTCTTGGTAATCGCCTCTGCCTTGACCCGGTCAAGAAGTTCCGCTAGAACGGGTTTGATGTGTTCGCGAATATCACCGGCAACGATGAGAAAGAGAAGGTCGTCGCCTGGCTGGAGCATCCCTTTTCTGGTCTCGACTACAATGTCAAAAATGCCCTTCCGCTGAAGCAATTCCTGGCGAATGGCCTCTATCCTGGTAAGATCAGGGGTGACCTCGAGCGCCTTGACCTTGCTTTTATCCTTTCTGGACCAGTTCCGGACCACGCCGTTGTGGATAAGGATCATCCCTGCATTGTCCTGGAATCCCGGTTGTTTTTTCAATTCAGCAATTCTTTTTGAGATATCCATGGGTGGTCCCTTGTCTTGAATCAGGAAGGTGGTGAGGTGTGTCTTGCAAGAGTCTTATTGCAGGTAGGTACGATTTTTTCGTGGTTTCTGGTTTGCCTGTATTATAAAGGTTTGTGGTTTGTGGTTTGTGGCAATGAGTGGAGATTTCAGCTGAGATCCCTGCAGGGCTGAGGTTTTGACGGCGGGGGTATGCGCCTTGATCGTGTTGGTGGCGGCGGTACGATTTTTCCGGAGTTTCTGGTTTGCCTCTATCGTAGCGGTATATTGTGTGCGGTCCCGGCCTGTGGCCGGAAGTTTCAGCTGATACCCCTGCGGGAGTTGTTTTTTTCCTTGAAAGGCCGAGGCCTGGATGGCGGGGTTCAGCGCCTTGAGAGTGTTGGTGGTGACCTTGAAATCACGACTAATGGTATCTAGCGACGCTTTTTTTGTCAGTCGGACGGTGGTTGTTGGCGTCGGTTTATGGCGCGACAGGGATGGCTCCCGTTCAATCTTTTGAGCGACGCGGAGGGCAGCAAGAAATTCCGGATAAAAATTGCGGGAGGCAAACTTGAAGTACCCTTCCTGATATCCCAGAAATATTTTTTCATAAGAACCTTTGTCTCTTTTTGCTCGCATCATTCCTGATGTGCCATAATTGTAGGCAGTTAGTGCCAGGGGCCAACTGTCAAGCAGGGAATGATTTTTTTTCAGGAATTTTGCGGCAGCGTGACTGGCGATAATCGGATCCTGGCGCTCATCAATAAGATCATCGATGCGCATATATGCCTTTCCTGTTTCCCGGGTGAACTGCCACAGGCCGGAGGCCCCGACCTTGCTGTATGCCTCAGGGTTAAAGGATGACTCTACGTGGGGCAGGTAGGCAAGTTCCTCAGGGAGATTGTATGAGCGAAGTATTCTTCTGATCTCAGGCAGATAGGCACCAGATCGTACCACGCCTTCTCTGAAACGTTCTTTTTGGCCAATCTGGGCACGGATTGACTTGCTGGCCTCGATAAGTTGTGATTTTCTGGTGCCCTTATAGAGAGCGGCGATGCGATGTTCTTCCTTGGTGGCAGGAGGAATCCCTTGGGCGAGGCGGGTCAGGATTACGCTGTAATGCAGCTTAGCTCTGTCGATAATAGGTTTGTTGAGCCTCTGAGCCCCGGGCAGCAGATAATCAATAATGGGGATCACGGCATAGACCTTTGTCAGGTCGTTTCTGTCATGGATAACAGCCTGACGGGTGGAGTATGTTGAGTAAATTTTTTCCCAGAAATCGACATTGGCCTGGATGGCGGGATATGTGGGGAAATTTCTGCTGTTGACATTCGCATGCAGATTGGAGACGCTGCCGGAAAAGCAGAGAAGCGAGATGACGGTAACAAGAAAGAACGCCAGGAACCGAGGGCCGATGCATTGTCGAATGAGTGTAAAAGTTTTTGAAGTCACTGGTTTCATGATGTATAATATGCAGGTTGAAGGTGTGTTATGCCTCAGGGGCCATTGTGAAATAATTGGTTTTTTCATGATCATTTTAACAACCATTTCCTTGCGGATTCTCAGTTAGGACAGGACCGACCTGGTGTCCCTCGCGCCGGGGAAAGGGGGTGAAGAACGACTGCCGTTTTGATAATTCAGATAGTTATGCCCTTGTTAACACGGCTTCGGCCAGGCAAGCGGGTTGATGGCGAGGCCCCGATGTTGTGCTTGGGGCGCTGAGGTCGTCATGCCCCGTAAAAGATGCACAAGGTAATTAATTCTATTTAATCATAAGGAAGGCCTGATGTACACTCCAATATTGGCAACGCTCGGTTTTGTTCTTTCTCCTGATGGCCTGGAAACACTGCTCGTTCATAGAAGTAAGCGGGCAGCGGATCAGCATTTTGGAAAATATAATGGTCTTGGCGGTAAGATGGAACGCCACGAAGATATTTTTTCGTGCCTCCGGCGTGAGGTTTACGAGGAGTCTGGCCTCTTGTGTGAGGAGGCCACCTTGCGGGGGACGGTGAATTGGCCTGGCTTTGGTCCTGGCGGCGAAGATTGGGTCGGTTTTATCTACCGCATAGACCGTTTCAGCGGGGTGCCCAGGGCCTCCAATGAAGAAGGTGATCTGCAGTGGTGCCGCCTGTCTGAGCTGCATCTGTTGCCGATGTGGGAGGGGGATAAATATTTTCTGGGTATGGTCTTCGATGATGACCCTCGCCTGTTTCACGGCTGTATGCCCTACCGTGAAGGCCGGCCGCTGAGCTGGAGCTGCACCGGAAGGTGAAGTGGTCAAGGTGCGGGTGTTGAACCGTTAGAGCTTCCGGGTGCCAATATTGTTTTGCTGCGGGAGCTTATTGCTTGCAGAGAATAAAGGGCATGGGTATATATGTAAAAATAGAAAATCTTTCTATTTCTTATAATAAATACAGGAGTAAAAGATATGATGCAGGATAGTGAACTGGGGCGCCTTGAGGGGTTTGTCTCAAAGCTGCTGGATAGATTTAATGCCTTGCAGGCGGATAAAAAGAGAGTTGACGAGCTTTTGTTGCAACGGGAGGAGACCATTGTCGCTCTGCAGGATGAGCTGGCATCTCTCAAGAATGAAAGGGGGGAGGTCAGCAGTCGGGTGTCAGGGCTTCTGGAACGTATTGAGGAATGGGAGGCCGGGGCGATAGAGAGCGGCGATGACGTTGGCATGACCGGTCATAATGGTGATGGCGGTACACAGGGAACTCTCTTTTAACGTGGCCCTTGGAATGGTTTTTCTTTGAGACGTGTCTTTTTGAGAAGGGTACTGCTCCTGAGATCCGTGGAGAATTGACTTGGAAAGGCTTGTTCGATTTGAACTTTTAGGCCAGGAGTATAGCTTTTATACCGGGGCACCTGAGAACGAGGTGGCAGATATCCTTGATCTTGTCAAGGGACTGGTTGAGGAAAACCTGACCGGTGCCTCAGGGTCGATACCGGTGGGTAAGGTGGCGGTATTGGTGAGTCTGAATATCGCCTCCAGGTATTTTGAGTTAAAATCGAATTTCGATACATACAGGGCAGACACAGAGCAGAGAATAGCCGCTCTGACGTCGCAGATTGATTCCGGGCTTTCTCCGAAAAAAGGAGAGGAGCATTGATAATTCTCTTTTGTTTGCTTAAAATTCTGCTATAGTTGTTTTAGATTGATTTGAAAAGTTTGTTGTTCTCGTTGTTGTCTGACGTGATATTTGTTGAAAATCTTTTTCCCTGCCCTGTTGGTGATCAACAGAATGTTGAGCCAACTCTCACAAAAAGGGTGCCTCCACTATTTTCAAAAGGAAGATTGCTCCGCAATATTCCGGCTGAGACTATGAGTTATGCCCACCTATTTAATAGGTTTAATCATCCTGTTGACACGGCAGGGCGGGGATTTATTGAGGAGCCGTTACGAAAGAGCCGTTCTGTTTTTGACGGTTTAGTGGCAACGGCTTATTCACAGAATAATGGTTATTCTGTTTTTTTATATCCAGGGCGCCTCGAGAAGGTCTCCTTAAGTCACGGAGAGTGGTAATAAGCCAGGCTTGAGGCGAGTTGACTGGACTTCATCAGCAAAATCATTGATTGCAGTTGGAATGATGCTGAGCAAGATGACTAACCCCGATGAACGGGATAAGTGCCTTTCGCAGATTATTTTCTTGCAAAAAAAAAACAAGAAAATAATCTGTAAGGCACTAAATTCGAGAAGAAGAACCGCGTTTATACTTGTCAGGCGGTGAAGTACAGGGTTGGTTTTTTTTGAAGTAACCTGTAGGACGTTGACTGACTTCATATAGAAAGATTTAGTGTTCACTCCCCCTCTGATTCAGGGTGATATTGACAGGCGGTAGGTTCTGGTACAGGTGCGACCGTGATGTCTGAATATTAAGTTCTGTAATAATTTTACAGGGTTGACTGTTGTTGGTCGCTGGATCTTTGTTACTCTTGTGTTCCTCTCCTTCCTCGTTTTTTTCTCTTCTGCGGTGCGGTATTTGTCTTGTCCGCTGTCATCTTCCACGCCTGTTTAATCAGATCTTGCCTACCAGGATTAGAGTGTTATGGAGATATTGAACCAGCCAGTTTTACTGCTGCCCCTTGGTTTGTTACTTGGCATCATAGGCGGTTTTCTTTTAAGAAAACGCTTTGTTGAGGGGCATCTGGCCGACATAGAAGGTCAGGGAAAGCAGCTTATCGAAAATGCCATTTCTGAGGCGGAGCGGATCAAGAAAGACGCTGTGCTGCAGAGTAAAGAGGCTACCTATCAGCTGAAGCAGGCCGTTGAAGAGGAAATACGGGTTGACAGGGCTGAATTAAAGGAAGAACAACGGCAGATCGGCGAGAAAAAAGAGCAGTTAAGAAGTGAAGTAGAGAGTCTGGATAAAAAGCGCAATGATATTCTGAAGACTGAGGCCTTGTTACAACAGCAGGCAGAGTCCTTGCAGAAAAAAAATGATGAGGCGGACCAGCTTGTGCTCCGCCAGCGTGATGAACTCGAAAAGATAGCAGAAATCAGTCGGGAAGAGGCCAGAAAATTGCTCATGGATTCAATGGAGAGTGAGGCGCGCATGCATGCCGCCAAAAAACTTGCTCGCATTGAACAGGAGATGAGAATGGAGGCCGATAAAAAAGGAAAGAATATCCTGGCTCTGGCTATTTCCAGGTATGCCGGCGATTATGTCGCCGATAGAACCGTCTCCGTGGTTCCTCTGCCCAATGATGAGATGAAAGGCAGGATTATTGGGCGCGAGGGGAGAAATATCAGGGCCATTGAAGCGGCAACGGGGATTGATATCATTATCGACGATACCCCGGAGGCGGTCATCCTTTCCGGATTTAATCCGGTGCGACGTGAAGTTGCCCGGCTTTCCCTGTTGCAGCTTATCAATGATGGTCGTATTCATCCTGCCCGCATTGAAGAGGTGGTGGCCAAGGTCACCAAAGAACTTGATGTAAGCCTGCGCGAGGCTGGAGAACAGGCCACCTTTGATGTGGGCGCCCATGGGGTTCATGTGGAGTTGATTCATCTCCTTGGCAGGTTGAAATTTCGGACCAGCTATGGCCAGAATGTCCTCCAGCATTCCCTTGAGGTGGCGTTCCTCTGTGGCATTATGGCTGCAGAACTGGGCATTGATGTCAAAATGGCCAAGAGGGCCGGTCTGCTCCATGATATCGGCAAAGCGGTTGATCATGAGGTGGAGGGGTCACATGCGATCATCGGTCGTGACCTGGCCAAAAAATATGGTGAGCCAGAGGAGGTGGTGTACGCCATTGGCGCCCATCATGAAGACCTTCCGCCGCAAAGCGTCCTTGATATCCTGGTCCAGTCGGCGGACGCCTTGTCCGGTGCCAGGCCTGGAGCCCGCAAAGAGATGCTGCAGACCTATGTCAAGCGCCTGGAAGATCTGGAAAATATAGCAAACGCCTTTGAGGGTGTTGAGAAGTCCTACGCCATTCAGGCTGGACGGGATCTGCGGATCATTGTTGATGCCAAAAAGATTCAGGATGCCGAGGCCATTCTCTTGAGCCAGGATATTGCCAGGAACATTGAGGCGCAACTGACCTATCCGGGCCAGATACGGGTCACCGTGATTCGAGAAACCAGGGCCGTCGAGTTTGCCAGATAGAACAGAGCTGAGCGCTGACAGCAGGATTGCTGTTTTTGTAATAATCAACTTCTTGGAGAAGAGAGCAGGAGAACCATGCCTTCCATTGATGACCAGATAAAACGCATTGAGCGGGGAGTCGTTGATTGTATCTCCCGCGAAGAACTTGTTAAAAAATTGGAAAAGTCAGTAGCCACCGGGATTCCGCTGCGGGTAAAGGCCGGTTTTGATCCAACTGCCCCAGATCTGCATCTGGGGCATACTGTTCTTTTGCAGAAGCTGAAGCAATTTCAGGATCTTGGCCATGACGTGTACTTCCTGATCGGTGATTTTACCGGTATGATCGGTGATCCGACCGGCAAGTCCGAGACCAGGAAGGCCCTGACCCGTGAGGATGTGGCCAAAAATGCCGAAAGTTACAAGGAGCAGGTCTTCAAGATCCTTGACCCTGAGAGGACCAAGGTTGTCTTCAACAGTCAGTGGCTGGCCGAGCTTGACTCCTTTGCCATGATCAGGCTGGCCTCGGAGCTCACCGTGGCCAGGATGCTGGAACGGGAAGATTTTAAGGTTCGTTTCAGAGAGGGGACTCCCATCTCTATCCATGAGTTTCTCTATCCGCTCATCCAGGGCTATGACTCTGTGGCTATCGAGGCCGATGTAGAGATTGGCGGCACGGATCAGCTGTTTAATCTGCTTATGGGCCGCGATCTCCAGCGTTCACGCGGTCAGGCCCCCCAAGTGGTGCTCACCCTTCCCCTCCTTGAAGGGCTGGATGGGGTGAACAAGATGAGTAAATCTCTTGGCAATTATATCGGTATCACCGAGCCTCCCAATGATATCTATGGCAAAATCCTTTCCGTCTCAGATCAGTTGATGTTCCGTTATTATGAGCTGCTCAGTGATCTGGGAACGGAAGAGGTGGCCGTCCTGAAGAGAGAAATGGAGAGTGGTGCCCGTCATCCCAAGGAGATCAAGAAACAGTTGGCCCGGGAGTTGACAGCCCGTTTTCATTCAGAGGAGGCGGCGTTGCAGGCTGAGCAGAACTTTGAAAAAGTATTTCAGAAAGGCGGGCTGCCTGATGATATCCTTGAGAGGCAGGTCACGGCCACGGAAGAGATCTGGCTGCCCCAGCTGCTGGTAGATGTGGAGCTTGTTGCCTCCACTTCTGATGGCCGACGGATGATCAAACAGAATGCTGTCTCGCTTGACGGGGAAAAGGTGACGGATGTCAATGCAATGGTGAAACCCCTTGGCGAGGTGCTGCTCAAGGTGGGCAAGCTGCGCTATTGCAAGGTCTGTTTCCGCTAAGGGATGTTGAAAATTTCTCTATGTCATCTTGCTTCCCGTCTTTGATCCATCTTTATGGCACAGGTTGAGTAAAATCCTCGATGTAGCGCAACTACGTCGTCGGTGTAGCTCAACCTGTGCCGCCGGATCCGGTCCAAATCCAGTCGCAACTCAAGTAGTAGTGCCTTACAGCTTATTTTCTTGTTCTTTTGTAAGAAAATGATCTGCGAAGGGCACTTATCCCGTTCATCGGGGTTAGTAATTTCCGAGTCGCTAAACAATATTTGAAGTTCCATACACAAAAAAGGATTGTACCTTTGTCGGGTTACAATCCTTTTTTGTTGTGAAAGAGAGGGCGGCAATCAGTTGATGCTTGCTGTCTGGTCTGATCCGGCACAGTCGACACACAAACCGGTGAATTCGATATGATGGCCAAGGATCTGATACTGGCTGGCTTGGGCCGCGGCTTCATTGATGTCCTGTTGTACGGCAATGTCGATGTCATCGACCTTGCCGCACTCCAGGCAGCGAATATGGTAATGTGGCTGTATGGTTGCATCAAATCGTTTCTGGGTGCCGCCGACCTCCAGTTTGAGGATCATTCCAGTTTCTGCCATCAGCTCGAGATTCCTGTAGACAGTCCCCAGGCCGATGCGGGGAAGGCGTTTGCGGACCATGTCATAGACTTCATTGGCTGTTGGGTGTGAGCTCACCTTTAACAGCTCTTCAAGGATGATTTGTCGTTGGGTGGTTAAACGCATAAGGGTAGGTTCTTGCATGGTCTGTCCTGTTTCTGATGAGCTTGTATGGTAAGAAAACTTATTATGTAATAATATATCTCAAGTTAGATAGAAAAACAATAGGGGGCAAGAATCTTTTTGCCTTTCAACTCAGACTTTAGCCCTGCGCGTTTGAATTTTCGAGCTTCTTCAAGAGAGAAAAGGATTGAAGTAGCCAAGACGAAGGGTGGGAAATCGTCTTTGTAATTTGAGCAGCCATGGGCGCATACCCAAAGGGCTCTTTGTCGGATGAAAATCCAGGGTATGCAGGTACCATTCAGGGTCCATGTTCAGGTTGCGTAGCTGGATCAAGTCGGGTCGGCAGGATGCCACCAGTTGAGAAAGGGCCTCAAACTCTTCGCTTGAATCCGTAACCCCGGGCTGGATAAAATAGTTGAGGGAGACAAAACGATCGGCCTCTTTCATTATCCTGATGGATTCCTTGACATCGGTCAGGGTGAAGCCGTCAGGTCGGTAGTATCGACTGTGATACTGCTCCTGGGCAGAATTGAGGCTGACGCGGAGGCTGTCCAGTCCAGCCCGGGCCAGGATCTCAACTGCTTGTGGCAGGCTGGAGTTGGAGTTGAGGTTAATAGTCCCACGTGCCGTCTGCTTGCGGATGAGCTGAATAGCCTCTTCGATAATGTGGGCCTGGAGCAGAGGTTCGCCTTCACATCCCTGGCCGAAGCTGACAATGGCATCCTCTGCCTTTTGCAGATGAGGGATGGCCACGCCAGCGATTTCCTGAGGGGTGGGGACAAAGCGGATACGATCCTGGGTAGCCGAACAGGAACCGGCTGGTTGCAGGGAGATGCAGCCGACACATCGGGCATTGCAGATGGGGGAAGTAGGGAGAGGGGCTTCCCAGCGACCAAGGAAATAATTCCGGGCAGCAGGGCAGCCGTAGGTAAGGCAGCATTTTCCTAAATGCTGCACCAGCCTGTTATCGCCGTACTCTTTCAGCTTTTTTCTGGTCTTCCTGATAATTTTTTCCTGGTCAAACTGGCAGAAATCCTGACGTATGTCCGGGTCGCTGCGAAAGGCCGTAACCCAAAAACGTCCCTGGTGCCAGCCCACTGCTGTATAGGCAAAGAGCGGCAGGCGCGGGGCATTGCTGCCTCGTGTCTGGTAGGCGCTGTTGAAGATGGCCGTGTACGCCGGAGACATAAAGGCGGCGACGGCCTGCACGGTGTCGCCCGGCTGGTATGGGTCTTCTTCGAGGAGCAGAGGTTCACCATTCTCCTTGTTGCAACCCACAGGCAGACGACCTGGAAGGACAAAGAGCTCACTGCCTTCAGGCAGGGGAATCAGATCTTCAATGCTTGGCTGGCAAAACTGGCCGCCACTCATGCCGGCCATGTTGAGCTCGGGAAAATCCGTAATATTGCCTTGGGAGTCGGCGAAAACCAGGGAAGGAAGGGCGTCTGGATGGATCACTGGGGGCGCAGAATAGTGAAAATAGAATCTGTGGTCAGGTAGATTTCCAGATCTTCACCATAAATGTCCTGAATTGCCGAGTGGTTGATCAGGTCTTCTATGATAAATTGGGTAAGATAGAGACTGATAATGTTTGGATCCGGCACCAGGGTCCGCAAGGGGGCGACCTTCAGTTGGATTTCGAATTCATCCAGATTAGCCATTTTCTTGAGTTGCTCTTCAAATGTATCATGCAGACTCTGGACAGAAGTGGTCTCGACGATTCCTTTATCGATCAGTCGCTGCACCAGCTTGGCGGCCAGTTCGTCAGCATTTTCTCTGGCCTTTTGGAGCATGAACCGTCTTTCCTGCTCCCGTTTACGATCGATACTTCGTATCGTTTTGTCTGTAGTGCTATTGGGGCTGATATGAACTTTCATTATAAATCTCCGGTTAGCGTAGAAGAAAAATGTCTATGTGAAGAACGAACCAGTCACTGAGTTTATTCTCACAAGAGACAAAGTTTAGAAATCTACTGCATCCGCTCGAATCTTCCAATAAAAAACTAGGTTGTTGTCGTAAAATACACCTTCATTTGAGGCCAGAGAGACGGGTGTGAAACACCTGTTACCCATGATCCGTCCATGAACCCCGAGCAATAGGCCGGCCACGCATGACGGCTGTAACGAAATAACCTGGAACCTGGATCACCCTTGGTAACGGTTGCTAACCGTTACTGTTGTAGAGACTGGCAAAGTGGCGCATCTCATCCTGCTGCGGCTCAGGCAGGCGTAAATCATATCTCGTCAGATATTCGGCCGCCATACGATGGGTGTTGAAAATAGGAACATTGAGGATGAGGTTCATGACCGCCTTGTCAAGAAAGGTGGAGCCTTTCTCTTCCTGATAAAATTCCTTGAGGATGGTCGGCAGGGTTTTATAAAATGAGGCCGAATCTTCGCTGTAGAGCAGTGTTTCTGGTGATTCGCTGAGGTCTGCCTCTTCGACAGGTCCTTCGAGTCCAAACTTCCAGCCGGTCTGACCATTGTGATACCCTTCAGCCCACCAGCCGTCCATGATGGAGATATTGGGCACCCCGTTCATGGCCGCTTTCATGCCACTGGTGCCGGAGGCCTCGAGGGGACGTTTGGGGCTGTTGAGCCAGGCATGGACGCCGGCCACCATCATCTTGGCAATTTTCATATCATAGTTGGGGATAAAGATTAAATTGGCCAGTCCGTTACTTTTCCGGTGCAGCTCTTTCTGGCAGTCGAGGATCAGTTTGATGACTGATTTCCCCGGTGCGTCGGCCGGATGGGCCTTGCCGGCAAATATAAAATTTATGGGCCAGTTGTTCGTGGTCACGATCTCGGCCAGGGTGTCCAGATTGTCAAAAATCAGATCTGCGCGTTTATAGGTAGAAAAACGTCTGGCAAAGCCAACGGTGAAGACCTTAGGGTCCATGCGGGTGTTTCGGTCAATGAGGGAAGAGAATAAATTGGGCGGATCAATCCAGGTCTCAAATTTCTGGTCCCGGTGCTGCAGGAGCATGGTGTTGATGAAATTGAACAGGATTGCCGTGTCTTTTTTCCAGGCATCATTCAGATAGCTGCGAAGCTTTGGATCATTAGCCATGGGACCCAGGTTGCCGAAAACACCCGGGTCATGCTGCCAGTCTTGCAGCGCCGGAAAGAGGTTGAAGACCTCGGCTCTGGCGTCACTGATCCAGGTCAGGTGATGGACGCCATTGGTGATGGCCGAGATCTTTTTGGCAAACTGGGGAAACTGTTTCCGGGTTACATCCCGATGCAGTCTGCTGACACTGTTGGCGGCCCTGTTCACGGTCATGGCCATGGTGGTGAAGTTATACGAACCTGGGTGCTCCACGTCATGGGCCAGGAGCTCCAGTATCCTTTGGCAAGATTTATGGCTGATTCCGGCGTAAAGTGCTTTGTCAAATCGATCGTGTCCAGCCTTGACTGGTGTGTGAATGGTATAGATTGTCCGGAGGGCGACCTTGTCGGCGGCGGCCATGACCTGCTGGTCGGTGGCTGTGCAGAGATCAGGGTGACCGATGATTCCTTGCAGCTCTTCCGCGATCAGTTGCAGGATGGCAATGACACCGTGCTGTTCGTTGAGGTGGAAGGTCTTGGCGGTGAACCCCAATTTTCGCAGCACCGGAATGATTCCGGAGCCGAGCATGCGTCTTTGCAGGGCTTTTGCCATGGAGGATTCAGCGTTGTAGAGCTGTCCGGCAGCATTTTTCAATGGCCCTGGTGTGTCAGGAAGGGAGAAGTCAAGGAGGATTTCCGGGACGAAAAAGTCAAGTGAATGGCTGATTTCCATCTTCATCCAGACCTGGGCCCGAATCATCGTGATCTGATTATTCTGGTTGTAAAAGGGGATATCGACATGCAGTGGTTCCTCGGGATTTTGTGGATCCTGCAAGAGGTAGAGTCCGTGAGTGGCCTCTGGCTGCCATGCGACTGTCTGGCAGATCTGACCAATCCTGGAATCGACGAGTTGGCAAAAGTATCCTTGTCGAAAGAGGAGGCTGATAGCGACCGCCGGGATCTGGCAATCAGCAAAGCTCTTGAGAGTATCCCCTGCCAGAACACCAAGACCGCCGCTGTAGGTGGGAATTTTTTCAGGTCCGTGGAAAAGTTTTTTGATAAACCCTTTCAACTTGTTGTCCATTGAGCTGGTGCGTTCAAGGTCAATCAGCCTTTGTTTTACCGGACTATAAACATCAGGGTCGGCGCCGATTTCCATTGAGATGTAGGCAGCGGAGTTTCCATCGGGATGGGTCAGGTTGGCCCAGACCTCATCAAAGACCTTTTGGTGGACACCAAAAAAAGTACCAAATTGATTGGAGGCTATCAGGGTGTGAATGTTGGCGGTAGTAATGTTGTAGTATGTATGGGGCATGGCTTGTTGTCAGATTTGTCAGTTGTTTGAGGTCTTCGTAAGTCGCCTTTTCTCCATTTTTAACCGTTGTCAAGGAATGGTCAAGGACTGATGGTTTTTTCGCCACGAATCCTGAGGCGACAACAGATTTTAAAATGTAGAGGGTTAGGGCTTATTTTTCAACAAAAAACCGTTTTGTTGAAAAATCATGAAGAAGTCCAGTTTCCTTTTCTGTAAAGGAGGTGTATAGTTGCCTGCATCATATGAGGGCTCTTTTTTTGGGGCCATAGAAAATAACAAATTACGTATTGAAGGTGCGTGTGATGAACAAGGTGCAGAATGTGTTGTTGGTCGTTCTTGGGTTGCTGATGTTGGCCCTGGTAGGTTGTGCCAAGGACAAAACCAGTGACGAGATGAAAGGCGTGCAGGAAGGCGACGTGAGTACCACGACTACTCTGGAATCATTGGACTCAGAGTCGATTGGTATTATGGAAGGTCGTACCTCAGGACCCATGGCTCCACTCTATTTTGATTTTGATTCCTCTGCCGTTCGTCAGGATCAGTTGGGTCGAATGGATGCAAACGCCGTATTCTTGAAGTCCGAAGGTGTGTCTGTCAGGATTGAAGGAAACTGTGATCCGCGCGGTACCCAGGAATATAATATGGCACTTGGTGAGCGTCGTGCTCTCAGTGCTCAGCAATATCTGGCGGACATGGGTGTTGCCAAAGAGAAGATGACCACTATCAGTTATGGTGCAGAGCAGCTTTTATTGCAAGGCCATGATGAGTTGTCCTGGGCCCAGAACAGACGTGCGGATTTTGTCATAGTTAAATAACGTATTATTATAGAGGGGAAAAATGAATTTAAGGTCAGTGTTGTTTATAGGATTATTTCTGGCGGTGATCAGTCTCGGTGGCCAGCATGTCTCTGTCGCCAGTGCCGCCGAAGTCAAGATAGGTGTCATGAATGTGCAAAAGGTGCTTGTGGAGTCTGTTTCTGGAAAAGCAGCCAAGACACTGTTTGAGGCCAAGGCCAAAGAACTGAAGGACAAATTTCAGGTTGAAGAAAACGCCTTGGTTGCCATGCAGCAGGAGATAGAAAAAAAGAGTTCGGCCTGGAGTGCTGAGAAAAAAGAGTCTGAGGTTCGTGAGTATCAAAAAAAAGGGCGTGAATTTCAGGCTAAGACCGAAGATGCTCGTTTTGAACTTAAGCAATTGCAGGACAAAGAACTTGAACCTATCTTGAAGACGATGCAGGAAGTCGTTGATGCCTATGGCAAGAAAAACGGCTACACCGTTATTCTTGATTCCAAGATTGGTGTTCTTTATTATAATAGTGTCGTTGATGTCAGTGCTGATTTGACCAAGGCGCTCGATCAAGCAATGAAAAAGTAGCTTTCTCTGTTAAGGGACGCGGAAGATACTGGTGTACCTGAACTGCGACTGGATTTGGGCCGGATTTTGCTGTACCGATTGAGTAAAACCGCAGATGTAGTTGCGCTGCATCGAGGATTTTGCGATTGAGGTGCGGTCAAAGATGACCCGAAGACGGGAAACAATATGGTATGTCAGTATTTGTCGAGTCCCTAAGTGCCAGGCACAGGTATAGCTGTGCGAAAAAAACGATGCGAGGGGATATGCCGCCTTTCGCCTCGTTTTTTTATTTGGGAGCCGTTACGAAATAACATGGCCATTTATCTCTATTTCGTTACAGTTGCTTATGCCGCTTATGCCGCTCCGGGCAATTAGATGGCCATGTTATTTTTTTACAGCGGCTAAGTGCCTTACAGATTATTTTCTTGCAAAAAAACAAGAAAATAATCTGTAAGGCACTTAGCCCGTTTACCGGGGTTAGGCATGATAACATGCCAGGCGCCTATTGGTTGATTAATGGTAGAGAAGCTTTATGCAACCCCTTGAATTTCTAAAATTTACCCCGAAGATGAATTGCGGGAAATGTGGCTATGCCGCCTGTCTGGCATTTGCGGCGGCGGTGACCAAGGGTGGAGAGTCCCCCGGGAAGTGTCCTTATGTAGACGTGCAAGCTCTTGGTGGCAAATTCGCCATGAGTGACAGTGGGGGTGGCGGTCGGTCTGGTCTTGCCGGGCTGCCGGCTGAAAAAGATATGGCCCTTGTCGCTCATCTGAAAGGCAAGGTGCGGGAGGTGGATTTTTCTGTTGCCGCGCCTGCACTGGGCTGTGGCTGGTCGGGCCCTGAAACAAATTGTCTGCATTTTCGTTATCTCGGTCAGGATGTGACCCTCTCCGGTGCGGACTTGTTTATTGGCGGACAAGAGATTGAAGATCCCCGTGATCAGATTCTGCTCTATAATTACATCTACTATGGCGGTGGCGATGTCAGCACTGGAGAATGGGTGGGGATGGAATCCTTGCCGAACTCTATCTCCAAAGTACGCACCTTGCGGGTCTATTGTGAGGAGCGGATTGCCGGCTATTTTTGTGGAAGAGAGGCCCTGCTCAGGCAGTGCGCTGCCAGGATTGAAGCGGTGCCAAGAGAGGACCTGGAACAGAACTGTTCCGCCGCCTTTGAGGTAGCGGTACTGCCGCACCTGCCCATCGTTCTGCTTTTCTGGGATGAAGAGCCTGAAGATGGATTTCTCTCCAGGGTCAAGATTCTTTATAACCGGAATGTGTTGACTGTTCTCGATATAGAGTCGCTGGTTTTTGCCTCGGAACGGTTGGCCGAACATTTAGTGTCTTACTGATTATTTTCTTGTTTTTTTGCAAGAAAATAATCAGCGAAAGGCACTTATCCCGTTTACCGGGGTTAGAAGCCGTTATGAAATAACTTGGCTTTTTATACCTGTTTCGTTACGGCTCTTTCTGCCGTTCCGAATCTTCAAGTGGCCGTATTATTTAGAAGCCGTTACGAAATAACATGGCCATTTATATCTATTTCGTTACGGCTCCTTATGCCGCTCCGGTCACTAAGATGGCCATGTCATTTTTTTACAGCGGCTTATTTACAATGGTGTAGTGGAGTTGAGAGGATGAACAGCCAGTTAGTGAAATATGTGCCGCGCTTTGCCGGCAGCAGGATCCTGGTGGTCGGTGATATTATTGTCGATCATTTTATTTGGGGCACTGTCAGCCGGATCTCGCCTGAGGCCCCGGTACCGGTGGTCAATGTGACCAAGGAGGAGATGCTGCTCGGCGGAGGCGCCAATGTCCTGCATAATATCTACTCCCTTGGTGGACAGGCGGTGTTGTGCGGTATTATCGGCAATGATGAGATGGGTGGACGCCTGCGACAATTACTGACCAGCCTCGGCACTTCGACCCAAGGTCTGGTGCAGGGGAGAAGGCCGACCACGGTGAAGACCCGTGTTATTGCGCAGGGCCAGCAGGTGGTCCGTTTTGACCGTGAGCAGACAGGTGTTCCGTCAGAGTCGACCAGCAACGCTATCCTTGATTTTATCAACAGGAATCTTGCTGACTTTGATGTGGTTATTGTCTCTGATTATTATAAAGGGGTTATATCGCAAGCGCTGATGAGCTCTCTGCTGCAAAGGGTGCGGGACGTGGAACAGGAGGGTGGCCGCAGGATTCCGGTGGTGGTTGATCCAAAACCTGAACAACCGTCCAGGTTCATAGGGGCAACTATTATTACCCCCAATCATCTGGAAGCAGAAAAGATGGCAGGGATGCGGATCAGCAGTGAACAGGAGTTGAGCCAGGCGGCAGAGATCCTGCGGGACAAGTTTTCCTGCGAGGCGGTGCTGATCACCCGCAGCGAGGAGGGGATGTCTCTGCTGGAAGCCGGAAAGGAGATGGTGACGATTCCCACCATGGCTCGTGAGGTCTTTGATGTGACCGGCGCCGGCGATACGGTGATTGCCACCCTGGCCCTTGGTCTTGCGGCCGGGGCCTCGTTTACCGAGGCGGCAACCCTGGCCAATGTGGCAGCGGGGATCGTTGTCGGCAAAATCGGAACGGCGACGGTGAGCAGTGCCGAGATGCTGGCAGAGCTGCATGGCGAACATTAAGAATGACTTTTCACGAGATAAACATCTTTATGAGAGGAATGGGAGAATAATGGCGTGTAAGAGTATGACCGGTTTTGGCCGGGGCGAGTCCGCATCTGGCGGCCGGGTGTGGATGGCGGAACTGCGTTGTGTCAATAACCGCTATCTTGATTTGAAAATCAAGATGCCCCAGGGCTATGCCGCCCTCGAGGAACGGGTCCGCAAAAAGGTGAGCGGCTTTCATCAGCGTGGTCGTGTTGATCTGCTGCTGGCGGTGGCTGGCGATTCTCCTGAGCTGGTGAAGATGCATGTGAACAGGGAACTGGTCAAGGTCTACAGGGTGGCCATGGCCGAGATCGCCCAAGAGCTGGGCGTGGAGTTGGCAACAGACCTGGCCTTTGTGGCCTCTCGCCCCGAAGTACTGGTTCAGCAGCAGCAGGGTGAAGAGATGGAAGATGTCTGGCCGTATCTCGAGCAGGCCCTTGATCTGGCCCTTGCTGGTTGTGAAACCATGCGCCGCCAGGAAGGAGAGGCCATGGTCCGCGATCTCTCGACGCGCCTGCAGCTCTTTGCTCAGACGATTGACAAGATTGAGGCAGCCATGCCTGAACTGCTCAGGCAGCGGGAGCAGGTGCTTGGTGAACGCTTGCAGAAACTGCTGGGCAATGTGCAACTTGACCCGCAGCGCTTATGCCAGGAGGTGGCAATCCTGGCCGACAAAACCGATGTCACCGAGGAGCTCGTCAGGCTGCAGAGTCATATCGGCCAGTTTCATTCCTTCCTGACCGAGAAGGAGGCCGTTGGCAGGAAACTGGATTTCCTCCTGCAGGAGTTTCTGCGGGAAGTGAATACCATTGCCTCCAAAATCAATGATGCAGCCATCGCCTATCTGGCGGTTGAGTTGAAGAGTGAACTGGAGAAGATGCGCGAGCAGATTCAGAATATTGAGTAGCTGCGACTATCTTAACTAGTGTCTGTCCAGAAATAGGTCATTTCGTTCGAGATCAAGGACTGCGAGAAAAATAAGCACAGGCATATGTACGATATTCCGAGCATTATTTTTTGAGCATGACGCAGAGATCGGGCGAAAGGGACATTTATGGACAGACACTAACTAACCCCGATGAACGGGATAAGTGCCTTTCGCAGATTATTTTCTAGCAAAAAAACAAGAAAATAATCTGTAAGGCACTAAAGGTGACAAGGGATGAAGCTCTTAAATATAGGTTTTGGTAATACGGTTGCCATTGAGCGGGTTATAGCGGTTATTAATGCCGGGTCTTCACCGTCCAGGAAGTTGAAGGAACTGGCCAGACAGGAGGGAAAACTTCTTGACGTGACTGAGGGCAGGCGGACCCGTTCCATGCTGGTTATGGACTCCAATCATCTGATCCTCTCTTCGGTGCAGCCCGATACCATCGGTCAGCGCCTGGCCGCCCTCGAACAGGAAAGCCAGCTGGCAGAATATTATCAGCTGCGGAAGCTGGAAAAAGAGGACAAAAAATCATGACCACAGGAAAATTGTTTATCGTGTCAGCACCATCCGGGGCTGGCAAGACCACTTTGTTGAAGAGAGTGATGGCGGATCTGCCGGGTCTGGCCTTTTCCGTCTCCCATACTACCAGGCTGCCGCGTGGTGGGGAACAGGACGGGGTTGATTATCATTTTGTCAGCCGTGCCCGGTTTGAGGCCATGCGTGAGCAGGGTTTTTTTCTGGAATGGGCCGAGGTCCATGGCAATCTCTATGGGACCAGCAGGCCGGCGGTGCTTGATCAATTGGCAAAAGGGCAGGATATCATCCTTGATATAGATGTCCAGGGTGCCGCCATTCTGCGCAAGTCGGCGGCCATACCGGCGGCCTCTCTCTTTATTGCCCCGCCTTCTTTGCCGGAACTTGAACGACGTCTGCGTGGTCGGGGAACAGACAGTGAGGAGACGATCCTTCTCAGATTGAAGAATGCTCGGATGGAGATGCAGGCAGCACCTGACTATGAGTATCTGATCGTCAATGCGGAACTGGGGCAGGCCATTGACACCCTGAGGGCTATTGTCATTGCCGAGCGCAGCCGGGGACATCGCCTGCCGACAGGGCAACCTATTGCAATTTTGAGTGAGCTATGAAAGAGAGGAAGGCTGACAGAGCTGGGCAGAGTCGCTCTATCCGTATGGATGAGGATCTGCTCTGGGGCACGCATCCGGTCTATGAGGCCCTGCAGCAGGAGCCGGAGAGAATCACCGAGGTCATTCTTCATAATGACCGCAAGGGGTCCAAGCGGGAAGAGATCATTGCGCTGGCCAAGGGGGCTGGGATAAAACTCTCCTTTGTCGCCTCGATTCAACTGACCGGTCCTGATGCGGATCAGGCCCGTCATCAGGGGGTCGTGGCCAGGACCAGTCAGACGCCGTTGCTCCCCTTTGATACCCTGCTTGCCAGCTTTGCGGCAGGAGTTGAACGAGGTGAGTCGCCCCGTCTCATTGTCCTTGATTCAATGCAGGATCCGCATAATCTGGGGGCAATTATCCGTTCAGCCCACGCCGCAGGAATGGATGGAGTCCTGATCAC
This sequence comes from Desulfoarculaceae bacterium, assembly GCA_019429465.1. Classification (GTDB taxonomy): domain Bacteria; phylum Desulfobacterota; class Desulfobulbia; order Desulfobulbales; family Desulfocapsaceae; genus UBA2270. Next base: position 59,452 of record JAHYIV010000006.1, read on the forward strand.
CAGGGAGCGTTCCGCTCCCCTTGGCGGGATCGCGGCCAAGGCCTCTGCCGGGGCTATTTCCCATATCAATATCTGTCAGGTGGTCAATCTGGCCACTGCCCTGCAGAAATTAAAGAAGGCCGGGGCCTGGATCTTTGGGGCGGTCAAGGACGAAGCGGCCCAGTCAATTTATAAAACAGATTTCAACCTTCCGGCCTGCGTGGTTGTCGGCAGTGAGGGGCAGGGGATCAGACCCCTGGTGCGTCAGCAGTGCGATGTGCTGATCTCTATTCCCATGGAGGGGAATCTCGATTCCCTGAACAGTTCGGTGGCGGCCGGTGTGATCGTCTTTGAGATGCTCAGGCAGAGAAGCTTGTAAGTCTGAAACACGACTCAATTTTCTGTTCCGCAAGCCCAGTATCAGAGGCTCTCGGAACAACGAACAGTCCTCCTTCAAACCTGCTGTCTTTTTATCTTCCCTTCTTGGCGGCAATCTTGGCCTGGAGCAAAGCGCCCAGGCTGCCGACAGCGCCTTCCTCTTTTTTTGCAGCCTTCCCTGAGAGGAAATTCTTATATTCACCCTTTTCTTCCTGCTCTTCAGACTCGCTGCTGACATAATCACCAGGGGCCAGGCTGATCTTTCTGTTTTCCTTATCAACTCCCTCCACCTTGACCTCAATCTCCTGTCCTTCTTCCAGCACCTCGCGCGGGTGATTGATGCGGCGGCCGCCGCCAAGTCTGGAGATGTGGATCAGGCCGTCAATACCAGGGGCCAGGGTGACAAAGGCCCCGAAGGCGGTCAGGCGGGCCACTGTTCCTGTATGGATCGACCCCTCGGTAAAGTGATCCTGTACTGTGTCCCAGGGGTTGGCCAGGGCCTCTTTGAGGCTGAGGGTGATGCGTCCTGCCTGCCAGTCCAGTTTTTTGATCACTGCTGTCACCTCCTGGCCGACGATGAGGTGCTCCTTGATATCCTCGACCCGACTCCAGCCGATCTCCGAGATGGGGATCAGGCCGTCGACGCCGCCGATATCGACGAAGGCCCCGAAGTCGCGGATGGAACTGATGGTGCCCTGCACGGTCCCACCTTCCTGCAGACTCTCCTGCAGGGCTGCTTTCTGGCGCTCCCGTTCCTGCTCCAGCAGGGCCCGGGCTGAGACTACGATGTTGCGACCATTTTCTTCAAAGCGGGTAATCAGAAAGGTCATGTGGCGGCCGGTGTACTCGGCTCCGGCATCATCAACCCGGTGCAGTCCCATCTGGGAAAAAGGGCAGAAGGCACGGACCGATCCGCCAATGGTGATGTCAAAACCACCCTTGATCTCTTCCTTGACCAGCCCTGCAACGGGGATGCCGTTCCGCCAGGCCTCTTCCAGGTGGCTGGTGTCTTTTCCAGAGCCCAGTTTGATGGTAAAGAGCTGTTCTCCGCCAGTTGATTTGAGGAAGTAGACCTCCACCTTGTCGCCGATGGCAGCGGCCAGCTCGCCGTCTTTGTTCATTAATTCAGAGCTGTTGAGAATTCCTTCATTCTTGCCGCCAACATCAAGAAAAATCGAGTTGCCGCTGAGGCCAACAATGGTGGCTGTTATCTTCTGGCCTGGTTCCAGGCGGCGCAGTGATTTGGCTGAATTTTCCTGAAACAGATCGGCAAAACTTTGTTCGGTGGAGTCCTGATTCATAGGGGTGATACCTTGAGTAGATGTTTGATATGAGTAACTATCCAGCAGCACCTCATCTGCTTTGTCATCGGCCTGCTTATGTACGAACCAGTACACTTCGCAGGCCTCTTTCTCGCATATGAGGCACTGCTGAATAGTTACGTGACATGTGTTTTGACATTTTCCCGGCATTAAGCTGGATAGTTTCTGATATGACAAAGAGAGAATGAAAAAAGCATACTACCATCAAAAGGAAAAAAATTAAAATCAAAAAGAGGATCAGGGGGCGGCGGCCGGGAGCGCCAGGGCCAGTGTTCGTTCGCCTTCCCGGAAGAGAAGGCGTTTGGTGCGCAGCTCTTCCAGGAAATCGTGCAGCACCTGTGGCTGGATGGTCGGGAATTGTTGAATCAGTTCTTTTTGCTCGCGGATCGTCTGGCAGGAGAGATAGATGGCCCTCGAGCTCCCGCGCAGCCGGTGGTGCAGGCAGGGGCCATTGCCCTGTTCCTGGCGGATAATGAGAAAGGAGCCGCCGTCGCGGTAACTGAGCGGCGGGATTCCATGAATATCGCGCCCGGCATGAAAGGCCTGCCATCGGGCGATTTTCCGCTTTACAGGACGCCAGAGACTTTGCTGCAGGGTCCGGTCACCCCGATGTCCCTTGATCAGCATCACCAGCCTGGCCAGGATTTCAGGAGGAAAGAGCCGGCGGTTCTTGGGATGCTGGAGTATTGCGGAGATGCCGAATAGTTTGGGCTCATTGCATACCGGTGAGCCTTCACCGAGAAAAAAAGAGGCGGCGGCAAGCGGGGTGAAGGGGAGGACGAAGTCCAGGTTCTGCAGGGTCTCCGCCACTTCTTCGGCGGTGCTGCCGGGGAATTCAGTGATCAGGTTGCCGTCAAGCCGCATATGGCACCCCCTGCTCTGTTTCATGGCGGCGATATTGTCCATGACCGTTGTTCCCTTCTCCATTCTGGCCAGCAGGGAGGTGGAAAGGGCCTCGATGCCGACCTGGACCGAAGAAAGGCCGCCACGGCGGTAGGCTGCCAGTTTGTCGCCATCACTGATCACCCGGATCTCGGCAAAGAAATCATAATCACTCTTGGCCGCCGCCATGGTCTGAAAAAAAAGATCAGCTTCCCTTGGAGGCAGGGCGTTGTCAGTAAAGGTGAAGTCAAGACAGCCATGGCGGAGGGATTGCTCCGTTACCTCGCGGGCCATCCTGGCGCTTTGTTTCCAACGGTATCCCGGCCATTGCAGGTTCAGGTTGCAGAAGGTGCAGCGGTTCCACCAGCAGCCCCTGGAAAATTCAAGGGGGAGGACGGGGATGAAGGGCTGGCCTGGGAAGGTGTCCTGCAGCTGCTGAAAATAAGGGGTGTAGTCAGGGATTGGCAGCTGGTTCAGGTCAGCCAGGTCTTGGCAGGGGCTGGCGCTGAAAGGTCGCGTTCGCTGGATGATTCCAGGCGGCAGGGTTTCCCGGGCCTCGTTGTCCTTGAGGCAATGACAGAGCTGTTCCAGCGACTCCTCTCCTTCGCCGGAGATCACATAGTCAATCTGGGAAAAATTTTCCAGCAGAGAGGCACCTATCATCCCGACACAGCCTGAACCACCGATCACAATGGGCAGCGAGGGGTGCATTTTTTTGAGGCGCTGCGCCGCGGTGAGTGAAGAGAGCAGCTGGTTGAAGCAGATGGAAAAGCCGATCAGGTGAAAGTCGGCCAGATCAAGTTCTGCCAGCCATCGGTCAAGAGAGAGATCAAGGAGCTGGACAGTCTGGTCAAAATCAAGGACGCGCAACTGGTCGTTGTCTTTGCAGCTCTCAGCAAAGAGGCGGGCCGCCTGCTCTTTCTGCTCCGGGAAAAGCAGGGGGCTGTAGAGGGCTTCTCCGGCCCAGCTGTTTCTGGCCAGGTGGTGGTAGGTCTCGGTGCCGACAGCCTTTGCCACCTGCAGATACGGATGAAAGGTGTGGGCCTCGATGGAGCTGTCGCGGTCGAGCCAGGCCTTTAGCGCCCCCAGTTGAATGGAAGGCCGATTGAAGATCGACCAGGGCATGGAGATCAGGCCGACACGAAAGGGAGATGCCGGTGGTGCTGGAGAGCTCATTGATAGATGATTTCTGTCCCCTCGGGCGGGGTAAAGGTAAAAAGGGCCTCCATGGCCTTGCGGTCATCAGTTGGCAGGGTGTTGATCTGCAGGTCGCTGAGATCAAGGGTAGTCCGGGTGTCAAAATGGTCCAGGATGTCTATGCGCTGAATCAGTGAGTCCTTGGTCACCCATAAATGGATTTCATTTACCTGGGACTGATTCTCTTTCGGTGTCAGCTTGACGACCTTGAAGCGGTCGGCCTCATCTTCCCCAGGGGCGAATTCAGGATTGGGGGCAGAGATGGAGAAATCATTGAGCAGGTTGCCAGAGCCGGTGAAAAAGGAGTAGGTGATGTCCGTTCGCATGACCTCGGCGGGGCTGACGATCATTTGTTCCAGCCTGGCAAAGTACATGGAGAAATCAAGACCGTCACTGACCAGAACCTGCTTGTCCGGGGTAGTGTAGTCCCAGCGCATCTTGCCGCTGATCTCCGGGATTCCCTGGCTCTTTTTTTCTTTGACAAACAAGGCGGTGCCGCCCCCCTGCTGGGGTCTGCCAGTGAGTTCGCCTGTGGTGTTCTGGGTGAAATGAAAACTGAGACTGCTGATCTGGTCATAGGTCTGCTGCAGTCTCCGGGCAATATCCTCCGGTGTCTCAATATCATTCTGGCCGGCAATAATCGAGGGCGGGAGCAGACAGAGCAGGGCGGTGACAGTCAGCAGCAATACTCGGAAGGGGAAGGGCGTTTTCGGCAGAAAGGGTTTCATATAAGGATCAACTCCACTGGGCGTTCAAATATTTTCCGGGCAACTGTTTGCGCGGAATCGGTCAGGTCTGACACATAGTAGCGGTGGGTGGCCGTGCCTTCTTCTTCCCTGGTGACGAGTAGCGGTTGTTCGGCCAGCAGGTTCCGGACATATTTTGCGGTCTCCACCGAGGAGTCAACAAGTGTGGCCCGTCTGCCCGCCCTTGCCTGGATCAGCGGTGCCAGCAGGGGGTAGTGGGTGCAGCCCAGCACCAGGGTATCGATCTGCTTGTCTTTCAGGGGGTGCAGGTAGCGTCGGATAATCATCTTGGTTTCCCTCTTGTTGGTCCAGCCCTCTTCCACCAGGGGTACGAGCAGGGGACAGGCCTCGGAAAAGACGTGGAAGTCTGGACGCTGCCCGCAGATGGTCTGTTCGTAGACCCCGCTTCTGATGGTGGCCCTGGTGCCGATAACCCCGATCCTGCCGCTCCTGGTAGTGGTAATGGCCTTATTGGCCGCCGGGGTGATTACCTCGATGATCGGGACCTGAAATTCCCGGCGCAAGGCCTCGGTTGCCACACTGGAGGCGGAGTTGCAGGCAATGATGATGATCTCCGCCCCTTTCTGCAGCAGGAACTCGGTATTGCGCAGGGAGTAGTCGGTGATGGTCGCCGCGCTTTTGGAACCATAGGGGGTGCGGGCGATGTCACCAAAATAAACGAGGGAGTAGTCGGGCAGCAGTTGTTCTACCGCCCGTGCCACCGTCATGCCGCCAATGCCTGAATCAAAGATGCCTATCATGGAAAAGGAGTACCTGCCTGTAAAAAAAATGAAGAGGGAAAAAAAGTGGTTAGAGGAGGAGGTCTTTTTTTATTTGCTCAAATTCTTCTCGGCTGACCTCGCCTTTGGCATAGCGTTTCTTGAGGAGTTCGATGGCCGTTCCGGAATCATTCCGCCACGGCGGCCTGTCACCACCACGTCGGAAAGCAAAGTAAAGTATGGTCATGACAACAACGAACATAACGAGAGGCATGATAAATGGAAAGACCCCCCACCCGCCCCGGCAAAAATATTCCGGACTCATAAGGCTTTCTCCTGTCTCTATTGCATGTTTGGCCTGCAAAATAACCTGATCTTATGACAGGTTCCCGCCACGGATGGTGTGAACCAAGTAGAGTTTATACCAGAAAGAGGAAGAAACAGCAATATTGATGCCTTTGAGTGGAGTGGTCATGATGGGTGTTATCGCTTGACTCTCAAGCATTTTTACAGCCAGACAAAATGTCTGGAGTTTGATCCCTGTCATCCTTTTTGGCAACCGGGGCAGAAGTAGCTTGCCCTGCCGCCTATCTGGATTTTTTCTATCGGTGATCCGCATTGGTGGCAGGGCTGACCTTTTCGGCCATAGACCGTGAAGTTCACCTGAAAGTAGCCGCTCTCGCCGCTGGCATTGATAAAGTCGCTGATGGTTGAACCGCCGCAGGCAATGGCCCGGGTCAGGATCTGGCGGGTCAGCGTGATGATTCGCTGCCAGTTGTCTTCCTCCAGGGCGCAGGCCTGGCGCAGGGGATGTATGCCGGCGGCCATCAGGATCTCGTTGGCATAGATGTTGCCGATGCCTGCCACCACCCGGCTGTCCATGAGAAAGCTCTTGACCGGCTGTTTCCTTCGTTGGGCCAGGGTCATGAAGTGGGCAGGGGTGCAAAGCCGGCCGAAGGGTTCCGGCCCGGTGTTCCCGAAGAATCCGTTTTCCCTGTCCCTTGCCTGTTCCGGGGGCAGCAGCCACACGGCACCGAAGCGTCTGGTGTCGTTGAGGCGCAACTCAAGACCATTGTCCAGTAGCCAGCGGACATGATCATGGACTTTGACCGGGGCAGAGTGGGGGAAAATGCCAAGGTTGCCCGTCATCCCCAGATGGATGATGGCGAGCGTGTCATCTTCGGTGGCAATGAGCAGGTACTTGGCCCGTCGCCTGACCGTACGGATGGTCTGGCCGCAGAGGATATCGTTCATGGCGGCATGGGGAACCGGATAGCGCAGGGACTTTCCGCTGCAGCTGATGGCGGTGATGATACGATTGGTCAGGTGTGGGCGCAGACCCTGACAGATGACCTCAACCTCAGGGAGCTCAGGCATTGCAGGCCCCGGGCTGAGAGGGGGTGACACACAGGCCGATACCGTATCCCCGGTGCAGGCCGACCGTTACCAGGAATTGATGGCGAGGGTGAAAAAGGCTCTGCCGGTGCTCTTTGTGACTGTCATGACAGACAAGGGTAAAAAGGAAGCAGGCAGGGGTGTCTGTCATGATGAGGGTCAGTGTCAGATCGAGAAATCCGGGCATGTGCTTAAAGGGCACACTTTTTTTGACTGCCTCTTTGGCGGCCCAGAGCAGGGTTAGGTGATCTGAGCCCGGTAGCTGCTTCAGACCTTGAGCCAGAATCTCCTCTTCTTTCATGGAACAGAAGCGGTCTTTGACCCGAATCAGGGAATCGCTCGCTGCCTGGATATCGATCCCGCAGTGAGTAGAGGTGACCACGGCCAGGGCATATCTCTTGGAGTGGGAGATGGAGAGGTGGGGCAGGCTCAGATCTTCCGGCAGGGCCTTGTGGTCCAGGAAAGGGCGGCCTGAAGCGGCGTTCATGATTAGAAGCTGCGAAGCGGATATGGCTGCTGGTTCTGATTGTTGTCCATGGCTGTCTTGGCTGGCATGCATGAGGTATCGGCGGGCGGCCTGCTTGGCACAGATCCTGCCGCCCAGCCATTCAATATGTCTTTTTTCGTAGTGCAGGGTCTCCAGCTTTTCCTCTTCTTGCCGGTGCAGCCATTCCCGGCATATCGCCTTTTCCAGTCCGTCCCGGATGAGGGCGCGCAGCTGAACAAGATCCAGCATTGCTGCCTGGAACTGGGCCCAGGCAAAGTTCTTCTTGATACCAAAGGAGAGGGCTTCCGGGAGGTGTGAGAATTGCATGGTTGAGTGGCTCTTTAGGTGAACGGAGGTTGGGACAGGAAAATAATTTCTTGCAATTTCAACTGTTCCTGCTAAAACCTTGCAGGATGTGGACTCTAACCCCGGTAAACGGGATAAGTGTTTTTCGCAGATTATTTTCTTGCAAAAAAAAATCAAGAAAATAATCTGTAAGGCACTAAGCCGCTGTAAAAAAATAACATGGCCATCTAAGTGTCCGGAGCGGCACAAGGAGCCGGTCGCTCCTACGCCGTCCATGGCGCTCGCGACACTGGGCCATCCCTGGCCTGCGTAACGAAATAGATATAAATGGCCATGTTATTTTGTAACGGCTTCTAATCTTCTGTGGAGGAAAATATGATGGATCTTGGCATTGATCTGACGGCCTATGATCTGGTCATCATCGGTATTTTTGTTTTTTTTATGGTGCGTGGAGTCTGGGTTGGCTTCCTGAATCAGGTCACGGTGATTATTGCCCTGTATCTGGGGTATCTTGTCGCCGGTCAATATCATGACAAACTTTTACCTTTTTTGCGAGGGGTTTCAGCAAACCCCCAGGTCGTGTTTCTCCTGGCCTATGCCATCCTTTTTGCCTGTACCTATGTGCTGACCATGCTGCTCGGCAAGGCATTGACCGGAGTGGTGAACTTGACCATTGCCGGCTGGTTTGATAAAGTGCTTGGTTCCATCCTTGGCGCAGTCAAGGCCCTGATTATTACGATCCTCCTGCATATGCTCCTCACTACTTTTCTGGCAGCGGATACTCCCCTGCTGCGCCAGTGCAGGCTTTGTCCTTATCTGTCCGAGGCCATGGCCCTGTTTCAACAGGTGATTAAAGATGAAAAGGTACGGCAGGCCTTTGCAAAGAAAAAGCCGGCCATCTCTGATCAGACCGTGGCGCCTCCTGCTGCGCCATTAGTCGTGCCGGGAAAATCGACTGAGAAAAAAACTCCAGTTGAACAGGCCCCTGTCATGACTTTACCTCCGGTACAGTAAGGCCAGCTTCAGTAAAGGGATGCGGGCGTAAAAGCCAAGGATGACGAGCTGGTTGATAAGAGTGGTGTGGAAGATCCCCTTTCGTTGCCAGCGTCTGGCAGAGGTGGTCACGCTCTGGGGCAAGGTGGTGATCCTGCCTTCCTTTCCGGCCCTTTTGATAAAGATAAAATCCTCCATGATCGGGGTTTCCGGGAAGCCTCCCAAGCGTAGAAAATCGTCACGTCGGATGAAGATGGCTTGATCTCCATAGGGAAGCTGCAGGAAACGTGAGCGCAGATTGGCACAAAAGCCGATAAACCTGAGCAGCAGACCGGCGTCCTTGATTTTGAGCCGGAAGGCCCCGGCAAAGGTTGTGGTCTCATCCAGACAATCCAGGAGAGCTTTGGCAAAACCGGATGGCAGCCGGGTGTCGGCGTGGACAAAGAGCAGGATCCTGCCGCTGGCCAGTTCGGCCCCGTGGTTGAGCTGGGCCCCGCGGCCAGGAGCGCAGCTCTCAACCCGGAATCCTTGACTGCGGGCCAAGGACACGGTCTGGTCACTGCTGCCGCCATCGACAATGATGACCTCGCAAAGCATGGACGCTTCAGTGTCGCTCGCTCCAGGGATGGATGAAGAGTGACCGCAAGGCATGGACGCTTCAGTGTTGCTCGCGGAGAGGACGCCCGACGGCAAGAGGAGTTCTCCCCACTTGCTGATCTGGGCCTCTTCATTCAGGGTGGGGATGATAATGGAGATGTCTGAGATCTGCAGGGGTGTCGATGTCATGGAGTCTGGCCAGGGTATGGCAGCGCAGCCGGTGCTGTTCTGCCCGTTTTTTTGTGGTTGTGTAGACGGCAGCAGTGCTCCAGGGGATATCCTGGAACAGGTCATGGCAGATAAGGGCTGATATCTCTGCGCCAACCCCGATAAGGTAATAGCCGCCATCATAGGCAGGGCCCAGGACCAGGTCATGAGTGGTCAGGGCTGCAAAGGCCTCCGCCATGATGGCGGCGCTGAGATCCGGACAGTCGGAGCCGATGAGGAGCAGCCGTTGCGCCCGTCCCAGGTGACGAATGATGGCAGCCTGCATGCGGCAACCGATGTCGCCATCTGCCTGCCGGTGGTAGTGGTGGCCCGCGCCCAGCCAGGAGCGCATCCGGGCCTGGCTTCCACCATCATGATGGATCTCCAGGAGATGCGGATGGGCGGTTGTCAGTCTGGCCAGCTGGGCCAGGACCTGATAGGTCATCTCCTGATGGAGGCGTGTCGCCCCGTTGCGTCCGAGCGCTGGAATAAGGCGGGTCTTGCAGCGTCCAGGTTCGGGATAACGGGTAAAAAGGATAATAACGTCTTGCCGGACTGGTATCATTTTGAGTCTTCTTCTTGGGAAGGCAAAGGTCAGGGAGTTTCAATGCAAGCTGGAAAGCACCTTAAAAAACCGGAATCATACCGCATTCGGAACTATCGCCAGTTTTCGGATCAGGCAGAACTGGTCACAACCCAGGTGCGGATTCAGGAGACCGATCTTCAGATCCTGGCCTCAAAAAGCCCCCCCTTTGATCTGAAGGAGAGGGCAACGGAGCTTATCCTGCAATCTCGTCTGCAACTGGAACATTATATTGTAAAGCATCCGTTGTTTTTAGCAACGCTTGATCCTCTGCCCATGGATTTTCTGGCGCCGCCTCTGGTCCGGGAGATGCTGGTCGCAGCTCAAAAGGCAGGGGTGGGCCCCATGGCTGCGGTGGCTGGGGCTATTGCCGAGTTTGTCGGCCGGGCGCTGGCAGCCGAAGGAGTCGAGGAGATCATTGTTGAGAATGGCGGGGATCTCTATGTGCAGCGGCTCAAGGAATGTTGGGTGGCCATCTTTGCCGGCCAGTCCCCCTTGAGCTGTAAGGTCGGCCTGCGCCTTCTTCCTGCCCAGATGCCTGTCGGGGTCTGCACCTCCTCGGGGACCGTGGGCCATTCTCTCAGTTTCGGCAAGGCCGATTCGGTGACCGTGGTGGCCAGATCAACAGCCCTGGCCGATGCGGCGGCAACCCGTCTTGGCAATGAAGTGGGGGCAGCGTTCAGCCCCAGGGCCGGCGTTGAGCGGGCCCTGGCAAAGGCCCGGGAGATCGAGGGCATCGAGGGGACGGTGGTAATCTGTGGCGAGGTGATCGGGGCAATGGGTGCGGTGGAACTGGTGCACCTGGCCTCGTGAGTTTGAGCTGGAAGCGTTCAGCAGGTCGGGTCAGGTGCACCAGCGCCGTATCCACCCGACAACCCCCGTTGCCGCTATGCCAAGAGTCAGGTTATGCTGGGTTAAGTGCCTGTCCCCAAAGAACATAAATATCTTGCATCTCATCTTTGGGCCATTTTTTGCCGCGACTCAATCACAAAATCCTCAACATCGCCATGCTATGCCGGCGGTTTTGTACAATCGCCGCAACCAAGTCCAACCCAAATCTAAGCGTAATCTTGTCCATGTTCTTTGTGGACAGGCCCAAAGATCGACCTACTTCAAAAAAAGGATAATCAAACGATGTCTACAACTCTAGTCATACCGGCCTGTTTCAAGGCTTACGATATCCGGGGCAGGGTGCCGGATGAACTCAACCCGCAGCTTGCCAGGGAGATCGGGATGGCTTTTGCCGCCCGGTTCGCACCGCGAAAGGTGGCGGTTGGCCGTGACATCCGGCTGAGCAGTGAATCGCTGACTGAGGCCTTGATCGGAGGGCTGCTCGATTCGGGAGTTGATGTCCTCGATCTGGGCTTGTGCGGTACCGAGGAAATCTATCATGCGGCCTTCAGCCTGGAACATGAGGGGGTTGATGGCGGCATTGTAGTCACTGCCAGTCATAATCCGGCGGAGTATAACGGCATGAAGCTGGTTACTGTCGGAGCGCGGCCCGTGACAGGTGAATCGGGATTGAAGGCAATGGCCGAGATGATTGTTGCGGGCAGGCTGCCTGAGCTGTCGGTAATGAAAGGCCGGCGGAGCAGTGTTTCAGGAAAGACCAACTATATCAGGCACCTCCTTGGTTATGTGGATCTGGCTGCCCTGCAGCCCCTGAAGCTGGTGGTCAACAGCGGCAATGGCTGTGCCGGGGCCGTGATTGATCTGCTCGAGCCGCATCTACCCTTTACCTTTATCAAGGCCTTTCATAAGCCGGACGGCACTTTTCCGCATGGTGTCCCTAATCCCCTTCTGCCGGAAAAAAGGGAAGAGACCGGGCGTCTGGTGCGCGAGCACGGGGCCGATCTGGGCATTGCCTGGGATGGTGATTTTGATCGCTGTTTCTTCTGGGACGCCCAGGGTGATTTTATTGAAGGGTATTATATTGTCGGTCTGCTGGCCCTGGAACTTCTGGCCCAGGAGCCGGGCGGCAGGATCCTCCACGATCCGCGTCTGATCTGGAACACCCGGGAGCTGGTGCAATCCGCCGGCGGCATCCCGGTGATGACCCGTACCGGCCATGCCTTCATTAAAGAGCGGATGCGTCAGGAGGATGCGATCTACGGCGGCGAGATGTCCGCCCATCATTATTTCCGTGATTTCGGCTACTGTGATTCCGGAATGATCCCCTGGCTGCTGATCTGTGCGCTTCTTTCCCGGACAAATACCACTCTTGCCAGTCTGGTGAAAGAGCGGATGGCGGCCTATCCGGTTTCAGGAGAGATCAACAGCGTGGTGGCTGACCCGGATGCGGCCATTGCCCGGGTCAAGGCGCGATTTTTTCAGGGGGAAGAGGATGACACCGACGGTCTGAGTGTGACTTTTCCTGACTTTCGGTTTAATATCCGCAAGTCCAATACCGAACCCTTGCTTCGCCTGAACGTGGAGAGCCGCAACGATCCTGTCTTGCTGGCCAAAAAAACCAGGGAGTTGCTGGCCCTGATCAGGGAAAACCCATGATTGCCCCGGTCTGGTGAAAGAGCGGGTAGATAGAACCTCGTAGCCCGGATGGAGCGGCAGCGTAATCCGGGACAGTCGTGAATTTAGGCCAAGGACTTTCCCGGACGCCATTCCATCTCATCCGGGCCACGAAACTCTTGCCCGGTGTTGTTAGGAATGAAGCGTCGTAAAAGAGAGAGCACTGACAGCCCTTATAAAGGAGAAGCAAGGTGTGTAAAATCCAACCCGTAATCCTGGCCGGTGGTAGCGGCTCCAGGCTGTGGCCCCTGTCCCGGGAACTGTATCCAAAACAGCTTCTGCCCTTGATTGACGAGACCTCCCTGCTCCAGACCACGGTGCTGCGGGTCTGTCAACTTGTGGGTGTCCTGGCCCCGGTGGTGGTAGTGGGTGAGGAACATCGTTTTGTTACCCGCAGTCAGATTGATGCCCTGGGAGTTGTTGCAGCGTATTCCATCCTCCTGGAACCCCTTGGCCGCAATACCGCACCCGCAGTGTGCGGGGCCGTGGAGTTCTGCGCTCTGACCGATGATGACGATACCATCCTGCTGGTGCTGCCGGCCGATCATCTGATCCTGCGTCAGAAAGAATTTGCCGAGGCGGTGCAAAAGGCGGCGGAGCTTGCAGCCTCTGGGGCCATTGTCACCTTCGGCATTGAACCGCAGGGTCCGGAAACAGGGTATGGCTATATAGAGCGGGGAGAGGGCAGCTCGGTCCTCTCGTTCAAGGAAAAGCCTGATCTGGCCACGGCCATGGCCTATGTTGAGAGTGGAAACTACTTCTGGAACAGCGGGATGTTTGCCTTTTCCATCAAGACCTTCCGCGCGGAGATGGCGATCCATGCCCCGGAGATGCTCACTGCCATGGCTCGATCTGTCCGCCATGGGGCTCGGGATGGTAAATTTTACCGCCTGGACAGCAAGGCCATGGCCGCTTCTCCTGATGACTCTATCGATTATGCCTTAATGGAAAAGACCGACAGGGCAGCGGTGGTGGCGGCCGATCTTGACTGGAGTGATATCGGTTCCTGGAAGGCCCTGTGGGAAATCTCAGCCAAGGATGAGCAGGGCAATGTCAGCACCGGTGATGTGATCCTGGAAGATACCAGAAATTGTCTGGTTCGTTCAGAAAGCAAGCTGGTGGCAACCGTTGGCCTTGAAGATACGCTGGTGATTGAGACGGCCGATGCGGTTCTGGTGGCGCCCCTGTCCCGGTCCCAGGATGTGAAAAAGATCGTCACCAGACTGAAGAAGAAGCAGCGGGATGAGTTCCGCTTTCACCGGACAGTTTTCCGTCCCTGGGGCAGTTATACGGTACTTGAACAGCAGCCACGCTATCAGATCAAGCGGATATCAGTTTCTCCCGGGAAAAAGCTTTCCCTGCAGATGCATCATCATCGGCATGAACACTGGGTGATTGTCGCCGGGACCGCCCGGATCACCAATGGTGGTGAGACCTTTCTGCTGTATGAGAACCAGTCCACCTACATCCCGGCCGGTGTCCGGCATCGTCTGGAAAATCCAGGGGTTCTCGCTCTGGAACTCATTGAGGTGCAGAATGGCAGTTATCTGGGTGAAGACGATATCGTCCGCTTTGATGATGATTATGGCCGGGAATCTTGTCAGGAAACTGCTGACAAGGAGCAGATGACGGGAACCAGGTGAACTCCATCAAGGGCGCGCTTCGGCGCATTTTTTTGTGGGTAATTGGTCTTTTTCTGGCTGGAAGCATCATTCTGGTCCTTCTGTTCCGCTGGGCGCCTGTGCCGCTGAGCTCCCTGATGGTCCAGCGTCAGCTCGCTGTTTCAGGCCAGGAGGAACCCAGGTATCGATTGGTCTATACCTGGGTTCCTCTGGATCAGATGTCCCTGTATGTTCCTCTGGCAGTCGTTGCTGCTGAAGATCAGAAATTTTTTGACCATACGGGTTTTGATTTTGAGGCTATAAGCAAGGCCTGGCAGGCCAACCAGCAACGAAGCCGGCCGCTTGGGGCCAGTACTATCTCGCAACAGGTGGCCAAAAATCTCTATTTGTGGCCGGGGCGAACTTTTCTGCGAAAGGGAGTTGAGGCCTATTTTACCCTGCTGCTTGAGGGCTTGTGGCCAAAAAAGCGGATTCTTGAAGTCTATCTCAATGTAGCGGAATTCGGTCCCGGTGTCTTTGGGGTTGAGGCTGCCAGTCGTACCTATTTCCATAAATCGGCCGGCAAGCTGACGTCAAGAGAAGCAGCGCTGCTTGCGGCCGTCCTGCCGGGCCCTCTGCTTTTTGATCTTGCTCATCCAACCAGCTATGTGCGTAATCGAGCCAGCCACATCGAGCGCCAGATGAAGCTCATGGGCGGCGACGCCTATCTGAAAAAAATGGTGGGAGAGTCAACCAGTGTTGACTGAAGGTAAAGAGCGTGAGCCAGAGGACTGCAAGCTCTTAGGGCCTGTCAGAAAATAAGGTGGCCAATATTGCGCTCGGATTTGGGCCGGATTTGGTTGCAACGATTGAGCAAAACCGCAGGCGTAGCAGGGCTACGTCGAGGATTTTGCGATTGAGCTGCGACCAAAGATGGCCCGAAGATGAGATGCAAGGTGATCATGTTATTTTTTTTTACAGGCCCTTGGCCAGGAATGGCTGATTGATGAACCTGCTGCTGCCCACAGAACGCCGAGGGGCTTGAATACGGTGTCCAGCGGCACTTGCTTAGGGATGACAGAAAAGGCCTTGCTCTTCAAGGTTCTCCATTCTCAGGCCATGTCGGCATCTTCAGGCAATTGTCAGGTCGTTACGCACACTCTTGCGGGGGCCGCCATGACCTGAGGAGGACCAGTCACGGATGGGGGCAATTCTTGCCATCTGGGACATCCGGTCAAAGCTGCCAAGGCGGTCGTGGATGGACTGCCAGATGCATTCGGTCTCTTTGTTGATTTCACATCTGCCGGCCACTGAGCCGCCGCAAGGTCCGTTCATCAGGCTCTTGGCGCAGCGGGCCACCGGGCAGAGCCCGCCGGTGAGATGGAGGACGCAGTCGCCACAGCCGGCACACTGTTCCGTCCAGATGCCCTGCTCGGCAGATCCTCCGAAAAAGGTGGTGTTCAGCGCCGGATAGACCATGGTCTCCTGGCGCAGATTGGCGATGAAATTGACTCCGACTCCACAAGCCGTCGAGACAATGGCATCGTATTGACCCTGCCAGTCGTCAATGGCATCAATGTATTCCTTGTCGCATTGCCTGACCAGACTACCTTCAATGACCTGGATGGTTTTGCCCTCTTTTTTCATGCCAAGACGGATCAGCGATGCCAGGACAGCCGCCTCGCGCTCTCCTCCGGCTGAACAGACGGTAACACAACCGCGACAGGCCAGCACCAGGACCTTGGTGCAATCTTTTACCATCTCTATAATTTCAGCCATCGGCTTACGTTCTGCAACAATCATCCTCTGCTCTCCCTGATTTCAACTGTGAAAAGGACTTGGTCCAAGGCTACGAATCTTTTTATCCATTGCCACCCCGGCGGCCACAAATTCCGGGTGCAGCCCGCGGGGCAGGTGAACCATCTCGATCCTGCCCTGCTCAACATCAAGTTCTCCCAGGGCCTTTTTTACTGCCGCCACCCTTTTGGCCGCTCTGACACTGCCCTTGACATTGTGACAGCCATCCACCGGACAGCCAACCACATAGACACCATCGGCTCCGTCTTCAAAGGCCTGGAGCAGTGTTGTCACCTGCACCTTGCCGGTACAGGGCACTCTGACCAGGGTAATGGTTGCCGGAAAACCAAGCTGCTGTAACTCTGTGCCCTTTTCAGCACAGCTCTGCTGTGACGCGTAATGGCAGCTGAACAGGGTTATCTTTGGTTCAAAACTCATTTTTATTCCTCGTCTTCATCAAGGCCTTCTCGTACATGCCTTCTATTAGTCGCCAGAGGACAGCATTAAATGCGATCCCTCCAGGGAATTAAATTCCACAGGCTGCAATCAGGCGCTCATCTTCAGATGCATTCAGAGTGATTGCCTGGGCCGGGCACTCCTCAACGCAGATTCCGCAGGCTCTGCATGACTCAATATCAATGACCGCCACCCCCTGCTGGTCAATCTTCGGGATAGACCAGGGACAGACGCGGACACAGGTGAGACAGGCGACACAGAGGTCACGCTTCACCTGAGCGGCCTTGCCCTTGTCAACCAGATCCTGCTCGGTCACATAACCCTGCTTTACTGCCAGAGTTGCCAGGGCGCCCATGATCTCGGCAAAGCGGACATCCTGCGGACAGACAAAGACGCAGGACTTGCATCCTGAACAGTACCAAAGAAAATCGGAGCCTAGCAGGCGATCCTTCATGCCCATCCGGATCATGTGAATAATCTTCCGCGGGTCAAACTCAGGAATGGCTTGACTGACAGGGCATATGCCGCTGCAGGCCCCACACGAAAAGCAACTGTTCAGATGTTCACCGCCTGGAGCAGTAACAACCTCGCTGTTGAAGGCAGGATTCAAAGTATTTACTGGTTTTCCCATTTTGACAACTCTTGGCTTTCTTCTTTTTTCTTCAGGCGGGACCGGAAAAATGCCGACACCACGTTGGCTGATACATTTCATAAATGAAACTTATATTTACTTGAACCAACCCTGTTTGTCAACAGGGGAAAAATCATTATTAACTGCTCTCACCATGCCTTTGCCGGCGTTAACTGCTCCGGAAAAGGCATGGCCGGAGTGCCATTAAATCCTTGACTTTGCCCTTGCGGCAGACCATAAATAAGAAGGGAGATCTGTGACCAGAAAGAGTGGCGAGAGAATGGGTCTCTTTGTGGCCGTTTTATTGCGTCGTCCCTGGATGGGTGAAGAGCGACTGACGGTTTGGCCATTCAGGGGGTCATCTTATTTTTTTACAGCGGCTTAAAGGCAAGAATAGAGGAGCACGTCATGCAAAATACTGATCGGGAAATTGTTTTAGATGTCCAGTCCATACAGGAGCGGATCGGGCAATTGGGGCAGGCAATCAGTGGTGATTATGCAACCGGAAATCTGCTGGTGATTGGGGTCCTGAAGGGGGCCTTTATCTTTATGGCGGATCTGGTTCGTGCTATCGATATCCCTCTGGTCACTGATTTTATCCAGGTCTCTTCCTATGGCACCGGTACGTCCTCGGCAGGAGATATCCTTCTGCGCAGCCCTCCAACTATTGCGGTGCAAGATTATGATGTGCTGGTTGTTGAAGACATCGTTGACAGTGGTCTGACTGTGCAGTGGCTGGTTGACCATTTCACTGTCCAGGGGGCTGCTTCGGTCAAGATCTGCGCCCTTATTGATAAAGCGGAACGCCGTGAACATCCTGTCCGGATAGACTATTGCGGTTTTGCGATTCCCAAGGGGTTCCTTGTCGGCTATGGCCTTGATCTGAATGAGCACTATCGAGGCCTTCCGGCAATCTACCATCTTAAAGATCCTGTCTGAGAACTGCTTTTATAGTGTTGTTCGGCTGACGTTTCTCTTGGGCAGCCCTTTTCTGTCCGGCGCTGAATGTGGCTGGCGACAGCATGGGGGAGGGAACGAAGCGGGTGGATGGAAGAAGGTGGAGGTGGCCGCTAAAGGCGCTCGTGTCAGTGGTTCAGGGGAATAGAACTCAAAATGAATCAGGCAGCGCTCTTGCTCGATTATTTCCCCAGGCAGAACTGTTTGAAAATAAGATCGAGAATATCCTCCGTGGTGGTAACGCCTACTATGGTGTCAAGCTCGGCCAGACATTCCTGGAGGTCGATAGCCAGCAGATCGCTGGTGATTTCAGCCTGCAGACCTTCCAGCGCCCGGCCACTGGCCGCATAAGCCCGCAACAGGGCATCTTTGTGGCGGAGATTCGGCGTGCAGCCAACATCCTCCCACTGCTCACTGTTGCCGACCACGGCCTTGAAAATGGCCTGTTTCAGCTCGCCGATTCCCTGCTGCTCTTTGGCCGATATCTGAATAATGGCCAGGGTGCGATCACGAAAGCTCCCTAGATCCGGTAACTTGCCCGGCAGCAGATCCCTCTTGTTGGCAACGAGGATGACCGGTTTATGTTGGATACTGCGAAACAGTTCCTGGTCTGCGGCACTGACCGCTCTGGCCAGATCAATCATGAACAGGACAATATCGGCCTGTTTTATCTGCTCCCTGGCCCGCTGGATTCCCAGCTCTTCCACTTCTTCAGCATTGTCACGAATCCCCGCAGTATCAACGATGCGAACCGGTATCCCGGCAATGTCGACATACTCCTCGATGGTATCCCGGGTGGTCCCGGGAATGGCGGTGACCAAGGCCCGTTCTTCCTGGAGGAGAGTGTTGAGCAGACTGGACTTTCCCACATTGGGCAGCCCGGCAATGACCACGGTAATCCCTTCCCGGAAGATCTTTCCCTGATCGGCAAGGAGCAGCAGGGCAGCAAGGGGGCCTCTGACTCTGGTCTCAAGCAGCAGGCTGAGCTCAGCATGATTGATAATCTCTTTGTCTTCATCTGGAAAATCAATGGCGACCTCGACTATAGCTCGCATATGAACCAGGGCCTGGCGGATGGTGTCGACCTGCTCATAGAGCCTGCCGGAGAGCTGGCCCTGAGCCAGCTCGATCCCTTTCCTGGTCCTGGCCGAGAGCAGATCAATCACGGCCTCTGCCCGGGTCAGGTCGATGCGGCCATTGAGGAAGGCGCGTTTGGTAAATTCGCCGGCTTCTGCCAGACGTACCGGATAGTGGAGCAGGAGCTCAAGGATGGATTGGAGGAGAAGAAAGTTGCCATGACCGTGGATCTCGACCACATCCTCACGGGTATAGGTCTTGGGGGCCTGCATAAAAACGGCAAGAACCTCGTCAATGATTTTTTTCTTAGCCGTGGCTCCGGTGGTGACAATATGGCCGTAATAGAGCTGATGGCTGCGAAAGGAACAGGCTGGGTCGTGGGGTTGAAAGATCTGCTGCAGCACCTCAAAGGCTCGGGGCCCGCTCATGCGGATCACCCCGATCCCGCCGGCGCCGGGAGGGGTGGAGATGGCGGCGATAGTATCGTTTTCAATAGGCATTAGGCATTGTTCTGATCAGTTCGAGACGATTGGTTGTACCACGGAAGGGGGGCATCCTCGCTGGTTCCTGATCTGGCAACCAAAGACCATGGTAATAATACAGGGCGGTCAGGCGTAAGGCCTGCCCCTACTTATTCGTTCTCACTGTTCCCGGTTGCAGGCTTGTTGCCTTTACCCCTTCTGCCGCGGCGGGATTGAGGACGTTTTCTGCTGCCGCCACCGGTATTGGGCTTGCTGCCGGGCTTATAAATAAGGATTTTTTTAAACAGGCCATCGCCCACGCTGCGGCTGTGTATCTCTTTGTCATCCTGCAAGGCCATATGCACAACACGTCTTTCGGATGGGTTGAGGGAGGGGATGATCTGGGTCTTGCCATCTTCTTTGACCAGTGCCGCAAGTTCCCGGGCCTGATCCTCGAGTTCGTCCTGTCGTTTTTCCCTGAAATCACCGACGTCGATGGCGATTCGAACCCGTTCGGAGATCTTTCTGGCGGTAATCTTGCGAAGCAGATACTGCAGGCTGTCCAGGGTCTTTCCTTCCTGTCCGGTAAGGTCTTCTTCGAAATCGCCGATCACATGGCATCTGACTGAACTGCCTTGTGCCTCAATCTCAACCTTTGAGGGTAGGCCCATCAACTGGAGCAACCGGGTGAGTTCCTGCTGTACGCTATCAATACCTTCCTGGCTGAGTGTCTCTTCCATGGGTGGAGTGAGGGGAGCAATGTCCTCATCCTCTTCGCTCAAGGCCTCTGTGGCAAACGGTTCATCCTGGATACCGGCCACCGCCTCCGAGACAGGCTCTTTGGTTACCGGTGCTGCCTCCTGCTGAGCCGGCAGGGATTGTTTGATCGTCGGCGGTTCCTCAAGCTGGGTTTTCTTGGTCACAACAGCAGTCTTTTTGATCCTGGCCCGGATATGGGCTTTCTTGCGGATAAAACCGAAGATGCCGGTAGAACCTGTCTCTACCACTTCAATATCCAGGTTTTCCTGGGGTACTTGAAAAAAATCACAGGCCTGCTTGATCACATCCGCTACTGTTTTTCCCTGAAAATCTTTTTTCTCTAAAGACATGAAATATCCTTCAATGGTCACTTATTATCATCTGTTGATCCGTGTATATCCTCTGCGCTATGGGCGACGAGAACGAAAAAATGCGCAAATATAAAAATGATACACAGAAGAGAAGAACTACGCCACCAGTGGCTTGTTCGCTTGTCTGTTGATTAGATATTGCTGCAGGATAGCCAGCAGATTGTTAATAAACCAGTACAGAACCAGACCTGAGGCAAAATTCAAGAACATGAAAGTGAAAATAACCGGCAAGAACAGCATGATCTTGGCCTGGGTGGGATCCGCAGTGGTTGGTGTCATCTTCTGTTGCAGGAACATGGAGGCCCCCATGAGCAGGGTAAGTACCGGGATACCTCCGAGGTAGGGAATATCTATGCCGATCATCAACCGGTCAGGGGCGGAAAGATCGCTGATCCAGAGCATGAAAGGGGCATGGCGCAGCTCAATGGACATGAGCAGCACCTTGTACAGGGCGAAAAATACCGGAATCTGCAGGACCATGGGCAGACAGCCGCCAAGGGGATTTACCTTGTAGGTCTTGTAGAGGTTCATGACCTCCTTGTTCATCATGGCTGGATCGTCTTTGTATTTTTCCTTGAGCTTGACCATCTTTGGCTGCAGTTTCTGCATATTCTTCATGGACTTGAGACCCTTCTGGGCAATGGGCCAGAAGGCAAGTTTGAAGGCAATGGTCACCAGGATGATGGCGATCCCGTAATTCTTGACATAGGTGTGGAAGAAATTCAGCAGCAAGAGGGTGGGTTTGGCCATGATGTCAAACCAGCCAAAATTGACGGCTTCATCCAGATTATATCCTGTCTTCTCAAGTAGGGAAAGTTTCTTGGGGCCAAAATAAGCGTGATATGTATAAACCTTTTCCTGGCCGGGCTGCAGCACGTCGAGATCGCCGCCGACCTTCATGGTTACCAGTTTACCCATTTGTTGCATGGTCACACTGGTTCCACCTTCATTGCCCGGCAGGATGCCGCACATGAAATAGGTGCTGTCATAAGCGGCCCAATCTACCTTCCCTTGCACTGTCTTAGGCCCTTCTATTAATTCCTTGCTGGTGAACTCCTGACGCTGACCATCCATAAAGAGTGCCGGGCCGCTGAAGAGGGCAATCATGGAGCCAGTCGTTTCTTTTTCAAAGGGAAGGTTGGCCTGGTGTAGGAGGGCAGAGCCCTGCAGCGGCGTGGAAGATGTATTCTTTACCCGAAATACGAGCTCCATGAGATAGGTGGTACGATCAAAGCGGTAGCTTCGCTCCAGCTCAAGGCCTGATTCGTTGACGCCCTTCATGGTGAGTGTGCTTGCTGTTTCAGCTCCGTGAAACTTTACTTTATCTCTGTCTGCGCTGTAAAATGTGTTGATGGCGGCCACGCCCCCCCAGGAAAATGTGAGAGGAAACCCCTCCTGTTCCGTGGTGTTGACAAGTTGCACTCCGGCAGAGTCTTTGGCCCGGCTCTCATTGTACCCCTTCAGGATAAAACTTTTGACGGCGCCGCCATTTTCAGTGATCACCGCGCTGTAGAGCTCGGTGTCTATGGTAATGTCACGGGCCGGACGAACTGGCGCAGCAGATGGCGTCAAGGGCTGTTGCCGAGTTTCTTGTCCCGGAGATGTCAGCTGGGCGTTCTGGTCGGGGGCAGATGGCGTTGGTGCGAATGCCGCCTGCTCTCTCACCACCTGTTGAGGGGCGAGGTCGACAAAAAAGTATTGATAGCCAACTAAAATAACAAACGAAATTACGACAGCCAGCAGTATTCTATAGGTGTCCATACCATGTCCCTGAATTGATTCGCTCCAGCAAAGAGAGCCTATAAATAAAAAAGCCGTTCTTCAATCTCTCTGATGCTCGACTTGGTTCTCGTGTCCATTTTCGGGAGAAGAAGGTGTTATTGAACAGGATCATACCCGCCCCGACAGAAGGGATGGCAGCGCAGCAGGCGACGGGCGGCGAGATAGGCGCCTCGCCATGGACCATAACGCTCTATCGCCTCAATTGCATATGTCGAGCAGGTGGGAGTAAAACGACAAGTTGGTGGGAGTAAGGGGGAGATAAAATACTGGTACCCCTTGATAAACCTGATGAAAATTTTTTTTATGGGCAGACCCCTATTCATGGAAGATAGCCTGTATGATGGCATCACGCTGCCGAGCCGCAGGCAGCGACCGCCTGATTAACGTCAGCAGTTGAGCCAAGCGCCACTCCCGGACGAAGAGCAAAGATGATATCAGCACATTGCGGGTACAATTCCCGATGCAGGCGAAAAGATTCTCTGATTATCCGTTTGATTCGATTTCTCTTCACGGCCCCTTTAATCTGCCTGTGTATGCTGATCCCGATTCTGCTGTGTTCAAGTGTGTTGTGGTGAAAAATCAGGGTAAATCCTTTGCCATGCAGACGCTTGCCCTGTTTATACACCTGTTCAAACTCCCAGCCCTTGCGCAGCAGATGATTCTTCTGGAGTTTGAACACCACGTCACAATCAGGCAGACAGTCGCTTGCGTCCCTTGGCTCGGCGGGCGTTTAAAATAGCACGACCGGCAGCGGTGCTCATGCGGTGACGAAAACCATGTTTACGTGCACGTTTAATATTACTTGGTTGAAAGGTACGTTTACTCATCACTCACTCCTGGTCCATGGTATCCATGGGTATTACTGATTTGAGGAACTGTTGCGAAATAACCAGTATCTCTCTGGCCGGTTCGTTATAGACTTTTATACCGTTGTTACTGTTACTTAGATACTATTGATTTTGCCCGATGGCTTGCCAGTCGGGAAGATTTGCAACACTGAAGATCTTGTTGATCTTTCGGCCCTGACAAGTCTGCCTGACTTTTTATTAACGCAATGTGACATGCGCAAGACAAAAATTACGAAACAAATATTATAAACACAGATGGCGTCAACTGTCAAACATTTTCACTGCACTTGCGGGCTTCACTTGCAGAAGCAGGTAAGCTGTGCTACTTTTCATCTTGTATTGGAAACATGATTTTTTTCCTTTTAACCTGAATCCTGCAATTGGTTGAGCGGTGAGGCTGTTGAGGCGGGTGCAAAGCCAAGGCCGCAGACCATTTTCAGCGCAGACGCGGCAGGGCTAGGCCCATGCATGAAAATGGTGAAGCCAGGCGGTAGCCTATGTGCCCCTATCGCCAGCAGCATGCCGACCATTTGCAGGATCCAGGCCTAAACATTTTTAATAGTTGCGTGCCTTTATGCCCATACCATCCGAAACAACACTGGCGGATATTGACTGGAACCTGTTGTGGCAGAATGCCAGAAAACAGAAGTCATGGTCCAGCAAGGGGCCGACTGACTGGGACAGAAGGGCTGAGTCCTTTGCCTCCAGGAACGCCAACTCACCTTATGTCACGCTCTTGCTGGAGCGTCTGCCCCTGACCCCTGATCTCACCGTGCTTGATATGGGGTCAGGGCCGGGAACGCTCTCTATCCCTCTGGCCGGATTGGTCCGTTCAGTAACCGCTGTTGACTACTCGGCTGGGATGCTTGATGCCCTGAACAGGAAGGTAAAAGAAGAGGATATTGAGAATATCCGGACCATTCAAGGGGCATGGGAGGATGACTGGCAGCAACTCGACATTGGAAAACACGATATTGCCATTGCCTCCCGTTCGCTGGCGGTGGCAAATCTCTCCCTTGCCCTGGAAAAATTGAATGCTCATGCCCGCGAGTATGTCTTCATCGCTGACCGGATATCGCCCACTCCTTTCGATCCGGGTGCCTTTGCTGCCATCGGCCGGAAATTTCAGTCAGGCCCGGATTATATCTATACCGTCAACACCCTCTATGCCATGGGTATCCATCCCTGTGTTGATATCCTGAAACTGGATCGGGACTACGTTTTTCGTGACATGGAAGAGGCCCTGCAGTCCTATGTCTGGATGTTCAAAGATCTCAGCGCTCGTGAAAGAGAAGCACTAACTGACTATGTCAGTGCAAAGGTCATTCATGTAGAGGGGAAACAGGTGACCCTGCGCCGTGAACATCCTCCCCGGTGGGCCCTTATCTGGTGGAAAAAAGATCGTCCCTTGGAGAAATAATGGGAGAACAAGAAAATAATACCTACGATATTGTCGTGATTGGTGCCGGGCATGCCGGTTGTGAAGCCGCACTCGCTGCTGCTAGAATGGGATGCAAGACCCTGGTTGCCGTCATTAATGTGGATACCATTGGAGCCATGTCCTGTAACCCTGCCATTGGCGGCCTTGCCAAGGGGCATCTGGTGCGTGAGATCGACGCCCTTGGCGGTGAGATGGCCAGGAATATTGATGCCACCTCCATTCAGTTCAGGCGTCTCAACACCAGCAAGGGTCCGGCAGTCCGTTCTTCTCGGGCCCAGGCGGATCGCCTGCTCTACCGTCTGCGGATGAAGTCCATCCTCGAGAATCAGGAAAACCTGGAGATCCGCCAGACGGTGGTTGATTCGCTCATCGTCGAGGATGGCAGGATCCTCGGGCTTATTACCTCACTGGAGGAAGAGATCCGGGCCAAGGCGGTGGTGGTGGCCACCGGTACCTTCCTTAACGGTCTGATCCATGTGGGGCTCAGGAACTTCCCGGCCGGGCGCATGGGGGACAGCCCTTCAACCAGTCTGGCCAGATGGTTTAAGGAGGCTGGGTTTCAGGTGGGGAGGATGAAGACCGGCACGGTTCCGCGTCTTGCGGCCAACAGTATCAATTACTCGGATCTTGAAGCGCAGCACAGCGATGAGCCGGCTGTTCATTTTTCTTTTGGCCTCACCGGGGATTATGTCCTGCCCCAGCGGCCCTGCCATGTCACCTATACCAATCCCCGCACCCATGCCATCATCAGGGCGGGAATCGATAAATCCCCCATGTATACCGGGATTATAGAAGGAATCGGGGCCAGGTATTGTCCCTCTATCGAGGACAAGGTCATGCGTTTCCCGGAAAAAGAGCGGCATCAGATCTTTCTGGAACCAGAGGGGCTTGACACCACCGAGGTCTATCCCAACGGACTGCCAACCAGCCTGCCCATGGCCACCCAGGTGGCCATGATCCAGAGCATCAAAGGGCTGGAGCAGGCCAGGATTGTCCGGCCGGGCTATGCCATTGAATATGATTATGTGGACCCCCTGGAACTCAAACCGTCGCTTGAGACCAAACGTATCCACGGTCTGTTTCTGGCCGGCCAGATCAACGGCACTTCAGGTTACGAGGAGGCAGCGGCTCAAGGGTTGATGGCGGCGATCAATGGTGTTCATTATGTCAGGGGTCAGGCGCCGCTGGTGCTCGACCGCTCCCAGGCCTATATCGGGGTGCTCATTGATGATCTGGTCACCTGCGGCACCAAGGAGCCGTACCGCCTCTTTACCTCCCGGGCCGAGTACCGGCTGCTGCTGCGCGAGGATAACGCCGATACCCGTCTCTGCCGGATCGGCCATGATATCGGCCTGCTGGATGATCAGGCTTATCTGCGGTATCAGGAAAAACAGGCTGCCATTGAGCAGGGTGTGCTTTTTCTTGAATCTATCCCGATAAAGCCGGGCAAGGCGACCAATGATGCCCTGCTGGCTCAGGGGAGTGTCGAGCTCAAGCAGAAGATTTCGCTGGCCGAACTCCTGCGCAGACCGGAGCTCGGGCTGGAACAACTGGCGCGGCTGCCTATGGATGCCGAAGTACAGCAACGTATCCAGCAACTGGCAGGGTCATCTGTCAGGGATGAGATCCAGCTGCAGATCAAATTCCATGGCTATATCCAGCGCCAGCAGGAGCAGGTGGATCGATTTAAAAAAATGGAGGCGCTTGCCCTCCCGGAAGACATGGAATATAAAGGTCTTTCAGGCCTTTCCAATGAGGCCGTGCAGAAATTGTCCACGGTGCGCCCCCTCTCCCTTGGTCAGGCCTCACGGATCTCGGGCATAACCCCGGCCGCGATTTCAGTCCTGCAGGTTCATTTGAAAAAAACGAAGAAGACATCATGACCTATCCTGATATCGATCCCATCCTCCTCTCCATAGGCCCTCTGCATATTCGCTGGTATGGGTTGATGTATGTTCTCGGGTTCATGGCCTGTTATTTTCTGGTGCGCCGTCAGATCCGGCTCTTCTCCTACCAGAAGCTGGAGCCCTATTTTGAAAATCTGAATCTGGCGCTGATCATTTCGGTGGTACTCGGGGGACGTCTGGGGTATGTCCTGTTTTACAACCCTTCCTATTACCTCAATAATCCCCTTGAGATTCCGGCAATCTGGACCGGGGGCATGTCGTTTCATGGCGCCTGCATCGGGGTGCTTGTCGGCAGCTGGCTCTATCTGCGGAAAAAGAAAATTGATTACTGGAAGACAGCAGATATCTATGTGGTGACCGTGCCAATTGGTCTGGGGTTGGGGCGGCTGGGTAATTTTATCAACGGTGAGCTCTATGGTCGTACCACCGATCTGCCCTGGGGCATGATTTTTCCCGGAGGCGGCCCTCTGCCCCGGCACCCCTCACAGCTTTACGAGATGTTTCTCGAAGGGGTCGTGCTTTTCTGCATCCTCTGGTCGCAGAAGCAGAAGCCCTGGCAGGGGAATCTCCGCTGGCCGCATGGAAGTATGGTCTGCCTCTTCCTTATCTGCTACGGCCTGTTCCGCTTCCTGGTGGAATGGGTGCGGGAACCGGATCCGCAACTCGGGTTTCTCTTCGGGCTGCTGACCATGGGACAGCTTCTCAGTGCCCTGATGGTTGCAGGTGGTCTGATACTCTGGATTATTCTTGGGTACTGGGAGGGCAGGCAGGACAAAGCAACTCGCAGATAAATCAGTAATGTCCTTCCCGCTCAGAGTAATCCCTGGCGCATGGCACTCTGAACCAGGGAGACACTGTTTTTCTGGCAGAACTTCTTGAGCAGGTTGGCACGATGGCGCTCGATGGTCCTGGCGCTGATGCTCAGTTGTTCCGCCATTGATTTACTGGTATGCCCTTCGGCTACCAGAGTTAGAACCTCCTGCTCCCGACGGGTTACCTTGACAACGTTGTCACCAGGGTCGGTGAGCGCCGATTGGATATTGATCGGAACTTCGTTCTGTTGCGTTATTGACTGGGCAGCCATCTCATTGCTCCGTTGTTGTGGGAATTCAGACCATAGGGCTTCAGGCACGTTCCTCGATATCTCCTGATTGAATGAACCAAAAAAGATAAATAACAACAAAACAAAAAGAATGCTGTCAACTAGCTGACATTCAGATAAAAAAAGGCACTTTTTCTTTAAGAAAAATGCTGTTCAGGATTTTTCTGCGGCCAGGCGAACCCGAGGTCGACCCTTTACTGCTTGACTCCGAAGGTCTTCTGACAACAAAATTTTTTTTTAGTGGCTGTATCCTTGCAGCAGGGTGAGGTCGGGGATGAGATAGCCGCCGTTTTTTTTCCTGAAGAGCACACCGGCCTGAAACATGTTGTTAAGGATTTTGGAGACGGTCTGACGGCTGCTGCCGACAATAGCGGCAATCTGGGTAGTGGTCAGGTTCGGGTTGATGGTAATTCCTTCCATGTCTCTGGTCCCGTTGTGGTGGGCCTCGTGCAGCAGGAAGTGGGTCAGGCGTTGGCAGACGTTCTTAAAGGCCAGATTATCGATGATGGAAAAGGATTGCTTGAGCAGTTTTCCCAGGACGCTGATGATGGGAAGGGTGAGAACTGGGTGGCTGATCATGTAGGAATATATATGTGCCGTGGGGATGAGGAGCAGGACAACGTCGTCCAGGGATTTGACATGGGCCCTGGTGTGGCTTGTGTATATATCTCCAGGCCCTAGGATGACAAGAGAGAACTCCTTGTCATCGACGGCCAGATATATCTGGACCCGTCCGCTCTTGATGATGAAGACCAAGTTTTCTTCATGGCCGGGGGCAAAGAGAAAGGTGTCTTTGGGATAGCTCTTCTCGGTGAATTTGGCCCTGAGGTGATGATTATCCGGACTTGCCAAATCGGTCAGGAGGTTCGTGGAGGACAAGGATGTCGGCATGATGGAACTCCTGGGATAATAAGTGTCTGTTGAAAAGTGACGGGAACTTCGTCCTGTTACCTTTTTGTGGCAGGCTGAAAAGAATGTTTAAGAAAAAAAGGTGGTGTCTGGAGCTTGTTACAGGTCAACGATTCTGTATAACTGGAACGTGCGGTGAGCAGCAGAGGAGTCAGTCTGGTCTAACCCCAATGAACGGGATAAGTGCCTTTCGCAGCTCATTTGCTTGTGAAAAAAAACAAGAAAATGAGCTGTAAGGCACTAAAAAATCCGGTGCAAAAGGTGTCACTTGAAGTCGAGGGCCACCGGGCAGTGGTCTGAGCCCTGGACATCAGTCAGGATCTCAGCGCCAACCATTCTCATTTTGCTGGCTGGATCGACAAAGAAGTAATCAATACGCCAGCCGATGTTCCGTTCGCGGGCGCCGGCACGGTAACTCCACCAGGAATAGTGGCCCGGTTCCTGATTATACTGTCTGAAGGTGTCAACCCAGCCGCTCTCGATATACGAATCCATCCATTGCCGTTCTTCCGGGGTGAACCCGGCGTTCTTTTCATTGGCCTTGGGATTGGCAAGGTCTTTTTCGGTATGGGCGACATTAAAATCACCGCAGATTACCACTGATTTATCACGGGCCAGCCCTTCAATAAATCGGTGCACCGAGAGATTGAATTCCTCCTTTAACTCCAAACGGCTCAGATCATGGCGGGCATTGGGGAAGTAACAGTTGACGAAATAGAAATCGCTGAATTCAAGGGTCAGGACCCGCCCTTCTTCATCAAAGCGCTGATCGCCAATACCATGAAAGACCTTGTCTGGAGCCTCCCGGCTGTAAATGGCCACTCCTGAGTAGCCTTTTTTGCTGGCGGAATGGAAATAACTGTTAAATCCGGCTATCTCTCGAACCGAGTCCGGCAACTGCTCCGGCGTGGCCTTGATCTCCTGGAGGGCCAGGATGTCAGGGGCCAGATCCTTGACGATTTTGGTAAAGCCTTTTCCCGCCACTGCCCGCAGGCCATTGACATTCCAGGAGATCATCCGCTTGATCCCGGTCTGTGTATCGACCCTGGTGGTCTTGATCTTTCTTGGGCTTATGCCGATCCGGGGACAGAGCTTGCTGAGCACACAGCTGTCACAGTGGGGACCGACAGGCCTGCAGGTTCCCTGACCAAAGGCCACCAGCAGGGAGTTGACCCGGATCCAGTATTGCTCGGGGAGTTTTTCCCGCAGTGCCATTTCGGTCTGTAAGGGAGTGGTGGTCTGCACATAGCCCCAGATATTCATGATCCGGTGGACATGGGTATCGACACAGATCGCACTCTTGCCAAATCCTTGTCCCCGCACCAGATTGGCTGTTTTCCGGCCAACGCCAGGCAGGGTGATGAGCTGTTCTATCTCGGAGGGAACCTGGAAAGAAAAGTTCTTTTCCAGGGCCCCGGGCAGAGTTGCCAGGTATTTGGCCTTGTTTTTATAAAACCCTACTGGAAAAATAAGTCGTTGCAGGGCTTCTTGGTCAAGGGTGGCCAGATCCTGAGGGGTAGGAGCCTTGGCAAGGAGACGTGCAGCTGCCTGGGCTGTCACCTCATCCCTGGTTCTTGCCGAGAGGATAG
This sequence comes from Desulfoarculaceae bacterium, assembly GCA_019429465.1. Lineage (GTDB taxonomy): Bacteria > Desulfobacterota > Desulfobulbia > Desulfobulbales > Desulfocapsaceae > UBA2270. The sequence goes on from JAHYIV010000006.1 coordinate 89,457, forward strand.
TCGCCACTAGGACTTTGAATGGGTCATGGGTCTGAATAGCTATCAGGTCCACCACCGGGACCTGGTAATTTCTCACTTCCTTTTTCAGGATATTTAGTGCTTTCTCAATATTAAAAGGCATTTAGGTGTTGACAGCTGAGGGTTTTTGTAGGTCGTCATGGGGCGTTTCAATGCCGTGGAGCCTTGTTTGACATGTTAAAAGTATTAATCTGCATTGAGCTTTCTGATCTTGTTTGCTTGCCGTTAAACAAGAAACAGAAAAATGTCACTGACGAGAAATGAGAGAGTAGCATGGTTAAGGAGCAGAGTCCAGCGGACTTTATTCTCTCGGCTTGACCCCGGTCTTGTTTTACCTTTGATGGACTATGAAAAATATCAAATTTTCAATCTTTAAAAACTCGCATAAATGTAAATCCTTTCAGGGCATTCATTTCGTGAACGACACTGGAGCATCCCAGCTCTGTATAAGAGGTGTACGAAATAGGAATGATTCTTTTTCTCTCTTTACAAGCGGGGTGAAAAAGAATAAGAATAATAAAAATGTCTTTTTATCCGAAAATCATCTCCGACAAGCCTGTGTTTGTGAGTGTTGGTTGTAAGTTTTATCCTCGTGGTCACACTTGGTGAGTACCGACAATTCGTTGTATCAGCTGACACAGATCATGTTTATTTACGCGCTCTGAGGCTTTGTTTTTCGTTGTGGTTGGTCAAATCTGGTCCAGCCATGCTTTTGGTTACAGGGAAAGATCTTGTAAATGGAAAAATCCCACTATGATGGAGGTGGAATCATGTGTCAGGAAGTAAGCAGGGATTGCAGTTGCGGAAAGGAAAAGGTCTCCTTCCATCTGCGTGATAATATTATGAGTCAGGAGGTTATTGATCGTCTGTTCTGCCCATCCTGTTCAGGAACGGTTGCCCTTGAGAAAGAGCGGATGGTTGAGGATAACGGCTGGATCATTGAATATGATATGGAGCTGGCCCGGATGTATGCTATTGCCAAATTAGGTATGGAGCCGGCTCAGGTGCAGCCCTGTTTTGTCTTTGATGAGGGCTATGTCACCTGGCGCGAGATGTATCCGGGTGAGACCAGGGATATTGGAGATGAGCGGCAGCGAATTATCTCCATGAAGGAAAAAAGCCCCCGGGAGTATTTGACTGTCATCACTGCCTGGACAGTTGAACGAATTTCCCGTTTGAAGGCGGAGGGGTGGCGCAAGGCGCAAGACGCCTGAGGACGGTACCTTATTATTGTTGCTGCCTGCTGACAGCCGGGATACTGGCGACAACCTTGGCTTTTTTCATGTTCTCTTTGGACTCGGCGGCAGTTAATGCCTGTTGCGAAAATCCGTGCTCCACCAGGGTCTTGAGATCAGCCCACATCGTTCTACTGCCCATGATCGCCACGATAATCTCATCGGGGCCCCTTTTAAATTTCCCCACATAGGTCTGTCCGGCCGCATTGGTAAAGCCGGTCTTGCCGCCTAGCGCCCCTTCTATCTGCCAGAGGGCCTTGTTGTGATTGCGGAGCAGTTTCCCCTCTGCGGTATGGGCCTTGAGTTGTTTTATCCTCTGGGAAAATTCTTCGTCCTGCATGACGTGCCTGAAGATGGTGGCCAGATCTCTGGCCGTACTGGTTTGTCCTTTAGCGGTCAGGCCGTTGGCGGTCTTGCAGACTGTCTTCTGGGCACCCCAGAGTTTGGCCCGCAGGGTCATCATCCGGGCAAAAGATTGTTCCGAGCCGGCAATTTTCTCGGCAATGGCGACGCTGGCATCGTTGGCCGAAGAGAGCAGGACGGCGTTGATCAGGTCATCGGCCTTATACTTTTTCTTCCTTTCAAGGTAGACCTTGGAGCGTGGCTGTTCAGCTGCTTTCAGGCTGACTGAAATAGTTTCACTGGCGTCAAGCGACTTGAGGGCAATCATGCCGGTCAGGATCTTGATGGTGCTGGCCGGCTGGCGAGGGGTGTCGGGATCAACTGAAAAAATGGTTTGACCATTTGTCGCATCCATGACCATGGCGCTTTTTGCCGATATCTTCTTCTTGATATTGTTATTGTCTCTGGATGAGTTCCGACTCGTCGAGGTCTTGGTGACAGAGCCTTTCAGCGTTGTGATGGCAGCGTCAGGCTTGGTTGTGCCGACCTTTTTTTTATGGGGAGAGGTGCTCTTGTAAGTCCCGAGAATGGTTATTTCCCCGGCACTGGGTTTTTTGACAGTGCCCTTTTCCTGGACGGAGTCGACTGGCAGGGATGCTATAGTGTTGCTCGCACCAGGGATGGATGGAGAACTCACCGCTTTTTTGTTGCTGTCCTGCAGCACAGGAACAGCCGTCGCCGGCAACGCCGATAGTCCGATAAAACACAAGCAGAACAGCAGGCAGGTCAGCAATAAAGGGGAAAAAGAATATTTTTTCATAGGGGCACTCGTGCCTAGGTCGTCAGGAATAACTATAAGAAATGATAAGACTTAATTATTTGTATATAACAGACAGTTTCTTGTCAAGAAATTAAACCATTTTTTCAGTAGAAACAAATAATAAACTTTTCGCTGCCATTTTACGGGCTCTTCTTAATTGACCGAAAAGTCTGTTTTGGGTAGAGTCCGATCGGTTCATCAGTAAGGGACGCGGAAAATACTGATATACCATCCTGCTTTCCGTCTTCGGGCCGGATTTAACTGCACCTCAATCGCCAAAACCGAAGATGTAGCGCCACTACATCTTCGGTTTAACTCAAACGGTGCAGCCAGGTCCGGCCTAAATCCAGTCGCAATTCAGGAACATCAGAACAGCAGTGTTTTCCGAGTCCCTTAGATAGTGCCTGTCCATAAATGGTCTTTTTGCCCGATCTCTGCGTCATGCTCAAAAAATAATACTCGGAATATCATACATATGCCTGCGCTTATTTTTTTCGCAGTCCTTGATCTCGAGCTAAAATCCTCATTTATGGACAGACACTAGATACTGGCAGCATCGCTTTTTGTCGGACTGATTATAGTCCGTTAGTCGACAATCAATAAATATGACAGGGGCCCTTCATGTCGGATGATGCCTGTATGCCCATGACCTTGAATGATATTATCGACGCCAGTCAGGAGAAATTTGCTGATCTCCCGGCAGTGGGAATGGCCCTTGCAACTCCTGTCAGCTATCAGGTGTTGTATAAGCGCATCATGGCCCTGGCCCTGCGATTGTCGAGGGATGGCATCAAGAAAGGCGATCACGTTGCCATCCTTGCAGAAAATTCTCCTAACTGGGGGATTGCCTATTTTGCCATTGTCCGTTTAGGGGGTGTGGCCGTTCCTGTCCTGCCCGATCTGCCGGAGGCGGATGTTCATCATATCCTTACAGAGATGCGGGTGCCGATTCTCTTCACGACCGAGCGGCAGCTGGAAAAAGTCTATGAACTGCATCAAGAGGGCCTGAAGCGGATCGTCACCCTCGATGACTCTGTGGCCAGCCTCGATGTTCTTGCCGTGGAGCCATTTTCAGACTATCTGGCAGAGGCCATTGAGATGTGGAACGAGGCAGAGGCCACGGGAGATATTGTCTTTGAAAAGGTCCTTGAAGATGATCTGGCCTCCATCCTCTACACCTCAGGGACCTCTGGATATTCCAAGGCCGTCATGCTCAGTCACAGGAATCTGGCTGCCAATGCCCATTCCGCCTCTGCCATGATTGATATCGAGCCTGGAGCTGTTTTTCTCTCTATCCTGCCCCTGTCGCATACCTATGAGTTTACCTTGGGGTTTGTCCTGCCCTTGCTCCGGGGTGCCAGGATTGCCTATGCCGGCAAGACTCCGACGGCAGCCATCCTGCAGAAAATCTGCAGTCAGGAAAGGCCGTATGCCATATTTGCGGTGCCCCTGGTGTTGGAGAAAATTTATAAAAAACGGGTGCTGCCGAAGATCAGCAACAGTCGTGTCCTCTCTTTGATCTGTAAGGTCGGATTCTGCCGAAAACTGATCCATAAACGTATTGGGGCCAGGCTCCTGGACTTTTTTGGCGGTAATCTGCACCTGATGGGGATAGGTGGTGCCGCCCTTAACCCCGAGGTCGAACAGTTTCTTCATGATGCCGGCTTTCCTTATCTCATCGGCTATGGCCTGACCGAGTGTGCACCACTGCTGGCCGGTGGGCCTCCGGGAGATACGAGTATTGTTGTCGGGTCAACCGGTAAACCTGTTTCCGGTGTCAGGGTGAAAATTGTTAATCCTGACCCGGAGACCGGCATTGGTGAAATCCATGGTTCTGGCCCCAATGTTATGGCGGGCTACTATAACGATCCGGAAGCCACCGCTGAAGCCATCACTGCGGATGGCTGGCTGGCCACTGGAGATCTCGGGCTGATGGATAAATTCGGGAATCTGCATATACGGGGTCGATCCAAGAACTTGATTGTCATGGCCAATGGTGAGAATGTCTATCCAGAAGCCATTGAGCACAAGATCAATGTCAATCCTTGTGTAGCGGAGTCTCTGGTGGTTGAAAATAATGGCCGCCTGGAGGCCTGGGTCTACCCTGATTATGAATATATTGACGCGGAAACAGCTGGCCAGTCACGGTCTCAACGGCATGAGTACATTGCAGGTCTGTTGGCGGAGCTGCGTAAAAGAGTTAATGAACAGGTTGCTCCACCATCGCGACTGGCCAGGATGGTTGAGCGGCGGGATCCCTTTGTGAAGACAGCCACCCATAAGATCAAACGCTATCTCTATAGCGGTGGGGGCCTCTTGTCATGAGGCGGTCCTTCCTGACAAGGATTGGGAACTGTCGGTCATCCAGCTGTTCTGTCTGATCGTGAATGTCTCAATGGTGAACATTATTTTTAAGAGAGGTCTTTTTTGACTGAGATTCAGATGTCTGTCCTGATCGTTCTGCTGGTGGCCCTGCTGTTTGTTCTGCTCCTGATCCTGAAAAAGGTGTCGCTCCAGTTTGATGCTTCTCTCCTTTTTTCCCGTCTTGATGGATTTGAAAAAGGGCAGGAACGTACCGAATATATCCTCAGGGAGGAAGGGGTCAGGAGTCGTGAGGAGTTGAGCAAGACCGCGCGAGAACAGCGGCAGGAACTTTCAGAGGCCTTTAAGAACTTTGGAGATTCCGTCCTTCAACGGATGGGAGATGTTGCCGCTATCCAGAAGGAACGGCTTGAGGCAATGTCAGCGGTGATTGCCAAGCTTGCCGATTCCAATGAGAAGAAACTGGAGGCCCTCAGACTGACAGTGGAAGGGAAGCTGCAAAGCATGCAGGCTGATAACGCCAGGCAGCTTGAACAGATGCGGCAGACCGTGGACGAGAAGCTCCAGGGGACCCTGGAAAAACGTCTGGGGGAGTCATTTAAGCTGGTCAGCGAACGGCTGGAGCTGGTCCACAAGGGGCTGGGCGAGATGCAGACCCTGGCCACCGGAGTGGGGGATCTGAAAAAGGTGCTCACCAATGTGAAGACCAGGGGGACTTGGGGTGAGGTCCAGTTAGGCGCCTTGCTGGAGCAGGTCCTCAATCAGGAGCAGTTTGCCGTCAATGTGGCCACCAAGGATGGCGGCGAACGGGTCGAGTTCGCCATAAAGCTGCCGGGGCCGGGAACAGACAAGGAAGAGACCGTCTGGCTCCCCATTGACGCCAAGTTTCCCGTTGAAGATTATCAGCGTCTGATTGATGCCCAGGAGACTGGAGATCTTGCCGGGGTGGAAGCAGCCGGGAAACAGCTGGAAATCAGGGTCAAGGCATGTGCCTGGGATATCTGCCGGAAGTATTTGAATCCGCCCAGGACCACCGATTTTGCCATTCTCTTCTTGCCGATTGAAGGGCTCTTTGCCGAGGTCATCCGTCGCACCGGCCTGACCGAGACCTTGCAGCGGGAATGTCGGGTGGTGATAGCCGGCCCCACGACCCTGTGGTCTATACTCAGCAGTCTGCAGATGGGGTTCCGTACCCTGGCCATCCAGAAGCGATCGAGTGAGGTGTGGAACCTCCTGGCCGCAGTCAAGACCGAGTGGACTAAATATGGCGATGTCCTCGATAATGTGCAGAAGAAGCTGGATCAGGCTTCAAAAACCATTGATCAGGCCAAGACGAGATCGAGGGCGGTTGAGAGGAGACTGCGGGATGTCCAGGAGCTTCCCGTGGCTGAAGCTGCTGTCTTGTTGTCTCTTGATGTGCCGGCGGATGGTGAGGTGGACAGTCGTCCGCCGGGAAGTGCTCCTGAATAATATGCTGGTGATGGCGTAACTGTCCAGCTTAATGCCGGAAAGGTGTGAAACCCCATGCATTGTAACGAGTCAGTAGCGCCCCATATGCGAGAAAGAGGTCTGAGAAGTGTACTGTTCGTATATGAGCTGGCCGATGACGAAGCAGGCGGGGGTGTTGCTGGATAGTTACGTGATGGTTTGGTATCGTTCCGGTGATAAGGGCTCACTCTTTCCTCACCCGTCAAAAAAAAGGCCGGGACGGGGAGAAGAATCTTTCCTTGGCAGGGGGATGGCGCTATGGTTGACACCTCATCGTATTCATCATCGTGTAAGGGAGGCAGGGATGGAAAAAAGGACAGGGCGGGTGACTCAGCTGGTCAAGGCGGATGGCTGCAGTCTGCGGCCTTTGTGGCGTGTTGTGCCGCTGGTTGTATTTCTGCTGGCGCCTGGAATGGCGTGGGCAGCCGACTGGAGTCCCTTGCAGGATACCGGTCAGGAAAAGTGTTACGATACTGTCGGCGATGAAATGGGTTGCCCGGAGGTCGGGCAACCCCTGTATGGTCAGGATGGTCACTATCAGGGGACGCCGCCTGCCTATTTGGATAATGGCAATCAAACCGTGACCGATCAGAACAGTGGTCTGGTGTGGATGCAGTCTGATGACGGTATACCCCGCATATGGCAGGACGCCGGTGACTACTGCAACGGACTTGTTTTTGCAGGCCAGAGCGACTGGCGGTTGCCGACCAGGTTCGAGCTGGATTCCATTATTGATTATGGCAGGTCCTATCCGGCAATTAATCCGGTCTTTACTTGTCGGTCGTCCTTTTATTGGTCGGCTGTCCCCTATGCGGGTGACCCTGTGTACGCGTGGGGTATCTTTTTTAATGATGGCGGCGACCATTGGCTTGATAAGATCAATAAATATTACGTTCGCTGTGTCCGCGCCGGACTATGAAAATTCGTCTCTTGGTCTGTCGTCGGGATTGAGCGGGCCAGAGTTGGAGAGTATACAAAAAAAGTCTGGTCTTGGCGCATGGTACGCTGCGGGTCATCAGAGCCTGCAAGGAGAGATGTGGAAATGAAACAGAACTGGCCGGAGAGAGGGTGTACCCGGGATACCCTGCAGAGAAGGGCCTGGCGGCAGATCAGGAGCGTGAGCCTTACGCTTTTGTCTCTGGCGATTTCTTGTCCTTCTGCCCATGCCATCGGCCCCTATAGTGCCGATAGGTATTCGGTGCTTGATCAGGGGACCGGCCTGGAATGGCAGAAAAGCGATGACGCCACCCCCCGTAACTGGCAGGATGCCCTGGCCTATTGTGAGAATCTGTCTCTTGATTCCAAAACAGATTGGCGGCTGCCCAACATCCGCGAGCTGAAATCCATTGTCGATGTGAGCCGGTATTATCCTGCCATTGATCCGGCCCTTTCCTGTCAATTGTCCTCTTACTGGTCGGCGACCACTGTCGCTGATTACCCTGCTGCCAACGGGTGGATTGTCTTTTTTGCCAATGGTGATGATAATTGGGACGTTAAGTCCAGGGGGTATTTCGTTCGTTGTGTTCGCGCTGGGATTTAATCTTCATAACAGTGGGTGATATTGACGACGAAGAGGGTTGACCTGCCCCGGTCAGGCGTGGTGGGCAAGATTGGCCGTTGAATGACTCTCACTTGCTGGCGGTCAACTCTGCCTCTGTCTTTTGTCCAGCCGCCAGGATGTGCAGAATCTTGTCGCGGTTGTTCTGAGCTTGGTTGAGGAGAATGACGAAAGGCGCATCCTGCTGATGCGGGAGGTAGCCGGCATAACAATAGACACCGGTAAGCGTTCCTGATTTGAGCGGGAGGCCCTGTTTTACCGGCAGCAGTTCCCGATATGGGGCAAATTCCCGCAAGATGGTAATCATCGCCCTGGGGGTTATTCGGTTTCTGCGTGAGAGACCGGAGCCTTCCACCATCATCAGTTCCGATTCTGACAGGCCCAGATGTTCTCTGTAGTAAGATTGCAGTGCCGCCCGGGCCTTGTTCCAGGTGGCGGGGGCGCCGTAGCGGGCAGTTCCGCAGGCCAGAAAGAGCTGGTTGGCGATAAAGTTATTGGAGTATTTCAGGCACTGCTGGAGCATGTCCCGCAAGGTTTTTTCAGACCAGTAGGTGAGAACGGGTGTTGTCTCGATTGGCGTCTGTCCCGCCATGATTATCCCCCGAACCTCAACCTGCTGCCTTTGCAACAGCGACATAAAGAGCTCGCCGCTATAGCGCAGGGTATTTGAGATCTGCCCGGTCGGCTTAAAGGCATTGACATTGACTCGATGGTGACCTGGAGGGAGGGCGGCCCCGATTGCCTGCATCATCGGCAGCCAGGGGAGTTTAGGGTCGTCAGGGGAAACTGTGCGGTCAGGGGCAACCCGGATGGCAATGGAGTTGAAGTTGACGGCCAGGCCGCCGTTCCAGGCGTCATAAGGATTGGTCGTGTTTTCGGAACCGTCAGCCGGGGAATCGAGCTGGAAAACGCTCTCATCCATAATCAGGTTGTTGATCTGTTGTATCCCTGCTTCCTGCAGCTTCTGGACAATGGTAATGACATTTTCCGTGAGTAGAAAAGGATCCCCGCCGCCCTGGATGTAGAGATTGTTGTGCAGGTCACGAGATATGCGGGTGGCAAAGCGATGAGCCGGTCCCAGAATGTCGAGGGCGGCAAGACCGGTGAGGATCTTCAGGGTTGAGGCCGGAACAAAGGGGATGGCGCTGTTTTCAGCGATGGAAACAGCGCCGTTTGGAGCCAGGGCATAGCCGCCCTGCTGAATCAGCCGCGAGACTGCTGCTGCCGGTCGCCCCTCTGTCATCCATGGGGCTTGCAAAACTGGCGGGCCGGCCTGGAGCAGACCGGGCCAGCCAGGGTTGAAGCAGCACAGGAGTCCGGTCAGCAGCAGTCCTGCCTTCCTGTGCTGCTTGGCCTTCTTGCTCATCAGATCTGCGGCAGCCGGGCCAGAGATTTGGCAATCTCCTCTTCCGGGTAATCGTAGTTGAACAGATCGCCGGAGAAGTATCTGTCATAGGAGGCCATATCGATCAGTCCATGGCCGGAGAAGTTGAAGAGGATGGTCTTGGGCTCATCCTTGTCACGCATCGCCTCGATGATGGCGCCACGAATGGCGTGACAGGTCTCGGGCGCCGGGATGATGCCTTCGGTCCTGGCAAAAAGGACGCCGGCCTCAAAGCATTCAAGCTGGTGCACTTTCATCGGCTCGATAATCTTTTCCCTGACCATGGCCGAGACGATGGGGGCCATGCCATGGTAGCGCAGGCCGCCGGCATGGATTCCCGGTGGGATAAAGTCATGACCGAGTGTGTACATGTAGAGCAGCGGCGTGGTCTGGGCTACATCACCAAAGTCATAGGCCAGCTTGCCCATGGTCAGCGACGGGCAGGAGGCGGGTTCCACGCCCACGAACTTGATCTTTTTGCCATCCAGATAATCAGGGAGATAGGGGGTGGCCAGACCGGCAAAGTTGGAGCCGCCGCCGCAGCAGCCGACGATGACATCGGGATAGTCCCCGGCGATCTCCATCTGCTTTTTGGCCTCGAGGCCGATGATGGACTGATGAAGCACCACATGGTTGAGCACGGAACCAAGGGCGTAGTTGGTGTCTTCCCGGGAGAACGCATCCTCGATGGCCTCGGAGATGGCAATGCCAAGCGAACCGGCGGTGTCCGGGAATTCGGCCCTGATCTGGCGGCCGATCTTTGTGTCTTTGCTGGGGCTGGAGACGATTTCGGCGCCAAAGGTCTGCATCATCGACTTCCGGTACGGCTTCTGGTCAAAGGAGACTCGTACCATATAGACCTTGCACTCCAGACCGAATTTGCCGGCGGCAAAGGCCATGGCGCTTCCCCACTGTCCTGCTCCGGTCTCGGTGGCGATGCGTTTGACCCCTTCTCTGGCATTGTAGTAGGCCTGGGCCACGGCACTGTTGGGTTTATGGGAGCCGACAGGCGAGACCCCTTCATTTTTGAAATAGATCTTGGCCTTGGTGCCGATGGCCTTTTCCAGATTGTAGGCCCGAACCAGCGGCGCGGGGCGCCAGATCTTCAGGACATCCATGACTTCTTCAGGAATGTCAATGAAGCGCTCGGTGGACATCTCCTGTTCAAGCAGACCCATGGGGAAGATAGCACTGAGCTTTTCCGGGCTCATGGGCTCTTTGGTGGCAGGATCCAGCGGTGGCAGCAGCCCGCCTGGGAGATCAGGGACCACGTTGTACCATTGGGTGGGCATCTCATCATCACGAAGGACTATCTTCTTAATCACGGTATTCTCCTTTGGGGGGTCGTTTAATATGGTCTTTGTTGGAGGCCTGAATAACAGGGAACACATGAAAGCGTTTCCTGCAGGGCGGCTGTTGTAAAGAACAAGATCGTCTGAACAGCCAAGACCGCAGGCGTTTTGCATTCTTTCCCCGCGCACGACATGGAACATCTCTGCGCTTTGAATCAGGAGCCCTGAAGGAAAGCCGGGCAGGGACAGGTTGTTTCCCCAGGGCTCCTCAGTGATACCCCAGGGGTGAAAACAGCAAGAGGCAGATTCATGTGGATGAAAAAAGAAATCTGCCTCTTGCTCAGATGGGGGCCGTTGGAGTGTAAAAGTATTTTTTTTGGTGATAAACCCAGCGCTAATTAAGGATCTTTCCCAGATCCTTAATGTCATCTACTTGCTGTTTTACCGAAGCGACTTCTTTGATCCCGGGAATTCCGTCAACCAGGTCCTTGCCGCCTTTATCCACTTCACTTAAACCATTTTTGAAAGAGGAGATGGCCTTCCCGAGACCAGAACCAATTTCAGGTAGTTTCTTGCCGCCAAAAACGAGAAAGGCGATGCCGAGAATGACGATCAGCTCAGGGGTTCCAAGTCCAAACATAGTATGCTCCCAGAGAAAAGTTGAATTATGTGAATGAAAAGAAGAGGAGTGGGTCGTTTTTTCATGGATCAGGTGGCAGAATCGCCTTTGCTGTCATCGTCAATTTTTTTCTTCTCTTCTTCTTTTCTGGTGGCTTCCTTAAAATTTTTGATTCCTTTACCTATCCCGGAACCAATTTCAGGAAGTTTGCCCGCTCCAAAGATAATGACAATAATTACCAGAATAACAATAAGCTCTGGCATTCCTAGTCCAAACATAATGACACCTCGCATGGTGAGGAAGGGCGGTTGTATCGGAGAGATCCGATAAAAAAACAATAAGGTTATAATTTAGAGCAGTTCGGCTAGAAAGTCAACGACTTCTCGTGGATTTGATGTGCCGGCCGATTTCCCGCATCCTGGCCAGAATCGCCTCTTCATCAAGGGTCAGGAGCCGACGGTCAAGCATGATCACCCTGCCGTTGATGATTGAATGGATCACATCTGCTCCTCGTGCCGCATAGACCAGATGAGAGGGAATGTTGTAGAGAGGGGTGAGATGGGGCTGATTGAGGTCAAGCACAATGATGTCCGCCTTTTTACCGACAGCAAGGGTTCCAAGCGCACCCGCTGTCTGCAGGCACGCAGCCCCCCCGAGGGTGGCGGCATGGAGGGTTGCCTCGGCATTCATGGCGGTGGAATCCATAGTGATGACCTTATGGAGCTTGGCCGTTGTATTCATCTCGCCGAACATATCCGCATCGTTATTACTGGCGCTGCCGTCGGTACCCAGGCCCAGGGTGATGCCGGCCTTGAGCATCCTCACTGCCGGGGCGGCGCCCGAGGCCAGCTTCATGTTTGATTCAGGACAGTGGGCGACCTTGACCCCATGTCCCGCCAGGGTCTCGATATCCTGGTCATCGACCATGACGCAGTGGACAGCCAGGGTCTGCTGGTCGAGAAGTCCCATCCGGTTCAGATGTTCCACAGGCGTACAGCCGTAACGCTCCCGGCAGACGGCGAGCTCCATCGCATTTTCGGAGAGGTGAATCACATAGGGGCAGTCGTGGTCGTGGGCCATTGTTCCAAGCCGTTGCAGGAGAGCAGGAGAGCAGGTGTAGACGGCGTGGGGGTCGGCGGTAATCTTGATCAGGGGGTGGTCCCGATAGTGGGCAAACATCTCGCCCACATAGGAAAATCCGTTCTCCAACGCGCCGTAATTGGGCGAGGGAAAGTCGTAGAGCACCTCGCCTATCCAGGCCCGCATCCCGGATTCTTCGGTGGCCCTGGCCACTTCTCCGGCAAAAAGGTACATGTCGCAGAAGCTGGTGGTGCCCGACTTGATCATCTCGGCCAGTGAGAGCAGGGTCGAGTGGTAGACAATCTCAGGCGTCAGTCCGGCCTCTGCTGGAAAGATATGGTCCTCAAGCCAGGTCATGAGCGGCAGATCATCGGCCAGCCCGCGGAAACAGGACATGGGCGCGTGGGTGTGGGTGTTCACCAGGCCTGGCATGATGAGTCCATGTTCCTCATGGATGCGCTCAGCCTCCGGGTAGCGGTCTGCAAGATCGGCTGCCTGTCCGACGGCGATGATGCGATCTCCAGCGACGGCCACGCCGCCATTTTTAATACAGTCCTGCCGTCTGGAAGTAGGTTGGAGCCAAAGACCGGTGATGAGCAGGTCAGCCCGTTCTGTCTTCAACATAGATGCTCCTGATGATCTCGAGAATAAGGCGTTCCAGTTGCGGTTCCACGGCGTTGGCGGCGGCAATGATATCTTCCAGGATGATTGGCTGCATCCGGTCGGGGTCATTGACATTAGAGATCACTGACAACCCCAGGACATCCATGCCGGCGTGCCGGGCGACAATGATCTCCGGGATTGAAGACATGCCGACGGCGTCTGCGCCGCAGATACGCAGCCAGCGGGTCTCGGCCGGGGTTTCCAGGCTGGGGCCGGGGATACAGGCATAGACACCTGTCACTACCCGGTCAAGGCCGCAGGTGGTGGCGCTCTCCAGGGCGATATTGATCAGACAGGAATCATAGGGCAACGAAAAGTCGGGAAAACGCGGCCCCCAGGCCTCGACATTGGGCCCGCGCAAGGGGCTGTCGCCCAGCAGGTTGAGGTGATCCTTGATGATCATGATAGAGCCGGCAACAAAGGAAGGATTGAGGCCGCCCGCCGCATTGGTCAGAATCAGGGTCCGGGCGCCGAGCAGGGCCAGGACGCGTATGGGCAAGGCGACCTCTTTGCTGGAGTAGCCTTCATAGCAGTGAAAGCGCCCCTGGAGGATGGTAACCGGAGTCCCGTCCAGACGACCGACAATCAGATTGCCCTGATGGCTGCTCACCGTGGAGTGGGGAAAATTCGGGATCTCGCTGTAGGGAAGGATGAGTTCTGTCTGTATCTGCCTGCCAAGCCCTCCGAGACCGGTCCCCAGCTGGATTACCAGCGGAGGGATGAATGGCAGTCTCTCCCGCAGGAAGGAAACACATTCTTCTACCTGGTTGATGTAGTTGCTTTTTTGGGTCATTTACTGGGCAGGTCCTTGTGGCTTGCGGCACGAAACAGCGCCAGCGGGTTATTGGTATCAAATGATATGGCTGCGATAGGCAGCCTGTCCGATAGAAAAATTTGGGTTGAGAGTCCAAGGGGGGCTGCTCTGAAGAGTTATCCACCTGGACTCTCAGCGGCTTAGGAGTCGTTACGAAATAACATGGCCATATATGTCAAGTTTGGTACGGCTCATTATGCCGCTCCGGTTAGCTTAATGGTCATGTTGTTTTTGCAGCGGCTTATCTATTGTTGCGCAGCAGCCGGGCCATATCTTTGGCAAAATAGGTCAGGATGATGTCGGCACCGGCCCGTTTAATGGAGAGCAGGGCCTCAGCCATGACCTTGTCACCGTCTATCCAGCCTTTTTCGGCAGCGGCCTTGATCATCGCATATTCACCGCTTACCTGGTAGGCGGCAATGGGCAGGTCAAATTCATCTCTGAGCCTGGCGATGATATCAAGATAGGAAAGCGCCGGTTTGACCATGAGGATATCCGCCCCTTCATCCACATCAAGGGTCGCCTCGCGCATGGCCTCGCGCGAGTTGGCAGGATCCATCTGATAGCTGCGGCGATCCCCGAATTGCGGGGCACAGTCGGCGGCATCCCGAAAGGGGCCGTAAAAGGCGGAGGCGTATTTGACGGCATAGGACATGATGGGAAGCATCTCGAAATTGTTTTCGTCGAGTGCGGCACGTATTTCAGCCACCCGGCCGTCCATCATATCAGAGGGGGCGACCATGTCAGCACCTGCCTGGGCATGGGAGAGGGCGGTCTTGGCCAGGATCTCAAGGGTGGTGTCATTGTCAACCGTCTCGCCGATCAGGCAGCCGCAGTGGCCATGGTCGGTGTATTCACAGAGACAGACATCGGTGGTCACCATCATCTCCGGGGTCTTGTTTTTCAGCTCCTTGATGGCCCGCTGGATAATACCGTCCTTGGCATGGGCGCTGGAGCCGACAGCGTCCTTTTTCTCGGGGATGCCAAAGAGCATCACGGACTGCACACCGAGCTGCAGACATTCATCCGCCTCTTTTTTGAGCTGATCGACCGAGAGGCGAAAGACGCCTGGCATGGAGGAGATCTCTTCCCGCTTATTCTTGCCGTGGGTGATGAAGAGAGGGTAGATAAGTTGCGAGGCCGAGAGAGTGGTCTCGCGGATAAGTGAACGGAAGGCCTCGTTTTTCCGTAGACGGCGTGGTCGGTATTCAGGGAAAACCATGATATGAACTCCTTATGTAGAAGATTTACTGTTTACAATTGAAACTGTTAATGCCCTTTTGTTTCAAAGGGAATGGATTGAACTGTCTTTTACCCATCGGCGATGATGTACAGACTTTTGAGTTTTTTGTGGAGATGACTCCGCTCAAGGCCGATCTTTTCGGCCGTTTGGGAGATATTCCCCTCGTTTTCATTGAGCTTTAACTGAAGATAATAGCGTTCAAAACTCTTTTTCGCCTCTCTGAAATCGGCAGCCAGATAGGGGAGCAGACCTGCCTGGTCAGGCGTGGCTTCGCCCATTTTGCCGGGGTCCATATCAGGGGTCAGGAAAAGATGGATCTCCTTTTCGCTGATAACCGGATTTGAACACATGATGACCACTCGTTCAATAAAATTCCGCAGCTCCCTGACGTTGCCCGGCCAGGAATGGGTCATCAAGGCCTGGTAGGCGCCATCGGAGAACTCTTTCTGGCCCATGCCTTTGGCTGCCAGTCCTTTGATAAGATCCTGCACCAGCAGAGGAATATCCTCCAGTCGGTCGCGCAGGAGAGGAAGCTGGATGGGAACCACATTGAGGCGCCAGAACAGGTCGGCCCGGAAATTACCCTTTTCTATTTCTTCTTCCAGATTTTTGTTGGTTGCCGCCAGTACACGTACGTTGATGTTGATCGTCTTGTGACCGCCAACCCGCTCGAATTTCTGCTCCTGCAGGATGCGCAGGATCTTGGCCTGGGTCTTGAGACTCATATCGCCGATTTCATCCAGGAAGAGGATACCGTTATTGGCTTGGTCAAACTTTCCCCGTTTGTTGATATGGGCACCGGTAAAGGAGCCTTTCTCGTGGCCGAAGAGTTCAGATTCGATCAGTTCTTCGGGAATAGCCGCGCAGTTGACTTCAATCATCTGTTTGTCGTGTGATTGAGAAAGCTGGTGGATGGACTGGGCCACGATCTCTTTGCCTGTGCCATGGGCGCCACGGATCAGCACCCAGGCGTCAGACGGGGCTACCCGCTCAATCTGGACGCGCAACGCTTTGATTACCGGCGAGTTGCCGGTAAGGGTGGTCGGTTTTTTGTTGTGTTCCCTGAGCAGGATATTCTCCTGCTCCAGCCGGGCATAGCGTAGTCCATTGTTGATGGCCAGGATGATCTTGTCGTAGGAGAGTGGCTTTTCGATGAAGTCAAAGGCCCCTTTCCGGGTCGCCTGGACGGCTGTCTCAATGGTGCCGTGTCCGGAGATCATGATCACCGGCAGGGAAAAACGCTCCTTGATCTTTTCCAGGGCGGTCATTCCGTCCATATTCTTCCCCATCCAGATGTCCAGGAGGACAAGATCGACCAGCTCCTCTTCCAGCAGTTCTATTCCCGCCTCGGCAGTTGAGGCGCAGAGGGGGGTAAAGCCTTCGTCCTGGAGGATGCCGGAGAGCGATTCCTGGATACTGACTTCGTCGTCTATGATCAGAATTCGTTTTGACATCTCTTCCTGTTTGTTTCTCCTGGAGGCCATGGAGGTGCTGTTGCCTCAGGGGCCGTTACACTACGCCAGTGTTGCCGTTATTTTTTGACAACAGTTTCACCTGTCTCTTTTTGGAAGAGCGGCAGTTCAATAATAAAGACTGAGCCACGGGGGATGTTGTCTTGTACCCGGATGTAGCCATTGTGGTCGGCAACAATGGTGGAGACAATGGCCAGTCCTAGTCCTGTGCCGGTTTTTTTGGTGGAGAAATAGGGCTCAAAGAGTTTGGCCTTGTCCTCATCGGGTATCCCCGGGCCATTGTCGGCTATTTTTATAAAGACGCTTTCCTTCTCTTCATTGAGGGACAGAATAATTTCTATTGTACCGCCATTGACTAAAACTGCAACAGCATTGTCCAGGAGGTTGATCAGGCAGCGTTTGATCTGCTCTGCGTCAAAACTGAAGATGGGAATCGGCTCGGTCTCGCTGCAGGTGAAGGTGATCTCTTTATGGGCCTCCTGGTAGAGGAAAAGGGTCTCCTTGGTGACCTTGCACAGGCTGGCAGCTGCCTGCTGGATCTTAGGCATTCTGGCAAACTGGGAGAACTCACTGACCAGCCGTTTCAGCTCATCCACCTGGTTGATAATGGTATGGGTGCATTGATCAAAGATGCTGTTGTCCTCGTTCAGAAGCTCAGGATAACGTCTGCGCAGACGTTGGGCCGAGAGTTGGATGGGAGTAAGCGGGTTTTTGATCTCATGGGCGATACGACGGGCCACCTCGCGCCAGGCGGCCATGCGTTGCATCTTCTCCAGCTTGGTCAGGTTGTCAAAGACCAGCACAAATCCCAGTGATTTGCCGTCCTCGTCTTCCAGACGGGTGAAATTGACCAGTAATGAAAATTTTTCTTTGAGGATGCTGATTTTCAGGTGCTGCTCATTGGACGTCTTGCCGGTGTCCTCCAGTTCTTTGATAAAACCGTTGATGATCTCCGCATGTCCTCTGAGCAGGGCATCCTGGTAGCGCCGGTTAAGAAAGCGCCCCTTGTCGATGTGGAGAAGCTTTTCGGCAAAGCGGTTGATGGTGGTGATCCGTCCGGAGTTGTCAAGCGAGACCACGCCGGCCGCGACATTCTGCAGAATGATTTCCGTGTAACGCCGGCGTTGTTCTGATTCCTGAGAACTTTTCTGGAGTGCTATATGCGCCTCTTCCAGCTTGATATTGCTGAGATTCAGGTTGCTGGTCATGGTGTTGAAGGAATCCACCAGCAGGCCCATCTCGTCATCGGCTTTTTTTTCCAGGGAAAAGCCTAGGTCGCCTCTGGCAACCCTTCTGGTGGCGGCAGCCAGTTTGTCAATGGGGCCGGTAATCCTTTTGGCGATATAGAAACCAAACCAGATGGCCGCAAAGACGATGAGCATGGTGACGATGAGCAGGAGGGCAACCAGCCAGAATTGAAAAGGTTTCTGCATGTGCTTGAGTTGCCGATAGTCCTCTATGCCCTGAGTGATAAGGGTCATTTGTTGCTTTTGTGCACTCGTTATGAATTTGGTAGTGATCAAGGTGAGTTGTTGGGAGGAGAGCTGAGGCATGGGGATCTGGGCTACGCAGCGTACCAGGTCTCCATGCGCTGATTCCTGGATGAGGATAACTCTCTCTTTTGTATCCCGCGCCTCGTGAATCGAGCTGAGTGGAATTCTCGGCAGTGTCACTTCTGGCACCGTCCCGGAGGACGTGATCTCCAGGTACTGTCCGTCAATAATCAGGGTGATGTTGTCCTGGCCCTCAGCGAGATGAGAGACGAGAATGTTTTCCAGCGTTTTCTGAAGGGTTTCGGGATCGTCTGGGGTTGTCTTTTGTCTGGATAGAAGTTCTTCAATGACGTGACTTTCCTTTCTTAGTTGGTCTTTGCGCTCTTGCAGTACTGATTGGGCCAGCCCCAATGACTCCTGCAGTGACCTCTCGATATTGGTATTAAACCAGTAGTCCATGCTGGTGGAGATAAATTGCAGGGCCACAAAAAAGAGTAAGGCTGAGGGGATCAACGACAGGCAGATGAAGGAGGTCACCAGTTTCGTTTTCAGCTTAAATCCCAGAAGTTTCTGGCGGCTTTCAAACAGGAGCTCTGCCAGATTGCGCAAGACCAGAAAAAACATGAGCAGGGCCAGCAGCACATTGAGATTGATGATGCCAAAGAGGAGAATGTTGCTGTCGACAGACAGCGGGGCCTGGCTGGAGAAAAGACTTCTTTCCAGCCAGCCCAGAAAGAAAAGAAGGCAGAGGCAGATCAGAATGACCAGGCGGATGAGTCTTTTTTTCTGCAGACGCTGTGTCGGGCTGAGTGGAGGCCTTTCAGGAGCAGAGTCAGGTTGCGGGCTCTTGTGTGTTACTTGGTCCATGCGCGCGGGGTTCTTGTTTGTTGTCTGCAAAGATTAGGGGCCGTTACGAAATAACGTGGCCATTTATATCGATTTCGTTACGCAGGCCAGGGACGGCCCAGTGTCGCGAGCGCCATGGACGGCGTAGGAGCGACCGGATCCTTATGCCGCTCCGGGTTCTAAGACGGCCATGTTATTTTTTTACAGCGGCTTAATAGGTGAATTCAATAGTGTGCCAGTCGGTTTCAATGTCCCACCAAGAGACAAAAGGGATAATGTAATGCAGCTTCATCGGCAGTGTTTTTTTATAGAGCTCTGCCTTGAGCCGCAGTTGATAGGAGCTGTCTGGGATGAGCTGGGACAGTTCAATGACCAGCAATCCGTTAATCTCGTTCATGGCCTTCAGGGCGTCGCTGAGTTCAGAGAACGATTCGCTCTTCTTGTTTTTTTCATTTGTATCAACCCGGTAATTTTCCTGGAGGGTATCATATGTCAGGAGATGTTGAAATTGGAAGGAGACAAGTTGCAGGTCGGTCCAGCTTTTCTCTGTTTTATTGAGCTCCACCAGAAAGGTGAACTGGATGGGAATGCCATTGTGCAATCCTTGCAGCATCTCTGTGGTGATGCCGTTATTGATAAGGCCGAAAAGAAGCAGGTGGGTCTTTGAGGTGGTGATGATAAGGTCGGAGAAGTGAACATCTCTGTCCTGGCTGTCCTTGCCGTATCCGGTATGGGGCAGGCAGGTCAGGGCCAGGATGAGCAAAAAGAAAAATATTTTACTTTGCATGAGTGATAAAAAAATAAGGTGGAGTGGCAATATGTCGGAAAATTCAATCTCTGCTGCAAAGATGTGGCTGACAAGAGACCTTTTAGAAGAAAAAAACTTACTTGATATTGCTCTATATGTCACGGTTTGTTCCAGAAACGTGATTTTTTTTTAGACAGGATGGCTGTGTTGGTGGCGGCCAGGACTGAGCTGTTATCCGGTGAGAGGGCAAGGATGGTAATTTACTTGACAGAAGGGTCGGCGCTTATTAATTTGTGCATATGTTTGTTAACTGGACTCGGGTGAGAGAAGCCGGCAGGAGGGTGGTCCTTGTGTCGGAAAAAATATAACGTATTCAACGTAAAGAGGGAAATGTTATGGACAGAAATGAAAATCTCTATCTGGCCGAAACCGCCAAGAGTGCGGCCCGTTTTGCTGCTGATTTTGAAGCAGTTTGCCGGAAGTATGACTTTGTCGTCAACAACAGCGACAGCATGGATATGAAAAAAACGTTCCGGGCCCACGGCGGAGTCGTGCCTGATGATTTTGACCTGCACATGATGCAGGTCTGCAAACCAGCCAAGGCGGATAAAAGCCTGACGGCCAATCCTGAACGGGCGATCCTGATGCCCAAATTTGTTTATGCTGAGACCTTTGCCAAGGTCAGGTCGATGATTGATGAGGCTAAATAGAAAGAGTCAGGTTGTGTATTGTTCGGAGTTGAAGGAAGAGGGCTTCTTCCTGGTTTGAGAAAGGGTTGGTGAGCTTTTTTGCTGAACTTCTTCGCTGGCAGTGTCGGATTTTTTTGTCTGCTGATCAGGGAAAATGTCTGATTCAGGATCAGGGCGGGGGCTGTTTTCTTAAGGCTTCTGATTTTCCGGGAGGAAAATAATGCTGAAATTGTTGAATATTATCCAGAAAAATCTTGTTTATGTTATCCCTGCTGCCATGATCCTGGGGGTCATTGGTGGGGGATATCTCTTTGATGCCAAGCCATTGAAGCAGCTCATCATCCCCATCACTTTTGTTATGGTCTACCCGATGATGGCTACCCTCAATGTCAAGACCATCTTCAAGGGGAAAGACCTGAAACTGCAGGTGGTAACCCAGTTGATCAATTTTATCTTTGTTCCCATTGTAGTCTATACCATCGGCAAATTATTTTTTGCCGGCGCAGAACAGAAATTCGGCCTTTGGGCCGTGGGACTCTTCCTTATCGGTGTTCTTCCTGCCTCCGGCATGACCATTTCGTGGACAGGATTTGCCAAAGGGAATAAGGAAGCAGCCACCAAGATGCTTGTCTTCGGGCTGATTATCGGCGCCTTGGCTGCGCCTGTCTATACCAAAGTTTTTATGGGGGCAACGGTTGATGTTGATATGCTGCACATGTGTCAGCAGATCTGTCTCTTTGTCTTTGTTCCTTTGATTGCCGGACTGCTTACCCGGAATTATATTGTCAAAAAACACGGGAAAAAGGCATGGGTGGAGGTTTATAAGCCAAAATTCTCTCCCTTTTCAGCCTTGGGTGTCACCATGATTGCCTTTACCGCCATGGCCCTTAAGGCCAGAAGTATTTTGGCTAATCCGGGGGATATCCTCACAATTCTGGTTCCGCTGGTTGTTTTTTATCTTTTCTCCTATGTATTCCTCTCGATTCTCGGGAAATTGTTTTTCCGATGGGAAGATGCCATTGCCCTCTTGATTTCTCTTGCCTATGTCGTTCAGATCCAGTCTGCGGCCTGGTATATCAAGCTGGTTCCATGGATATTCGGGCCGGTATTGGAGGAAAGTGAGTAGAGGCAGACGTAATTTGGAACATATGCTTCACCTCTTCCACTATTTGCAGCTGCAAATCGGTGATGAAAAGGTGACAGTCAGTGATTACAGCCATTGGAGGCGATATGAAAGAGTCCCTGTTTAAGAAAATATTGTACGCAACCGACCTTTCCGAGACCGCCAAAAAGGCGGCGCGCTATGCGCTCAGTCTGGCCCATGAGTATGGGGCAGAATTGACTGTTGTCAATGTGATTCCCGACCTGGTGGAGGAGATGTCTGCCGGAATGGGCTATGATCTGGCCAGCCATTTCGGCCGGGAGAAGCTGAGCAGCTTTTATGGTGAAGGCCTTGAAGAAAGTAAAAAAAAGTGGTTGAGCGTATTCATGCCGTCTGCGCGGAAGCAGGCAGTGGATTGGAAAACTGTGCAGTTGAGCCGAAGGTGGTAGTGAAGATCGGACATCCAGTTGAACAGATTGTGCAGACGGCAACAGAGGGTGAATTTGATCTGGTGGTGCTTGGCACCCATGGTCATAGTATGATTGATGACCTTCTTTTGGGCAGCGTTGCTCGAGGGGTGGTGAAAAAAAGTCCCATGCCGGTCTTGACAGTCAGGCTCAGGGGTTAACAATAAAAAGGTGTAGAAGGAGAAGAAAAAATGCGTATAGCTATTCCAACAAATAATCCAGGGGGCATGCAGGCCCGTCGTTCAGAACATTTTGGTCATTGTGATGTCTTTACGGTGGTTGAACTGGATGATGATAAAAATATCAGGACGGTGGAAATGATTCCGACACCTGAACATGGGGCTGGCGGCTGCATGGTCCCGGTGAATACCCTCAATAGTGCCAAGGTGAATGTCATCGTGGTGGGCGGTATGGGCGCCAACCCTTTGCGGGGCTTTAATCAGGTGGGTATTGATGTCTACTGGGCTGACCGGAACACTATCCCAGATGCGGCAGCAGTTATTGAACATTTTGTGGCGGGTAAATTACCGATCATGCATGCGGACCAGGTCTGTGGTGGCGGCAGTAATTGCCATCATTGATTGAGTATTTGATTTTTTACTTCATCTGCAGTATAAAAAGAAGGAATCGGTGCTGGCAGTCTGTGTGTTGAAAATGCATGCAAACTGCCATATTTATTTATTTTAACAGTAAAAAAACAACATGTCTCCTCGTCCCAAAAAAATACGACATTGTCAGGGTAATTTCTGCGGTCGGGCCTTCAAGCCAACCGGCACGCCTTTGAGTAAACTTGAGCGGATTGAACTCTGTCGTGATGAGCTGGAAGCGCTCAGGCTCTGTGATCGGGATGACTTGACCCAGGAAGAGGCCGGACAGTTCATGGGGGTGTCACGGGGAACCATCCAGAGGATTCTCGCCACGGCCAGAAAGAAGGTGGCCACGGCCCTGTCAGAGGGACAGGCCCTTGTCTTTGTCGATGATGAGGAAAAGGAAATGGAAGATATCGCGACATAGGGCTACGGCGTGGTCTTTACAGCCACCGGTCGTTAAACAGTCAACAATCAAAGAGACGATTGTTGACTGTTATGATAGAGGAGCAGTAAACCTTGAAGGCGTTGGTTGCTGTGGGTACCGGTCGTTAAACAGCCAACAATCAAAGAGACGATTGTTGGCTGTTTAACGACATAAGGAGCAGTAAACCTTGAAGGTGTTGGTTGCTGTGGGTACCGGTCGTTAAACAGTCAACAATCAAAGAGACGATTGTTGACTGTTTAACGACATAAGGAGCAGTAAACAGAACAGCCGGGACAGCACCGGCTGTTCTGTAACTGCTCCTAAATATTCTCCCTGGTCTTATGGAATTCTATGGCTGGCCATTTTTCCATGAAAAAATTCAGCATCCACTCATTCTGGGCCAGATAGGTCAGAAATCCCTCTGCGTCCCGGGCCAGTGCCGCCTGATTCTTCCTCTCAAACTCCGCCATTTTTTTCGGATCGGCGCAGGTCACCCAGCGGGCTGCCTGATAGTTGATCGGTTCATAGACGGCATCGACGCCATACTCATTTTTCAACCTGGCCATGGTCACTTCAAATTGGAGCACGCCTACCGCTCCCATGATGTAATCAGCACCGATGAGCGGCCGGAATACCTGGACCGCCCCTTCTTCCGCCAGTTGAATCAACCCCTTCTGCAGCTGCTTCATCTTCAGGGGATTTTTCAGGAGTACCCGGCGGAAGTGTTCAGGGGCAAAGTTGGGGATACCGGTAAACTTGAGCGGCTCCTTGGGGGTAAAGGTGTCGCCGATCTTGATGGTGCCGTGGTTGTGCAGGCCGATGATGTCTCCGGGCCAAGCCTCTTCGACATTGGCCCGGTCCTGAGCCATGAAGATAGTGGCATTGGCCAAGGTGATGTCTTTGTTCAGCCGGTGATGGCGCACTTTCATGCCGCGGGTGAACTTCCCGGAGCAGATCCTGAAAAAAGCGATGCGGTCGCGATGGGCCGGATTCATGTTGGCCTGGATCTTGAACACGAAACCGGAAAAATCTTCCTCGGTGGGGTCCACATCGCGGGTGACCGCCGTGCGTGGGCCGGGAGGTGGAGCCATTTCCACAAAGGCGTCAAGGAGTTCCTGGACACCGAAGTTATTAATGGCACTGCCAAAGAAGACCGGGGTTTGATTGGCCTTCATGTAGTGGTCGTAGTCAAAGGGGTTGGCCGCCCCGGCCAGGAGCTCAATGTCGGTACGTAGTTCGTCGGCCTGATAAGCCCCTAGCAGTTGGTCAAGGCGCGGGTCGTCAAGGGACTCGATGGTGATTCCCTGCTGTCCTCGGCTCTGCTGACCCGGGGTGAACAGGTGCAGCTGCTTCCTATAGAGATTGTAGACTCCCTTAAACGTCTTGCCCATGCCAATGGGCCAGGACATGGGGGCACATTCGATCTGCAGTTTGTCTTCGATCTCGGCCAGGATGTCGAGTGGTTCCATCCCTTCGCGGTCCAGTTTGTTGATGAAGGTGATCAGTGGTGTGTTGCGCATCCGGCACACTTCCATCAGCTTCTCGGTCTGGGCTTCAACCCCTTTGGCGTTGTCGATGACCATGATCGCCGAATCAACGGCGGTGAGCACTCGGTAGGTATCTTCGGAAAAATCCTGATGGCCGGGGGTATCGAGGAGATTGATCTCGTAATCGCAGTAGGTGAATTTCATCACCGAGGTGGTAACCGAGATGCCGCGTTCCTGCTCAATGGCCATCCAGTCGCTGGTGGCATGTCGCGCCACCTTGCGTGACTTGACGGCCCCGGCCAGATTGATGGCGCCACCAAAGAGGAGGAGCTTTTCGGTCAAAGTGGTTTTTCCGGCGTCTGGATGGCTGATGATGCCAAAGGTCCGTCGTTTGGCTACTTCCTGTTCAAGCTGTCTGCTCATGATATTTCTCAAAAGGTGCTGGTACGTGTCGTTTTGGACTTGTCGCTAGGGATAGTTTTAGGGACGCTGAAAATACTGATATACCATCTTGCTCCCCGTCTTTGGGGCCATCTTTGACCGCACCTCAATCGTGAAATCCTCGATGGAGCGCAACCACATCCGCGATTTTACACAATCGATGCAGCCAGATCCTGCCCAGATCCAGTCGCAATACAGATACATCAGTATTTTCCGAGTCCCTTGGGAGGATGTATAAAATAACATACTCTAGGCTTTTTGACCAGGAAAGCAATGACAAAAAGGGTGGATGGGGCATCTTCTTCTGGTGCACAACAGATGGAAAATGGCTGCTGGTCAGAGATTCCAGCTCCGATGTCGGAGAAATTGAGGAAACTTCCTCATGTCAGCGTGGTCTCTTGCCCGAATTTGAGGCTGAGATGGCAGGTAATGCGGGTAGAATCGTCAGGGGCGCAGGCCTTGTCTTTGCCGATGCCAGAATGTTTCATTTTGTTCTTCAGGCCGGCTCTTATTCACTGGTAAAAAAAATATCGCCATAATATGCGGTTGTCTGCTGGCCGCTGTTGTCGGTGTCGGTCATGATGGCCACACCATCTATGTGCCTGGTTTCTGAGCCAAAGAGCTCTCTGAGGTCGGTATGGACATTGCGTTTTTCCTGATACCAGGTTGCAGGCTTGTCGGTGGATGAACGGAGGGCAAGCATCATGGCACTTTTGCCGGCAAAGGCGTTGGGCCAACTCTCCCCGGTATGGACTGCTGAGGCCCAGACATACTTTCTTCTAAGTAAACCCCCGGCTTTGCCGGGGGACAATAAAAGTTTGACAGTTCCGGAAAAATGAAGAAGCCTCAAGACTCGTGGACCGCTCAAAGTCACGAGAATGAGGCTTCAATGAACAACGTAAACAGCTTAAGTCAATCAAGGTGGGAATGCAAGTACCACGTAGTTTGGATACCGAAGTGTCGTAGAAAAGTGCTCTTCGGTCAGCTTCGGCAACATCTTGGAGAGGTGTTTCACGATCTTGCGCGTCAAAAGGATAGTAAGATTTTAGAAGGACATCTGCAAGCAGATCATGTCCATGTGTTGATATCAATTCCACCGAAGTAATCAGTTGCTCAGGTGGTTGGTTACATAAAGGGGAAAAGTGCAATTCACATTGCTCGCACGTACCTTGGCCAAAAGAAGAACTACGGTGGAATGAGTTTTTGGGCACGAGGTTATTTTGTCTCAACTGTTGGTACCGATGAAGGTGTTGTTCGCACGTATATCCGTGAACAAGAAAAAGAAGATAATCGAGTAGAACAACTGTCGTTATTTAAATAGGCGACCACCGAAGGGTGGTCAGTGAATCTTTTTAACATACCGCTTTGAGCGGTTCACAATTTAAAGCCACCGGTTTTACCGGTGGATACTTACTTTTACTGATTGGCTACTGATCACACAAAAAAAGCACCTACCGAGAAACTCGATAAGTGCTTGATTTTACTGGTGCACCAGGAGGGATTCGGACCCCCGACCTACGGATTCGTAGTCCGTGTCTCCGTGAAATACCTAAAAATACCTAGAAATATTTACCTCACCTTATCAAGTATTTACCATTGACACCTTTCTGCCATGTAGTATAATTTGGTACGAAACAAGCCCTATTTTACCGTTTCAAATATAACTGGCATATAACTGAGAGAGCAACGGATTGTTACGGCAGTGGGTCGGTTCTGTCAAAATTTAACGAAAAAGAGGTGAGGGGATGGCAAGTGAGAACACATTTAATTTCACAGAAGAGCGGCTGAGAAATCTGCCGTTGCCGGGCACCGGGAAACGAGCATACTACAACGACACTACCGAGAAGGGTTTGCGCCTGGCGGTGTCCGGTACAGGAGTGAAGTCGTTCCAGTTCCAGAGATGGAGCCCTGAGAAGCAAAGGCCGGTCATCGTGACTCTTGGCAAGTGGCCTGACCTGCCCCTGCATTCCGCACGAGACAAGGCCAATGCTTTAAGGCTGGAAGTGAGCAAGGGCAATGACCCCCAATCAGACAAGCGCCAGAACCGTGACACTTTGACCGTGGCCGCCATCCTTGATCTGTACATAACCGAACATGCCATCCCTCATAAACGATCCGCCAAAGATGACCAGGCCAAAATACGACTGCACCTGAAACCTACCTTTGGCTCCCGGCGTGTTGACGAGGTTACTCCTGAGTCTGTTCGTGCCTGGCACACCAGATTGACAAAGACCATGACCCCGGCAGCGGCGAACCGGCATCTGGCCCTGTTGCGATCCGTCTACAATACCATGCTGCCAGACCTGCCCAATCCATGCCGAACAACCAAGATGTTCAAGGAGTACTCACGGGACAGGTTCTTGCAACCGGAAGAGCTTGAGCGATTCTTCCAGGCAGTCGAGGATGAACGAGCCACAGGGAACCCCGATATCTCCGATTACTTGCTGCTGAGTATCTTCACCGGCGCGCGCCGCTCCAACGTGTTGTCGATGCGCTGGAACGACCTTGACTTTAATCGGGAGCAATGGCGAATCAGCGGTGAGGATTCAAAGAACAAGAGCATTATGCTTGTCCCTCTAGTTGGCGAAGTCCTGGAGATATTGACCAGGCGGCGGCAGTCGGTAAGCAGTATCTTCGTGTTCCCTGGCTATGG
The DNA here is from genome assembly GCA_019429465.1 of Desulfoarculaceae bacterium. GTDB lineage: Bacteria > Desulfobacterota > Desulfobulbia > Desulfobulbales > Desulfocapsaceae > UBA2270. Next base: position 116,747 of record JAHYIV010000006.1, read on the forward strand.
CAAGACCGGGCATTTGCAGGAACCAAAGAAGGGCTGGGCAAGAATCCTCAAGCGAGCCGATCTTGAGAACGTGCGCCTGCATGACCTGCGGCGAACCATGGGCAGCTACCAGACCATAGGCGGTGCATCTACTGCCATAGTAGGTAAGACCCTGGGCCACAAGAACCCGAACAGTACAGCCGTTTATGCCCGCATGACCCTTGACCCTGTTCGTGAAGCCATGGAAAAGGCGGTGGCTCTGATGAAAGCACCAGTGAAAAAGAAGGTTGTGAACCTCAAGTAGTGATAGAAGCGAGTCTTGACATATACACAAGAAAGGTATATTTTTAGCCATGAAATGGAAT
>JAHYIV010000061.1 GCA_019429465.1 Desulfoarculaceae bacterium
AAGCATACTGCGGTCAGCCCGAACCTCCTGTACTGCAGGACAGGAACACCGAGGCGGCATGAACCCAACCCCGGATCTTCACCTTAAACCTGCCACCCCCCTGTCCGAAGGATGGGGGCCACCTCTGTCGAGCCGGAGATATATTTCAGAATCGTCCACCTCGCCCAGGTTGCCCCCGGCAGCGCCCCCATGGCCGCATACCGCGAACAAACCGTCGAGATCGCCCTTGGCCCCAAGGGGGCATTCGAAAATGGCAACATCGGCGCCCTAACGCGCCGGGTGCCGGGCGACAGGACGGTGAGCTCGGTCCTTCAGGTGCGAGGCAATCCAAAACCGCCCAGAGAACCCAAGACGCCTCGGGTAGTTGAACTCCTCCGCAAGGCCGTCGAGTGGCAGGCCCTCCTGGAGTCCGGCGCGGCCGCCAACCAGGCCGCCATCGCCTGCCACGAGGGGATTACCCGGGCCCGGGTGACCCAGGTCATGGGTATGCTACGGTTGGCTCCTGAGATACAGGAACAAATTCAGTCCCTGCCCGATGGAGTCGGTCGTGCCTCCCTCACAGAGCGAATGCTTCGCCCCTTTGGAACGATCGCGGACCAGCGCGATCAGATTCGAAAGTTTCAGAGATTCTTGACCTAGGTATCCTAACCTTCGGATCTCAGATGGGCATGGGGGGAGCCGATCCTTTTGCTGCAATCATGAAAGCACTGGGGCACTCCGACCTGCAGATGACCATGCACTACGTTTCCCTCGGGAAGAGCCACATCAGGGAGCAGGTGGAGAGGCTGAATGCCATCAAACTTCCCCAAATTCCATCAAAGCATTCTCAACGAGTGATTCGAATGCCATGCTCTCCGACCCTTTCGGCGTAGTCCTCGTGGACAAGGATCGGCCCGACATAAGAGGCGATAGCGGCTTTGTTGACGTTCGCATGAAGCCACGCGCCGAGGCTTCCCTCCGGCGGTTCGGTTTCTAAGGTCTTTCTTGTCGTACCGATGGGCACCTCCCGATTCAGGAAGTGCTGGCGCAGCGCGGCGTATTGGTGCGCAGTAACTACAGCCTTTCTCCGGTTGCCGTACGTGATCTTGGTGCCGGTCTCCACGGAGCCGTCATAAGAAAATTGGCTCACCCCTCCCCAAGTCTCCAAAGTAGGCATTCGGGCACCTCCCCCCGCCAATGTAAAGGGGCTTACTGAATCAGCTTGTGATGGGCCTCGATCACCGCCTCCAAGTGCTCCACGATGTCCGGAATCTCCCTTTCCACCTCTTCCCGATGGTTTGCAAACAGCTCCTCCAAATGCTCGATGGATCGATAGTCCGGCGGAAATATGAAAGCTGCCCGGAGGAAACACTCGGCCGCCTCCGCATACCTTCCCTGCCCCTGCAGGGCCACACCGAGATTCTTGTATGCGTTGTACCTGTCCCCGTTGATCTCGATGGCTTTGCGGCAATACGTCTCGGCCTCGTCGTACCGTCCGAGCTGATTCAGGCAGAACCCGCGATTATTATGCAGGAAATACGAGGTATCGTTTCGGCCGGAATCGAGGGTAAACGCCTCTTCGTAACTCCGCAGGGCCCCCAGGTAATCGTCGGCCGCTTCCTGGACTTGACCCAGTTTCAGGTAGCAATCCGCCTTGGCAGGAGGGTCATCGGCAAGAGCAAGGATCTGCCGCAGGTAGACGCAGGAAGCATCGAAATGGCCTTCCTCCCAGCAATACATCGCCAGTTGCCGCAGCAGGTTCCATTGATCGCTCCCTTGGGGCAAACGTTTCAAGATGTCCTTGCTCACCCGGTCGGCATCGGACACGTGTACTTTCTCGCCATCCAAATTGATGAACCCGTCGAAGCCTTCCCCCGCCCCATTTACCATGCCAGGTCACCCTGCCCTGACTATCCTTGGCAGATTTCCAGGTAACGTTTTCTCGCCCTTCTCATCGAAAAAATAGAGACTGTTATCGAAAGGGACCTCTATCTTAAACATACGGGTATCTTTTGTTACCTTCCAGAAATCCTCACTCCTTCTTCCTTCATCAATTTTGCTAGACTCAACATCTTACGAAACTCAGTGGCATACGATCTGGTGACACCAATGTCTTTACAGAAATCCATAGGATCAAGACCCTTCAATTTGTCGGCATTTATCAACACCTGAAAGTGGAACATCGCAATCTTTTGATTAATATGGGCTGCGTCACGTATTTTCGTGGCAATATCTTCAATCATAATTTCCCCCCGAAATTTCGCATTAACCGGATCTTGCTCATGCCGACTGCGCATCCCCGAGAACTTCCTTGATGAGATACGCCCTAAAGATATCTCTATCAGTAAAACACCTAAATCCCGCGCTGCTAGCCAACGCCAACGTTTCGGTGCCCTCGTTTAGTAGAACCGCCACGGGCTGGCTAAATCCCTCCTGCAAACCTTCCGGCCAAGCGAGGTCGAACACAGCTTGTTGATTACCAGTGGCAGGGTCGGTGAATTCGAACGGCATCTGCCCCCGCGGCAGACCTTTCGCTTCAACCCAATCGTTAAGGGCGATGAGTTCTGCTTCCTCTTCTTCACTAGAGATACCGCCCATGAGATCAGCGGAAGCCGTCACTTCCTCAGGTTTTCTAATCCCTTCGAGCCAATGGGTATCGCCGTGGAGCAACTCCTCCATCCGTCGATTCGTCTCTGCAGCAAGCAGATCACGTCGAGCCGCAAGGAAATCGTGATAATTCTTTATTTTCCAGAGTCCAGGATCCATCGGAATCCACTGTGAGGCCAATCCACCAGGATGTCTCTCCTCGAATACCGGGAAGTATTCTTCCGGCAAGCGGTTACTAATCTCCAGATTCGTCTCCTTCGTTTGGAAGCAGAAGTTTGCCAGTGCATTCACTTCGGGTCGCTTGTGCTTATGCTTATATAGCTGCGCTTTGGGGAAGATATGGTGCACCTCCAGCTTGCTCATAACGCCCAGCAAACTGCTCTTGAGCGGTAAGCCGGTGCCCCAGTCTTTCGCCTCACCCATTCGAGTGAGTAGGTATAACACCGGGTAGAAGCGAGCGCCAAGACTCCATCCCCCGAAATGCCCCGGGTCTGCGCGCAGACTTCCGTGCCAGAGACGCAGCTGCTCCAGAAGCCGCTTTAGCGCATCGCCGTCACCTTCGAGTGCAGCAAGGTCCTGGTCGATGTACGACTCAGTGGAACCTGAGAAGCGCCCCCACATACCCGACTGTACGAACCAGAACAGGAGTTTGTCGCGGGTCTGCGCATCGAGACTGCCGTTGCGTTGGTCTAGGTAACGCACCATGACTGGTATACCGAAGCGACCGAACAATACCTGGTCGTGATCCAGTCCCAGCCGGCCACCGATCAGGTTGAGACACGTGTCAATGCGCTTGGTCGCTCGCTTGAGGCCGTCTTGTATCTCCTCGGCGGTCTTGTTGTGCAAGAACTGGAACTTCGCCTCGCCGGTTAGTACCGTGTTCACCGAGCGCAGCAGCCAGTCCAGGTTGAAATGGTAACCATGAGTTGCCCAACCTTTCAGCGAATGTTTCATCGTGTCGCGCGCTTCAGGCCAGTCGGCGCAGATCTTTGCCAGCGCCAGATCGCCCTTGGAGAGCTTAGTACCGCCACTATTTACACGATTAAAGATGTCAACCACCACGTCAATCGACTTGTCCGCGCCGGTGACCTCCTCCACGTGCAGGTCGATGTCCACGATGCCGAGCAGGCGACTTAGTCGCCCCACATACTCTCCCACCTTCGGCGCAAGGGCTGGGATCTGGCTTAAGTTTGTGACCATCTCTCCCAATCCCCCAGTTCCTTTTCGCATCAGTTCCGTGAGGTCGATCCACAACGGATCGCCTTGCATTTTTAAAGGCTGGTAAAAAGAGAAGGTTTCAGTTTCGAGGTGGAAACGCAGCCCGGTGAAGGTTTGCGCGTTTCCATCGAAGAACTTTGGTGGCTTGCCACGCACTATACCGTACAGCGAGGTCATACGCTGCTGGCCATCAAGCAACAGCTTCACCACGCCGGCAGCAAGCGGACCATCGCCCCTATGCATCGCGGACTTTGATTCCGTTGCCCATACCAGCAGCCCGCCGATTGGATGTTTGCGGTAGAGCGAGTCTAACAATCCCCGAACTTGGTCTCTGTTCCAAACATAACCACGCTGGAACTCGGGCAAAGCCATGTGGCCACTGTCGATGTGGTCAAGGACGGTTGAAATCTTCATCCAAGAGTCTCCCCATTTAAGAGGGTCTCCGGCAGACGGAAGCAGCCGGTAAGGAGATCTATGATGATACCCTCTGTTGTCTCTCAGGTAAATCCGTGATTCCCCCCCTTGTTGGCAGCACATGATATGTCCGGTTTTGTAGCACATGATCTGTCCGGTTTGTGTTTCACCTGTATTGGGGGTGAACATGAGGCGGACAGAGTGGCTACAGGAGACCCGGATGAGACGATTTCAGG
>JAHYIV010000007.1 GCA_019429465.1 Desulfoarculaceae bacterium
TTATCAACTGTCATTCCGGCTCCCGTGTGTTTGTCTTGAATCCATTATAACACGGGTTTTAAAACCGGATTTTTTATCGTCAGGATGCCCTACATGAAGAAATTATTTTTTGCACACGATCGACCTTACTGGCGGTCGACATGAAGCTATCAGTCCACAACCAAAAGGCTTTTCGGGCATATCGCACAGCATCCAGACACAGACTCTGGTTTTTGAAAAATCACACAAAAACAGTGTCAAGAACTTTTTTCAGCTCAGTGCATTTTTTTGAGCTGGATAGTTACATTTCCGCCAATATTTTCTTATGATTTATATTTAAACAACACACCCGACGACGATGGTCAACCAAAAGAAAAGAGGTGTCTTTCTTGCATCAAAGTCCATCCAGGATTCAGATAATGCCAAGCTTCATCAGTACCAGGACAACAAGCACCAGCAACCCAAGAAGCACAAGCGCAGCCAGCATGCCCCATAACTTTCGACCACCGTATTTTGCTGTTTGCTGCCCGGCATCCATGGCGGCAGCGCGCAGCTGGCAGACGCCACAGTACAATTTCGCATCAATCTCCTGCAGAAATTCCGGATGAAAAGAATCGCCACAACCGGCGCAGACATCCGTGGGCATACCAGCTGGCTCAAGCCCCTCCGCGCCTGCCTCAGCTTGAGGGACCTCTTCAGGCTCAACTGCTGGTTCTACGCACAGCTCGGCCGCAGGCTCCACCACTGACTCGAAGACAACCTCACCCAGCTCAGCTGCCACTCTCCCGGCAGGTTCAGTTACTGGTTCCGGTTCAGGAATAACCTCAGCCTCCGGCAATACCTCCGGCTCCGGTTCAAGAACAACCTCAGCCTCCGGCAATAGCTCCGGCTCCGGTTCAAGAACAACCTCAGCCTCCGGCAATAGCTCCGGTTCAGGTTCAGGAACAACCTCAGCCTCCGGCAATACAGGCGGTTCCAGTTCCAGCGCTACCTCCGGCAAGACTCCTGTCAATGACTCAGGAATCAGTTCTGGTTCGGCTACAGGAGATACCCACTCAGCCCGGGCAGCAGGCTCAATGCCGGCCGCTGGAGCAGCCATCGCGCCTGACACATCAGCGACAGCAGCGCCTCTGGCTGGCTTCTCTGCCAGCATCTCCGGCATCAACAAGAACACCTTTGCACAGCGCGGGCACCTGAATTTTGTGCCAGGCACAGAATCCCGCAGGGAGCCGATTATTCCACAATGAGGACAGGCAAGCTTCTGCTCCATGAGCTTGAACACCTTATCACATTGCGGGCATCGCACCTTTTCTCCCGGCATGGAACCATGCGCTGAACCAACAACCCCGCAATGGGGACAAGTCATCTTCATTTCCACCTCCAAGTCAAGCATTGTTCACAGCATCGCCCACCCCAAAAACATTCCTTTCACTTGTAGTACAAAAAAACAAGCAAATCAAACACGTTTTACTCCCTGGTGAGATTTTGGAAGCCATTTAACCGGGCCATTACCGTTCCGGATCTTACATTTTTATTGACTCACCGCTCAACCACGGATAAAATAACACGAAATTAAAAAAGGTATTATAAATGCTCAAGCGATTTACTGTCTCTATAGAACAGAAGTTGCTGAATGACTTTGACACGTTCATGGAGCAGCATCATTATAAAAATCGCTCAGAAGCGATACGTGACCTGATCCGCTCCCGTTTTGTCGAGAATGAATGGGCCGCTGACAAGGATGTGATGGGGGTGATCTCCCTGGTCTATGATCACCATCAGCCCCAGCTGCAGGAGAAGATCACCGAGCTGCAGCATGATTCCCACCACCAGATCGTCTCCACCACCCATGTCCACATGGATCATGACAACTGCCTGGAGGTCATTATCATTCGTGGCAAGGCGGCCAAGGTCCAGGAACTGGCCGACAACCTCATTGCCCTGCGCGGAGTACGCTACGGCAAGCTGGCCATGAACTCCACCGGCGAGCATCTGCACTGAACCTGGAGGCGCGTCATATGGCCTTCTGGTACCTTTTAACCTTTAACTTTCACCTTCCATGCATATCTCAGAAGGCATTCTCACCGGGCCGGTGCTTCTTGGCGGCGGAGCCTTGACCATTATCGGCACAACAATCGGCCTCAGAAGACTGAACTACGAAAGGATCATGACCGTGGCCCTGCTGGCCTCCACCTTTTTTGTGGCCTCTCTGATCCATGTCCCCATAGGGCCAGGCTCGGCCCACCTCCTCCTCGGAGGGTTGATGGGGATTATTCTGGGATGGGCCGCCTTCCCGGCAATCCTGACAGCCCTACTGCTCCAGGCCCTCTTCTTTCAGTACGGCGGCCTGCTGGTCCTTGGCGTCAACACCTTTAACATGGCTGCCCCTGCCGTGCTCTGCGGCCTGGCCCTCAGACCATGGCTGCATCGAGGAAAAAGCCGGCAATTATCCGCCGGCTTTCTGGCAGGTTTCTGCTCTCTCCTGCTGTCAGCACTTCTCACCGCCGCGGCTCTCTGGCTTTCAGATCCGGGCTTTTCTCATGCCGCCGCCATACTGGTAGCCGCCAATGTGCCCGTCATGGTGATCGAAGGGTGCATAACCTTCTTCATCGTCGGCTTTCTGGCCCGGGTGCAACCGGAAATACTGGACTTTACCAAGAGCACTCAATGCTAATCCAACAAAAAACCCAGCGGACCCTGTCTCTCTTTTCCCTCCTGATGTTTGGCTTCTGGCTCTTTCCCGCCTGGTCCCAGGCCCACAAGATCCGCGTCTTTGCCTGGGTTGCCGGCGATACAGTCACCGTTGAGAGCGGATTTTCGGGCGGACGGCCCCTGGTTCAGGGCACAGTGGATGTGCAGGATGCGGCCACAGCCGCCATACTGCTCCAGGGCAAGACCGACGAACAGGGTATCTTCACCTTTTCACTGACCGAGGCCGGCCAACAAGGAAACATTCCACTGCGGATCATTGTCTCCGGTGGCGAAGGTCACCGCAATGAATGGCTACTCCAGCCAGGAGTTGCTCAACAAGGTACCGCCCGGGAGTCCCAGGAATCCGTAGAAACATCTCCAGCCCCGGAGCAATCTGGCTCGGCAGAGAACAGCCGCGAGGAACTGCGCGAAATTCTCGATCAGCTCCTGGAAGAAAAACTGGCCCCCATCCGCCGCAGCCTGGCCCAGGCAGAAGATCAGCAACCAGGGCTTACCGACATCCTTGGCGCCATCGGCTATCTCATCGGCCTGGCAGGCATTATTGCCTGGATGAAAAGCAGAAGAAAATAAGGTCGCGCCCAAGAAACCCCTCTCTCCACCTGTCTTGTCCAGGCAATTGCGCTTGCCTCAAGTTCCAGTGGCACGGAACATCGTCTTTGCGAGCGGCAGCGAAGCAATCCAGAGAGTTCCCGGCAGGCCTGAGTGACCGTGGCCCCACACCTCTCTGGACTGCCACGTTGCTGCGCGCCTCGCAGTGACGGGTGGTGGAATAAAATAGATGCGGTAACTACTATCCAGCAGCACCTCATCTGCTTCATCATCGGCCTGCTTATGAACGAATCAGTACACTTCGCAGGCCTCTTTCTCGCATATGAAGCGCTGCTGAATAGTTACGTGACATGTGTTTTGGCATTTTCCCGGTACTAAGCTGGATAGTTACTCGATGCGGTTCTTTTGGCGCTTACGAAAAGAGAGACAGCTCGCAGCAAAAAGACGCACGGCCACGATCAACAACGAGCACATCCCCACCTTTTTTACCTGAGGATACTATGAAACCTGTAATCACGGCAGCCCTGTGCGCCCTTTTACTCTCTATCCTCACCAGCCCCGGCCTGGCCCATTTCGGCATGGTCATCCCTTCGGCAAACCGGGTGAGCCAGCAGCAGCCGACCGTCCATCTCGACCTCTCCTTTTCCCACCCCTTTGCCGGCATCGGCATGGCCATGGAAAGGCCGGCCGCTTTTTACACCATGAAGGAGGGCCAGCGAGAAGAACTTACCTCCAGACTTTCCATGACCATGGTCATGGGACACCGAGGCTGGGAACTTGACTACACGCCGAAACGGCCCGGAGTCTACTGGTTTATCATGGAGCCTCAGCCTTACTGGGAGGCCGCCGAGGATCTCTTCATCATCCACTACACCAAGACAGCAATATCGGCCTTTGACGGCGATGAAGGATGGGCAGACCCCCTGGGGCTGAAGACCGAGATCGTGCCCCTGCTCCGTCCCTTTGGCAATTATGGCGGCAACACCTTTGTCGGTCAGGTGCTGCTCGACGGCAAGCCGGTTCCAGGCTCCTTGGTTGAGGTCGAATATTATGACCAGGCCAAAGAGCAGGCCGGGCAGAAGACGCTGCAGGCACCAAGCGACGCCCATGTCAGCCAGGTCATCCTGGCTGACGGCCAGGGAATCTTTTCCTTCACCTGTCCCGCTGCCGGCTGGTGGGGGTTTGCCGCCTTGAACGAGGCTGATTTCACCATCAAGGATCCGCAAGGACATGAAAAAGGCGTGGAACTCGGGGCTCTGCTCTGGCTCTACCTTGACCCCTTTCCCCGGCCCGGAGCTCCTCAATGATCGAAGAGCCCTTTGCAGTCGGCACCTCGCTGCTGCACCGGCGTGATGCCAGGGTCAAGATCATGGCCGCCTGCGCCCTGACGCTGGTCGTGGCCCTGACCGGTTCCTTTCTGGTGGCAACAATCGGCCTCACCGGCGCCACCCTGCTCCTGTTCGGTGCCCGCCTGCAGGCAGGCCTGGTTCTCAGACATCTGCTGGCCGTCAATCTGTTCACTCTTTTTCTGTGGCTGACCCTGCCTCTCACCTATGGCGGTGACGCCATGACCACCATAGGCGGGATGGCCATCAGCCACGACGGCATCCGACTCTCTGCGCTGATCACCCTGAAAACCAACGCCGTCGTCTTCACCCTCCTGGCCCTGCTCTCCACCTCAAGCGTCGCCAGCCTGGGACATGGCCTGGAAGGGTTGTCTGTGCCGCCAAAGCTTTGCTTCATGCTCCTGTCCACCTATCGTTATATCTTTGTCATCCACCAGGAATATCAACGGCTGCTCCGGGCTGCCAGGATGCGGGGATTTGTGGCCCGCACCAACCTGCACACCTACAAGACCTTCAGCCATCTCTTGGGCATGACGCTGGTCAAAAGCTGGAACCGGGCCAGACGGGTGCACCAGGCCATGATCCTGCGGGGTTTCACCGGGCAACTGACCCCCTTGCGCCAGTCGCCACTGGCAGGCGCTGATTATCTTTTTCTCCTGGCCCTGCTCACCTTCTGCGGCGGTCTCGCCGCCTTGAATCTGCTCTGATTCAGGCCAGATTCTCAACCAAAGAGCTCAAGCTATTTCCGGCATCACTTCCGCCTGCAACCTCCCCCCATCTCCTGCTTTCGACACCCGACGAAGAGAGATAGGAAAAATTATTGTTTGCCCTTGTCAAGCTTCAGACTTACAATTCAGGGTACCTTTATAAAATTCAGACAGATCATACTCAACCCATAACCCGTCCTGAAGGTGGAGAACATGCAGATCACCGGCCAGAAAATAGAAGAACACCGCATCCATGACAAGCCCTTTTATCTGGTGCAGAAAAATGAGCTGGTCATCGCGGAGGCGGCATATAAGAATGGCATCCCTCTTCTACTCAAGGGTCCGACCGGCAGCGGCAAAAGCCGTTTCATGCAGTTTCTGGCCTGGAAGCTGCAAAGACCGCTGATCACCGTCTCCTGCCACGATGACCTGTCAACCAGTGATCTGGTCGGACGCTACCTGATCCGGGGCGGCGAAACATTCTGGGTCGACGGCCCCATGACCCTGGCGGTCCGGCATGGAGCCATCTGTTACCTTGACGAGGTGGTTGAGGCCAGAAAAGATACCACGGTGGTTATTCACCCCCTGGCTGACGACCGACGTGAACTGGCCATTGAAAAACGAGGCGAGCTGCTGGCAGCGCCGCCGGAGTTCATGCTGGCTGTATCATACAATCCTGGCTATCAGTCGGTCTTGAAAGACATGAAGCAATCAACCAGACAGCGTTTTGTGGCCCTTGAACTCGGCTATCCCAATGCGGATCTGGAGACAGAGATTGTTGCCCATGAGTCAGCCATCGATGAAAAACTGGCCCGCCTGCTTGTCCGGATAGCAGCAATGACCCGAGGGCTGAAGGATTCAGGACTGCAGGAAGGAGCAAGTACGAGGCTGCTGGTTCATGCCGGGCTGCTCATAAAAGATGGTATTGAGCCCAGAGAGGCCTGTCAGGTGACCATCACCCAGGCCCTGACCGATGACCGGGAGATGCTGAATGCTATCGATGAGATGGTCAGCTCGGTTCTCTAGAGTGATGTGATGAAAAACGGACTCACTGAAAGACTGCGGCAGGTCATCCCTGTTGACCGGCTGAATGACTGGGAGAGGGATGAAATTTTTGATCATCTGGCCGATTATGAGCCCCTGGTCGAAAAAACCGTCATAGAACAGCTTGGTATCCTCTGGCCGATAAGCTCGCCCCTCTGTTTTGATTTTCTTGGTCATCTCACCAAGGGCCTGACCTGCCTCAGCATTGAGCAGCTGCCCGACTGGGTCAAAGGAATCCTTGATATCTATGAGGCCCATGGACTGCGGGCGGCCCGGGAGTATATGGATGATGTGGAGGCTCATTACCTCTGCACAATCAGAGGGAAAAAAGGGCTCAGCCTGGATGAAATCATTCCCAGGCTTCTGCCCTATCTGCGAGGCCTGTCCGGGCAGAGCCTGGAAATTCAGAAAGCACCCTCGTTATATACCGATACCAGGAGTGTTTTTCTGCCCCGGGAGATTATTGCCCCCGCCAGGTCAAATGACAACTTTTATCTCTATAAACTGCTGGTCTCTTTCCTGTGGGCAGAAATTGAGCTGGATATCTACTGCCAGCAGCAGACAGCCCCTGAAGTTCTGGAGGATTTCTTCCTCTCCTTTGAGGATCAGGAACTGGCAGCATCATGCTACCATCTGCTGCAGACTGTCCGCAGGGCCGAGTTCCTGAAATCATACCTGCCGGGACTGATGCGGGACGGACAGCCCCTTTTCAGGCTTTTACTCAAGGATGTTGATCTGTCGGATTCTTCCGCAGGTCCGGGAAACGAGCTTGCCACTGTCCGCCAATGGCTTCTTTGCTGCTGTGCTGATGATCCGTTACCTGATCTCTCCGACGAAACAGCAGCCATTCTCCACCAGGCGTCAGCCGAAAAAATAAGCTATGAGGACATTTTTGGGGCCACAACACGCTTCTATGCCAGGGTGCGCCTGACAGGGGATTTCAAGCTGCCCGCACCTCTCTTCTTTCAGGGAAAGCTCCGTCCCGCAGAGGCAAGGATGGCCCGGCTGTCGAGGAGAGAAGAACAGAAACAGCAGTTCATCAAGGCCCTGGCCGCTGTCATCCCGCATCTCTCCGGTGCCCCCGAAACAGAGACGGAACAGACAGAAAAAATACAGATCCCCTCTATCAATGAAAGTGAAAGTGGGGCCATCCTGTCACCGATGGGACAGGATGGAAAAAATGAGCAGTCGACGGAAGAAAAACAGAATGATCCCCGTTACATCTGCCTTGATGATGGGCAGATAAAAGTGCCGAAAGAACTGCGCCATCTGGCCAGGGAGATAGAGAATGATCTGGGGAAAGTGCCTTCATTCTACATTGCCAGCGCCAGCCGGATGGCCGGGGGCAGAGGCAAAACACCGGCCACAAGTATCCAGGAGGAAGAAGGGAAGGCCCTGCAGGGAGGGCTGCTCTATGATGAGTGGGATTTCCGGCGCCGTGGTTTTCGGAAAAACTGGTGCATGCTTATTGAAAAACGAATCATTGCCACCAAGGGCACCTTTGTCACCACCACCATGGAGAAATACCGGGGCCAGATCCTGCAGCTGAAACGCCAGTTTGAGATGATGCGCAGCCAGCAGCGTCTGGTCAGACGACAGCAGGATGGCGACGATATCGACCTTGATGCCCTGACTGAAGCATACGCCGACCTCAGGGCCGGACTCGTGCCGTCGGAGGATCTTTTTGTCAGGCGGCAGCGAGACGAGCGTGACATTGCCGCCCTTTTTCTGGTTGACATGTCCTCGTCCACCGAAGGGTGGGTGGGTACAGCGCTGAAGGAATCACTGGTTCTTCTCAGTGAGGCCCTCCAGTCCCTTGGCGACCGTTATGCCATCTACGGTTTTTCCGGAATGCGCCGGAGCCAGAGTGAACTCTTCCATGTGAAAACGTTCACCGAGCCCTATTCGGAAGAGATCAGGGGACGTATTGGTGCCATATCCCCCATGGACTACACACGCATGGGCCCCCCCATCCGCCATTGCACCAAGGTCCTCAGAGATATTGATGCCCGGGTCCGGCTTTTGCTTATCTTAACGGACGGCAAACCGGAAGATTATGATGACTACAAAGGAGAGTACGCCATAGAAGATACCCGCCATGCCCTGACAGAGGCAAAGGCTGGCGGTATTCATTCCTTCTGCATCTCCATTGACAAGGAGGCCCAGGACTATCTGGGGTATCTCTTTGGCGATATCAACTACACCTTTATCAATGACGTGAAAAAGCTGCCTCTGCGGGTGCCGGAGATTTACCGGACCCTCACCAGCTGATCTTCCTTCAAACTTGATGGCGTCGTAAAAAGTCGCCAACTGCTTCGTTGCTGCAGGTAAGCGAGCTTGCGAGACTCCGAATTATCTCGTCACTGCGGCGTACTCAAGTACGCCTCATTCCTCGAAATTTGCGCGCCTCGCATTTGACGCTTTTTACTTAGCCATCTCATAAATTGAGTTTTTACGAAACCATCAAACTTGCACCTTTCCTCCTCTGTCATCCCTGATCTTCTGCTGCCAGAGCGCCGGACCGCTCTGATGAACGGACTCGCCCCTGCTGTCGACGGCAACCGTCACCGGCATATCCTCCACCACAAATTCATAGATGGCCTCCATGCCCAGATCGGCGAATGCCACCACCCGTGATTTCTTGATCGCCTTGGAGACCAGATAGGCCGCGCCGCCTACGGCCATCAGATAGACCGCGCCATGTTTTTTGATAGCGGCAATGGCCGCATCGCCTCGTTCCGACTTGCCGATCATGCCCAGCAGGCCGGTCCGGGACAGCATCATCTCGGTATATTTGTCCATCCGGGTGGCGGTGGTGGGACCGGCAGGGCCGACAACCTCGTCGCCCACCGGGTCAACCGGGCCGACATAATAGATAAACTTCCCGTTAAAGTCGACGCCTTCAGGCAGGGGTTCACCTTTGGCCAGCAACTGCTGGATGCGGCTATGGGCCGCGTCCCGGCCAGTGAGAATGGTTCCACTCAACAGCAGGGTCTCGCCGATCCGCCAGCCTCCGATCTCTTCACGGCTGATGGTGTCAAGCTGCACCCGTTTCACCCCTGGCCCCATTTCCCATTTGATCCGCGGCCAGTCCTCCAGATGCGGCGGCTCAAAATACGCGGGACCGCTGCCATCGAGCGTAAAATGAATATGACGGGTGGCGGCACAGTTGGGGATCATGGCCACCGGCAGGGAGGCCGCATGGGTCGGGCAATCCCTGATCTTGACATCGAGTACCGTGGTCAGACCGCCCAGACCCTGAGCGCCGATCCCTAAGTTATTGACCGCCTCATAGATCTCCAGACGCAGTTCCTCCACCCGGTTGACCGGCCCGCGTTCGATCAGCTCCTGGATATCAACGGGTTCCATCAGCGATTCCTTGGCCAGCACCATGGCCCGGTCAACCGTACCGCCGATGCCGAGGCCGAGGATTCCCGGCGGACACCAGCCGGCCCCCATCGTGGGCACGGTTGCTACCACCCAGTCAACGATGGAGTCACCGGGGTTCAGAGTCACAAATTTACTTTTATTCTCCGACCCGCCGCCCTTGGCGGTAATACGGATGTCGATGGTTTTTCCCGGGACGAGCTCGGTGTAGATCACCGCTGGGGTATTATCCCCGGTATTTTTCCGGGCACCGGCAGGATCGGCAAGCACTGAGGCACGCAGGGGATTTTCCGGATTGAGCCAGGCCCGGCGGACCCCGGCATCGACCAGTTCCTGGATGCTGCGATCACTGTCAAAACAACACTGCATGCCCACCTGCAGAAAGACGGTGACAATGCCGGTATCCTGACAAATCGGACGCTTACCCATGGCGGCCATCCGGGAGTTGAGCAGGATCTGGGCCATGGCGTCTTTGGCTCCCCGGTTCCGCTCTTTTTCATAGGCGCGACCCATGGCGGCAATAAAATCACGGGGATGGGTATACGAGATGATCTGCAGGCTGTCGGCGATGGAGCTGATAAAATCTTCTGGATTGATGATAATCATAATAAAAAATTGAGGAGTCAAGAGAAGAGAGTGCACAGGATGAAAAGAGCTGCCATGAAAGCCAGGCCCTCCCCTTTCATCCTGCGCCGGAATCACGAGTGAGTACTGAATCGATTTTCCGGAGGCGGCGCGGCCGGGCGGCAGAGAGCAATCACAGTCGAGCCCTTGCCTGGCAGGAGCTTGCGGCCGGCAACCACCGGCACCAGAGCGTTCTTGTCGGTCACCACGAAAAGGGGAATGACCTGGTCCCCATGGGTTTCAAGATACTTTTCATACGTGAATGTTTCAGTGAGACGAGTACTGCGAAACCTGCCCTCCTTGGCCAGGATATCAGCCAGCATGCCGAAATTGACCGATTCACCAAAGAGGATCTGACCACGCTGTTGATCCGCGGCGACATGACGCTCAGTGGCCATCGATTCTTTCATGGTCTGCAGCGAATAAATTCTGTTCCGGCCAAATTCATGGCGATAGTGCATGGCGGCCAAGGTATTCATCTCGGAGCGTTGTGACATCGCCATCATGCAGCCGATACCCACCAGATCCAGATTGCGGGCGGCATGAGCCGATACCGGATTCCCCAGATAGGTGGGCAGTCCAAGCATGCGCGCCTTACGGATATAATCAACACTGTGATCGATCAGAAGCGTGCGGAACCCATGCCGATCGAGTTGTTGCGCCAGTCCACGCGCCACCAGGTTGGCGCCGATAAAGAGCACGCCCTTGGGTTCAGGTTCGGAAACCCGCAACCAGCGGGCAATAAATCCAGCGGTGAAACTTTGCAGCACCACGGTGAACAAAATGACAAGAAAGGTCAGAGATACCAGCATGTTGGCTTCAGAATAACCACTACTGGCCAGCTTCATAGCAAACAAGGCAGAAACCGCTGCCGCCACGATACCGCGCGGGGCAATCCAGGAGAGAAGCAGCTTGTCGCGGATTGTGAGATCCGTACCTGGTGTCGACAAGAAGACATTCAAAGGGCGGGCGACAAGCTGAATGACCAGCAGCACTCCCACGACCCCCGGGCCGACATCCAGTAGCGCTCTCAGCTCAATACGTGCCGCCAGAACGATGAACAAAGCGGAAATAAAGAGGATGGAGAGCGATTCCTTGAACTCCAGCATATCTTCAATCGGCACCCGCTTCATGTTAGCCAGCCATATCCCCATGACAGTTACAGCCAACAGGCCCGATTCATTTGCCACTACACTGGAAAGGGTGAAGGCGGCAAAGACAAACAACAGTGTCCCCATATTATGCAGGTACTCCGGCATCCAGTGATGACGGAGCACCAGACCCATACCATAGCCAAAAGCGGCACCGATAAGGGTGCCCACGCCAACGACCCGGGCGAAGGTGATCAGCGTATGGACAATGGCATCGCCAGCCGACCGCGAGACGATGAATTCAAAGACCAGCACTGCCAGCAGGGCACCAATCGGGTCAATGATAATGCTTTCCCAGCGCAGGATATTGGCAATCGCGATATTCGGACGGACAGTACGCAGTATGGGCACAATCACCGTCGGCCCGGTAACCACCACCAGCGCCCCGAACAGCATGGCCATCTCCCAGGTGAGGCCCAGCATGTAATGGGCTGCCGCGCCGATGACGACCCAGGTCACTAACATTCCAGAGGAGACCAGCCGGCGAACTACCTTACTGATGCCCTTCAACTCATCGAACTTGAGCGTCAAGGCGCCTTCAAAAAGGATCAGACCTACAGTAAGAGAGACAACGGGCATCAACAGTTCGCCAAACATGGCGTCCGGATCCAGCCAACCGCTCACGGGCCCGGCTACAATGCCGGCCAGCAGGAGAAACATGATTGCCGGCAACTTGACCCACCATGCCAGCCACTGACTGGCAATGGCCAGCAGACCTATGCCGGCGAAGGCAATCATTACTGATTCAGACATTCCTCCAACCTCTCTTCTTTAGGGGCCGTTACGAAATAACATGGCCATTTATATCTATTTCGTTACGGCTCCTTATGCCGCTCCGGGCACTGAGATGGCCATGTTATTTTTTTACAGCGGCTTAGGGGCACGGACATTACTCATACCTGGAATTTGCTATCAGACCATGGCCAGCAAACAAGGATCTGGCCTGAAAAAACGCAGCGTGCCTGACCTGCGGGTCAACGGAGAACGGTGCGGGGCGGATGATAACCGGAAGGGGCGGTGGTGTTCGGCATCAGAAGACCTTCCTTGCCGATCAGGGTGCCGGGATTGGTCACAGAGTTGCAGCCGGTCTGGACCTTGTCCCCCAGGATGGCGCCAAGCTTCCTGCGACCGGAATCCATTGATCCCTCATCGGTCCGGACCAGAACGTTTCCTGGCAGAAATCTGAGGTTGGCAAACTTGGTGCCGGCACCCAGATTCACATCCCGCCCCAGAATAGAATCGCCAATATAGGCAAAATGACCGGCCTTGGCATGATCGAGAAAGATGGAGTGTTTCACCTCGGTGGTGTGGCCGATGACGCAATGGGCTCCGGTCAGGCAATAGCCTCGCAGATAGGCCCCCTGGCGGATTTCGCTGTAGTCACCGATAATGGCAGGAGATTTGATCAGGGCCCCACTCTCCACCAGCACCCCGTGACCTAAGGCTATCTGGCCGCCCATGAGCACTGACCCGGCCATGATCACAGTGGCACCGGTGAGCACACTACCATCCGAGAGGACCCTCAGTTGCTGTTTGGTGGTATCGCCGTAGACGATATCCAATCCGGCCGCCGGCAGGATCTGCCCCTCATGCAGGACTACGGTTTTGGCCAATGGCTCTCCTTCCGGGAGCAAGGGACTCTTGAGTTGTGGATAGACGAACTTGTCCATATAGTTCTTCAACCTGGTCAGGGCCGTCCAGACAGGGTCGCTTGCAGAAAAAAGAGGGGTATGAGGAAACTCGGAGAGGTCAAAAAATGAGCGCGGGCTAAGCATAACAGACTCCATTCAAACAAAAGAACATGAAAACAGTTGGTTACCCAAAGAGGATACCCAAGGGAAAGAAGACAAGGATGACAGCACAACGTCAACAGATCGGTGCCTTACAGATTGTTTTCTTGTTTTCTTGCCAGAAAACAATCTGTGAAAGGCACTTATCCCGTTCATCGGGGTGAGTAAACAACTATGATTGAAAAGAGAGGTTACTTCAAGAGAAAACAAGAGATTTCGTCCCTTACCCTGCGGCTTTCACCCTTCCGCATTTGCAGTCTTGACTTCGCCCAGAGAAATGTTTAGTTTTTTGCCTCGATTTGAGAATTTATACAAGAGTCCCTGCTCGATTGATTTTGATAGACGTTTTTCTCTCTTTTAAATCAAAGGGAAATTATCGGGATCAACTCCCGAACTTAATAAAAGTCACTTATCCAGTTGCCCTGGATCAGGAGGTTTACGTGGAATTTAATGATTCACTATCCATTGGCATGGATGATTTTTCCGACAGTGAGAATATGAAGATTCCGGACACCCTGCCGATGATGGCAGTTCGGGATGTGGTAATCTTCAATTATATGATCATCCCTCTTTTTGTCGGCCGCTCCAGTTCTGTAGAGGCCGTGGGTGAGGCGCTGAAAAAAGACAAGCTGCTGATGCTGGTCACCCAGAAAGATTCGACCCAGGACAACCCCGAATCAAGTGCCCTCTATTCAGTAGGCATGGTCTGCATGGTCATGCGCACACTGAAACTGCCGGATGGCCGCCTCAAGGTGCTGGTACAGGCGATTTCCAAGGCCCGCATCCTGGACTACGAAAAGACCGAGCCTTTTTATCAGGTGAAGATTGAAGTGCTGCCGGAAAAAGAACCTGAAAAAATTACGGTCAAGATCGAGGCCCTGATCCGCACCGTCCGCGAGCAGACCGAGAAGATCATGTCTCTGCGCGGCATCCTTTCCGTTGACCTGATGACCATCATCAACAACATCGAAGAACCTGGCCGCCTGGCTGACCTGGTTGGCTCCAATCTTCGCCTGAAGATTGCGGAATCGCAGGCCATCCTGGAAGAGGTTGATCCTGTCGCCCGCCTGAAACTGGTCAACAACCTGCTGACCAAAGAGCTGGAAGTCACCACTGTCCAGGCCAAGATCCAGTCTGATGCCAAGGAGGAGATGGGCAAGTCTCAGCGAGAATATTATCTGCGCGAACAGCTGCATGCCCTGCAGAAAGAGCTGGGTGATGGTGACGAGCGGGTGCAGGAGATCGAGGATCTCTACAAGGCGCTGAAGAAGACCAGGATGCCCAAGACCGTGCGTAAAGAGGCGTCCAAGCAGATCAGCCGTATGGAGATGATGCATCCTGATTCCTCGGAGGCCTCAATCATCAGGACCTACATCGACTGGATCCTTGACGTCCCCTGGAAAAAGTCCACCCAGGATCACCTTGACCTGGAGGCCGCCAGACAGATCCTCGACGAGGATCATCACGGACTGGAGAAGGTCAAGGAGCGCATCCTTGAATATCTGGCCGTGCGCAAACTCAACACCACCACTAAAGGCCCGATCCTCTGTTTTGTCGGGCCTCCAGGGGTGGGCAAGACCTCGCTCGGCAAGTCCATCGCCCGGGCCATGGGCCGCAAGTTCCACCGCCTGTCACTGGGAGGCATGCGCGATGAGGCCGAGATCCGCGGCCATCGCCGCACCTATATCGGGGCCATGCCCGGCCGCATCATCCAGGGCCTGAAACTGGTTTCTTCCAATAATCCCATCTTCATGATGGATGAGATTGACAAGATCGGTTCCGATTATCGCGGCGATCCCTCGTCCGCCCTTCTTGAGGTGCTCGATCCGGAGCAGAACTTCGAGTTCACCGACCACTATATGAACATGCCCTTCGATCTGTCCAAGGTCATGTTCATCACCACCGCCAACATGACCGACACCATCCCGGGTCCCCTCCTCGACCGGATGGAGGTGATCCGCCTTTCCGGCTATACCCAGGAGGAGAAGCTGGCCATCGCCAAACGCTATCTGCTGCCGCGGCAATTGAAGGAAAACGGCATCAAGGCCCGTCATATCCGCCTGCAGGATGAAGCCCTGCAATATATTATCAGCCATTATACCTACGAGGCAGGCCTGCGGAATCTGGAACGCGAGATCGGCAAGGTCTGCCGCAAGGTGGCCAGGAAGATCGCCGAAGGCGGCAAAGGGCCTTACAGCATCACGCCAAAGACCATTGAGCGCTATCTTGGTCCGCCCAAAAACATTCCAGAGTCCGATCTTGAATCCCTGTCGCAACCAGGACTGGTCACCGGCCTGGCCTGGACCGAGGTCGGTGGCGAGATCCTCCATATCGAGGTCAATCTCATGCCGGGCAAGGGTACCCTGACCCTTACCGGCCAGCTTGGCGACGTGATGAAGGAGTCGGTACAGGCAGCGCTCACTTACTGCCGCAGCCGCTCCCAGGAGATGGGGGTGGAAGACAGCTTTTTTGAAAAAACGGATATCCATGTCCATGTCCCGGCCGGTGCCATCCCCAAAGACGGCCCCTCGGCCGGCATCACCATGGCCACCGCCATCTATTCAGCCGTCACCAAGCAGGAGCTGATCAAGGGTCTGGCCATGACCGGCGAGGTGACCCTGCGGGGTCGAGTGCTGCCCATTGGCGGACTGAAAGAGAAGGCCCTGGCTGCCATGCGTGCTGATATAAACAAAATCATCATTCCAGCGCAGAACGAAAAGGATCTTGCCGAGATCCCCAAGGACATCCGCGACAAGATGCAGTTTTTTCCGGTCAAGGACATGGACGAGGTGGTGAAGATTGCCTTCGGCAAGGCCCTGGGCGTGGAAAAACAGCTGCCGCCATCAAAGACAGAAAAGACACCACCCCCTTCCATCTAGCCGTTCTGATGGAAAGGTGAAGACAGGCAGACAACAACGACTCAGCACCATGATACCTGGCTGGTTGTTGACATGGGAAGACATTGGTGTCATTTGACTCTCGATGTTCTTCCCATGTTCCCTGCTGTCGAAGAAGCTGCCCATGAATAGCGGACTGGAGACTCCACGGCCGCCATTGCTGATTCTTGCCACATGGCCCCTGGTACCTTTTGTACCATCCGTACCATCCAGATGATGACACTTTCTCCTTACACGATCCTGAAAAAAAAGGCCCTTTCCTGGATCGCTCTTTTTCTGCTGCTCTGCCCCCTGGCTCTCGGAGGCTGGCTGGCCCTCTACAGCCTCCAGCCCGGGCCCGTCCAGGAGGCGAAGGACGCCATTGTCCTCATTCCTCCAGGATCCGGCCTGAAGCAGATCGGCACGATCCTGGCTGAGGCCGGACTTATTGATGAAGATATCCGTTTCCTGGTCCTGGCAAAATATCTCGGTCTGTCCAGGAAACTGCCGGCAGGCGAGTTCCGCCTGTCTCTTGGCAAAAGGCCAGGCGATGTCTTGCGCCAACTGGCAGCGGCCAAACCGGTTCGATATGCCGTCACCATCCCCGAAGGACTGCGGATTGAGGAGGTGGCAGACATCTTTGCCGCCGACGGCTGGTGTGACCGGGAGCCCTTTATTGCCCTGGCCCATGATCCGGAATTCATCGTTTCTCTGGGGATCACGTCCGGGCGCAGCCTGGAAGGCTACCTCTATCCCGACACCTACTATCTGACCCGGGAACAGCGGGATGCCAAGACCCTGATCACCATGCAGGTGAACCGTTTTCATAAGGTATGGTCGGGACTAGGGAGTGATCCTGAACATCCCCTGAGCCGCCATGAGGTTGTCACCCTGGCCTCGGTCGTCGAAAAAGAGACGGGCGCCGCCGAGGAACGGCCGGTGATTGCGGCCGTTTTTCTCAACCGGCTCAAGACCAGGATGCGCCTGCAATCAGACCCCACGGTGATCTATGGCCTGAAAAACTTCTCAGGCAACCTGACCCGGGCCGATCTCATGACAGAGCACCCCTATAATACCTATGTCATCCCGTCCTTGCCCATTGGTCCCATCTGCAATCCTGGACAGAAGGCCATGGAGGCCGTTCTGCGCCCCGCCGCCACCGACTTTTTCTATTTTGTCTCCAAAAATGACGGCACCCACCAGTTCTCCAAAAATCTTGCCGAGCATAATCAGGCAGTTCAGCAATATCAGCGCCGCAAGAAGACACCCGAAAAATAAGCCCTGCCCCCCTCGACACCCACTGACAGCGGGCCCTGCAAAATTACCTTGACTTCCGCCTGCTTTCCGACCGATAATCAGGCTTGACTCATGTGGGCTTATGACCATTGACAAGCACGCCAGCTCGCCACCGGAAGTCTCTTCTTTCCGCGGCACACCTTGATTTCAGGGCCGTCAATAATGCGCATCAATACCCTGTTCAGATATTGGACCTATCGTCTCTTTGCCCCCGGCCTGGTTCTGCATGGCACCTATGATGCCTTTCGCGAGCTCCTGGTCTTTGACAGCCGCAGTCACGAACTCATGGCCGACCTTGAAGACCTTTATTATCATGGGAAAAAAGAAGATTTCTGCCGCATTACAGGCAGATACAACGCACTGTCAACAAATGTCAGCGGCATGGTGGCGAGCCTTGAGCGCATGGCCCCAGGTTCTTTTGTCACCCTGCCTGAATATTTTCGCAAGTTTGACTTTTACAGCAGACTGCTGCTGGCCCCACCCAGTCTTCACTTCGATCCGCCCTTTGTCCTGGATCTGGCTGACCCCGCCTTACATCCGGCCCTGGCAGGCGATAAAAGCGCCACCCTGGCCGTTCTTGCCCAGGATCTGCAGCTGCCGGTGCCTGCCGGTTTCGTCGTCACGGTCAACAGCTTTCATTATCTGCTCGAATATAATAATCTGCGCCTCATGATCAATGAGCTCCTGGCCCGGATCGATCTTGCCGCCCCTGACAGTCTGGCGCTGATCTCCAAACAGCTGACGGACCTGATCAAGGAGGCTGAGATTCCTCCTGACATTGAAGAGGCAATCCTGGCCGCCCATAGGCGCGTACGGGCGGATCAGGGAGATGATATCCGGCTGGCTGTGCGCAGCAGCGGTGTCGGCGAAGACGGTGAATGCTCTTTTGCCGGACAGTACACCACCCTCCTTGCGGTTCGGCGGGAGGATCTCATCCCGGCCTATCTTAGCGTCCTTGCCGGCAAATATACACCCCAGTCCCTGGCCTACCGGATACACACCGGGCTCAGCGATGAAGAGACACCCATGGCGGTACTGGTGGTGGGGATGGTTGAGGCCGTGGCCAGTGGAGTCGTTTACACCAATGCCCCAACAGTCCTCGATAGCGCCCACCTGTTTATCCATGCGGTGCGGGGACTGGGAGAAGCGCTGGTCAGCGGGCAGGTGATCCCGGAGGTACTGGCCGTGGACAGAAAAAACACCAGGCAGCACAGACTGGAGAGTCAGGACGAAGGAAGGGACTCGCGGACACGCCTGCTCACGGACCAACAGATCACAGATCTTGCCGACAAGGCCCTGGAGATAGAATCCCACTTCGGCGCCGCCCAGGATATCGAATGGGCCCTGACCCCCGCCGGGGAGATTCTTTTTCTCCAGAGCCGGCAGCTGTACTCGCACAGCACCAACGAGCAGAAAGATTCCTTTGACCTCAGCACGATCAAGGGCGAGCCCCTGCTGCAGGGAGGAACCATGGCCGCCCTCGGACAGGCCTGTGGTGCGGCATACTGTGTCGATGCCGGCCATCCGGTGGAACAGGTACCTGCCGGTGCCATTCTGGTCATCAGAGAGAGCCTGCCCTCCTACGTCCAGGTGCTTGACCGGATCAGTGGCGTGCTGGCCGGGCTTGGCAGTGTGGCCGGCCATTTTTCGACAGTGTGCCGGGAGTTCGGCATCCCCCTGCTCTGTGGCCTGGGTCCACGGATCGAGGCGATTCATCATGGCCGGATCATCACCATGTCCGCAGAGCACAGGGTGGTGTATCAGGGAGATCTCTTGACCCGGCTTGCAACTGTTCCCGTCCATGAATCGCAGAAGCAACTCCCCTTTTTCCGCAAACTGCGCCAGCTCCTTGACACCATCACCCCCCTGCATCTGATTGACCCCAAGGCCAAAGGGTTTCGCCCGGAATCATGCCGTTCCCTGCATGATATTATCCGTTTTTGCCATGAACAGGCGGTCAGGATCATGTTTTCCCTGGGGGATCGCCTGAGCAACAGGTCCGGTAACCGGAAAAAATTGCTTTCACAACTGCCATTTGATATCTTTGTGGTCGACGTCGGTGGCGGCCTTGTGCCCGCAGCCAGTCAGGCAGAAAACCTCAATATCGATCAGATCAGCTCAGCACCTTTTCTGGCCCTGTGGGCGGGACTTAGCCACCCGTCTGTGCAGTGGCGGGAAAGGGCCCATTTTGACTGGAAACATTTTGGCGAGATGACCATGGCCGACGGCATCGCCAGCACCGATTCCCCTGATCTCGCCAGCTACGCTGTGCTTGGCGCCGATTATGTCCACCTGATCATGCGTTTTGGCTACCATTTTACCCTGGTCGATGGTATCTGTGGTGAGGACAGCTCCAGCAACTATTGCCAGTTCCGTTTTGCCGGCGGCGGGGCTGATTTTTCAGGCCGGCTGCTGCGTCTGGATTTTATCTCCACCCTGCTCAGACAGGATGGGTTCCAGGTTGAGACCAGGGGTGATCTGCTTGATGCCAGGATCTCGGCACTCTCATACCAGGAGATGAAGCGTCATTTCAGCACATTGGGACGATTGCTCGGCACCACCAAACTCATGGACATGGCCCTCCATGACAAGCAGGATGTCCAACAGCACATGCAGGATTTTCTCGCTGAAACAGAAGAATAGAAAAATATACACTTCAACCATCGTAACTATCCACCTTAATGCCGGGAAAATGCCAAAACACATGTCACGTAGCTATTCAGCAGCGCCTCATATGCGAGAAAGAGGCCTGCAAAGTGTACTGATTCGTACATAAGCAGGCCGATGACGAAGCAGATGAGATGCTGCTGGATAGTTACCAACCATCAACGATACCCCATGCCCTATACCGTAACCTGGCTCACCAGCCAACTGGCTGTCGGCTCCGCCCCCATGTCCTATGATGATCTTGATATTGTCAAGGAACAGGGCATTGACGCCATCGTCAATCTCTGCGGCGAGTTCTGCGACCTGCACCAGATTGAGGAACAGTCAGGCTTTGAAGTATACTATCTGCCGATACCAGATGAGAGCGCTCCGGATATGGAGTTAATGGAAGAGGCGCTGCAATGGCTGGACGAGGCCCTCTATCTGAAGAAAAAAATCCTGATTCACTGCCGCCATGGCCTGGGCCGCACCGGCACCTTTGTCTCCGCCTATCTGCTCAGGCGGGGACTGGGCCTGAAACTCACCGAAAAAAAGTTGAAGAGTGCCCGGGTATCTCCCGGCAGCTACAGCCAGTGGCAGCTGCTGCGCAGATATGGTAAACAGCAGGGGCAGCTGAAAGCTCGTGAACCAAGCATTGAGGGCAAAGAGACCGTTGACCTGCTGCCCTTTCTGCTGGAATATGCGGCAATTCTGCAGGAGGCGGAACGGCTGGCCCAGGAGGCAGGAATTGACCCCCTGGCCCTGGATACGGACAGCTGCTGTCATAACTCTTTTGAAGTGGAGCTGATTGAGGCCGTCCATATCAGCCACACCCTCAATCGTCAGCTCAAGCGGAATCAACGCCTGGCGGCCATGGAGCGGGCCGATGAGATTTCCTGCCGGATCAAGCAGGCGCAGCAGGCGGAAGGTGGCAGCGGAGAGGACGCTGCCCGCCGGGTGGCCGTTTCTCAAACCATTTCCTGCCCGCTCCTGGTGAATCGAACCTGTCTCCTGCACGCAAATCGCCCCTTGAGATGCCGCTCCGGCCTGGATATGGAGACACAAAACAGACTGAACGAGACAATACACAATTACTCGCGTGATATTTTTCTCGCCCTCACGGGTGAGTTTCCCCCGGCTGGAAGCCTGAGATTTACAATTTTTGACACGGTGTCAGGTCGTTTTGTGCAGCAATATTTTCAGGCCATGATCAAGAATTAACAAAGAATAATCTTATCAACTAATCCAGGATGGATTGTTATGCCCCAGGACCAGAAAGCAACACGGTTATTGATTGTCGACGATGAACAGGACCTGCTTAACCTGCTCAAAAAAGTCCTGTCCAAGAAGTGTGACTGTGATATCGCTTTAACAACCTCCAGCCTGGAGGCCCTGGAACTGGTCAAGAACTGGCAGCCTGATGTCGTGCTCACCGACATTCTCATGCCTGACATGGATGGTCTGCAGCTCCTGCAATCTATCCATCTCATTGATCCCACCATTAGCACCATCATCATGACGGGCTATGGCACTATTGAAATAGCCGTTCAGGCCTTGAAAGACGGGGCCTATGATTTTTTTGCAAAGCCCTTTGACAACGACAAGATCAGCCGTGTGGTCAGGCGCGCCCTGGAGCGGACATACCTGCTGCGGGAAAACCTGCACCTCCAGCAGCGCCTGACCAACACCACTGAACTGACTGGCCTTATCGGTCATTCACCGCCATTACGACGAGCCATTGATCTCATGTCGCGTCTGGGGAAAAGCGATGCCACCGTGCTCATTCGCGGGGAATCGGGCACCGGCAAGGAGGTGGCCGCCCGCGCCATCCATGCCATGAGTAAACGGGCCGAAAAAAAGATGATTACGGTCAACTGCCCGGCCCTTCCCGAGCATATCCTGGAAAGTGAATTATTCGGCTATTGCAAGGGGGCCTTTACCGGCGCCGACCATAACAAAAACGGCCTCTTTCTGGAGGCGGACGGCTCCACCATCCTCCTTGATGAAATTGCCGATCTCCCTTTGGGCCTGCAGACAAAGCTCCTGCGGGTTCTCCAGGAAAAAGAGATCCAGCCCCTGGGACAGACCAAGACCATCAAGGTTGATGTCCGGATTCTGGCCGCCACCAACCAGGATCTCGAGGCCAAGATGGCCAGGGGAGAATTCCGCGAAGATCTTTTCTACCGGCTCAACGTGATGACCGTCACCCTGCCCACCCTGGAGCAGATCAAGGAGGATATTCCCCTGCTGGCCCAGCATTTCCTGATCAAGTATGCCCGTGAATATGAGCGCGAGGGGATGGAATTCACCCCCGAGGCCCTGCAATGCCTGATGCGCCGGCAATGGAAGGGCAATGTCCGACAACTGCAGAATATCATCAACCGGGCGGTCCTTCTCTCTGACAACCGCAAGATCACCCCGCAAGAGCTGACCAGCCTTAAGGAGCACACCAAGACCCTGGAAACGCACGGCCAGGTACCGGCCTGTTTGTACAATCTGCCCTATCGACAGGCCAAGGAAGAGGTCATTGGCCCTTTCACCAGCGCCTACCTGCGGCACTGCCTGGCGGCTTCCAGAGGCAATGTCACTGCCGCGGCCAAGGCCAGCGACATGGAGCGGCAGGCCTTTCAGCGTCTGATGCGCCGTTATGACATCGATGCCGACGCATTCAGAGCACCCTGAGGATAAAAGGTCCACGACACGCACCCCACGCCCTGAGCGGGCAGCTCCAGTAAGCTCCAGAAGTGACACCTGAATGTTTCACTGTCTCTTTTTTGTTGCAGTCCGTGGAGAAGGATGTGAGGAAAATCGCCTGCCAGGCCCATGACCGGCCATCATGAACTGGCATCTAACACCCTTAGATAAAAGAATTTCTCCTGTTTTTTCCCCTCCTTTCTGTTTCTGGCGCTTAATGTGCATACTCCTGTCACATAACACAGTCTGATCCTCATCAACCTCGACCCGACACCATTCTCTGCGCCAGAGCCATATGAACCTATTCCGACAATTCAAGCCACTCACCCTGCTTCTGCCGGTGGCATTCCTTCTGCTGCCGGATCAGGCCTGGGCCTTACAGTCACACGGACCGCCGGAGGGCATCTATATCCACCAACTGGCCCATATCTTTTATGCGGCAGCACTCGGCTACCTCTTCTGGGATATCGGCCGCAACGCCTTTCCCGGCAAGGGATGGCGCTATCTCCAGCTCTTCTGCGTCCTGATGATCCTCTGGAACATCCTGACCTTTGCCGGCCACTGGCTGGGATTTTACATTGCTGATGCAGACATCATCCGCTCCTCGGGATATTTTTCATCGCAGATCGCCGGGCCAATCTCCGCTCTCAAAATGACCTATTTCTGCGCCACCCTGGATCACCTGCTCAGCGTCCCGGCCCTCTTTTTCCTCTTCATGGCCCTGCGCTCCTTGTATCACAGCTCAGACAAGGAGGAAGAAGAATGAACAGCCTTCCTCTGTCCCTGACGATTGCCACCGATATGGTGGGCTCGATCTTGATCATTATTTTCTCCTTTCTTGCCCTGCACTATGCGCGGCTTCTGACCAGAAAACAGCCGGAAAATTTCCTCTGGGGTTTTCTCTTCTCCTTCTGTCTCACCTTGGCCGCCTTTGCCATCTCCCGGGCCATAGGCCATCTGCTCAAACATATCCTGCTCTTTTCCGGCAACCAGGAATTATGGCAAACCCTCGCACCTGTTTCCGGGGGCCTCAACACCGCGCTGATGATCTCACTGGCAGCCGTCACCCTTTATTACCATAAAGGCATTGAGGGCTACCAGGCGATCAAGAGGAAGGCCAGGAGCCTGAAAGAGGCCTACGATCAGCTGGAAACAGCGGCAGAACAGCTGCAGGAGATGAATCTGCACCTGGAAGAGATGGTGGCGGCAAGGACCCTTGCGCTTTCAGCCTCGGAAAAGAAATTCCGCAATCTCTTTAACAACTCCAAGGACATGGTCTATTTCAGTGATGCCACAAACCAGCTTCTGACCATGAACAGTGCCGGCTTTGAGATGCTTGGCTATCCCGTCGCAGGAGCCCCGGCTCTGCACCTCCTGGATATTTTCAAGAACGAGGCCGACCTGGACAACTACTATGAGACCCTGCTCGTTCAGGGATTTGTCAAAGACCTGGAGGTGGAACTTACCAAGGCCGACGGTACCGGTATTCCTGTCCTGTTATCAGCGACTGCTGTCTATGACGATGAAGGCTCCTTCAGCGGTTGTGATGGCATCGTCAAGAATCTGACCCGGATCAAGACCATGATGGCACAACTGGCAGCCAGTGAGAAGATGGCCTCGGTGGGCCAGATAGCTGCCGGAGTGGCCCATGAGATCAATACCCCCCTGGGCGTCATCCTTGGCTATTCCCAGTTGATGATGGATGATTTTGCGCCCGAGAGTGAACAGGGGCAGAATCTGGCCATTATTGAACGCCAGACCAAGGCCTGCCGGAAAATCGTGGCTGATCTGCTCAAGTTTTCCCGCCAGTCGGAAAGCGCCCGCGAGAATATTTCCATTAACGAGATCCTGCAGGATGTGATTGCCGTGACCCAGCACTCTCTCAATATGGACCATATCACTGTCCAGCAGGATTTTTCCCAGGAGCTGCCGCCCATCATCGGCGACACCGAACGACTGCGGCAGGTCTTTGTCAATCTGATCAACAATGCCCATCATGCCATGAAAAAACAGGGTTCAGGCGATCTGACCCTGATCAGCCGCTATGATTCCGAGACCCGGGAAGTGGTGGCCACTGTCCAGGACAGCGGCCATGGCATCCCGAGCAAAATTCTAGCGCGGATCTTTGATCCTTTTTTTACCACCAAATCCGTAGGCCAAGGAACCGGCCTGGGCCTTTCCGTGTCCTATGGCATCATTCAGAATCATGGGGGACAAATTGAGGTGGAGAGCCCGGTTATCGACAGGGCCTCGCAAGAGACCATTGACGGTACGGCCTTTCACGTCAGGCTGCCAGCCGTTCAAGTTGAGACGATCAGCGGTCATGAATAGATTTATAATGGCAGAAGTCATGACGACACAGTTCACCAGACAAGAAAGATGGAGGTACATATGGCTGAGATACTAGCCTTAGATGATGTCTTAGATGCGACCTTGCTCATTGGTAAAATTTTGACCAAAAAAGGTCATACGGTGCATACCTTTACGGAAGAGGATGAGGCTATCGCCTATGCCAAGGCCAACAAAATAGACTTGGCCATCCTCGATATCAAACTGAAAAAGATGAGCGGTATCGAAGTGCTGAGCTTGCTCAAGGCAATGACGCCGGACATGCGGGTCATCATGCTTACCGGCTATCCCACCGTGGAAACGGCCCGTGAGGCTATCAGTCTGGGAGCCGATGAATACTGTGTTAAACCCATTGATCGTCAGGAACTGGAAGAGAAAGTAGAGAAGGTCTTAAAGCACAAAAAAAACTGGTAAGCGTGGTGACGTTTGGCCAGCTCAAAAAACCAAAGAACCAACTGGAGGTCTGTCAATGAAAAAATCCGTATACTCCATCTGCGGCATGTGTGCCGTCCGCTGTCCCGTAAAAGTTGAGGTGGAGAATGACAAAGTAGTCTGGGTCGAAGGCAATAAGCATGACGCGGGCATGGGTACTGCTATCTGCGCCAAGGGTGGTTCCTCCATCGCCTTTCAATACGACAATGAACGGCCTCAGACGCCGATGATTCGGGTAGGAGAACGGGGCAGCGGTCAATGGCGAAACGTCTCATGGGATGAGGCCTACGACTATATCAGCGATAAGCTGAAGGCGGTAATTGACCAATACGGGGCCAAGGCCATCATGCTCACCGATCGCGGCGGTCCTTTTGCCGATCTCCGCAAGGCCTTCATGAAGGCCATCGGCTCGCCAAATTATATCAATCATGACTGCTCTTGCGGATGCAATGCTAATCATGCCTCCAAATCGGTCTTCGGGATGGGACGGACCGATTTTGCCTATGATTTGAAAAATGCCAAACATATCATCCTCTTTGGCCGTAATATAACGGAGGCCTTTAAGGTCAAGGAAGTCAAAAGTTTCATGGAGGCCGTCAAGAACGGCGCCCATGTTACGTATGTTGATCCGCGCGTCACCAATACCGCCGGCAAGGCGACCAGATACTGGCGGATAAAACCGGGTACCGACTATGCCCTCCTGCTCGGCATCACTAATTACATCGTCAACAATAAGCTCTATGATGAGGATTTTGTCTTTAAATGGACCACCGGCCTGGCTGAGCTGCAGAATTTTCTGCAACCCTACACGCCGGAGTGGGCGGCAGGTGAAACCTCAATTGCCGCTGAAGAGATCAAGGCCTTCTGTCACGAGATCAACCGGGACCGGCCCCAGGTCATCTTCCATATCGGCTGGCATCTGTCCCGCTATCGTGATTCCTTTTATGCCAGCCGGATGCTCAACATCCTTAATGCCCTGATGGGCAACATCGAGGTGACCGGCGGCCTGATCTACCCCAAGACGCCCAAAGATGCCGGGGCCGGTGGCCTGAAGAGTCTGGCCGCGGATATTCCTGCTGTCACCGAACCGCGCTGTGATTGCTGCGATACCACCTACAGTCATTTTGATGCGGGTGCCGGTATGCTGCAGTTGGCCTATCAGGCTATCGATACCGGGGAACCATATCCGGTAAAGGCCTATATAGTCCATCGTCACAATCCTCTCATCGCCATGCCGGACCCGGAGGAACAGAAGCGCATCCTCAACAAACTGGACCTGCTGGTGACCATTGATGTCAATTACAGCGACACCGCCTGGTTCTCCGATGTCATCCTGCCGGAATCAACTTATCTGGAGCGCGACACCATCCTGCGTACTGATAAAGGCCCCAAGCCGGGCTTCAGCATGAGAAGAAAATGCATTGAACCTTTGTATAACTCCAAGCCGGGCTGGCAGATCTATGTTGATCTGGCGAAACGCCTGGGTAAAGGGGAATTCTTCCCTTATGAGACCATTGAAGATATCTGGAATTATCAACTGCAGAACACCCAAGTCAAGATCGAAGATTTTGAGGCCAAGGGTTTTGTCAAACTGTGCGCCGCCCCCATCGGCTGCCAGCCGGACAAGATCAAATTCGGCACCAAATCCGGTAAAATTGAATTTGTTAATCCGACTTG
This sequence comes from Desulfoarculaceae bacterium, assembly GCA_019429465.1. Taxonomy (GTDB): domain Bacteria; phylum Desulfobacterota; class Desulfobulbia; order Desulfobulbales; family Desulfocapsaceae; genus UBA2270. The sequence continues at coordinate 27,260 of JAHYIV010000007.1, forward strand.
GGAAGGCAAGGGTATTTTGTCATTCAAACCTTATGAAAACCCGGTCGAGCCGCCGGCAGGCAGCTATCGCCTGCTCTTTGGCCGTAAAGGCTATCAGGCCCATGGGCAATCAACCAATAACCCGATCCTCTCCCAGCTGCTCGGCGCCAATAAATTGTGGATCAACACGGCTGAGGCCAAAAAGATGGGCATCGCCAATGGTGATATGGTTGAGCTTGCCAATGGAGAGACCAAGGGCACCATTGAAGCCTATGTCACTGATTTCATTCATCCGGAAGCCGTTTTTATGCTGCATGGCTTCGGCATAAAAATCCCTCTGCTGACCAGAGCATACGGCAAGGGCCTGGCCGATCAGGATTTTATGAAAGGCAAGTTACAGGACTGGGATCAAGCAGGCGGCGGCCTGGCCCTGAATGAATGTTTTGTGACCGTTAAACGGTCGGTTTAAGGAGGATTAAAGATGAGTAAATATATTGTAACCCAGGACGTGGAGCAGTGCATCGGCTGTAAAGCCTGCGAAGTTCATTGTAAATCCAAAAACAAATCGGGTGAAGGCTCCTTCTTCTGTAAAATGATCGAGGTAGGGCCGAAGATGAAAAATAATCTGCCGATGCTTGATTTTGTCTATATGTCCTGTTTTCACTGTGAGAAACCGTGGTGTGTGGATGCCTGCCCCACCGGCGCCATGCAGCGCCGGGCCAAAGACGGCATTGTCTTTGTCGAGGAAGCGCTCTGTGTCGGCTGCAAGGCCTGTATGACCGCCTGCCCCTGGGGTGTGCCTCAGTGGGATGTAGACAGCGGCAAGGTCGGCAAATGCAATCTCTGCATGGACCGCATTGATGAAGGTCTGGAGCCCGCCTGTGTGACCAAATGTACTACCGGCTGTCTCCAATTCGGCAGTCCGGAACAGGCTTCAGAAAAAAAACGCCAGGAATTTGCTGAACGTATTCTAAGTCAAAAAGGCTAACCCCGATGAACGGGATAAGTGCCTTACAGATTATTTTCTTGCAAAAAAACAAGAAAATAATCTGTAAGGCACTAAGGAGAACAAGATGGCTGGTTATTACCTACCTTCAGAATACCTGGGAATCCTGCTGTTTATCATGGTGGGTATAGGTTTTGGCGCGATAACTCTCTGGGTGGGTAGTTTCTTTCGTATGAAGCGCCCCTATTTTGAAAAACTGGTGGCCTATGAATCGGGCAATCCGCCGACAGCAGAACCGCGTATGCGTTTCTCCGTTAAATACTACCAGATTGCCATCTTATTTATTGTGTTGGATATTGAGGCCATCTACCTCTACTCGTGGGCCCTGATTTACGACAAGCTGGGCATGTTTGCTCTGATTGAAATGTTCATTTTTATTATTCTTCTTCTTGTCGGCTATGGTTACGGATGGAAAAAGGGGGCATTTCAATGGGAAAAATGACGAATAATCTTGTGCAAATTGAAGAAGGCATCAAATTTATTCCCGGGGCCAGTGCCTTTGTGGCTCCTCTGAACAAACTGATCAACTGGGGCCGCGCCGGCTCCATCTGGCCGGCCACCTTTGGCTTGGCCTGCTGCGCCATCGAAATGATGGTGGCAGGGGCCTCAACCAATGATCTTGATCGCTTCGGCATCATTTTCAGGGCCAGCCCTCGGCAGGCGGACTGTTTAATCCTGGCCGGCACCATTACCAAAAAAATGGCCCCTATCGTCCGGCGGGTCTACGATCAGATGCCTGAACCCCGCTATGTCATTGCCATGGGGTCCTGCGCCTGTACCGGTGGACTCTTCGATACTTATGCTGTGGTTCAGGGAGCAGATGAATTTCTGCCCGTTGACGTTTATATACCAGGCTGTCCGCCCAGACCTGAAGCCTTACTGGAAGGGATAATGAAATTGCAGGAAAAAATTATGCAGGAGCAAGGGCGATGGAGCCAATTCGCATAGCAGCACAGCTGGAGGAAAAATTTCCGGATTCTATCTTGGGAATAATGGAACATCGGGGTCAGGTGACAACCTCGGTGGCCCGTACTCCTATTGTTGAAATTATACAATTTCTCAAAACTGAACATCAAATGAATCATCTCAACTGTCTGTGCGGCGTCGACAATCTGCACCGCACAGCTCATGTTGGCGAGCGCTTTGAAGTGATCTATCAGCTCTACTCTATTGAGAATCGTATTCTCCTGCGATTAAAGGCACAGGTGCCGGAGGCGGAGCCCGCAATTGATTCCATCTGTGGGCTGTGGACCGGGGCGAACTGGCTGGAACGGGAGACCTATGATCTGTTCGGCATTATCTTTAACAATCATCCCAACCTCAAAAGGATATTGACTCCTGACGACTGGCAGGGCCATCCTCTGCGTAAGGATTACGCCCTGAAGGGTGATCAAGAGTGGAGCGGATTTGAGCAATTGAAGGAGAAAGCAGCTCAGTTGAAACAATTTGAATTTTAGGAAGCTGCTTTTATTTCCCAATGCAAAAGGAACGGCATGTAATGACCAAGACGACAATACTGGATGTACAGGTTGCTGATGGTGCTGATGACAAATACCGGCTGAAGATGGGCCCCCAGCATCCCGCCACCCATGGGGTCTTACGGGTCGATCTTGAGCTTGATGGCGAGACTATTGACAAATGCGATCCCCAGGTCGGTTATCTGCATCGTGGTTTTGAAAAACTGGCCGAACATCGAACCTATGCCCAGAATATAGTCCTTACCGACCGGCTCGACTATATCTCGGCCATGGCCAATAATGTCGGCTATTGCGTAGCCGTCGAAAAATTGCTGGCCATCGAAGTACCTCCGCGGGCCCAATTCATCCGGGTCATGGTCTGCGAAATGGCACGGATCAGCAGTCACCTGCTGTGGCTGGCCACCCATGCCCTCGATATCGGGGCCATGACTGTGTTTCTCTATTGTTTCCGCGAGCGGGAAGTCCTGCTCGAGCTTTTTGCCGAGCTTTGCGGGTCCAGATTGACCAATACTTATACTCGCCTGGGCGGTGTCAGACAGGATGTCACCCATTCCATCATGCTGAAGCTGCAACGCTTCGTTGATGAGTTTCCTGGTCATATTGCCGAGTATGAAACCTTGATCGATACCAATCGCATCTGGCTCAAGCGGACCATTGGTATCGGCCAGATTTCAGCTGACAAGGCAGTTGATCTCTGTCTGACCGGACCTTCGCTGCGCGGTTCCGGGGTCGCTTATGATATTCGACAACATATACCTTATGCCGCCTATAATCAGATGGATTTTGAAGTTCCTGTCGGTGAGACCGGCGATACCTATGCCCGATATCGCTGTCGCATGGAAGAATTCAGGCAATCCAATACTATCCTCCGGCAATGTATTGAAAGAATGCCACCCGGCCCAATCCTCGGCAAAGATGCACCGGATCTGATCATGCCGGCCAAACCCGGCCGTAAATTAGAATTTGATGCTGTGGCCGGTAATGCCTTGATCAAGTTAATCGACAATCGCGATCTCTATATGGCAGGAGATGTCTATGTCGCCACCGAAGTTCCCAAAGGCGAGCTCGGCTTCTATTTTATCAGTGACGGCATGGGCCGCCCCTATCGCATGCATATCCGTTCTCCTTCTTTTCTCCATATCGGCGCCCTGGCGACCATCGGCCAAGGGGTGATGATCGCTGATCTGATTGCCATTATCGGCACGCTCGATGTGGTCCTGGGAGAATGTGACAGATAAGCTGTCTAAAAAACAACGTAACTTAATTTACTGACGGTCATCTCTAATAATGGTGACCTTGACTTAGACTCATGGACATTGTCTGATGCTGGTGAAATTATGCAGATTTTAATATTACTCCTCCAAATCGCCATGCTCCTGGCTATTGTACTGCTGCATGTAGCTTATCTTACTTATTTTGAACGAAAGATTATCGGTCATATGCAGGTCAGAATGGGACCGATGCGGGTTGGCTGGCATGGCCTGCTGCAGCCTATCGCCGATGGCATAAAAAGCTTTTTTAAAGAAGATATTATCCCGCAGCAGGCCGATAAACCGCTCTTTCTGGCCGCCCCTATTATCTGTCTGGTGACCATGCTCGCCGCCCTGGCGGTCCTGCCCTTTGCTGAAGGCTGGGTGCTGGCTGATATCAACATCGGTCTGCTCTTTATTTTCGCCATGAGCTCGCTTGCCAGTTACGGAATTATTCTGGCTGGCTGGGCATCCAATTCCAAATATACCTTTCTGGGCGGCATGCGTTCCATGGCCCAGGTAATCAGCTATGAAATTCCAATGGGTTTGAGTCTGGTCGGGGTCATGATGTTGTCTGGCTCGCTGAACCTGAGTGAAATCGTGGCGGCTCAGGGCACTTCTATTTTTTCTATTTATCTGTTTCCACAGATAATCGGTTTTTTTGTGTTTTTTATTGCCATGCTGGCCGAGACCAACCGAGTCCCTTTTGATTTACCGGAAGCGGAGACAGAGCTGGTCTCAGGCTATATCACGGAATACTCCGGCATGCGCTACGCCTTGTTTTTCATGGCTGAATATATCGGCATGATGGTAATAGCATCTATCGGCACCATCTGTTTTTTGGGCGGCTGGAATGGCCCGTTCGCCATTCCGTTTTTTCCGCCCTTCTGGTTTATCCTCAAGGTTTACGGCTTCCTTTTTGTTTTTATCTGGATCCGGGCCACCCTGCCGCGATACCGCTATGACCAACTCATGGCTCTTGGCTGGAAGCTGCTCATACCCCTAGCCTTGCTCAATATCTTCCTGACCGGCTTATTGAAGGTTCTGGTTCGTTGATTAATGGAAACTAATTATGAAAGTTCAATATAAAGCCAAAAGAAATCTGCTGGAAACCATCCTGCAGGTTGAAATCCTGCAAGGATTGGCCCTGACTCTGCGCAAGCTTTTTTCGCGGCCCATAACCCGGCAGTATCCGGACGAAAAACCTCCCATGTATGCCGGCTTTCGCGGGCAGCATGCCCTGGTCCGTGATCCCGTGACCAATGATTCCAAATGCATCGGCTGCATGCGCTGTGCCACGGTCTGCCCTTCCCGCTGTATTCATATAAAAACCCATCCGGGAGACAGCGGCCAACGGCTGATCGATCAGTATGCCATTGATGTCCTGCGTTGTGTCTTCTGCGGTTATTGTGTCGAAGTCTGTCCGGTGGGCGCCATCACTATGACCGAGGTTTTTGAATATGCCTCCTATGACCGCGAGGCCATCTACTTTGATCAGGAGATACTGCTTGCCAACTGGGATCGCTTCCTGGAGCAGACAGGTTATGACGATACCTACGTCAATCCTTTCTGGCGGCCTCGAGGAGGCCTGGAATCCCGGCTGCCGGCCGCCATGCGAAGAGATGTCCCGGCTGACTGGACCATTGAAGGTCAATTTGTCGGCACCAAGATACGACAGCCGCCAGCCTGTAAACTTATTACCGATACGGAGGCAGCTCATGATTAGCCAGCTCATCTTTCTCTACTGCGCGCTTGTCATCATCAGCACCGCTCTTCTGGCCGTCCGTTTTCATAATCCGGTCTATAGTGTCCTGTCGGTACTGGTCCTCTTCTTCCATATCGCCGGACTTTATCTTCTTTTGAATGCCGAATTTCTGGCCGCCATCCAGATTATTGTCTATGCAGGGGGCATCCTGATTCTTTATCTCTTTGTCCTTTTTCTGGTTAACTTACGGCAGGAAATCAAGAGTCAGCGTTTCGTGGCCCATCATCGCTTATCAACAGTGATCAGCATCATCCTGGGGTTGTCCCTGCTGGCCATTATTCCCTATTTTAAACTGGGGGCTAAAGGCAACTATCCGGTTGCCAGGATAGAACAACTCACCCATACCAAGGCCATCGGCATGGAGATATATTCAACCTTTATCCTGCCCTTTGAACTGGCCGGCCTGATTCTGCTTATTGCTGTGATCGGCGGCCTGGTCCTGGCCCGCAACGATAAAACTGACCCGGCAGACGATGTATCAGACAGCGCCGCGCCCACTATATCAGAGGTGCAAGAATGATCCCCTTATCATGGTATATGGTCTTAGCGACCATCCTTTTCTCCATTGGCATTTATGGCGTTCTGGTCAGGCGCAATATCATCATCATGTTTTTATCCATTGAGTTAATGCTAAACGCCGTCAACCTCAATCTGGTCGCGATGAGTCACTATCTTGATAGCCTGCGCGGCCAGAGCTTTACTTTTTTTATCATTACCGTAGCGGCAGCCGAAGCGGCCATCGGTCTGGGGCTGGTTATCGTGCTCTTTCGCAACAAAAAAACAGTTTATGTTGATCATATTAACGAGCTAAAGGGATAGTTTATGCCAACTTACTTACTTCTTATTCCTTTTTTGCCGCTCTTCTCGTTTGTATTCACCTTTCTAGTGGGCAAACGACTGGGGGTCCGCAGCCATTGGTTACCGATTATTACGGTGCTGATCTCCTTCAGCTGCGCCATCTATGCTTTTTTCCAGGTCAAGAACGGTTATCGGGTCAATACCGATCTGTATACCTGGATCTCTTCAGGCACAATGACCGTCTCGGTCGGCTTTCTGCTCGACGAGCTGACCTCGGTCATGCTCATTGTCGTGACCTCCGTCAGTGCCTTGGTGCATATTTATTCTGTAAGTTATATGAAGGGGGAAGCCGGCTATTACCGTTTCTTCTCATACCTGAGCCTGTTTACTTTCTCGATGCTGATGCTGGTGCTGGGCAACAATTTCCTGCAGCTTTTTTTCGGCTGGGAGGCAGTAGGGCTCTCGTCCTATCTGTTGATCGGTTTCTACTATAACAAGATGTCCGCGGCCGATGCCGGCAAGAAGGCTTTTATCGTCAACCGCTTTGGTGATTTCGGATTTATCCTCGGTCTTTTTCTTATTTATGCTTCCTTTGGCACCCTCCACTATGAGCCTGTGTTTGCCAATGTTGCCCAGATAGCTAATCAGACATTCACCATGCTGGGCGTTACTTTAAACCTGCCAACCGCCATTGCCCTGCTCCTTTTCTGTGGGGCCATTGGTAAATCAGCCCAGCTGCCCCTGCATGTCTGGCTGCCTGATGCCATGGAAGGGCCGACCCCTGTCAGTGCCTTGATCCATGCCGCCACCATGGTCACCGCCGGCGTCTTCCTGGTGGCCCGCTGCAATCCTATTTTTACGCTGTCGATGACCGCGTTGAATGTGATCACGATCGTTGGCAGTATTACCTGTCTTTTTGCCGCCACCATCGCCCTGACTCAGACAGATATCAAACGAGTGGTGGCTTATTCTACTATTTCTCAGCTGGCCTATATGTTCATTGCCTGTGGGGTAGGGGCATACAGCGCCGGTGTTTTTCATCTCTTTACACATGCCTATTTCAAGGCCCTGCTCTTTCTTGGCTGTGGTTCCATTATCCTGGCCATGCATCATGAACAGGATGTCAAATATATGGGTGGGTTAAAACAATATATGCCCATCACCTACTGGACCTTTCTGCTGGCCTCTCTCTCCATTTCCGGGGTGCCCGGCTTTGCCGGATTCTTCTCCAAAGATGAAATACTGGCCATGGCCTTTGTATCTCCAGTAGGGGCCGGTAAATTTGCCTGGTTCATCGGGACAATTGTAGCCGGCATGACCGCCTTCTATTCTTTCCGTCTCTTCTTTCTTATCTTCCATGGCAAGTTCCGGGGAACTGCCGCACAGCAGCATCATCTGAAAGAGTCACCAAGGGCGATAACGATACCGCTGATACTGCTGGCAATCGGAGCGGTCGGGGCCGGGGCCTTTGGTATCCCGGCCGTATTGGGCGGCAATGCCCACTGGAGCCATTTTCTGGAACCGGTACTCGGTCATCCCCAAGTCCATCCCTCCCATGTTACGGAAATTATCCTGATGATTATCTCGGTCGGTGCGGGCGCTCTGGGCATTTTTCTGGCGTGGCAGATGTATATTATCAATCCTGGCCTGCCGTCAAAAATACAGGAGCGATTCCTACTACTCTACAGGCTTTCTCTGCACAAATATTATATCGATGAAATCTATGGCCTGTTCATAGTCAAGCCAATGAACAGCTTCAGCCGTCATTTCATCTTAAATTTTTTCGATATCGGCCTGATCGACACCATGGTCAATGGCATCCCCAAACTGATCGGCCAACTCAGCGGCACCATAAGAAAAATGCAGAACGGACTGGTATCGCACTACCTCGCTTATATGGGTGGTGGCATTGTGTTCATTATTTTCCTGATATATACGAGGTCCTAAAATATGTCATTGCCCATTCTCAGTCTCTTGATCTTCTTTCCTGTTCTGGGTGCAGTTATCCTGTTAGGAACCGGCAAAGAAAATGGAAAAAAAATCAAGATAATGGCCCTTGTTATCAGTCTGTTGGAGTTTGTCCTGACGCTGCCCCTGTGGTTTGCCTTCGATAAAACCACCCACCATATGCAATTTGTGGAAAGGCATAGCTGGATCAGCCTGTTTAACATTGAGTATTATTTAGGCCTCGACGGTATATCCATTCTCTTTATCCTGTTGTCGACCCTGATTACCATTCTCTGTGTCCTGGTCTCCTGGCATTCCATCCAGACTAAGATTAAAGAATTTTTTGTCTGCCTGCTGCTACTGGAGGGAGCAATGATCGGCGTCTTCTGCGCCCTTGATTTTTTCCTCTTTTATATCTTCTGGGAGGCCATGCTCATCCCCATGTTTCTGCTGATCGGCGTCTGGGGTGGACCCAACCGCATCTATGCCGCCACCAAGTTTTTTCTCTACACCCTGGTCGGCAGTCTCTTGATGCTGGTCGGTATCATCACCCTGTACATGCAGGGCGGTGATACCTTTGATATTCTGGCTCTGGCCGAACAGAGTTATCCGCTCAAGCTCCAGTTGATGCTGTTCTGGGCCTTTTTTGCCGCTTTTGCCGTCAAAGTGCCGATGTGGCCGGTCCATACCTGGCTGCCTGATGCTCATACTGAAGCGCCCGCTGCCGGCTCGGTGGTGCTGGCTGCCATCCTCATTAAAATGGGGGCCTATGGTTTCCTGCGGTTTTCCATGCCTATCCTGCCCGAGGCTACCGCCGCCATGATGATACCGATGATTATCCTGTCGCTGATCGCCATTGTCTACGGCGGGCTTATCTGCCTGGCCCAGACTGATCTCAAGAGGCTTATTGCCTACAGCTCGGTCAGCCATATGGGTTTTGTCACCCTGGGATTATTTTCCCTTAATACCCAATCAGTGGAAGGCGGCATCCTGCAGATGATCAACCATGGGGTGATCACCGGTGCCCTCTTTCTGGCCATCGGGATGGTCTACGAACGGACCCACACCCGACTTATCAGTGATTATGGCGGCCTGGCCACCAGAATGCCGGTCTTTGCCTCCTTCTTCCTGCTGTTTACCCTGGCTTCCATCGGACTGCCGGGGACCAATGGCTTTATTGGCGAATTTCTCATTCTGCTGGGCAGCTTTATGACCAGACCGTGGGCGGCCCTGATTGCCGCCAGTGGCCTGATCATCGGCGCCTGGTATATGTTATGGCTCTATCAGCGCATCTTCTTCAACCCCGTTAATCCCAGATGGGACAGTATCAAAAGGCTGGACCGACGAGAGATAACCATCTTCCTGCCCATGGTCATCCTCATTTTCTGGATTGGCCTGTTTCCCAACCATATGTTGAGTTACATGCATGTTTCTGTGGCCCATCTGCTCGAACAGGTGACCGGGAATCCGGCCGGCATAGCCAATGGTGTGCAGTTTGGGCTCGACGCTGCCGCCTTGCCGCTCAGTCATTAGGACAAGGAAGTTTGGCCGCCAGATATTATCCAGGATATTTTAAAGTAACATAGAAGGATTCTCCATGAATATACCGTTTACCTTGCCTGCACTTGGTCCGATCATGCCGGAGATGCTGCTGGTCTGTATGGCCATCATTCTCGTGGCGGTCGATCTTCTCTTTCCGCGCAAAAAAGAGCTGCTCTCCCAGCTTGTCGTGCTGACTACGATTGGCTTGATCGTCATGCTCTTCAAGCAGACACCGGCCGTTACTTTCGGCACCATGTTTATAGTTGACCCCTATGCCATCTTCTTTAAGATCATCTGTCTGTTCGGCCTGCTCATGACCACGCTCTTATCCGGGCAATATCTAAAGATCGAAAAAATCAATCAGGGTGAATATTATAGTCTGATGCTTTTCTCGGTGGTCGGCATGATGACCATGATCTCAGCCGGCGATCTCATCGTTGTTTATCTGGGTCTGGAACTCATGGCCCTGTCAATCTACTGCCTGGTCGGCCTGTTAAAAAACGACTGGCGCGCCAACGAGGCCTCCTTAAAATATTTTCTTATGGGTGCTTTTTCTTCGGCTCTTTTATTGTTTGGCATCTCCCTGCTCTACGGCATGACCGGCACCACCGACCTGGCCGGTATTGCCCAATACTGCCTTGAGGCCGACATTCTGACCAATCCGGCCCTGCTGACCGGGTTTGCCCTGGTGCTCAGTGGTTTTTGTTTTAAAGTGGGAGCAGCCCCATTTCATTTCTGGACTCCGGATATTTATCATGGAGCGCCAACCACTATTACCTCTTTTATGTCTGTTGCCCCCAAAGCAGCCGGTTTTGCCGTCTTAGGCCGTTTTCTCATCATGGCTTTTCCCGAATCCCAGGACCAATGGGGCCCGATTATTGCGATAATCGCCCTGCTGTCCATGGCGGTCGGCAACATCATTGCCATCTCCCAACAAAATGTTAAACGAATGCTGGCCTATTCATCCATCGCGCACGCCGGTTACGCCCTGCTTGGCCTGCTGACCGGGACCAGCGACGGCTACTCCGCCACCATGAGCTATCTCTACATTTATGCATTTATGAATATGGGGGCCTTTGCTGTTGTCATTCTGCTCTGTACCAAAGGCCACCGTCGTGAGTCACTTACTGACTATAAAGGTCTGGCTAAATCTAATCCGGGGGCCGCTCTGCTGATGCTGATCTTTCTCTTTTCCCTGACCGGCATTCCGCCGACCGCCGGTTTTATCGGCAAGTTTTACCTGTTAAAGGCCGCTCTTGCGGCCGGTTATACCTGGACCGTTATTTTAGCAGTTATATTCAGCGCTATCTCCGCTTATTTTTACCTACGCTTGATTCGCTATATGTATATGGAGGAAGCGCCGCAACAATTTGTCACTCACTACTCTCCCGGCATTATCGCAGCATTGGCTATCTCGGCCATCGGGGTGATCGGTATCGGCATCTTTCCGGGTACGCTACTGAACTGGGCTGCTCGATCACTGATCGTTTTTTAGCTGCCGCTGCCTAATACCGGGTTTACCGGAACAGAGGTGCACCACTTATCGTGCAACCAGTCAATGAACTGAAATATCTGCAGGTCCTGCAGAAAGTGACCAAGCTGATCAGCAGGGTACTTGATCATCAGCAGGTGATGGATACCATCGTCCGGGAGCTGCCCGGTCTGCTCGATATTGACGCCGCCACCATCCGCCTGCTGGACACCTCGACCAACACCTTTGTCATGGGCGCGGCCCATGGTCTGTCTCTGGAATACCTCTCCCGCACTCAGATTGATAGCGATGAGACCATGGCCGTGATTAATTCCGGATATCCAGTGGCCAAAACCGATGTTGACCAGGACAGCCATTTCAGTGACCAGGAGCTGGTCAGCCAGGAGGGCATCAAAAGCGTGCTCACCCTGCCCATCCTCTTTCAGGATTCGGTGATCGGCATTCTGCGCCTGCTGACGAAACATAACCGGACATTCACCCCAGAGGAGATCTCCTTTTCCATGGCCCTGGCCGAACAGGTGGGCATTGCCATCTCCAACGGCCGGATGTTCAGTGAGATGGAAAACCAGATTGACTTCATGCAGGAGGTCCAGAAGATCTCCACCCTGGTTAATTCCACCTTGGATCTGGATTCCGTATTAAATACCATTGTCCAAAGGCTGCCCAGCAGCATGGGCTGTCAAGCCTGCACCATCCGGCTGCTGCGGCCCGAGACCAAACAGCTCGAGCTGGCGGCCTCTTACGGCATTTCAGCCGAATATCTGCAGCGGGGCGAGATCGGCCAGAAGCAGAATATCGCCCTGGCCCTCACCGGCGCCCCAGTGTCCATTTATGATGTCAGCCGCGATGAACGGGTCCAATATAAAGATAAGATGGCCAGGGAGGGCATCAAATCTCTGCTGGCAGTGCCGCTCAAGGTCAAAGGTGAGGTGATCGGCGTTATCCGCATCCTCTCGGCTACCCACCATTGCTTTACCAGCAGCGAGGTCAACTTTGCCGCTACCGTGGCTGAGATCGGCGGGACAGCCATCCAGAACGCCCGTAATTACCAGAAGATCACCCTGCTGATAAAACAGGTGGAAGAAAGCGAACGTTTTGTCGCCAATACCCTCAACTGCATCCGCCCGCAACTCCTGGTGGTGGACAGGAATCTCCACCTGGTTCTGGCCAACAGGGTCTTTCTTGAGGCCATGGGCAAGGAGGAGCAGGATCTTCTGGGCGCGGACTACCACTCCCTGTGGCAGGGCCAGGCCTGTCCTGCCGACATCTGTCCGGTGGAGCAGGTGCTGACAACGGGTCAGGTTGCCAGCCACGAGCATCAACTGGTCAAGGATGACGGGCCACACTGGCTTGAGCGAACGGCCTCCCCCATGCTGGACGACAAGGGCGAGGTTGAATATGTAATCGAGGTGATCCGCGACATCACCGCCAAGCGGCAGCTGGAGCAGGAACATCTGGAGCGGGTCAAGCTGCAGGGCGTGGTGGAACTGGCCGGCACGGTCGCCCATGAGATCAATTCCCCCCTCTTTGCCGCCCTCGGCACGGCGCAGTTACTGGAGGAGGAACTGGAGTCCGCGGAACTGATAAAAGATGTGCAGACCATTATCAGAAATCTGAAGACCATTGGCGAGCTGACCCGCAAGATGACGACCATGACCGGCTTTGAAAGCCGCGACTACGTTGGTGAAGCGAAAATCGTAGAGCTGCGGTAAATTCCAGACCATTGATCACGCTGAAAACTATCCCAGCCCGCCCGCTCCCAAAATGCTCCTGATTGCCCTCCCATCAAAAAAATGAGGCGTTGTTCTCTGCCTCTCTCCCCGGTTCGGAATCCAACTCACCAAAACCCGATAGAAAGCCACCTGAATCTGGAAAACGACCAGACAACAAAGAAATCTCGTTTCCCCCTTGACTTTCCCTGTAATAGCGCTAATACATGCAAACAAAAATTTGAGAAAGCAGGTAAATTTTCTTAACAAGCACGATGGTATCCGTATTTAATTTCTTTTTTAGTGACCCCCTCTGTCTCAAGGTTGATGGTTTCGTAAAAACTCAATTTCTGGGATGGCTAAGTAAAAAGCGTCAAATGCGAGGCGCGCAAATTTCGAGGAATGAGGCGTACTTGAGTACGCCGCAGTGACGAGATAATTTGCAGCAACGAAGCAGTTGGCGACTTTTTACGACGCCATCAAGGTTGAATTGAAGTGAAACAAGAGCTGCCATTCTTTTCATCTTCTCACCTGGTGAAAGGACGATGGTGGCAGAAAATGCAGGCCCATTCTGCCGCCGCCATTACCGCGGGACACAAAAGTAATGAGCTAAGCAGCAAGATAACTTTCATGATAATAGAGTGTTATCATAAGAAAAACAGCCACGAATAAGACATATGTTAAACAGATACCAAAAGCCAAGCATTATTCACAAATTAGCCCCATTCAGAATTGATGGCCGGGCAATTTCTTATGCCGAGTTTGCCCCCAAGTTATATAATCTCTGCAAGACCTTGGGTTTTCGTAAAGGTCTGATCATGCCGTCCCGGGCCTTCTGCTCAGACGAAAATCAGGGCTGGCCTATTATCTTATTGACCAAACACTTCGGCACCTTCCCCTTTAACCATGGCAGGGTTGGCGGCGTGGTCGCCATTGACCGCCATGGCCCCCATGCTCATCATGGGGAAGATTCGGTGCTTGTCCAGGCAAGTCACGTTGGCTACGATCCGCGTACCGGGGCCTATGGCAAATGTACCCGGCCCAGAATGGCGGGAACCTGCATCTCCGATTCCTGCGGCAAGATAACCCATGTGATCACCCCCTATCTTGAGCAATACCAATTTGCCAATGAGAGGATCTTTCTTCACCGGGACGATAAGGGTACGTACCTGATTACCGTAAAAAATTCCTTTATTGATTTTGATTCACATCCTGTCAAGGACGGCCTGGTCCTCCACCTGGAGAACATCGCCAAGATAAGTGAGACCGGCAGGATCCTGCCCATCTCCGCTATCAGTACCAGCCAGACCTATGAGGTTGCTGAAGAGTTTCGTAAGCGCATTGATGCCACCGGCTATGCATGGAAAAGCGGAGAAGGAGAGAGCATCGGCAAACACTTGAGCGAAGACCTCTTTTATTTCCGGGAAGATCTGCACGAGACAGGCGAATCGATCCTCCTGGAACGGAACCTCATTGAATTCATGCCGATCATTGTCACCTCGCGCAATCCTCCGCTGCGGGCGGCCAAGATCAATATCCAGCTTGAATTTGCCCGGACCGTGGAATCCATCCGCCGCGGGACAGAATATGCGGGCAAGAATCTCCTCTATGTTGCCGGCCTGAATATTGATATCTCCGAGTATGAGGGCCATCCGGCCACCACCTATTTCGTGCCCTGGGCCGCCCATATCCAGCTCAAACACGGAACTCCGGAAGAATACATCAAACCACTTGAGCAGGAACGCCTCTACACCCTTCTCATGAAACAGGACAGCCTCAACCCGGAACAGACGGACCTGAAAGAAGAGATCAGCAGAATGCTGGCGGCTCCCCGGTTTGATATCACCTCTCCTCAATAACTGTACCGAGACAAGGAAGCTTGTAAGGGCCATATCCTGGCCCAGGGGAGTTTTTTCATCTCCTGTCCATTTCGAACAAACTGCACCTCATCCTCCACCTGTTGAAGATACTTCGATGCCGGAAGAGAAGGCCTGCCCCCAAGGGGACATGGCAAAGGCAAACCGCCGCCCAGTGCCGCGTTGCCAGTACATCAGATAAGAATGAGACATTACCTGCGATCGTCGCCTGTAATGACCGCGTATAAAAATCTTGGAGGGTAATAAATGGACACCATGTTTGTGTCGCTTGCTGTAATTCTGGCGGGAGGAGTGGCCGCACTCTTCTTGAGCCGACACTTTACCTTGATGAAGGTGGTAACGATTGCCACGACAACCGCAGGCTGCGGAGTTGGACTCATCTACAGCCTCTCCCATCTTCTGAGCTACGCCGCCACCATGGAGAAGAGCTGGAGCTGGCTCCATATCTTCACCTTGGCCTTCAAGGTGGACAGCATCTCCCTCTTTTTTCTGGTGGTGATCTTCGCCATCCCGCCCCTGGCACTGCTCTACAGCTTCCAGTACATGGGAGATAAGACCAAGGCGACACGGACGGCTGTCAACTATTTCTTTTTCGCGGTTCTGGTGGCCTCCATGGCCCTGGTTGTGACCGCAGCCAACATCGTCACCTTCGCCCTGGCCTGGGAGATCATGTCCCTCTCCTCCTTCTTTCTGGTGATCTTTGACTATCAGGTCAAGGCCAACCGCCAGGCGGGCTATATCTATTTCATCTTTGCCCAGGGCGGCGCCATGTTCCTTTTTGCCGCCTTTGCTCTTTTATATCAGCATACCGGCAGCCTGGACTTCTCCACTTTTTCCACTATTCCGGAGAATGTTAAGCTCCTGGTTTTCATCCTGGCCTTTCTCTGTTTCGGTTCCAAGGCCGGCGTCTTTCCCCTCCATCTGGCCAAGATCCAATCCGGTCCCGCAGCTCCGAGTCATATTGCCGCCATCATGTCGGCGGTGATGAGCAAGATGGGCATCTATGCAATCTTCAGGATGTACCTGCTGCTTGACGCCGCAACACCACTCATCGGCCAGCTCGTTCTGGTTGCCGGCATTGCTACCGGTGTTCTGGGTGTGGTCTATGCCCTGGCCAATCAAGAGCTCAAAAAGCTCCTGGCCTACAGCAGTGTCGAGAATATAGGCATCATCCTCATTGGCCTGGGTATCGGCATGGTTGGCATCTCCGAGCACAGCCCGACCATGGCCTTTTTCGGCCTGGCCGGGGCCTTTCTGCATGTCTTCAACCACTCCATATTCAAATCCCTGCTCTTCATGGGGGCAGGCGCGGTGTCACGCCAGGCCAAGACCACGAATATTGACCAGCTGGGCGGCCTGATGAAACGGATGCCCACCACCGGCCGGACCTTCCTGGCCGGTTCCGTGGCCATCTCCGGCCTGCCGCCCTTCAGCGGTTTTATCGGTGAATTTTTGATCTATTACGGGGCCTTCCACGGTATCTCTAATCAGCGGATTCCCTTTATTCTGGCTATTCTGGCCATTATTTCCCTGGCGGTGATCGGCGGTCTGGCTGGTGCCTGCTTTACCAAGGTGGTTGGTCTGGCCTTTCTGGGGGAACCGCGCACCGATAATGCCGCCCAGGCAACAGAGGCAGGATCTTCCATGACCAAGGTCATGATTGTCCTGGCTATTGCCAGCCTGGTGATCGGCATCGTCCCGGAACCCTTTATCAGACTCGCCTTTGCCGGTCTCCACGATGTTCCTTATACCGCCGGCTATGATACCAGGGCCTTTATGGAGATTGTGCGTCAGGTCTCGCAGACGATTGGTATTTTCATAGGCCTTTTGCTGCTGCTCACCCTGTTTCGCAAGCTCCTGTACCGGAAAAAAGAGATCGGCAGCGGCCCTACCTGGGGCTGCGGCTTTACCCAGCCCACAGTCCGCATGCAGTACACCGGCACCTCCTATGCCGCCGAGATGATTGATTTTTACCGGCCATTTGTTCCGACCAAGAAGACCTACACTGGTATCTCCAGGATCTTCCCCGGCAAGACCACCTGGCAGACAGAGGTAGAGGATGTGGCGGAAATTCGCTACCAGCTGCACATGATCCAGCCGCTCCTCAAATTCCTGCATAAGCTGCGCTGGATCCAGCATGGAAGGATCCAGCTCTATATTGCCTATATTGTCCTGGCTATTATCGTCCTGCTCCTCTTTTTATAACGGAGTCGAGGCGTCTCATGGTCGATACTGGGCAGCTGACGCATTAAAAGTTAAAAGGGCCGAGACAACACACTGTCCGGCGCACTTTCGAGCACCAGAAAATAATCGAGGTTAGAGATGGAATCCATATTCTCCTTTTGTTTTGCAATCCTGATAACGCCCCTTCTGCCTGCGGTCATCAAAAAGGTAAAGGCCTGTTTTGCCGGCCAGCAGGGACCACCGTTGCTGATCAACTACTACACCATGGCCAAACTCTTTAAAAAGGGATCGGTCTACAGCACCAGCACCACTTTTGTCTTTCGAATGGGGCCGGTGGTGGGCTGTGCCACCAGCCTGATGATGCTGCTCTTCTTCCCCATGGCCGGCGTGGCCCCCCTCTTTTCTTTCCATGGAGATGTCCTGCTTCTTTTTTATCTCATGGGCCTGGGACGCTTTTTTACCATCCTGGCCGCCCTCGATACCGCCTCTCCCTTTGAGGGTATGGGGGCTGCCCGGGAGGCTTTTTTCTCCATCCTGGCAGAGGCCACCATCTTTTGTATCCTGGTCCTTTTTTTCCGGCTCACCGGTTCTTTGAGCTTTGCCGACTTCTTTTCCAGCAGCCACCCCATCGGCCTCGCCGGTGAACACGGGGCCTTACTCATCCTGGTCATTGTGGCCCTCTACATGATCATGCTCACCGAGAACGCACGGGTACCGGTAGACGACCCGGCCACCCATCTTGAACTCACCATGATCCATGAGGTTATGATCCTCGATCACAGCGGTCCGGATCTGGCCCTCATCGAGCTGGGCGCCTGGTTCAAGCTTCTTTTTTACTCGGCCTTTCTGGCCATGCTTCTGAACCCGTTCCAGCTGCAAAACACCTGGCTGAGCGGCCTGCTCTTTTATGCCGTTGTCACCTTTATCTACATCACCATCGGCACGGTGGAGTCCATCACCGCCAGATACAAGATGAATCTGGTGCCGAAATTCATCCTGACTCCCTTTGTCCTGGTCTTTTTCGCCGCCATCCTCACCATGGAGCTGAACTAATGAGTGCCATTTCAGATGCCTTACTCGCCCTTACCCTTTTGTCGGTGTTACTCTCACTGGCCTCGCACCGGCTCCTGGCCCTGGTCAAGATCATGGCCTTTCAGGGCATTGTGGTGTCACTTATTCCCCTTTTCCTTGAGCAGCATATGACCATGGGTTCCATTCTCATGCTCCAGGTCTTGATTCTCATGAAAGGCTTCCTTATTCCCGGCTTTATCTATGTGGCGGTGAAAAAGATCAAGATACGGCGCGAGATTGAACCCATCATCGGCTACCATGCCTCCCTCTTTGCCGGCCTCTTCTTTATCCTGATTTCTGCCTTTATTGCCGATCGGATATATACGGCCCATTCTCTTCCAAAGGAGCATGTGCTGCTGATGATTACCGCCATCACCACCCTGGCCTCCGGACTCTTTCTGCTCATGAGCCGTCATAAGGCCATTACCCAGGTCATCGGCTATCTGATGATGGAAAACGGCATCTACCTGTTCGGTACCGCCCTGGCCAAGCAGACCCACACCCAGTATTTAGTTGAATTCGGGGTCCTGCTCGACCTCCTCGTCGGTATCATGATCATGGGTATAGTCCTCAATAATATCAACAGCTCCTTTGATAGTGTCGATACCAAGCTCCTCGGCCAACTCAAGGATTAGCAAAGGTCCTGAGCTACCTGGGCCTACTTTCAATTTAGGGAAGGATATATAAAACAATGTTAGAATTTACCTGCCTCATTCCCCTGTTTACCGGGATCATCGCCATGTTCCTGCCGGTCAAGTTTGGCCGGGGAATCCTGGTGGTGACAGCCATACTCCACCTGCAGATAACAGTCCTGGCCTGGATGGGCAAGATAACGCCGGGTCTGCCCCAATATTTTTCCGCCTCTCCGGAGGGTCTGCTGGTGCTGCTGGTGGCCTCGTTTATCTTTCTCTTTATCTCGATCTATGCCGTGTCCTACATGAGCGAGACCGAGATCACCAGTGAGCCCATCTATATCGGCTGCACCCTGTTCTTTCTGTCATCCATGTCCATGGTGGCCCTGGCCGACCATCTGGTGGTACTGTGGATTGCCATTGAGGCCACCACCTTGATGAGTGCCCCCTTGATCTTCCTGCATCGCTCCAAGTCGGCCCTTGAGGCGACCTGGAAGTATGTCTTGATCTGTTCGGTAGGGATTGCCCTGGCCCTGCTTGGCTGTTTCTTCATTGTCCTGTCCATGGATATCGGCAATGTCGAGGTTCCAATCACCTTCAGTGCCTTAGGTGCGGTGGCGACCCAGCTTGACCCGATCTGGCTCAAGGCCGGTTTTATTTTTCTGGTCATCGGTTACGGCACCAAAATGGGCCTGGCTCCCATGCATACCTGGCTGCCGGATGCCCATAGCGAGGCCCCGAGCCCGGCCTCGGCCCTGCTTTCCGGCGCCCTGCTCAACTGTGCCTTCCTCGGTGTCTATCGCAGTCATCGGCTCATGTATCAGGCCGGACTTGGCGATTTTTCCAGCAATATCCTCATCGGCCTTGGACTGCTGTCCATGCTCATTGCCGCCATCTTCATCTTTAACCAGACCGGCTACAAGCGGATGCTGGCCTATTCAAGCGTTGAAAACATGGGCATTATCGCCTTTGGCGTGGGCATCGGCGGCCTGGCCACCTATGGCGCCATGCTGCATCTCATCCATCACTCACTGATTAAATCTTCCCTGTTTTTGTCTTCCGGTAACATCCTGCTGGGCTACGGCAGCAAACTGATCAGCAAGACCGGCAATATGGCCAGGCTCTTCCCCAAAACCTTCATCGCCTTTTTTGCCGGCTTTGCCGGAATTTCCGGTTTTCCGCCCTTCGGTATCTTTGTCAGCGAACTGCTCATTATTATGGGGGCCTTTCAGCAGGGCAGGATCATCAGCGTCAGCATCTTTATCCTGGCCCTTATCTTGATCTTTGCCGGTGCCTCCCGACTGGTGATGAAGATGAGCTTTGGTGCCTGGAATAACGAAATCCTGATTGATGAAAAGATGGCCAGGGTCCTGCCCTCATACGCCCTGCTGCTCACCTCGATCATTCTCTGTGTGTGGCTGCCGGACAGCCTGTATCAGACAATTCTCTCGGCAATAGCCACTATCGGAGGTACTGTTCATGGATAAGTTGCTGCCTATACGAAACAATAAAAGAGTGAACCGGGCAGATATTCCCGACCTGCCCTTTGACACCTTTCGCCGTCAACTCCTGGCCTGTGCGGCGAAAGGAGGTCAGGTAGTGCAGTTTTTTGCCTATGAGGATCAGAACGTCTGCAAGCTGCTGGCCGTCATGCGCACCGATAAGCTTTACATCGGCGGCTGTGACGCCCCTGACGCTTTTGCCTCCCTGACGGCGGAGTCGGAAAAATTCCACATGTTCGAGCGGGAGATCGGCGAACAGTACGGCCTCAAGGCCGAAGGACACCCCTGGTACAAGATGGTGCGCTACCATGCCAACTACAACGGCAAAAAAGATGTCTTCGATAATGACTACAGCCAGGAGATTCCCGGCAACTACCCCTATTTCAGGGTGGAGGGCGAAACCGTCCATGAGGTGGCGGTCGGACCGGTCCATGCCGGAATTATCGAGCCCGGCCATTTTCGTTTCCAATGTTGCGGCGAGCGCGTCTTTCACCTGGAGATCCATCTCGGCTATCAGCACAGGGGAGTCGAGAAGCTGCTGCAGTCCGTGCC
Organism: Desulfoarculaceae bacterium; assembly: GCA_019429465.1. GTDB lineage: Bacteria > Desulfobacterota > Desulfobulbia > Desulfobulbales > Desulfocapsaceae > UBA2270. Next base: position 48,044 of record JAHYIV010000007.1, read on the forward strand.
CATGAAGAGAATGCCCATTATTGCCGAGACCATTGCCGGCGATACCACCATCGGCCATGGTCTCTGTCAGGCCCAGGCACTCGAAGCCCTGGCCGGCCTGGAGGTGGATGAAGGTGCCAGGACCGTGCGCACCATCGCGCTTGAGCTTGAGCGCATTGCCAATCATATCGGTGATCTGGGAGCCCTCAGCCTTGATGTGGCCTTTAGTCCGCCGGCCGCCTATTTCGGCCGGATCCGGGGTGAATACCTCAACCTGACCCAGATCCTGGGCGGCAACCGCTTTGGCCGTGGTCTGGTTAGAGCGGGCGGGGTCACCCATGTTATGGGCGACGAACAGAAACAACTGCTGCGCGACAAGCTGGCTGAGCTCACTCCTGAGGTGGAACATATCAATGAGCTTATCTTTTCCTCCCCCAGTGTTACCGGCCGTTTTGACAATACCGGCACGGTGAGCCGGGAGAATGCGGAACAAATCGGTCTGGTCGGCTACGCCGGCCGTGCCTCCGGTCTGGACTATGATGCCAGGGTCAGCTTCCCGACGGAATGCTATGGCGAGCTCCCGGCCAACAGCAACGAGAGAACCGATGGTGACGTCCGCTCACGAGCCACGGTACGGCGGGAGGAGATCATGCATTCCACCCGCCTGATCATGCGCCTGCTGGACAAACAGGTCGAAGCCAAAGACTATACGCCTCAGGAACTGCCACTGGCCCCTCACTCCTTCGTGGTGAGCATCAACGAAGGCTGGCGGGGAGAGGTCTCTCACTGCATCCTGACCGATACCGACGGGAAGATCTTGCGCTACAAAGTGAAAGATCCATCTTTTCACAACTGGATCGGTCTGGCCTTGTCCCTGCGCGATGAAGGGATCTCCGACTTTCCTCTGTGCAATAAGAGCTTCAACCTTTCCTATTGCGGATTTGATCTGTAGGCTCCCTTAACTTCAGAATAAACATCAAGGTTTAAATATGTTACAAGTTATTAAAAATAGACTGGAACAAGGGCACCGGACCTCTAAATATCCCAAAGAGCCGATCAATATCTACAAGAGGTTTCGCGGTCTGCCCCGGGTGGATCCGAAATGTGAGGCAGCCTTGGTACAACGCTGCGCCGACGCCTGTCCCCAGGACTGTATTGATACCGAGTCCTGCCGGATCGATCTGGGCCGTTGCGTGTTCTGCGGCCTCTGTGAGACCCTGTCAGGCGGCAGATTTGCAAAATTTTCCCAGAATTGTGAGATGGGCACCGCCAGCCGCGACGATCTCTTTACCACGGGTGACCTGCCCGCCCTGGCTGACCATGCCAAAAAGCATTTCAAGAAACTCTTTGGCCGTTCCCTGCAGCTCCGGCAGATATCAGCCGGGGGCTGTAATGCCTGCGAGGCCGACATCAACGTCTTGAATACCCCCTTCTGGGATCTGTCCCGCTTCGGCATTCAATTTGTCGCCTCCCCGCGGCATGCTGACGGCATCCTTGTCACCGGTCCTCTGACCAAAAACATGCGGGCCGCCACCATTACCACTTTTGAGGCCATTCCCCACCCCAAGGTCGTGATCGCCAGTGGGGCCTGCGCTATTTCCGGCGGCCCTTTTTACGGCAGTGATGAGATTATAGGCGGCCTCAACACCCTTATTCCGGTGGATCTCTATATCCCCGGTTGTCCGCCCCATCCGCTCACCACCCTGCACGCCTTATTGAGTTTTTTCAAGTAGCTGTTCGCTGGTTTGGCTGGCCCTGCCAAAACTAACCCCGGTAAACGGGACAAGTGCCTGTCGCAGATTATTTTCTGGCAGAAAAAAACAAGAAAATAATCTGTAAGGCACTGATATGGCTGTTCTTGTCAATAGAAAAAAGCTTTCCTGTTACCCTTACGTTAAAGGTTTAGCTGTTTTGTATGCATTCCAGATCACAGACAGAGACGGGATCTTGTGGCGACGTTTGATCACTCTGATATTCGCGGGTTGGGTACCGCATGACATGGTTTCATCGCGGAGCTGCCTCTCTCTAAAAGCGGAAATTCGGCTTACGCCTTATTCTGATAGTGCCTTCGAGGGTTCTCCTGGTGATCGCGTCTCTGCCTCTGACCTGGAAAATTGTGAAGTATCTGGTAGTTCTATGTCTCCTTGGAATAAATAGCGTTGAATGGTTATCATCAAAAACGGGAAATATGAGGAACTCAGCAAACGAGCGAAGCGGAGTGCGGTAGTAATGAAAAACTACCTTTACAATGGTGCAACAAAAGCGACATCTTTATTGACAACGACCGACTTTGCTCTTCAAAGCCATGCCCAGCGAGAGTGTGTCCCCCTCTGCTCACCTTGAACAACAGCCAAGAGGTAATTTCGGCACAAGTTACTCGCAGATGGCAAGGATTTGATTTTCTGTAAGGCCTTGCGTTTGGTTAGCAGATTATAATGAAGGACAGATTGCGTGGCTGGAGAATGGCACACACGTTATTGGTTTTGTTCATGAATGTGAATTGGATGCTCTGATAGTGCATCCTGGGCACAGGGCCTGATTCGGCCTCCTGAATCCCGGATCTGTCCTCTGACCGAGGCAGTGATCGAGAAGGACGTGCCGACTGACACGCCCCCTTCTCGATAAAGGACACATTCTCTTAGAACATGACCTGCACCCCGGCGGTGAGATACCAGTCGTTCTTCATCTGCAGCCCGTTCAGGTTCTGATAGAGAGGGATGCCCCCTTCGATCCCGATACTGACGGGACCCACGGGGATGCTGGCGCCGATATAGCCGTCGATCCGCTGGCCGCCATAGTTGTTCGGGTCGGCATTCGGTGTCGAAGGCGTCATATAGCGCGTCATCGCGGAGTCACTGTAGCGGTCGTCAAGGGTCTTCTGGATGGCATCGTCATGGCCATCGATACTGCCGGTGTCGCTATAGGACAGGCGAATCCAGGTGGCAACCGGTCCCAGGACCCGCTGCAGCCAGGTGTTCAGTTTCAGGCTGTCGCCCAGGCTGTAATCGTTGTCATTGTTGCCGAGACGCATGGTGTACATCGCCTGCCCGCCCCAGTTCCACAGGGAGTCGTCACTGAGAAAGTTCATGGTCACGGCGGGTTTGAGGTCAACGGTGCCGGAACCAAGCTGCATATCATAGGGGGCGCGATAAGTGCTTCCCATGGCCACGTAATCCTTATCAATATCACCGGTGGGCAGACTGACGCCAAGACTCGCATTCAGGAACTCCGTAAACTTATAGATCCCCCGTAGTTCGGTATCTCCGAGGCCCCTGGTTTTCATGGGAGCCATCTCACCGATGCCCGAATCCGTGGCATCCCGCCGGCCGAAGCCATTCTTCATTCCTACGTAAGGGGACATATCCATCAGCATCTCCATCTTGGTCTCCAGATAGTTCGCCATCCCCATTACCGTCAACCGGTCGGTGATCCCGTACATAACCATGAGCATCTGCATGTCCATCTCCATGGTGGTGGGTATCATCATGTAGTTGTTGTAGGGCCGTTCCCCCGCGGGACCCACCGGGATCTTGTTATAATAATCCTGGGGCAGCCCCCGGTTGTTGCCGACGCTGCTCGCCGTGACATTCGTGGTGCCGTTGCGCAGGCCGTCCATGGCCATGTGCATGTTCTTCAAATTGACCATCCACATGCCGGCGGGATGGGTATGATAGATATCGTCGCCAAAGGCGGGATTAAAGAGCATTTGACCGGCAGGACCATGGCAGGCGGCGTTTCCCTGAGCCCCTTCCCCTTTCGCGGCCTGCAAGACCTCGTCGAAGGTGGCCGGTTGCCCGCCCTTGTCCGCCATGAACTTTTTGGCATCCTCATCCCTGGCAAAGGCCCACTTGGGTTCTAAGGTCATAATCCCCTTCTCCTGGCCGCCAATGACCCAACTGGCCGTCCTGGCATCGATAAGTTCCCTGGTTCCGTAATCCGCCACCATGATCGACTGGACCTGCCGGCCTTCGTTCTTTTTCATATCCAGGGCCGCGCAGTGGATGCTGCACAACCCGGCCCTGGTCGCATCGTCGTAGGTAATAAGGACGCGACTGCCGGCAAACACGGCACGGTCCATGCCGCATTGACTGCAGGCCGGCGGTCCTTCCACCGCATCGGAAGCCCCGGCCATGGTGCAGGCCAGCAGGTCCAGCAGGTCTCTGCCAAGATCATAAATCGTTTCATCGTTAAAATCTCCTTTCACTGTTTGAGTTGTCCAATCATCCTGGATAATTGGCCCTGTATGAAATTAAAGATGTACCACTGCGTAGCACGTAGCACAATGCGACAAATTGTCGCAGGTTATGGCGGGGTGTACTTGAACAGCTTGCGCTGCTAACTGCAACGATGAATATTCAGCCTGCGGGCCGTCTCCGAGATCGGTCGTTGTCAATAAAGATGTCGCTTTTGTTGCACCATTGCAAAGGTAGTTTTTCAGAAGCGGGTGTCCAGTGTGCGGCTACCCGCCAGGACAGCACCTTCCTGGTCGCCCAGTCCATGATGGCGATCAGATACATAAACCCCTTGTGCATGGGAATGTAACTGATGTCGGTTGCCCAGACTTGGTTGGGCTGGTCAATGGTCAGTCCCCGCAACAGGTAGGGATAGACCGGGTGTCTGGGCTGCCGCCTGCTGGTGCCGGGCCTGGGCGCCAGGGATTCGACACCTGTGATCCGCATCAGACGACGCATCCGGTCGCGGCCTACAGCCTGCTCCGGCATTGTCAGCTTGGTTGACAAAGTTCGGGTCCCCATCCAGGGATGCTCCAGGTAGAGCTTGCCGATTCGGTCCATCAGTTCCAGGTCACCAGCTCTCAGGCCCAAAGCCGGATCACGGTAGAAGCCGGCCCGGGGGAGGCCGAGGAGTTGGCAACGTTTTTCAACGGAAATTTCAGAATCAGCCATGGTGATCACCAGCTGTTTCCTGCCTGGAGGAAGCCCTGCGCAGGCACGGCAGGCCTGAAATCTTCAACAGCGACCAGGGTTCACAATTCACAAGCGCCGCCTTCACAGGCGTGCTGAAACGCGAAGGCATTGCCATCAGCATGGATGGCCGGGGCCGAGCATTTGACAATATCTTCGTTGAGCGACTCTGGCGCAATGTCAAACATGAAGACGTGTATCTGAAGGGCTATGCCACGATGATCGAATTGACGGCTGGACTGGCCGAGTATTTCACCTTTTATAACGGCGAACGTCCGCACCAGTCGTTGGGATATAAGACACCTGACGTCGTATATAAAACCGCCATGGGAGGCGGGGCTGTGATTGTGGACAAGTACCCACGCCCGGTTGATGGAACCCCTGTTCCGCTACGCTCCACAGGGGTTCCATCAACCACGGAGTCAGTATCAGAAGTACCAGCAGAGGCTAAAACGGGGCAGCGCCGACCATCTGTGCCTGAAGTTGAATGTGTAGCTTAAACTCAGTGGATTATTGTCTTGACTCTGGGGTCCACTTTAGGCCGCCTTAAAAGTATCCCCAAAAAAATATTGACATGGCAACTATTTTTGTATATATGACACTTTCCATTAAACGTTCGTTATAATTTTAGCATTTTTCAGCCTAAGGCAATGCAATGACAAAGCCCATCACCAAGAAAAAAACGCGGGATGAGATTCTGGAATTGGCAGTTCCACTTTTTGCTAAAGATGGCTACGACGGAGTTTCCATGCGGGATGTAGCCGCTGCCACAGGGCTCACCCCTGCTGCGCTTTACTATCATTTTAACGACAAGGAACACCTGTATATATCTGTCGTTATTAATGATTTTACGGGAAAGTCGACCGTGCTGTCAGATATCATCAAGGGACCTGAGCCACCGTGGGAACGACTGGAGAAATTCATTGAGGGGCTCGTCAATCTGACTGCGAGTGATCAGAATTTCTTGCGTTTGATGCAATGGGTGAAGTTGGACAGCGACGAGGTTCGCCAGCACAAGTTAGCGGAGTATGTATTCAGTGACCTGTTTGTCTCTGTTCATGATTTGGTCGCCGAACTGAACTCGGGCCATGACGCCTACATGCTGGCAATATCGATCTTCGGCTTAATCACTTTCCCTTTTGAATCAATGACAATCCATAAATTCATGCCAGGATATCGGCCCGAACATGACCAACCGGCCGTGATTGCGAAACACGTGATTAAGTTATTACGCTCAGGTGGCAAAATACAATAATGCTGTCATGCCACGACTCGCATCATCAAGATTGTCACGCGATACAGCCGCCCTCATCAATCTCTTTCTATAACCAGTAATCTTTACTCCAAATCGTCGAGGTATTTGTATGCACCAAACACACAGCAGAATTCTTGTTTTCCTCATGGGGGTATTCATTGCCGGGCTGTCGCTCACCAGCTGCAAAACGACGCCGGACGACGGGCCTCCTCCCAGGCCCCCCCGCGAAGTCGGGTTTGTCGTTATCAAGCCCGAGCGGATTTCCATAACCACGGAATTGTCGGGACGGACTTCCGCCTTCCAGGTCGCCGAAATACGCCCTCAGGTCAGCGGTCTGATTCAGAAACGACTCTTTGTCGAAGGCTCTCAGGTCAAGGTCGGCCAAGTGCTCTATCAGATTGATGCCGCTCCCCTGGAGGCAACGCTCAAAAACGCCCAGGCCGCTCTCCACCGTGCTGAAGCCAGCCTGCCGTCTGTTCAAGCGAAGGCAGAGCGTTTCAAGAACCTGGTCGCAATCAAGGCGGTAAGTCAGCAGGACTATGACGACATGGCCGCCGCGCTAGCCCAGATCACGGCCGACATACAGTATTGGAGCGCGACAGTCGAGACGGCCCGCATCAATCTGGCATACACCAGGATCACCGCGCCAATCTCCGGACGCATCGGCAGATCAAACGTTACCGCCGGCGCTATTGTCACGGCCTATCAGCCGATCCCCCTGGCCACTATCCAGCAGCTCGATCCCATTTACGTAGATGTGCCCCAATCCACCACCGACCTGCTTCGCCTGCAGAGCCGTTTGCAGAAGGGCAGTCTCAATCAGCACGAAAAGGATCAGGACAAGGTCAAACTCATCCTGGAAGACGGCGCGCCCTATGCGCTGGAAGGGACCCTGCAATTCAGTGATGTCACCGTCGACCCGACCACCGGCTCGATCACTCTGCGGGCGCTCTTTCCCAATCCGGATGGGGTATTGCTGCCGGGGATGTTTGTCCAGACGATTATTAAAGAAGGGGTGAGCGCACAGGCGCTTCTCGTCCCGCAGCAGGGCGTCTCCCGCGATCCGAAGGGGAATCCCTATGCCCTGATCATCGATGCCGACAGCAAGGCTGGTTTTCGGCCACTCACCCTCGACCGGGCCATTGGTGACAAATGGCTGGTTACGGCCGGCCTTGCACCCGGCGATCAGGTGATCGTCGAAGGACTGCTGATGCTGCGGCCGGGCACACCGGTAAAAGGTCTTCCTTTTGAGCCGGCGCCTGCCGGGCAGGCGCCGGCGAGCAGCCCCGACGCACCGTCCCAGAAGCGCAGTGAAGGAGGCGTGTGATGTTATCACGATTCTTTCTGGAGCGCCCGGTCTTTGCCTGGGTTATCGCCATTATCATGATGACTGCCGGCGGACTGGCGATCTATAACCTGCCAATCGCCCAGTATCCGCCCATCGCCCCGCCGTCCATCGCCATCGATTCTTTCTTCCCCGGGGCCTCGGGCGAGACCGTTGAAAACACCGTGACCCAGATCATTGAGCAGAAGATGACGGGCTTGGACGATATGCTCTACCTGTCCGGCACCAGTTCATCGTCCGGCGCCTCCCGGGTCGAACTGACCTTTGCCCCGGGGACCGATCCGGATGTCGCCTGGTCCAAGGTGCAGAACAAGCTGCAGCTGGCCATGGCCAGCCTGCCCGATGTGGTGCAACGCTCCGGGGTCAAGGTCAGCAAATCGACCCGCAACTTTCTGATGATTGTCAGCCTGATCTCCGAAGACGGCAGTATGAACGGCAACGATCTGCGGGACTACGCCCAATCCAATCTGGAGAAGATTCTCTCCCGGGTGCCGGGGGTCGGCGAGGTGGAGAATTTCGGCTCCCAGTACGCCATGCGGGTCTGGGTCAACCCCGACAAGCTGAACAGTTACAACCTGACCATGGAAGATGTCATCCTGGCGCTCAGGGCCTATAACGTCGAGATCTCCGCCGGTCAATTAGGTGGGGCACCGGCCATGGAGGGTCAGCGCCTGAACGCCGCCATTATCGTTCAGCATCTGCTCCAGACCCCGGAAGAGTTTGCCGCCATTCCTATCCGCATCAATCCGGACGGCTCGACGGTCCGGGTCAAAGACATCGGTCGCACGGAACTGGGCACAGAGCGCTCCGATATTGTGGCCAACTACAACGGCAAACCCGCCGCCGGCCTGGCCATCAGGCAGGCCGCCGGCGCCAATGCACTGGAGACCGCCGATGCCGTCAAGCAGAAACTGGTGGAGATGAGCCAGTATTTCCCGCCCGGCATGAAGGTGATTTACCCCTACGACACCACCCCCTTCACCAAGGTGGCGATCGACGAGGTGGTCAGGACCCTGTTCGAGGCTGTCTTACTGGTCTTTTTGATCATGTATCTGTTCATGGGAAATCTCCGGGCTACCCTGATTCCAACCATCGCGGTGCCGATAGTGCTGCTCGGGACCCTGGGGATTCTGGCACTGTTCGGCTTCACCATCAATATGCTGACCATGTTTGCCATGGTGCTGGCCATCGGCCTGCTGGTAGATGATGCCATTGTGGTGGTTGAAAACGTCGAGCGGATCATGACTGAAGAGGGTCTCTCACCCAAGGAGGCAACCGCCAAGTCAATGGACCAGATCACCAGTGCCCTGATCGGCATCGGCCTGGTCCTGTCGGCGGTCTTCGGCCCCATGGCCTTCTTCCCCGGCTCCACCGGGGTCATTTATCGCCAGTTTTCCGTGACCGTTATCTCGTCCATGCTCCTGTCAGTGGTCGTGGCCCTGGTTCTGACCCCGGTGCTCTGCGCCACAATGCTCAAACCGATCCCCAAGGGCCACGAACCCTCGGATAACGCGATCTGGTTTTTGCGGCCCTTCTTCCGCTGGTTCGACCGGACATTCTTCCGCGCCCGCGCCCATTATGTTACGTGGGTCGGTCGGGTGCTGGCCAAAAAACTGCGCTACCTGTTCCTTTTCGTACTCATTGTGGTCGCCATGGCCTATCTGTTCCAGCGCATGCCTACATCCTATATTCCGGATGAAGACCAGGGAATCCTGATGGTCATGGCCATGCTTCCGTCCGGTTCCACCCTGGAGCAGACCGAGACGGTCATTAACAAGGTCAAAGATCATTTTCTGGAGCAGGAGAAAGAGGGGGTCGATTCCATCATGACTATCGCCGGTATGAGTTTCAGTGGCGATGGACAGAACATGGCGATGGGCTTTGTCAAACTCAAGGACTGGAATCTGCGCCAGCGTCCGGATCTCACGGTCGGGGCCATCGCCGGCCGGGCCATGGGATCCTTTTCTCAGATTAAAGAGGCTATGGTCTTCGCCTTCCCGCCACCGCCAGTCATTGAACTGGGGATGGCCACCGGCTTTGATCTGCAGCTCCAGGACCGCAGCGGTTTAGGCCACAAGCAATTGATGGAGGTCCGTAACCAGCTCCTCGGCATGGCAGCCCAGGATCCCCGCCTGGTCAGGGTTCGCCCCAATAGCATGGAAGATGTGGCCGAATACCACATCGATGTGGACTGGGACAAGGCCGGCGCCCTGGGGATTTCCATCAATTCCATTCACAACACCATTGCGGCGTCCTTTGGCAGCGCCTATGTCAACGACTTTATCCAGGGCGGTCGGGTCAAAAAAGTCTATGCCCAGGCCGACGCCCCTTATCGCATGCTGCCCCAGGATCTGGAAAAACTCTATCTGCGGAACAACGTCGGCAAGATGGTCCCCTTGTCTTCTTTCGCCTCGGGCCGTTGGGCCACGGGTTCGCCCAAGCTGGAGCGTTTCAACGGCTTCCCGTCGATCAATATCTGGGGCGAGCCTGCTCCGGGACGCAGTTCCGGCGAGGCAATGGCTGCCATGGAAGAGATTATCGCCAAGCTGCCGCAGGGGATTGGCCATGCCTGGACCGGACTCTCCTATCAAGAGCGGATGGCCGGCTCCCAGGCGCCCTTGCTCTATGCCTTTTCGATCTTTGCCATCTTCCTCTGCCTGGCAGCCCTGTATGAGAGCTGGCCCATCCCCATCTCCATTCTGCTGACCATGCCGTTGGGAGTCATCGGCGGGGTAATCGCCTCCAGCATGCGGGGAATGCCCAATGACGTCTATTTCCAGATCGGCCTGTTGACCACCTTGGGCTTGACCACCAAAAATGCCATCCTCATCGTCCAGTTCGCCAGGGCCAGGATTGACGAGGGCGAGGGTTTGATAGAGGCAACCCTGGAAGCGGCCAAGCTCAGGCTGCGGCCGATTATCATGACTTCCATGGCCTTCGGCTTCGGCATCCTGCCGCTGGCTCTGGCCAGCGGGGCGGGATCAGGGGCGCAACGGGCCATTGGTACCGGCGTGCTGGGCGGGATGATCACCTCAACCTTTCTGGTCATTTTATTCGCGCCGCTCTTTTACGTGCTGATCTATAAGGTGCTGGGAAGATACAGAAAGAAAGTAACCATCGCACATCATATTGAAGAAACGACCCCAGGGGGGCACGCGCATGAATAGACGACTCTTGTTGCTTTTGGCCGGTGTCGGCCTCATTGTCGGTGGCTGTTCTCTGGCCCCCAGATACGAACAACCTCAGGCGCCGATTCCAGACCAGTGGCCGCAGGGCGAGGCCTACCAGACCATCCGAAACACATCCTCTGCGCCGAACATCCCGGAGCTCTCCCGGCAGGATTTTTTTGCCGATGCCAAGCTCATACAGGTCATCGAACTTGCCCTGGCCAACAACCTGGATCTGCGGCTGGCAGCCCTGAACGTGGAACGAGCGCGCGCCATGTATGGCATTCAACGGGCAGAATTATTGCCCTCGGTGAACGCTGCCGGCGGGGGCGGCAAGCAGCGCCTTTCCGCCGACCTGATCAACCCCGGGGATGCAAGGACACGCGAACAGTACAGCCTTGATCTGGGTGTTGCTGCCTGGGAAATCGATTTCTTCGGCCGTATTCGCAACTTGAGTGACCAGGTACTGGAAGAATACCTGGCCACGGATGAGGCCAGGCGTGGCGCCCAGATCATGCTGGTGGCCGAGGTTGCCAAGGTCTACCTCACCCTGGCTGCGGACCGGGAACACCTGAAATTAGGTCGATCCACCCTTGAAAGCCAACAAGCCGCCTACGGCTTGATACAAAAACGGTATGATGTCGGGGTTGCAACCGAGCTTGATCTGCGTCGGGCCCAAGTCCCGATGGATACGGCCACAGGAGATATCGCCCGCTATACGCAACTGGTGGCGCAGGATCAAAATGCCCTGCATCTTCTTGCTGGTTCTCCGGTGCCGGAGGAACTGCTGCCGGCTGATCTTAAGAGCATCACCCTGCCCCGGGAGATTTCTCCGGGGCTGTCCTCCGAGGTGCTTTTGCTGCGACCTGACATTGTGGCGGCGGAACATCGCCTCAAGGGGGCCTATGCCTTTATCGGCGCGGCCAGGGCCGCCTTCTTTCCCCGCATTTCGCTGACCAGCTCGATTGGCACCGCCAGCAATGAGCTTTCAGGTCTCTTCGGCTCGGGGACAGACACCTGGGGCTTCACGCCGCGGATCATTATGCCCATTTTTGACGCCCGCGTCTGGGCCGCACTGCGGGTCAGCAAGGCCGACCGGGAAATCATCCTGACCCAGTATGAGAAGGCAATTCAGACAGCCTTCAGAGAGGTTGCCGATGCCCTTGCCGTGCAGGGTACAATAGAGCAGCAGGTCGCGGCGCAACAATCGCTGGTCTATGCCGTTGCAGAAACATATCGGCTCGCCGATATACGCTACACGGAAGGAATTGACAGTTACCTCAGCGTCCTTGATGCGCAACGCTCCCATTTTGCGGCGCAGCAGGCGCTTGTGGCGCTCCGGTTGGCCAAATCCGCCAATCGGGTGCGATTATATGCAGTATTGGGCGGAGGCGGGGAGCAGTCTGGCGCGTCCCTGGACAGTAGTGGCGATGAAACCAGAAAGAGGAATGGTGAATAAAATTGGAGGTGTTTTTTAGTGCAACGATGCGCTATAATGCATCGTCATGAGGTGCTGCGCCTCGAATTTGAATCTGTCTCCCGTAATAAATACTCAGGAGAAAACCTTGCTCTCATCATCCTCCACTTCTCCGCTCTCTCTGTCTCTCTTTCTGCTCCTGTCTCTGCCGTTACTCTTCCTTTTGTTCCCGGCAGCTCCGGCAGCTGCCGGCGTCCCTTCGTACGAACTTGCCATCTCCTTTCAGCCGGAAGAACAGACAATGAGCGGCACCGCCCATATCTCGCTGCCAGCCGGCCAGGAGCTCATCCTCTATCTGGATGAAGTATCAGTTACCGGTATCATGATCACCAGGAAGGGGCAGGAGAAAACATCCATACCCATCCCGAACGAGAACCATCTCCATCTCCTGGCCACCGATGAAGCACGGGATATTTTCATCTCCTATACCAAGCAGATCCCGGATGACGCCCCTGACAACATGATCAGTGAGCAGGGTATCGTTCTCACCAGCAGGTGGCACCCCATCCCGGACCGGAACATGCAATTCAAACTTACGGCCATGCTTCCCAGGGGATTCAAGGCCATTAGCGAAGCAGATACCCTGACCTATTCTTCATTCAATCCCCAGACGTCCTTTTCCTTTTCACAGCCTGTCCAATCCATTCATTTTATCGCCGGCCCCTACATTATAAAAAAACTCAAGATCCGAGAAGATCTCCTGATCTCCACCTGGTTTTTCAAAGAAGACGCCTCCTTGAGCAACGACTATCTGGACGCGGCCGCCCGCTATATCAAGAGTTATGAACAGGAGATCGGCACTTTTCCCTACAATCACTATGCCATTGTCGCCAACCGCCTGCCCAGCGGCTTCGGGATGCCCACCTTTACCCTGCTGGGACAACAGGTGCTCCGTCTGCCGTTCATCAAGGATATCTCACTGGGCCACGAGATTCTGCACTCCTGGTTTGGCAACAGCATCAATGTGCGTCCCGATTCAGGGAACTGGAGTGAGGGATTGACCAGCTATCTTGCCGACTACGCCTATGCCGAGGACCAAGGGCAGGGGGCTGCCCACCGTCAAGAATCGATCATCAACTATCTGAGCTATGTCTCCCCGCAGACCGTTATCCCCCTGGGCGACTTCCGATCCGCAAGCCACAATCAGCCCATGGCCAAGGCTATACGGGCCGTGGGCTATAACAGGGGGGCCATGCTCTTTCATGAGTTGAGAGGGGTCGTGGGCCCGGAACCATTTCTGGAGGGAGTGCGGCAACTCTACCAGAAATACCGGGGACAGGAGATCTCATGGGAGGAGATCAAGACCAGTTTTGAACAGGCTGCAAACCAGGACCTGCAGGAATTTTTCCAGGAACGACTGACCCTTCTGGACATCCCTGATCTTTCCATTGCTAATATCCAGACCGATAACCGCCAGGCCCGGAGTTTACTCACCTTTACCGTAGAGCAGCGCAGCGAGACGCCATTTACCCTGGCCCTGCCCATAGTGGTCAAGACCACGCAGGGTGAACAGCGTTTTTTATATACCCTCTCCCAGCCACAGACAACCATTACCCTGGCGGTGGACGGTCCGCCGACGGAACTTGTCATCGATCCCGATCACGATCTGCTGCGGGTGTTGACCCCCAAGGAAATGCCGCCGGTCTGGTCCCGTTTTCTCGGGGCCCCTGACAAGACCATCGTTGTTGAATCTGAGAGCGCCGCCGAGATCTTCGCCCCCCTGTTGCAGACCCTTGTTGACGACTCCTGGAAGATCATGGCTGGCGATCAGGTCCGCAACCAGGATCTGGCCACGGGAACCTTCCTCTTTCTGGGCATCAACGGACCTGCCAGCCGCTCACTCTTTGCCACTCCGGATCATTCACCACAGGGATTCACCCTGGATGTCCGTGCCAACCCCTTGAACCCAAGCCAGGTTGCCGTCCTCATGAGCAGCAGCAGCGCTGCCGAAACAGCGGCTGCCCTGCCGAAACTCCCCCACTACGGAAAATATTCCCGGCTCCATTTTCAACAAGGGCAAATCAAGGAAAAGACCATCAGTGCCAGTGACTCCGGCATCCATTTTATTCTGGAACAGTTACCTGCGGGCGGGTCGGTTTCTGAACTGGACTCCTTTGACGCCATCATCGACCAATTAAACCAGTACCGGGTCATCTATGTAGGAGAAAACCACACCTCAATGGCAGATCACCTGCTCCAGTTCAGGATCATCGAGGCCCTGCACCGGAAGAATCCGGATCTGGCCATCGGCATGGAGATGTTTCCCGGCACAAGTCAGGTAGCCCTTGATGCCTACATCAATGATGAGACGATCAGCGAGCAGGATTTCCTCCGCGACTCCCGCTATTTTGAGGTATGGCGTTATGACTGGCGCTTTTTCCGTGCTATTTTCAACTATGCCCGCAGACACAAGATTCCGGTGATCGGCCTCAATCTGGAAAGAGAGATTGTCAGCAAGGTCTTTGCCGACGGCCATACTGACAACTTGAGTGCGGAACAAAAAACGACACTGCCCGAGAGTCGCAACCTCGATCTCCCGGGATATACCGAGAGGCTGGGTGAGATTCATGGATTTCATAGCCAGAACGAACAGGCAAAAAAGGGGCTGTTGACCGGTTTCATCCAGTCTCAGGCCATATGGGACGACACTATGGCCGCAACAGCAGCCCGGTTTTTAACAGCTCACACCACCACCCGGATGGTGATCCTGGCAGGCTCCCAACACACCCGCAAAGATTCGGGGATTCCACCACGGATGGCAAGCAGACTGAAGGTAAGCCAGGCCTCGGTGCTTAATCTCAGCGCTGAGGATACACCGGCAGACATTGCCCAGACGACGGATTTCTTTTTTCTGGCCCCCCCTGTCTCCCTGGAACCTGGCGGTAAGATGGGACTGGTGCTTGACGTGCAGGAAGGCGAGAAGAGAGGAATGAAGATCAGCGATATCAGCCCGCTAGGCAAGGCCGGTCAAGCAGGAGTGCAAAAGGATGATATCCTGATTGCCATAAATAACTCTGCCATCAGTTCAATGGCGGATATCCACCTTATTCTCCTGGATAAAAAGGCGGGGGACCATGTCACATTGCGCCTCCTGCGCCCAAACAAACGACAGCAACAAGAAGAAAAAGAGGTGGACCTGGAACTCTTCAACCCGGAGATGACCAGACCGGCCCACTGATCACCTCTTCCGAGCCCGCAGCACTTCTTGAATTTCTTGCCGCTGCCACCCATGGCAGGGATCGTTGCGGCCAGGCTTTGGCACCCTTCATTCGCCAGGAAAGGGATCATCCCTGATGTCGCCATCAATATAGAACCATTGACCCTCCTCTTGCACAAAACGACTGACTTCATGCAGTCGCCAGACATTCTCCCGGGAAAACGAGGTCGCGATGAATTCAACCACGCCCCGACAATCACTCTCCATCCCCTTTTCAATACGGACAATATGAAGGCCACGCCATTCAGGGATGGCGGCAGGATCAATTGTATCGGGCCTGGTTGAGGAATGCCATGACCTGAGCAGGTAGGCAATATCCCGGACCACATAGGCGGTATAACGTGACCGCATCAATGCTTCAGCCGTAGAGGCCGGATGAGCACCGGAAAGCAATTGCTCGCAGCACTCAGCGTATGGTCTTCCCGAGTGGCAAGGGCAGTTATTGGTATCGGTCATATCGGTCATAGCAAAGAGTTGGTACAACAAAGGAAGAAAGAGCAGAAGTATCTCTGCACCATCAGAGGTCATCTTTATCCGTGTTTTATCTTCAGAAACAGGACAGCCAGGCAGAGCGCGAGACTGATTCCATTTGCCAGAATCAATGGAATATCTTTGAGCATCAAGCCATAAACCAGCCACAGAAAGAGCCCTGTCGTTAGAATGGCATACATCAGCAGAGAAACATCGTTGGTCCTTTTTGATCTCAATATTTTGACCACCTGAGGTAAGAATGAAGCGGTCGTACATATGGCGGCGATTAAGCCAATAAGGGTCGTCCAGTCAAATTTCATGGTACCACCAGCCGGTATTCATTCCGGGCGATGAACTGCGCCCAGGCCAGGGGGCTGAATTCACTCGTCGCCAAGATGCCGACCGCAAGCGTTGCTGCCGCCGTTACCAGCGGCGGCAGCAACAGGAGCCAGGCGGTCTCGCGCCAGCCGTGTCTTGCCAGTTGCTCAGCGGGCCAGGGCGGCGCGGTCTGGCGAAAACCCGCCCGCCACAGAATCGGCAGGAAATAGGCGGCATTGAGCAGACTGGAGGTCCAGAGCACCCAGATGGCCCAGTTCATGTCGGCAGCCCGGGCACCCTCGATCAACCAGCCCTTGCTGATGGCGCCGGCGGTCAGCGGGACGCCCATCATCCCCAAGGCGGCAACCCCAAAGGCCAGGGTGGTCAGCGGCATGCGACGCCCCACACCGTTCATTTCACTCACCTTGTGGATACCCAGGGTTTCGGCATAGTTGCCGGCACAAAAAAAGAGGGTGATCTTCATGATCCCCTGATGCACAAGATGGACAAGCCCGCCGACAGTACCGACAGGCCCGAACAGGGCGACACCAAGGACAATATACGACACCTGACTGACGGTAGAATAAGCCAGCCGCTTCTTCAGATCATCCTGAAACAATGCCCTGAGACTGCCCCAGATAATGGTGACGGCGGCGGCCATTGCCAGCGGCGTCAGCAGATGAAGAGTGTGAGCGAACTCGATGCCATAGATCTCATAGACGATACGGATGACGCCGAAGGCTCCGGCCTTGACTACGGCGACCGCATGCAGGAGGGCGGAAACCGGCGCCGGGGCAACCATGGCTTGTGGCAGCCAGCCATGCAGGGGCACGATGGCGGCCTTGACACCGACACCTACGATCAGCAGCAGAAAGATAATCTTCAGTTGCCCGTCATATGTGGGATCCAGATCCGTGACGATACCAGCATGAGCAAAATCGCCATGCCCCAGCAGCTGGTGCAGCCAGATAATGCCGATCAGCAGCAGGGCGCCGCCTGCCAGGGTATAAGCCAGATAGACGGTACCACCATTCATGGCCTTGTCGTTACCGCGATGCACGACCAGGGGGAAGGTAGAGAGGGTCAGCAGCTCGTAAAAAATAAAAAACGTAAAAAGATTGCCCGCCATGGCGATGCCCATGGTGGCCGTAACGCAAAGGCTGAAAAAACCGAAAAAGCGGCTGCGCTGAGGAGCGCCCTCCAGATAGCCGATAGCATAGAGGGTCGTGAGCAACCAGAGGGAGGCCGACAAACCCATGAACAGCAGTCCCAGGGCGTCGACCTTGAAGAGCAGATCAAGTCCCGGCAGCACCGCATATCCAAAGCCATAGTCGACACCGCCCTGAACACCGACCAGCAAGACACCGACCAAGACCAGCTTGGCAACTGCACCTGACAGGTTAAGGACCGTGCGCCTGCCGATCCAGGCCTCCGGCAGGAGGAAGATGATCAGACCGGGCAACAGTGATGAGGCCAGGACTGCCAGCGGCATGGCTTCGTTGAGGGTCACACCGCACCTCCGAGGGAAACGAGCTCCATCAACTCGACTCCGCGCAGGCCAAGGAGCACACTGGCCGCAGCCAGCAGCAAGGCCATCCACTCCAGCGTGCGCGGCAGCGGGTGAAAGACTGACGTATCCGCTGATGTCGCCGGCACCAGAAGGAAGCCCTGGCGCAGCACCCGAAACACATAACCTGCCGCCAGCAGCCCCCCGACAAGCACCACCACCGCGATGATCCAGGCACCCTGCGCCATGGCCGCCTCAATCAGTTGCCACTTGGCCAGAAAACCTGCCGATGGCGGCAGCCCGGTCAGGGTGACACCGGCAAGACCAAAGGCAAACATGGTCAAGGGCAGCTGCTGCGCCGCGCCGGCAAGGCTGTCGACCCTGTCCTGACCGGTCGCCTTGATGAGCACACCTGCCGTCATGAACATCGCGGCCTTGGCCAGCCCGTGGGCAAAGGCCTGCATGATACCGGCGCGCAGGGCCGCCTCGCCGGTCAAGAGGGGGAAGATCAGGAACAGATACCCGAGCTGGGCCACAGTCGAGTAGGCAATCAGCATCTTGATCCTCTGGGCCCGGATCGCCTGGCAGGAACCCCAGAGGATAGCCAGGGCTCCCAGGGTAGCAGGTAGCCATCCAAGCAGTCCGGCACCCGCCGTAAGACCGGCAAATGGGCCAAGCCACAAACGCAGGAGCAGATAGAATGAGGCCTTGACCACGAGCGCGGAGAGCAGTGCCGAAACCGGAGCCGAGGCCCCACCGTGAGCCGGCGGCAGCCAGAAATGAAAGGGGAATAACGCCGTCTTGAGCATCAGACCAGCCAGCATCAAGCCACCGGCCAGCCAGATCACGACCGGCGCCTCTGCCGTGATCAAGGGGGCCAGGGTCTTCATGGACACTGTGCCATAGGCCGCGTAGATCAGGGCCACGGCCAGCAGATACGCTCCGGAGCCGAGCAGCATGGCGAACAGGTAACGCAGGGCGGCAGCGATCTGCCGGGCTCCACCACCGGCGGCAACCAGACCCACGGCAGCAAGCCCCACCAGTTCGAGGGTGACGTAGAGGTTAAAGAGATCAGCGGAAAGATAGAGCCCGTTGAGGCCGGCAAGCAGAAAACCGCACAGCGGCCAGAAATATTTCCCCTCCGGCGCTGTTGCGGAAAAGTAGGAGCGGGCGTAGATCGCCAGCGGCAAGGCAATGACCTGGGTCAGCAGCAGCATCGCCACGGACAGGCCGTCGGCTGCAAGATCGATTCCCAGCGGCGCACCCCAGCCGCCGACTGCCCGGACCAGAATCCCGGACTCAGTAACGTCAACAACCAGAAGCAGCACCAGCATCAGCTGCACACCAAGGGCTGCAATCGCCAGCCAGGCGCCACGACCGGGCCCGCTAGGAAAAGCGAGACTGGCCCAGGTGAGGGGCAGGAGAATCAGCCAGACCAGGGGATCAGTCATCATCCGCCTCGGGGGGTTCCAGTTTGCCCGTCAACGCGTGCAGACGGCGTACCAGGGCCAGGGCCAGGGCAGTGGCGGCAACCGCGACAACAATGCCGGTCAGCACCATCGCCTGGGGCACGGGGTCGGCCACGCCATGGCGCTGGGCCAGCCCGACCAGGACTAGAAAGGCGCCGCTGCCCATCAGGTTAAAAGCGAGAATCCGGCGCAGCAGATGCCTGATCAGCAGCACCCCTGACACCCCCATGACGAACAAAAGAGCGCCGACACAGGCAAAAAGCAGGCCACTAGTCATCCCACATCCCCTTTGTCATGGGACAAAAAGAGAAAGAGCCCGGCCAGAATCAGCCCCAGGGAAAGCGTGAGCCCGGATTCGATCAGGAAAATCAGCACGCCCGCATGGTCTGGCGGATAGCGCAGCAGATCGCCCTCAACCAGCAGGAGTATCGCCCCGACACCAACAAAGAGCAGAAAGCCTCCGGCCAGGCCCCAGCGCAGGCTCACTCCCGGCTGCCTCCAGCCGGGCAGCAAGCCGGTCAAATGGAGCAGTACGGCCGCGGCGGCCAGCACGGCCCCCGCCTGAAAGGCGCCGCCAGGCGCTGATGTGCCGGCCGAGAGCAGGTAGACCGCCACCACAACCATCACTGGTGCCGCAATCCGTCCCAGCATGGGCAACAGCAGATCAGACGAAGTGGCCGAGGTGCTCGACGTGGTGGGCACTGACTCGCTGACCGCGAGGATAGCCACAAGGGCGAGCAGCAGTACACCAATCTCAAGCAGGGTATCGTAGGCCCGGTAATTTAGCAAGACAGCCGTGACCGGATGAGCAACACCGCTGCTCGCCAGATTTGCTGCCACCAGGGGGCGCAGGTCAAGGGCCGGCGGCGCCAGATCAACCATGGCCAGGATCAGGACAACGGCAAAGAGTAAGGCGGCAGGAATGACCACAGGGCGCTTCATTTTTTGGCCTCCGCCTCTGCCCTCTTAGCCTGCAGCGCACCAAAGGCATCGAGCAGAAGGGCGCCGGTCAAGCCGGCGCCGATGGCCGCCTCGGCCAGAGCAATGTCGGGGGCCGCCAGCCGGGCCCAGGTCAGGGTCATCAACAGACCAAAGGCAATGAACAGCACCAGGGCACGGTCAAGTCTAGGGGTGCTCAAGGCCCGCCAGCCACTCCAGAGAAGACTGGCGGCGAGAAGCAGATCAAAGCCAAGTCCCAGGCTCATCTCTCCTCCCGGCGCCAGGGCTTGATGCCAAGGGTATCGGCACGACGGGCAATGGCATAGCTGACAGTGGCGCTGGCGGCCAGGACCAGGGGCCAGATCAGGACAAGTTTCAAGGCCGCTGCCAGGCTTTCTGCCTGGATCGCCAGACCCAACAGGATGAAGCCGAGGCCCAGGTTGTCGGCCTTGGCCAGGGCATGCAAGCGGCAATAGACATCGGGAAAACGCAGCAGGCCGAGGGTACCGGCAAAATAAAAGAAAGCGCCGACAGAGAGCAAGAGTGTGCTTACAAGCTCAATCATCAGACTTTTCTCCAGCATGCCAGGCCCGGCGGGCAAAGGTAACACCGGTCACCGCCGCCAGCAAGGCCAGCACCAGGGCGACATCAACAAGTGCAGAACCGCCACCGGCAGAAGCGAGCAGCACCAGGATGCCGACGCCGGTAGTGCCAAAGAGCAGCGCCAAGAGCATGCGGTCGGCAGCAGTGGGACCGCGCACCGCCGCCAGAAGCGCCACCACAAGATTGGTCAGCAGAAAGAGGGCAAGGGGAAATTCGAGGCCGGTCATACTCGCTCTCCGAACATGCGGGCGATCAGGACCTCCAGGGCCTTGACCTCGGCCACTATGGGCATGCGCTCGTCGATCACGTGCAGTCGCAGACGCTTGCCGTTCAGGCGCACACTGACCGTACCGGGCATCAGGGCGAGGACGTTGGCCACGAAAATGCGCGGCGCGGGGGATGCAAGATTCAGCTGCAATTCCAGCGTCCCCGGATGCAGCGCCCGGCGGCCCCGCAAGGCAAGGAGGGCAACCTGCACACCACCACGCACCGAGTTCCAGATAAAATAACCGAGAAAGGCGCCGAGCCCGCCCACGCTGATCTGCGTTGATCTGGGCGCACAGAGGCGGAGACTCAACCACAGCGCGGCGCCAATAGCAACAAAGCCCGCCACCCAGGCATCCCGACGTCCCTCGGTCAAAATCCACCACAGGAATGAAAGCAGGGCGCCACGACGAAGGATGGCGATCATCATGACAGGATTCATCGCTTTCTCAATCTCCCGGAGGTGGCAGGTGATAAATAGCTCACGTATCAGAAATGACTAACCGATGAACGGGATAAGTGCCTTTCGCAGATTGTTTTCTTGCAAAAAAAACAAGAAAATAATCTGTAAAACACTAAAAAAAAACTCCAAGGCATTCCCTCCTGGCAACGATACTTCTTTAGGGACTCGGAAATTTACTCCTGCACTTGATTTACGACTGGATCCGGGCCGTATCTGGCTGCACCGATTGAGTAAGCAGACGAGGGCAACAAGACTCCGAAACCGCGGACGTCGCAGACGTATGCGCTACCTCGATAATTTCATCCTATCTTATGTCTACCGTTTTTTCCAGATTTTTCCTGATGGCTGCGGGTATCCCCGGTGATCTCTTCCGACCGCCATCGACTTCGGCCAATATCAGAAATAATACCAGATGGTTTCGTAGTCCGAGACACTTTCCCCGTCCTTACTCAGCCTCTCCAGGTAGTCGAGGAGGGGCACATCCGTGGTGATGAAGGTGGAGGCCTCCCGGGAGACCTTTTTCTCCCAGGAATGGAACTCGTACATGCGGCTGCCGTTGGGCAGGATGGTGAGCAGATTGCGGTAGCCCCGGTCCCGCAGGTAATTCTTGCCCTGACGGGGCACGTTGAAGACCGCCTCATCGGTGCGGGCCAGGCCCGGCAGCAGGCGGCTCTCCTCCTGCTGCTCCTGAAGGAGGCGGGCAATGGGCACCCGGTAGGCCAGGGTCTCGTCCTTGCCCTTGGTGTTGAAGGTATAGTAGGGATCAACGCCAATCAGACGCAGCTGGCGGCGCAGGGCCGCGGCTTCGAAGCGCTTGGAGGCGTAGTAGGTATAGACCAGCTGGTTGTAGACCGGGATGCCGTGCAGCCGCAAGCGGTTGACTGCGGCTGCGGTTTCCGGGGTGATCTCGTAGGGGTGCTGGATATGGGTCATCACCACCACCTCCCGGCGGCCCGGTACCCGGTACTGGCCGAGGAGCGCGACCAGCCCTTCGGTGATCCGCATGGGCATGGTGACCAGGGTGCGGCTGCCAATGCGAATCCGCTCCACAGTAGGGACCTTCGCCACCCTGGCCAGAATGGCGGCCAGGGCATCATTGCCCATGGCCAGGGGATCGCCGCCGGTGATGAGCACCTCGTGGATGGCCGGGTGGTCGTGGATCCAGGCGATGGCCTCATCGATCCGTTCCATGCCGGCAAAGGCGCCGCTGGCCATGACATCATCGATCTCCCAGTTGCGCTGGCAGTAGACGCAGATCTGCGGGCAGGCGTTATAGGGTTTGAGGATGCAGATGGCCGGATAGCGCCGGGTGATCAGGTCACAGGGAGAGGTGTCTTCCTCACCCATGAAGTCCATGCAGGAGGTATCAGTAATGGCCGCAACCTCCCGGACGTAGCTCATGGGCGGCAGCACCTGGGCCCGGATGGCCGTGT
Source organism: Desulfoarculaceae bacterium (assembly GCA_019429465.1). Lineage (GTDB taxonomy): Bacteria > Desulfobacterota > Desulfobulbia > Desulfobulbales > Desulfocapsaceae > UBA2270. Next base: position 70,873 of record JAHYIV010000007.1, read on the forward strand.
CACGCCGATTACTTTCATCATCCATCAGGGAGAGATAATACGGGGTGATGCCGAAGGGGAGTTTCTGCTCCCGGGCCGCCTTGATGGCCAGGCGCTGGGAGGGACTGAGCGTGACCATCTTCTCAAGGGCAGCCAGGTCACGAATGATATGGCGGATATGCCAGTGCCAGTTGTGCCAGTCCTCAATGGTGCCGCCCAGCACAGCCAGGATCTTCTCCCGCCGCTGTCGGCGGCGGGCCACCGCCTCGAGACCCAGGCCGGTGGGAAAGGCGTCCATGCGCTGATCCACCTCGTTCCACAGGTTGTCGAGCTGCCGGCTGCGGATCAGCGCCGCCTTTCTACCGCTGGCGCTGATGGCGGCAAGATGGACGACATCGAGCGAGGCCCGCGGCCCCTGACCCAGGACCCCCAGGAGCAGATGGTAAAGGTCGGCGTAAAAGGCCGGGGTCAGCTCCGGCCGGGGCACATTGTGGCCGATGTCCCACAGTACCTGCAGGATGCTGAAGTCGGCGGCCAGCTCCGAGCTCTGTTTGAGGATGATGCGCAGGACGATGCCGCAATCGCGGATGCGGGCGGCAAAACTGGCGTCCTCGTGACTCGCCTCCTCCAGGGCCTTCTGTTCCATGCTGAAGGTGAAGTCGATAAGCTGGCCGCGCAGTTCCTCGACATCACCGGCCTGGGCGATGAGCCTGAAGATCCGCGGGTTGTTCTTTCTCAAATACTGGGGTGTATAAATCGCTGTATCCATAGGCGTTATCCTGAAAAGAGATGAAATGCACGGTTGGCATTAACAGTGGGCAGTGGGCTCAGGAGTCTGTCTGGTTATCGGAATCATTCAAATATAACATACTGGAATAAAAAGACATACTTCAAGATATCCGCTCCGTAGCGCTTCCTGCATTTCCTTAAATATCAATAAGTTACACAGCTCGAGCTTGTTAAATCCGACAGACTCCTGGCTGACGCCAGAGCCCGGGCAAAAAGGGGATGCGATGTGACGAGTGGAAGAAAGCAAAAATGCCGGCACACAAGCCCGGGGGAAAAGGTCAATATGTGGATAAAGTAACTGCAATAGCCGCTCAGGTCAAGGTACGGTCAGGAAAAGGCCTTTTGGGGTCTGGTTTGACTTTCAGATATTCCCCTGCTATCCTTTCGACATGGCCCAACCACTCCGACTCCATTTTCCCGGTGGTGCTTGGCGGCGTGACAATCAATGCCGGGACAAGAGGCCAATCCTCGAAGAGGAGTAAAGCATGCGCTATCTATATTATGGCCTGGTTGTAATGGTTGGCTATCTGACCCTGACGATGACTCCCCTGCTTGTCCTGCTGGCCGGGCCCGATATCCCCGGCCGCGGCTTCTGGCGGGAACTGTCGGTGGGGCTCGGCTTTGCCGGCTTGTCGATGATGGGACTGCAGTTCTTTTTGACCGGACGCTTTCAGGGGATCACTTCCCCGTACGGCATCGACGTGGTCTATCACTTCCACCGGGCGATCTCGCTGGTGGCCTTCACCTTTCTGCTCCTCCATCCGGCCATTCTTCTCCTGTCGGCCCCTGCCACTGTCGGCCTGCTGAATCCCTTATCAGCACCGGGGTGGATGACCGGCGGCACCATTGCCCTGTTCGCCTTCGCCCTGCTCGTTGTTTCCTCCCTCTATCGTCTGCAGCTGGGGCTGGGCTATGAACAGTGGCGCATCATCCACGGCTATGCAGCGGTCATAGGCGTCACGCTGGCCCTGTGGCACATCATCGGCGTCAACTATTACCTGCAAGGCTATGTAAAGCGCGGACTGTGGATTGCCATCGTCTTCACCTGGGTCATGGCCCTGCTCTATGTACGGCTGGTCAAGCCGCTGCTGATGAAGCGCAGGCCGTACACGGTCGCGGCGGTCATCAAGGAGCGCTGCCGGAGCTGGACCCTGGTGCTCCGCCCTGAGGGACATGCAGGGATGGAGTTCAAGCCCGGTCAGTTTGCCTGGCTCACCATCGGCAAATCGCCCTTCGCCATCCGGGAGCATCCCTTCTCCTTCTCATCGAGCGCCATGCATCCGGAGCAGCTGGCCTTCACTATCAAGGAGTTGGGGGATTTCACTGCAACGATCGGCGGCGTGACGCCAGGGACGCGCGCCTATATTGACGGACCCTACGGTAGTTTTACCCCTGACCGTCATACTGTTCCAGGGTACGCCTTTATCGCCGGCGGGGTCGGCATTACACCGATCATGAGCATCCTGCGTACTTTTGCCGACCGGCATGACCGGCGGCCGCTTCTTCTTTTTTCGGTCAGCAGAAATCTGGAAGAGGTGACCTTCCGCGAAGAGCTTGAGCTGTTACAAAATCAGTTAAACCTGAAGGTCGTCCACGTTCTGACCAAGCCGCCACCGGACTGGACGGGAGAGCAGGGATATATCGATGCCGGTATGATCGGGCGTCACCTCCCGGAAGAAAGGATGGCCTATGAATATTTTGTCTGTGGCCCCACTCCCATGCAGCAGGGTGTCAGGGCAGCGCTGGAGCAGCTGGGGATCCCGCCTGAACAGGTCCAGTCGGAAAGCTTCAACTTCGTATAGGAGGCTGTTATGCGGGAAAAATATTCCGTACACCTGGCACTGGCCACCGGATGCCTCATCTTTTTAGTGACGACCCTGTTTGCCCTCCTGCAGTCGCCCGAGCTCCTCGCTACTGCCGGCCAGGGGGAAGTTGCCATGCCTCACCCCCTGGTTGCACACCAGAAATGTGATAACTGTCACGGACATGCCGGGATCAGACCCTATCCAATCCGCCATCTGGGATGGAGCAATACCAGCTGCCCCAAATGCCACCTCCCTCCGGCCATCGCTGCCAGCTCGCCAGCCGCACTTGACTCAAAAGACGAAGCAGCGACAAGAGCGGAACGCCAGGCCGGGCGCTCTGCCCTGTCCGGGCCAGAAGATAACGGACTGCGGCCGGAGAAAAAGGCTGGCCCCATACCCCATCCGCTCACGGGCCGGGAAGAGTGCCTCACCTGTCATGATACCAGAAAGGGCTTTATGCCGGCACCGCCTGATCACGCAGGGTGGCAAAAAGAGAGTTGCGAAGGATGTCATTCCCGTAGCGGAGAGGCAGAGAAATGAGTAATCCTCCGCCATATCCGCAGGACAAGGGATCGTTCATGATCGCGCCCATCAACCTCATGCACGCTTTGCCCCTGGGTATGGCGCCGGGACACACCGACACCCTCTCCTTGTATCCGTGTTTATCCGTGGCTCCTTTACCGAACAGATGTTCATGCTTCGCTGTGCTCGCTGGGCGCTGTGAGAATGGACGTTTTTTTAAAATCTGAGGAAAATTAATATGTTTGGAAAAAGTATTACCCTGTTTAGGATATTTGGTTTCGAGGTCAAAATCGACGTAAGCTGGGTGATCCTGGCCCTTCTCATTGTCTGGTCTCTTTCAGTGGGGCTGTTCCCTTTCCGTTACGAGGGGCTGTCCACCCAGACCTACTGGATCATGGGGATGATCGGCGCCACTGGTCTTTTCTTCTCCATAATCTTTCACGAGATGTCCCATTCCCTTGTTGCCAGACGATATGGGATGTCGATCAAGGGGATCACCCTTTTTCTCTTTGGCGGGGTGGCAGAGATGAAAAAGGAGCCGGCGAGCCCCAAGGCGGAATTCATGATGGCCATTGCCGGCCCTCTGTCCAGCATATTCCTGGCGGTGGTCTTTTATGCGCTCTCGCAAGTCACCAAAATTGCTGGATTGTCCGAGGCAGTCTATGGGGTTATCAGATACCTGGCCTGGATCAACGCCATCCTGGCTGCCTTCAATCTCGTTCCCGCCTTCCCGCTTGACGGGGGCCGCATTCTCCGTTCGCTCCTGTGGGGCTGGAAGAAGAATCTGCGCTGGGCCACCAGGATCGCTGCCGGAATAGGTTCCGGATTCGGCCTCCTGCTGATCTTCCTGGGAATCCTCAATTTCTTCCAGGGTAATCTCATCGGTGGCATGTGGCTCTTTTTTATCGGCATGTTTCTGCGAAATTCGGCCGATATGTCGTACAGCCAGCTGCTTGTGCGCAAGGTGCTGGAAGGGGAGCAGGTCCACCGTTTCATGAAAAAAGACCCGGTGACGGTAACGCCTGCCACTACCGTGGAGACACTGGTGGAAGACTTCATTTACCGCCATCATTTCAAGCTTTTTCCGGTGGTGGCAGAAGGAGACAGGCTTCAGGGATGTGTCACTATGAAACAGGTTAAAGACATCCCGAGAGAGGAGTGGCGCCACAAAACGGTCGGAGAAATCGCCATCGGCTGCTCGCCTGAAAACTCCATTGACTGGCAAACCGATGCCATGGAGGCCCTGGCCCTCATGAACAGGACAGGTTCCAGCCGCCTCATGGTCATCGAAGGCAACCGGCTGGTGGGCATCATCAGTCTCAAGGACATGATGAAGTTCTTTGAGCTGAAGGTCGAGCTTGAGCCCTAGCGTCTGATCCCGCGACGGCATAGTGCCGGACAGCCAAACGCTGTCCGGCCGTTTCTTCCGGATTTATCAACGTTCCTGCCCTCAGATGAGGGTCATTCACCGCAGGTAAAACAAATGGTGTCGACAAAAAAAACCGTTACTCTGGCAGCGACCGCTTTTGATGCCCTCATTTTTGATCTTGATGGCGTGATCACGGATACGGCATCCGTGCATGCCACGTCCTGGAAAAGGATGTTTGATGCTTTCCTGGCCCAACATGCCGCCGCCCAGGGGGTTTCCTTTCACCCTTTTGAAATCGAGACGGATTATCGCTCCTATGTGGACGGGAAACCCCGTCTCGACGGGGTGCGGAGCTTTCTCCAGTCGCGGCACATCAACCTGCCCGAAGGAGAGCCCGAGGATCCCCCCGAGGCCGCCACCATCCAGGCCCTGGGCAGGCGCAAGAATAGGGATTTCCTGCAGCAGATCGAGGAAAAGGGCGCGGATGTCTATGAATCGACCGTGGCGTTGATCCACAGCGCCAAAAAGTGCGGCCTGCGCACGGCGGTGATTTCCTCCAGCCGGAACTGCGCCATGATTCTCGATTCCGTCCATCTTTCCCCTCTTTTCGAGGTGAAGGTGGACGGGGTGGACTCGGAGCTCCTGGGAATCCCCGGCAAACCGGCCCCGGACATCTTCCTGGAGGCGGCCCGGCAGCTGCAGGTGGAGCCGCAACGGGCAGTGGTGATCGAAGACGCTGTTTCCGGAGTCCAGGCCGGCCGGGCCGGCAATTTCGGCCTGGTCATCGGCATCGCCCGGGGCGGGGGCGAAGACGCCCTCCTGGAAAACGGCGCCGATCTGGTGGTGGCAGACCTCAGGGAAGTGCGCATCACCCCTGATCCTGCCGCCGCGGCACCGCCCCCCTCTGCCCTGGAGGCTTTTGCCACCATTGCCCGCCAGGCCGACAGAAAAGAGCTGGCGATTTTTCTCGACTATGACGGCACCCTCACCCCCATCGTCGACACCCCGGATCAGGCGATCATGGCTGAAGAGATGCGGCAGGCGGTACGGGAGCTCTCCCGCCATTGCGCGGTGGGGATCATCAGCGGCCGGGACCTCAAGGATGTACGGGATAAGGCACAGCTTGACACCCTGGTTTATGCCGGCAGCCATGGCTTTGATATCGCCGGGCCCGAGGGGCTGCAGGTGGAAAACAGGGTGGGGGAGGAATTTCTACCCGCCCTCGATCAGGCCGAACACGAGCTGGCCCGGAAACTGGACGCCGTGCCGGGCCTGCTCCTTGAGCGCAAAAAATTCGCCATTGCCATCCATTTCCGGCGGGTTGACCCGGAACGGGTCGCCGAAGTGGAAAAGGTGGTGAACGAGGTTGCCGCCGGCCACCCGAAGCTGCGGCAGGCCTCTGGCAAAAAGATTTTCGAACTCCAGCCCCGGATGGACTGGCACAAGGGCAAGGCGCTGCTCTTCCTGCTGCAGACCCTGAAACTGGACAGGGAGGATGTGCTGCCCTTCTTTATCGGCGATGATGTCACCGACGAAGACGCCTTCCGGACCCTGAAGGGCCGGGGAATCACCATTATGGTCCAGGATCGCCCCCAGGAGACCGGTGCCGACTACACCCTGAAGGATCCCCATGAGGTGCGCCGATTTCTTCTGCAGCTGATCCCTCTGGCCAGGAGGTCATCATGAATGACTGGAATCTGATTTATGATACCTTTGAGCCGGAAAAGGAAAACCTGCGGGAGGCCCTCTGCACCCTGGGCAACGGCTATTTCGCCACGCGCGGTGCGTCGCCGGAATCGGAAGCAGGCGAGATCCACTACCCGGGCACCTATCTGGCCGGTGGCTATAACCGCTTAAAAACAGAGATCGCCGGCCGGATCGTCGAAAATGAGGACCTGGTGAATATGCCCAACTGGCTGCTCACCCGTTTCCGGCCCGAGGGCGGCGACTGGCTCAATCTGCTGGCTGCTGAGATCCTTTCTTATCGCCAGGAACTCAACATGAAAAAGGGCCTCCTCACCAGAACGGTGCGCTTCCGGGACAAACAGGGCCGGGAAACCACCCTGAGCCAGCGCCGTTTCGTCCACATGGCAGAGATGCACCTGGCCGGCCTGGAGACCACCATCATCCCTGAAAACTGGCAGGGGCGGCTCCAGGTCATCTCCAGCCTTGACGGCACCGTCATCAATGCCGGAGTGGAACGATACAAACAGCTCAACAACAAGCACCTCTCCCCCATCAGCAGCGAGGCGGTTGACGAGGAGACCATCTCGCTGCTGGTGGCCACCAGCCAGTCCAGGCTGCACGTGGCCCAGGCCGCCAGAATCCGCATCTCCAGCCAGGGGCAGCAGGTGGAGACAGAACGACAGATACTGCAGCAGCCCGGCTATATCGGCCATGATTTTTTTGTGGAAGCAAGAAAGAAGACCCCGATAACCCTGGAAAAGGTGGTCTCCCTTTTCACCTCCAGGGATTTCGCCATCTCAGAGCCGACCCTGGAGGCTGTGGAGGCGGTGGCTCAGGCGGGGAGTTTTGAGGAACTTCTGCACAGCCATGCGCTGAAATGGGACCATCTGTGGGATCGCTGCGATATGAAGCTGCAAAACAGCGACCGGCCTCAGATGATTCTGCGGCTCCACATTTTTCATCTCCTCCAGACGGTGTCCAGAAATTCCATCGAATTGGACACCGGGGTGCCGGCCAGGGGCTGGCACGGCGAGGCCTACCGGGGCCATATCTTCTGGGACGAGCTGTTCATCTTTCCCTATCTCAACCTGAGGATACCGGTGCTCACCAAGTCTCTGCTCATGTACCGCTACAGACGGCTGTCCCAGGCCCGGCTGGCGGCCCGGGCAGAAGGCTTGAGCGGCGCCCTTTTCCCCTGGCAGAGCGGCAGCAACGGCCGTGAAGAAACCCAGCATCTCCACCTCAACCCGAAATCGGGCCGGTGGCTGCCGGACAACACCCATCTGCAGCGCCATGTCAATGCCGCCATCGCCTATAATGTCTGGCAATATTACAAGGTCACCGGTGACCGGGAGTTCCTCTCCACCTACGGCGCGGAGATGATCCTGGAAATCGCCCGCTTGCTGGCCGGCATCACCACCTTCAACCAGGAACTGGACCGCTACGAGATCCTCGGGGTCATGGGACCTGACGAATATCATGACAGCTACCCGGATGCGGCAAAGGCCGGGCTGGACAACAACGCCTACACCAATGTGATGACCGCCTATGTGCTGCGCACCGCCCTCAAGGCCATTGAGGCCCTGCCTCCCAAAAGGAGGAAGGATCTGCTGAAACTCCTGGGCCTGGAAGAGGCGGAACTCGCCCGCTGGCCCGATATTGTCGGCAAGATGCGCGTCCCCTTCCATGATGAAAACATTATCAGCCAGTTCGAGGGATACGATCAGCTGATGGAATTCGACTGGCAGGGGTACCAGAAAAAATATGGGGATATCCAGCGGCTGGACCGGATTCTGGAAGCGGAAGGAGACACTCCCAACCGCTACAAGGTTTCTAAACAGGCGGATGTACTCATGCTCTTCTATCTTTTCTCGGCCGAAGAAATGCAGGAGCTCTTCGGTCAGATGGGCTATGCCTTTGATCCCGCCACCATCCCCGCCAACATCGACTATTATCTGCACCGCAGCTCCCACGGCTCCACCCTGAGCAATATCGTCCATTCCTGGGTACTCTCCCGCTCAGATCGCCCCCGCTCCCTGGCGCTTTTCCACAAGAGCCTGGAAAGCGATATTTCCGATATTCAGGGCGGCACCACCCATGAAGGCATTCATCTGGGCTCCATGGCCGGCACCGTGGATATTCTGCAGCGCTGTTTCACAGGGCTGGAGTTCCATGATGACATCCTCTTTCTCAATCCGGATATTCCCGAGGATTTGCCGCAGCTCGCCATGAGGATCAAACACCGGGGCAACTGGTTGACCATTGAACTGACCCCGCAATCCATGACCCTGACCTGCGACCACTGCGATCTGGAGGCCTCAAAAGTCTCCTTCCAGAACAAAATCCATCACCTCAATCCCGGAGAAACCCTGACCTTAAGCTGCCCAAAAAAAAATCCCGTTGAGAGCTCCCTGTGAAAAAGAGTGCTCGGGATATACTGAAGAGAAAAACTAACCCCGGTAAACGGGATAAGTGCCTTTCGCAGCTTATTTTCTTGCAAAAAAAACAAGAAAATAAGCTGTAAGGCACTAAAATCAGGACAAGGGGGGAAGACCACCATGCGTAAGCGAATCATCCCGGCCGGGCACAAGACGGGCAGCGAGCCCGAGGGCTACTGGCTTAATCTGGAAGAAGCGGCTGAGGTGGAAATCACCTCCGAAGGCCCTGATCATCCCATTGAAAACGCCCTGGTTCCCGGCAGCTCCTCCGGCTGGCGGGCCGCACAGCCCGGCGATCAGACCATCAGGCTTTTGTTCAGTCAACCGCAAAGATTACAGCGGATCTGGATCCAATTCCTGGAACCCGGTAGAACCCGCACCCAGCAGTTTGAGCTGCGCTGGTCACCGGACCGCGGCAAGACCTTCCAGCAGATTGTCCGCCAGCAATGGAACTTCAGCCCCCAAGGTAACCACGAAGAAATCGAGAATATCCACGTGGATCTCTCGGCAGTCACCCTGCTTGAACTCGCCATCACCCCTGATCTGGGCAGTCAAGAGGCATAAGCCAGCCTCCAAGAGCTGCGCCTGGGATAAAGAGAGAAAAGAAACGCATGAAGAAGGATGAGGCCGGTCAGCGGCCCTTGAACGGCAAAGATCCATGGACCATGGAGGCGACAGAGGCGGTTGCGCACCTCAAGTCAGATCCTGACCAGGGCTTGAGTTCTCAAGAGGCCCGCCGCCGTCTGCACCAATATGGTCACAACCGACTGAAAGCCAGAAAGCAGCGGCCGGCATGGCGGGTATTGGTGGACCAGTTCATGAATCTTATCGTCTTGCTGCTGGCCGTGGCCGCCGGCATATCTTTCCTCCTCGGCCAATTACTGGAAGGATTCTCCATCCTGGCGGCCCTGATCATCAATGTGCTTATTGGCTTTGGCACGGAGCTGCGGGCCATCCGCTCCATGGAGGCCCTGCAGCAGATGACCAGGTTCCATACCAGGGTCCTGCGTGAGGGGCGGATCCGGGAAATCCCCGCCGCGGAACTTGTCCCTGGAGACATTGTGGTTCTGGAAGGGGGAGACATGATTCCTGCGGACCTCAGACTGATCGAGGCCAACCGGATGCAGGCCGATGAATCCGCCCTCACCGGCGAGTCGGTGCCCGTGACCAAGGAAATCGACCCCCTGCCGCCGAAGAGGACGCTGGGGGAGCGGACCAACATGCTCTTCAAGGGCACCGCCCTGACCCAGGGCTCCGGAAAGGGAGTGGTGACAGCCACCGCTATGGCCACGGAACTGGGCCACATTTCGGAACTGGCCCAGGGGGCGGAAGCGGAAGCATTGACCCCCTTGGAACAGCGCTTGAACATCCTGGGCCGGAAATTGATCTGGATCACCCTGGGAATCGCCGCCGTCATAGGGGCCACCGGCCTCTTCACCGGCAAAGAGCTGGATCTGATCTTCAAGACCTCCATCGCCCTGGCTGTTGCCGCCATCCCAGAGGGTTTACCCATTGTGGCCACCATCGCCCTGGCCCGGGGTATGTGGCGGATGGCCCGCAAAAACGCCTTGGTCAATCGGCTTTCCGCCGTGGAAACCCTCGGCTCAACCAGCATCATCTGCACAGACAAGACCGGCACCCTGACAGAAAACAGGATGACCCTCGCCATGCTGGTTTTAAACAGCGCCCAGGGGGTGACTCATGTCCAGTGGGATCCGGATGCACAACCGCCCTTTGCCACGGACAGCCACGGGACAGAAACAGAATCCCTGGCAGAACTCGTTGTCGAGACCCTCACCCTGGGCATGCTGTGCAATAATGGCCAGCTCTCGGAAGATGGGGAAGGGATTGGCGACCCCATGGAGATTGCCCTGCTGCGAGCCGGAGGCCTGATGGGGCTGCAACGGGAAAAGCTGCTGCAGGCCCAGCCCGAGGAACAGGAGGAGGCCTTCAGGCCGGAAACCAAAATGATGGCCACCTGGCACCGCCGGGAGCAGGGCTTTCTGGTGGCGGTGAAAGGGGCGCCTGAGGCCGTACTCCGGGCAGCGGAGTACATTCTAACCCCGGAGTCGGAGCCCGAGGCCCTGGCTGATGACCGGCGGCAGAAACTCCTGCAGGCCAATGATGCCCTGGCCGCCAGAGGACTCAGGGTGCTGGGGGTGGCCCGCAGGTTCAGTGAGGCCATGGAAGACGATCCCTACACCTCCCTGGTCTTCCTGGGTTTTGTCGGACTCCTGGATCCACCCAGAAAGGGGATCAAGGAGGTTATCAAGGATCTCAAGCAGGCCGGAGTGCGGGTGGTGATGGTTACCGGCGATCATCCGGGCACCGCCGCGGCCATAGCTCGGCAACTGAATCTGCCCGGCGATCTGGAATCGGTAGTGCACGGCAATGACCTGAAGGGCGCTGCCGATTACAGCTCCCAGGAACGACACACCATGCTGCAATCATCCGTTTTTGCCCGCATCTCTCCTGAGCAGAAACTGGACCTGGTCTCTCTTTTCCAGGCCGATGGTTCCGTGGTGGCCATGACCGGTGACGGCGTCAATGACGCACCCGCCCTGACCAAGGCCGACATCGGCGTGGCCATGGGCAGACGGGGCACCCAGGTGGCCAGGGAGGCCGCGGATATTGTGCTCAAAGACGACAACTTCGCCACCATCGCCCTCACCGTGGAAGAAGGCCGGATCATCTTCAGTAATATCCGCAAGTTTATTGTCTTTCTCCTTTCCGGCAATGTGGGGGCCATCCTCATTGTGGGGGTGGCCATGCTTTTTGGCACGGTCCTGCCTCTGCTGCCCTTGCAGATCCTCTACCTGAATATGATCAGCGACGTCTTTCCGGCCCTGGCCCTGGGGGTGGGCAAGGGAGAGCATGCCGTGATGACCATGCCGCCAAGACCTGCCAGCGAACCCGTGGTCACCGGCACCCTCTGGCTGCTCATTGCCGGCTACGGCATCCTTATTGCCGGCACCGTCCTGGCCGGTTTCTGGATAGCCCTGAGAGAGTGGTCGCTGCCCGCGGAACGGGCGGTGACCATATCCTTTCTCATCCTGGCCTTCACCAGGACATGGCATGTGTTCAATATGCGCGATTTCGGCTCCCATCTCCTTTTCAACGATGTGACCCGCAACCCCTTTGCCTGGGGGGCCGTGGCCCTGAGCATCGCCTTGCTCCTTCTCGCCGTCTATTTCCCCCCCCTGGCCCGGGTATTGACCATGGCGACGCCCAGCACCGGGGAATGGCTCTTTATTCTCGGCATGAGCCTCATTCCCCTAATGGTGGTGCAGCTTCTGAAACAGTTCACCTTTCTTAATCCCTTTAAAAAATGGTATCCTTAATAAAAAACCGCAGAAAAGGTGGTGCCTGAACCATAGATTCTCTGGCCAGGACGCCCTGGCCCCCAAGGAGCCGGCCGAGATGATCCGGCGGCGGAGCTGGCAAAACCCCTTTGCAACAGTGCTTTCCCACTCAATCTGCACGGGAGAGGATACCAACCAGCAGGGAAAGAATGGCCCATGGAATTACCTGCCGCGCTTGCGATAAAAGGGCGGTGCAACCATCAACACCATGACAAGGAGGAGACGCATGAGTGACAAAAAACTGTCCCAACAGAAGAAACAGGCCCAGCTGGACGAATGGAAGGCTGAGGTCGACAAACTGAGGGCCAGGCTGTCTGGAGCTACTGCCGAGGCACAACTGAAGATGAAGGAGCAGATCAAGACCCTGGAAAAAAAGATTGAAGAGGGCAAGGCCAAAGTGGCCGAAATTGCCGCCGCTCAAGAGGACGCGTGGGAGTCGATAAAGGACAGGGTGGAATCCGGCTGGAAATCGTTGAAGTCCAGTGTAAGTGACATCATCGCGAAGTTCAAAAAATAAGCCTTGCCTGACCCCCGGTTCAGCGGACCAGGGGGTCAGGCAGCAGCGATGATCTCCGGCAGACAAACCGCGACCTTGATCCATGGGCCGCTGCAGGGAGGACAATTCATGAAAACCATCGTGACCATAAACATAAACCCGGTAATCGATAAGAGCTCAAGCGTTGAGCATGTCGTCGCCGAGCGAAAGCTGTACTGCAAACCCCCTCGTTTTGAGCCCGGAGGAGGAGGGATCAATGTCAGCCGGGCCATAAAAAAACTGGGCGGGGAATCCATGCTCCTTTACCCCGCAGGGGGCCTGACCGGAGCACGACTGCAACAACTTCTGGATCAGGAAGGCTTAAACCATCGGCCGTTTCCCATTGAGGGATTGATCCGGGAGAGTCTGGTCATCCTGGAGGAATCCACCGGCCAACAGTATCGTTTTGGCATGCCGGGACCGGAGCTTCAGCAACAAGAATGGCAACAATTTTTTGACGAAATATCGTCCATAGAGCCCGCACCCGATTATCTGGTAGCCAGCGGCAGCCTTCCTCCCGGTGTACCCGCTGACTTTTATGCCCGGGTGGCGCGCAGAGGCAAGGAAAGGGGCGCAAAAGTGATCATCGACGTTTCGGGTGCTGCCCTGAAAGAGGCCCTCCAGGAAGGCGTCTATCTGATCAAGCCCAATGTCGGTGAATTCAGAGACCTGGTCGGGGAGGATATCAAAGAGAAATCACAGATCATGGCGGAGGCCCGGAAGATGGTCAAGAGCGGCCAGTGCGAGGTGCTGGTCATCTCCCTTGGCGCTGCCGGCGCCCTGATGGTTTCGGAGGAGTTCAGCGAACACATCCTGCCGCCGACCGTGCCGATTGTCAGCAAGGTCGGGGCCGGAGACAGCATGGTGGCAGGTATCGTCCTGAGCCTGGCCCGGGGCAAGGCGCTCAGAGACTCCATCCTCTTCGGTGTGGCAGCCGGCACAGCGGCCGTTATGACACCGGGAACGGAATTGTGCCGGAGGGAAGATGCCGAAAGGATCTTTGGAGACATAGCTTCAGGATCGTGAAGAATGCCTGACAGAGCAGCCAGGGAGGCCGGTGGAAGCGCATGGGAATATCTGCAGACAGGCGGCCCCAGACGACTTAGGCCGCGTTGAAGCGAGTGGTGATTTTAAAACCTCCCACCATTGACAGGAGTTTTTTTCTCATAAACAGGACCCTGATGAAAAGTAACATAATGCCAGAAGCGGAAGAATCAAAAAGCGGTGCCCGTGATGAAAGCTGGGTACATAAATGGCTCGGCCGGACACTCCTGATCATCATGGGCGCTGAATGGTTTCTCCTGCTGCTGGATGGCCGCTGGTTATCCATGTTTCTGGTCACCATGATTATAGCTGCCCTTATTGCTCCAACGCTCTTCCGCAGGAAGCTCGACGTGGACATCCCTGTAGAGTTTCACTTCATGGCCGTCATCTTTATTTTCGCCTCTCTCTACCTCGGAGAGGTGCAAAGTTTCTATCAACGTTTCTGGTGGTGGGATATTGTCCTGCACGCATCGGCCGGCCTGTTGATGGGGATAACAGGTTTTTTACTGGTCTATCTTCTCAATGAAAGTAAACGGGTAGAACTGCATATGACACCCGGCTTCATCTCCTTGTTTGCCTTTTTCTTTGCCGTTACCATCGGCACTGTGTGGGAGATTTTTGAATTTGCCATGGATCAGCTCTTTGGCCTCAACATGCAGAAACCGATGCTGGGTGATCCTTCCGGCCTGACCGACACTATGTGGGATATCATTGTCAATGCGATTGGTGCCTTTATCATCAGCTTTATGGGATGGCGGTACCTGAAGCGACAACAGATATTTTTCGTAAGAAATTGGATTCGAAGGTTTATTCAAAAGAATCCATCTTTGTTTCATAAGGGACGCCGAAAGAGCTGACACCCTTGTTATCCTTCCCGTCATCTGCCACCAATTCAGCCACAACCCCTACCTGATAGAGGAATAATCGATACCGGCTCCAGGAAAACTCAAAAATTTCAGGCGGCCTGTGCGGAGAGCACGCCCTGACTCATGGAAAAAACTCTGGCGCCCTTTTGGGTAGCGGCCAGATTGCTGTTATGGGTGACAACCACGAAGGTGGTCCCTTTGGCGTTGTACCGGCTGAACAGGTCGAGGATGTCTCTCTCGGTCTCTTCGTCGAGGTCGCCTGTGGGCTCATCGGCCAGAATGATGTCCGGCTGATTGATGAAAGAACGGGCGATGGCCACCCGGCGCTGCTGGCCGCCGGAAAGCTGGGACGGAAAAGAATTTTCTCTGTCGGCCAGCCCGACCTCCGCGAGGATCTCCCTGGCCATCGCCCTGTTACCTGCGGGATTCAGGCTGAAGGTCATGGGCAGGAGAATGTTTTCCATCACGGTAAGGGTAGGAATCAGGCTGGCGAACTGGAAGATGAATCCGATCCGGCTGTTGCGCATGGTGGACAGGTCGTTATCAGACTGCTGCCAGTTCTCCTCCCCGTCCACCAGCACTTGACCGCGATCCGGAGTAGTCAAGCCACCGATCAGGCTCAGGAGGGTTGTTTTACCCGAACCGGAGTGACCGAGGATCACAACAAACTCCCCCCTGCTGATACTGAGATTGACATTATCGACGGCAAAAACCGGCTTCTTTTCGACCAGATAGGTTTTGGTCAATTCCCTGCATTCGATCATCATGACTGTCACCATTATTTTTTTTTGGCAAAAGAAAAAATTTTCTTGCCAATATACCACCTCGTGGTATTATCGCAATAAGGGATGTGACAATTTGTCGCACCTACCCGGCCATCCCGTACGGAGCGGGATTAAAATGGCTGGACAAGTACCACAGAAGCCTGGCTCAGGTCAAAAACACAGCAAACTCTTTCAAGGAGACGAACAGGATGAAATTCACCAACTCCAAACGGCGTAATTTTCTTGTCACCAGTACCATCGCTCTCGGATTGATGGGCGCCGCGGCAACTGCCGGGGCTGCCGATTACAGCGGCACTGCTTATGTCGCGGGCATGGGCGGCCATTTTGCCAAGGCTGGGTTCACTATCGACCCCACCGCGGAAACCCCCATCACGATCACCAGCCTGGATAAGATTGATATCGGTACCGCCAAAAGCCATCCCACCCATGACGCCCGGATTGATGCCACCGACCGCAACATCATGTACTGGTCCACCTATAAGCTGGATGCCGAGGCTGATAATAGCTACCACTACGGCACCATTGACCTCAGTACCGACAAGGTCACCAACGACGTCACCACCAAGATCCCTGAAGGCAATCTTAACAGCGCTGCCGGTTACTGCGCTTCAGCCCAGACCAAGGACTACTTCATGCCCATCACCATGCTGAAGCCCGGCTACATCAGCGTGATCCGTAAGAGCGACATGAAGCTCATGCGCAACGTCTACCTGGAAGGCACCGATGCCGACATCAAAAAGGGTTACAAATACCTTCATGGCACCAACTCTCCGGACATGAAGGAAATCCTGATCACCATAAATGAGTCCGACACGGCTCCCGACGACAAGGAGCTGGGTAACGTTGTGGGCAAGCTCCACCTGTTCGCCCTGGACGCCGCCGCCCTGGAAAATGGCAAGGTCAAGGTTCTCCGCAAGGGCGTAGTTGACGGCAATGCCAAGAAATCTACCAGCTTCCGCCAGTATTACTCACCGGACGGAAAGTACATCGCCAACGCCACCGGCGACACCCTCTTCCTGATCGACGCCAAGACCCTCACGGCGGTGGATGCCGAGCCCATGCCTAACCTGGAAGAGACCCACGACGCGATTTTCACTGCGGACAGCAAGTATGTCATCGCCACCTCCCGGACCAAGGCCCTCTCCCCCGAGTGCAAAGACCCGGAGAAACCAGCTGACGGTGAGTGGACCATGGACGGCCAGCTCAAGCTCTACGACGTTGAAGCCAAGAAGTTCATCGGTAAGCCCAGCTCGGTATGTCTGAGCTGCCATGACCAGCAACTCGGCGCAGGATACACCCACGCAGTACTCTGCGGGTTGGATGTAAATTTTGCCAAGAAGTAATTGGTCCTGACAAACAGTGATTTTTGCGGCATAAGAAAAGCCGGGAAGCTTAGCGCATCCCGGCTTTTCTTCTTTTATGGAAAAAAAACAACCCGGAAACAGCATTTAACGAAACTGCCATGGCCACCCACGCATACTCCATACTCACCATTGTCTGGAAAGGCGTTTCCCGGAAGATATTCCGTAACGTCGTTCTGATCCTGGCCGTCGCCCTTCTGGTCGCCCTGCTGGTTTTTGCCCTGCTCTTCAATAAGGCGGTGGAGGAAGATATTGAGGCCGCCGCCAAAAAACTCGGAGCCGATATTGTCCTGGTACCGATAGAAGCCAAAAGCACCGCTGAAGAGTTTATCCTGGAAAGCAGAATCAAAAGCTTTTACATGGACAAGTCGATTTTCGAATCCGTCCGCGCCCTGCCGGACATCAAGCAGATCACCTATCACGTCTATCTCAACACCCTGCCCTCAGGCTGCTGCAGTATCGACGCGGGGCAGGTCATAGCCTTCAATCAGGAGGAGGATTTTGTCGTCCGCTCCTGGCTCGAGACCGGACCAGACCGCCTTGCCGCCGGACAGGTCTATGTGGGCAGCTACGTCTATGACTTTCTCGGACTGATCGATACGGCCAGCCTTTTCGGCCAGGGAGTCAAGGTGGTCGGCCATCTGGAACAAACGGGTACCGGGATTGACCACGGCATCTTCATGCGACTGGAGGACCTGGATCAGATCTCTACCGAAGCCACCGGCGGCTACACACCAGGCAACATCTCCATCATCTTCATCCGGGTCAAGACAGGGGTGGACCCTGCCAAGGTGGTACGGGACATCCGTGAGATCAACCCCAGGATCGGAATCATGACCCGGGGCGATATCGGAGCCGACGTCCGCAGCACCCTCAGGGACATCACCCGGGTCTTTTCGGTGACCATCTCCATATCCTCGCTCCTGGCCCTGCTCCTGGCCTGGACAACATTCACCGTTCTCGCCAATGAACGGCGGCGCGAGGTGGGTATCCTCCGCGCCATCGGCGCCCACCGCAGCCACATCATGAAGCTGTTCCTGACCGAGGCCATGCTGATCAGTGCCATGGGCGGCCTGATCGGCGTCGGACTCGGCCACTATCTCCTCTACTACCTGGCCGAGGATTTCAGCCTTCTCAGCAGGCTCGGAGCCTCGACCCCTCTGACCTCCGGCAATATCCTTATCGGCCTTGCCGCCATGGCAGCGGGCATGGCGGTCTGCCTGATCGGCGCGGCCATCCCGGTGATCAGGCTGGCCAACATGGAGCCCCTGGTTGCAATCAAGGAGGAGTAATTATCCTTTCAAGCTGACAGCCGTGAGCTGATGGCTGTCAGCTTTTTATACCATGCATCCTTTCCCGCAGAACCGCAGGGAATAACCATACCCCCCTGCCGGGCCGAACTGCCGACTCCCTGTGGACGGCAGTTCAAACTGTTTGACACTCCACTACTACTGCCTCAGTACCTTGGGACTCGGAAAATAGTGACGTACCTGAGTTGCGACTGGATTTGGGCCGGATTTGGCTGCACCGATTGACTAAAACCGCAGATGCAGTTGCGCTCCATCGAGGATTTTGCGATTGAGGTGCGGTCACAGATGGCCCGAAGACCGGAAGCAAGATGGGAAATTAACCCCGATGAACGGGATAAGTGCCTTTCGCAGATTATTTTCTGGCAAAAAAACAAGAAAACAATCTGTAAGGCACTGATATTTTCCGCGGCCCTTATGAGAGCGTCCCCTTTTACCGTCCATTTGATACCAACCCATCACTCGCCGATTATTTTCACCAACACCCTCTTCCGGCGTCCACCGTCAAACTCACCATAGAATATCTGCTCCCAGGTCCCGAAATCAAGCTGACCATCGCTTACCGCCACAACCACCTCCCGCCCCATGATCTGCCGCTTCAAATGGGCATCGGCATTATCTTCACCGCGGTTATGACGGTACTGACCTACCGGCTCGTGTGGCGCCAGTTTTTCGAGCCATACCTCATAATCATGGTGTAAACCGGATTCATCGTCATTGATAAAGACCGAGGCGGTGATGTGCATGGCATTCACCAGGATCAAGCCCTCGGCTATTCCGCTTTCATACAAACATTCCTGAACCTGCGGGGTAATATTTATGAATGCCCTCCGTGTTGGCACTGTGAACCACAATTCCTTACGATATGATTTCATTCTTTCCTCATCATCTTTTTTATCATTAAGGCCTCGAAAGCGAACTCCTGCCGCCCGCCAGCTCCCTGGACCATGAAGCAAACTTTTCCACCGCCACTATTTTTGCCAAACAAGATACCATTAAATTTCGGATGAGACTCAGCTAATAATGGTTGACTTTCAATCTGCCGCAGTGAGACAATCTCTTTTAGGAGCTCGGAAAATAGTGATGTACCTGCATTGCGACTGGATTTGGGCCGGATCTGGCTGCCCCGATTGACTAAAACCGCAGATGCAGTTGAGCTCCATCGAGGATTTTGCGATTGAGGTGCGGTCACGGATGGCCCGAAGACCGGAAGCAAGATTGTATATCAGTATGCTCCGCGTCCCTTATGAGACTCGAAAGAGAATTAATGCTACAGGGAAGACTGAGACGATGTTACGTCAGGGACATGACCTGAAAAGCGACTTCATTCTTCTGCCGGCTCGGCGAATAGTTACAATCATGATCAGAATGGAGGTGTCTCTTTGAAGCTGACAGGTGCAATAAAGGTAGTCATTCTCCTCATTGTTTTTTCTCTGTTCGCAGCCAAGGGGCAGACGGCAAATTTAGAGGATGAAAAAACAAATCTGGATCATCAATGGGCCCTTTCGCTCTACGGCGGAGTCCATGCCATCGACCACATACGTGACATCATCACCTTTGATGCCGACTATTCAGACGGCAATAATGTCCTCGTAGCCGCCTTGGCCCGCGAGGTTTACCGCTCCAGGCGATTCCTGAGTTTTGAACTCGAGGGGCAGGTTGGGAGGCATTTCGGTGACGATGTGAATCACTGGGAATTTGTGGCCTTGGGCCTCGGACGCTGGCACACATTCCCATGGGATCATCTCGTGAACACCAGCTTTGGGGCAGGGGCTGGTTTTTCCTTCTATACCGAGATTTCCAGTGTTGAAAAGCTGAAACACGACGATGCCCAGCGGCTGCTGGGCTATCTGGCACTAGAACTGACCTTCGGACTGCCTCGGCTTCCCCACTGGGATCTGCTGACGCGGATCCATCATCGCTCCGGCCTGTTTAGGGTGATCGGCAAAGGATCGTCCAATTATCTGACGGTCGGATTAAGATACACTTTCTAGGAGTCTGTCCGAGGTCACAAACAGCACTATTATCAAAAAAAGTTCATCTTATAAAGGAGATACCATGGCAAAAAAGTTCCTTGTCCTGGCCCTGGTGCTGGCCATGGCCCTGATCGGCTGGCTCACCTCCTATTTTTCCACGAGAGAGGTGCTCAAACGCCAGCTTACCGGGATAGCTGTAGCGCTTGGTAAAGAGGGGCAGGAGACCGCCGTGCAGATGGCCCTGAAGATGCGCGATGTCAAAAACATGCTGGCCGTAAGCTGCCTGGTGACCATTCCTGAGAGCGGATACAGCGAGACCATGGAACAGGATCTGATCATCCGTTACCTCATGTCCTACCGCCATCGCTACGCCCTGCTCACCGTGACCCTTGAAGATCTGCATCTCGACATTCCAGTCAAGGGCCAGGCCGTGGCCCAGACCACGGTACGCCTCCGGCTGCAGAGTGCACCCCAGGCAGAACCAGTTGAGGAGAGCCACCACATGACCTTCTCCCTGACCAGGGTCGATAAACAATGGCTGTTCCAGACTATCACCGTGCCCGAGACCCTGCTGAGGTAGAAACATGGAGGCAATCTGGCTGAAACATTATCCCCCGGGTATCCCGACGGAGATTGACATTCACCGCTTCGCTTCCCTCAAGGACATGCTGGAGCAATGCTGCGACAGCTTCCGGGACCGACCCGCCTTCACCAGCATGGGCGTAACCCTGAGCTATGACGCGCTCGACCGCCTCTCCCGTGACTTTGGCGCCTATCTCCATCAGGAGCTGGGTCTGCAGAAGGGTGAACGGATGGCCATCATGCTGCCCAACCTGCTGCAGTACCCGGTCGCGCTGTTCGGCGCCTTGCGCGCCGGCCTGGTGGTGGTCAACGTTAATCCGCTCTACACCGCGCGCGAACTGCAGCACCAGCTGGCCGACTCCGGAGCCGCGGCCATCGTGGTTCTGGAAAACTTCGCCCACACGCTCGGGCAGCTCGTCACCGCCACCGATGTGCGCCACATCGTCACCACCCAGGTGGGCGATCTGTTCCCGCCACTCAAGGCCTTTGCGGTCAACTTCATAGTCAAACGGCTCAGACGCCAGGTGCCGCACTGGCAGCTGCCGACTGCTGTCTCCTTCAAGGCGGCGCTCAAGAGCGGTTGGCATCATCAGCTGCAAGATGTCGTGCTCGCCCACAACGACATCGCCCTCTTGCAGTACACCGGCGGCACGACCGGTGTGGCCAAGGGCGCGGTCCTGACGCACGGCAATCTGGTGGCCAACGTCGAGCAGACCTCGGCCTGGATCGGCGGTACGCTTGAGAAAGGCAGGGAGGTGGTTGTCACCCCGCTGCCCCTCTACCACATCTTCGCCCTCACGACCAACCTGTTCACCTTTGTCAAGTGGGGCGCCAACAACGTGCTGATCACTAATCCGCGCGACATCCCCGCATGCATCAAGGAACTGGCCAGGACCCGATTCACCGTCATCACCGGCGTCAATACCCTCTTCCATAAGCTGCTGACCGCGCCCGGTTTCGACAAGGTCAGCTGGGCCAACAGCGGCCGCCTCAAGGTGGCGGTGGCCGGAGGCATGTCAACACAGCAGGACGTGGCGGAACGCTGGCAGCAGGCCATGGGCGTGCCGTTGATTGAAGGCTATGGCCTGACCGAGGCCTCTCCCATTGTCTGCGCCAATCCGCTTGACGCCAGGGAGTTCAGCGGCGCCATCGGCATGCCGCTGCCCTCCACCCTGGTGGAAATCCGTGACGAGTCCGGCCGCGAGCTGCCTCCGGGCGAAGAGGGCGAGCTCTGGGTCAAGGGGCCGCAGGTGATGGCCGGCTACTGGAACATGCCAGCCGAAACCGCTCGCGTCCTGTCTGCAGACGGCTGGCTGGCCACCGGCGATATCTGCCTGATGGACGAGCGTGGCACCCTGCGCTTCGTCGAGCGCCACAAGGATGTGATCGTGGTCTCCGGTTTCAAGGTCTGGCCGGGCGAGGTCGAGGAGATGGTGATGATGCTCCCCGGCGTCCATGAGGCGGCCGTCATCGGTGTGGCGGATGAAACAAGCGGCGAGGCGGTCAAGGTCTGTATGGTCAAGAAAGATCCGGTCCTCTCGGCCGAAACGGTGATCGCCCACTGCCAGGCCAATCTGGCCGCCTACAAGGTGCCGAAACAGGTGGAGTTCCGCCGCCGGCTGCCCAAATCGCCCATCGGCAAGATCCTGCGCCGGAAGCTGAAAGAGGAGCAAGAAAACGATGCCGGTCCTGCCAGCTAAGCCTTGGGGCCGGCGAAGGGACTTCTGTTCCCGCCGCCTGAGATTTGACCTTCTCCTCCTGCCGTTACTGGTCCTGCTGACGGGCTGCACGCCTGTACGCCTCATTAACGGCACCCTGGTGTTGCTCGACCTCGCCGCGGCTGACGGCCCTTCACGACTGAAACAGACAACCGAAACACCGTTGCGCCACGCCCTCAGCTATACTGTCGAAGGGCGCAGCCATAGCGGTGATCTTTACCTGCCGGGGACGCTGGACAGCTGTGGCCCCGAGGGCGGGGAACAGGGCGGCGCAGCGCGGAGTCAGCACTGCCCGCGGGCCGCCATTGTCGTCATCCCCGGCGCGGTGCCGCAAGGCAAGGATGATCCGCGCCTGGTCGCCTTTGCCACCACCCTGGCTCGCGTCGGCTTTGCCGTGCTGACCCCTGATCTCACCGGTTTTCGGGAACTGCGCATCCGGCCCTCGGACAGCCGTGAGATCGCCGATGCCTTCGCTTACCTGGCCAGCCGCCCGGAGCTGGCTCCTGACGGGCGCGCCGGTCTCTTTGCCTTCAGCTATGCAGTCGGCCCAGCGCTGCTCGCCGCCCTCGAAGAAGATATCCGGGAGCAGGTGCGCTTTGTCGTCGGCCTCGGCGGCTACCACGACCTGGTGGGGGCGATCCGCTTCTTCACCACCGGCTGGTATGAACATGAGGGCGGCTGGCATTATACCACCCCGGACGACACCGGCAGAATGGTGCTGGTCTACTCCAGCCTGGACTACCTGGAAGGCGGCCGGCACGACGGCTCCCTCTCCGACCGGCTGATATTCGATCAGATGGTGGCGCTGCGCCAGCGCTCGCCGCAGGCCGACCTCAGCCCGCTGGCCGCAGGGTTGAGCCCTGGTGGCCAGACCTTGTTTGCGCTGGCCGTCAATCCTGACCCCGAACGCTTTCCCGCCCTCTTTGCCCGTCTGCCCGAAGCCATGCGCGCCGATATCGAACGCCTCAATCTGGCCCACCATGACCTGCAAGCCCTCAAGGCGCATCTGATCCTGGTGCACGGCAGAAACGACAGCCTCATCCCCTATCCCGAGAGCCTGGCCCTCGCCGCCGCCGTGCCGGTGGGGCAGGCCAGGGTCTTTATCATCCACCAGGTCCTGGGCCATGTCGATCTGAACCTGGCCACGCTCTTCTCCTGGCGCTTCTGGAGCAAGGAGATCCCTGATCTCTGGCGGCTCTGGCGGGTCATTGATCTGCTGCTGGCGCAGCGCACGGAGACGATATGAACAGCCGGCGCAAGGCCGCTCCCGGGACCAGGGCGCTCGGCCTGCTCCTGCTGCTGGCCGCCCTGGCCTGCCTCATCTGGCCCCTGCCGCCCATACCGCAACCCCTCGACTACCACCTGTTCGCTGACCAGCGCGCCTGCCTTGGCCTGCCCAATTGCCTTGATACCGCTTCAAATGTCCTGTTCGTGCTGGCGGGGCTGGCCGGTCTGTTCCTCCTCTGTCGCCCGTCAGGCCGGCCCGTCTTTATCAAGCGCCGGGAGATGCTGCCCTACGCCCTCTTCTTTTTTGCCGCCATCCTCGTCGGCCTTGGTTCAGGATTTTATCATCTGGCCCCTGACAATGAACGACTGGTCTGGGATCGGGCGGCCATTGCCCTGGCCCTCATGGCCTGGCTGGCGGCCATCCTCTGCGAGCGGGTGAGTGTCAGCGCCGGGCTCCTGCTGCTCCCGCCCCTTGTCGCCGCTGGTCTCTTCAGTGTCGCCTGGTGGCACTGGAGCGAAGCCCGCTCCCTGGGCGACCTGCGCCCCTACGGCCTGATGCAGCTCACCCCGATGGTCCTGATTCCACTCCTGCTCCGGATCTATCCGCCGCGCTACAGCCATGACCGCGATATCCTGATGGTCATTGGTCTGTATGGAGCGGCCCTCGTCTGCGACCTGAATGACCGCCTCATCTTCACCCTGACCCACGGCCTTGTCAGCGGCCACACCCTTAAACATGTGATCGCGGCGCTGGCTGTCTGGTGGGTCAGGTGCTACCTGCAACGCCGAGAAATCTTATAAATCGTATGAGACTGCCATGACAAACCACCGAACACTGCTGCATACTGATATCCGCCCGCGTGAACTTTGGGCCTGGGCAATGTACGACTTTGCCAATTCCGGCTATACCACCGTGGTCATCACCGCCCTGTTCAACGCCTATTTTGTGGCGGTGGTCGCTGGCAATGCACCTTGGGCCACCTTCGCCTGGACGCTCACCCTGTCGGTCTCCTACGGTCTGATCCTCATCAGCGCCCCGGTGATCGGGGCCTACGCCGATCAGCATGCCGCCAAGAAGCGCCTGTTGGTTCTTACCACTGTCGGCTGCGTGCTGTTCACTGCCCTGCTCTATTTTTCCCGGCCTGAAACACTCTGGCTGACCATCATCTGCCTGATCGCCTCTAATTACTTTTTCGGCACCGGCGAAAACCTGATTGCCGCCTTTCTGCCGGAGCTCTCCAAATCCCGGGCCATGGGCAGGGTCTCGGGATGGGGCTGGAGCCTCGGCTATCTCGGCGGCCTGTTGACCCTCGGGCTGTGCCTGGGCTACGTCTCCTGGGCCGAAGCCCAGGGCCACCAGGCCACCCGCTTCGTGCCGATAACGATGCTGATCACCGCCGGCATCTTTGCCCTGGCCAGTCTGCCGACCTTCCTCCTGCTCCGCGAGCGTGCCGTGCCCAGCATTATTTGTGGTGTCCAGCTGCGGCAGGCCTGGCTCGAGGTCTGGCAGACCCTCAACCACCTGCAGCAGTTCTCTGATCTGCGCCGCTTTCTGCTCTGCAGCCTTTTCTATCATGCCGGCATTCAGACGGTGATCACCCTGACCGCCATCTATGCCTCTCAGGCGATGAAGTTCACCACTCAGGAGATCCTGCTGCTGGTCCTGGTGGTCAATATCACGGCGGCAGTCGGCGCCTTCCTCTTCGGCCATCTCCAGGACGCGATCGGTCACGTCCGGGCCATTGCCCTGAGCCTGGCCGGCTGGCTTCTGGCCATCCTGCTGGCCTGGTCGGCCCAGACGCCCCTGCTTTTCTGGACAGCGGCCAATATCGTCGGCCTGTGCCTGGGTGCTTCGCAGTCAGGCGGACGGGCCATAGTGGGGCTGCTGGCACCGCCCTCCAGACTGGCGGAATTCTTCGGTTTCTGGGGTCTGGCCATCAAGCTCGCCTCCATCGCCGGACCGCTCTCCTACGGCGCCACTACCTGGCTTACCGGCGGTGATCACCGGCGCGCCCTGCTCTTCACCGGCAGCTACTTCATCGTCGGATTGATCCTGCTCTCCGGCGTGCGCGTGCCACGCGGTCGGCGGGCGGCCCTGCGCTCGGATCGTCTTGAGCGCAAGAACATCATGGCCACTCGGCTATCAGATAAATAAACGAGGTAACATGTATTTTGGCATTTTCCCGGCATTAAGCTGGATAGGTCTAAACGAGTATAAAATATAAAATGACAGACTTGCATCCTCAATCCTCACCCGGTCATAAAGACCCATCCCGCAGCGCCGAACAGTTGCTGGCTCTGGTGCAGGCGCTTGCCCGTGAGCTCCAGCCCGGGTTCGATCACAGCAAGGATCTGGGCCTGGATCATGAACTGGAACGCAATTTCGGACTCGACAGCCTGGCCCGGGTGGAACTGCTGGCCCGCATCGAGCGCGAACTGGGGATACGGCTGAGCGAGGCTGCATTCGCCGAGGCCGAAACAGGACGCGACCTGCTGCGGCTGATGGGAGGTGAAGGCCGTACCAAAGCTCCCACGACCCCGGCCGCCCCGGTAGCAGGCATGGAAATGAAAGCGGGCAGAGCGGAAAACGAGATTGAACAACCGCCGCCAGCCGTCACCTCCCTGGTCGAAATACTGGACTGGCGGGCGGCGCACCACGGCGACCGGGTACATATCACCCTCTATCTTACGGCAGAGCAGACCGAGGACATCACCTATCGCATGCTGCAGGTTGACGCCCGGACGCTGGCCTCCAACCTGCTGGCCCGGGGTCTGCAAGGTGGTGACCGGGTCGCGATCATGCTGCCCACCGACCGTGAATTTTTCACCGCCTTCTACGGCGCGCTCTACGCCGGTTGTGTCCCGGTGCCGCTCTATCCACCGGCACGTCCGTCACAAATCGAGGAGCACATGCGGCGCATCGCCGGCATCGTCACCAATGCCAAGGGAGTCATGCTCGTCACCGACGATCGGACCAAGCCGCTCGGCCACCTGCTCCGGGCCCAGTGCGCCTCGCTGAGCCACATTGCAACCGTTGCCGATCTGTCCCGCCCCGTCGCGGCCCGACTCCCGGCCCATCCCGACGCCCTTGATATCGCCTTCCTCCAATACACCTCCGGCAGTACCGGCACACCGAAGGGGGTGGTGCTGACCCACGCCAATCTGCTCGCCAACCTGCGGGCGATGGCTCAGGCCTCAGGCGTCACCTCAGAAGACATCTTCGTCTCCTGGCTGCCGCTCTATCATGATATGGGACTGATCGGCGCCTGCCTCGGCAGCTTATTTATCGGCTTCCGGCTGGTGCTGATGTCACCGCTGGCCTTTCTCGCCCGCCCGGCCCGCTGGTTAAGGGCCATCCATTACCACCGCGCCACCGTCTCGGCCGCGCCCAACTTCGCCTACGAAATCTGTGCGTCCAAGATCGACGAACACGATCTCAAGGGTCTCGATCTGAGCTGCTGGCGGCTCGCCTACAACGGCGCCGAGCCGGTCAGCCCGGCAACCATCGAGGGTTTCAGCGCCCGCCTGGCAGCGCATGGCTTTACCCCCGAGGCCATGACCCCGGTCTACGGTCTGGCTGAATCCTCGGTGGGTCTGGCCTTCCCGCCGCTCGGACGCGGGCCGCTGTTCGACCGCGTCGATCGCACTGCGCTCTCAGAGAGAGGTATTGCCCGAACCGCAGGCAGAGATGACGCCCATGCCAGGCGCATCGTTTCCTGCGGCCGACCGCTCCCCGGTCATAGAATCCGCATTATCGATGGCAACGGCCACGAACTGCCCGAACGTACCCAGGGGCGCGTCCAGTTCATGGGGCCATCGGCAACCAGGGGCTACTTCCGCAACCCCGAAGCCAACCGCCGGCTGTTTGACGGACAGTGGCTCAACAGCGGCGACCTGGGCTATCTTGCCGGCGGCGAGCTTTATCTCACCGGCCGCGAAAAAGACATCATCATCCGCGGCGGGCACAACATCCACCCGCAGGAGCTGGAAGAGGCCGTGAGCCGACTGCCAGACGTACGCAAAGGCGCCGTCGCCATATTTCCGGCCTCTGACATCCGCTCCGGCACGGAACGGCTGGTGGTGCTGGCCGAGACGCGCGAGAAAAAAGGCTCGGAGAGATATGGTCGCCTCGTGGCCGAGATCAACCGCCTCGCGGTCGATCTGCTCGGCATGCCGGCCGACGACATTGTGCTGGCACCGCCCGGTGCCGTGCTGAAGACCTCCAGCGGCAAGATCCGCCGTGCCGCCTGCCGGGAGCGCTATGAGCAAGGCGGTTCAACCGACACCGCTCAACGTCCGCCGTGGCAGCAATGGCTGCGCCTGGCCGCAACAGGCGCCGTAACAGAGCTCAAGCGACGCCTCAAGCATGGTGCCGGATGGATGTGGAGCGTCTGGGCCTGTACGGTATTCATCTTGATCCTGCCCGGCGCCTGGCTGCTCATCGTCCTTGCCCCCACCCTCGGACTGCGCCGGCTTCTGGCCAAGGCAAGCGCAGGACTGGTCCTGACGCTGATCGGTCTGAGACCGCGGGTGGAGGGCTTACAGCACCTTTCCGGTCAGGGCCCGGTGATCGTGACGGCCAACCACGCCAGTTACCTGGATGCCTGGATCCTCACCGCCGTGCTGCCACCCCGCTTTGCCTATGTGGCCAAACAGGAGCTGTTGCATCAGCCGCTGGCCGCCCTCCCGTTACGCCGGCTTGCCACCTCTTTTGTCGAGCGTTTCGACAGCGCCCGCGGCATCGAAAACAGTCGCGAAATGGAAGAGCGGGTCCGCGCCGGTGATGCCCTGATATTTTTTCCCGAAGGCACCTTCCGCAGTGAACCAGGCCTGCTGCCGTTCCGCATGGGGGCCTTCGTGGTTGCAGCGCAGACCGGGATCCCCGTGGTGCCGGTCACCCTGATCGGCACACGGGACTTGCTGCGTGGTGAAAGATTACGGCCGCATTACAGTGCCCTGCGGGTGTTGATCGATCAACCGTTATCGCCGGCAGGAAAGGGCTGGCTGGCCGCCCTGCAATTACGCGATAGTGCCCGCCGCCGGATTGCAGCACATCTGGAAAAAGCGTAAGAGTCTTTAGCTCTTGCGCTCCAACCCTGCAAGCAGACAGTCATGCCGTGCTTTTTTCGGCTCTCCAACAACTTCTGTGGTTGTACTCTGGCCCAGGTCACTTTCCACCCGTATGATAGCGCGCGAGATATACGATATCCGCCGAATGCCGGATGTTAAGTCAAAGGTCAACGCAAGACCCCGTCGTCATGGTTTTTTAAAAAATCAAACATATACAATGAATTGCTACATCTCCGGTTGCCATCGTCCATACTACATTGTAGCAATAAATAATTTTATTATACTCTCAATTAATATTAGGGTAATATAAAACACTGGTGAAGCAAACAAACGAACGGGTGCACCATCGCTGCTTAAACATCCATTGTCGTGATTTTGGAATTCATTGAAAAAAAGTAACGTATCAGGAGAAAGAAAATGGAAAATCGGATGAAACAAACACCCTCCGTATGTCTGCAGGAGAGGGCCGGGCGCAGACTGACCACCATCCACGTAATTTTAGCCATGGCCATTATTTTTGCCCTGACCTTTACCTCTCTGGGTCTGGCGGCGGGCGCAAAGGTTCCGGAGGTCATGCATCCAGTCATGAACCCGAAAATGTACATAGAGAATGGCCAATGCAGCAATTGCGGCATGAACCTCAATATGTGGGCCAGGACACGATACTCCTTTGAAAATACGAGTGGGGAGGGACATTCCTGCTCGATCAACTGCCTGGCTGATATTGCCTACAGAGCTGGCGAAAAACCTGGTAATGTCCAGGCGGCCATTTATCTTGAACCGGAAAAAATGTTACCTGCCGAAACTCTTTTTTATGTCATGGGCTCTTCCGCCAAAGGCACCATGACCATGAACTCGAAGATTGGCTTTGCCTCCGAGGAAGATGCAACTACCTTTGCCGCTGAATATGGGGGCAAGGTGGTTGGTTTTGCCGACGCCTTTGCCCAGGCTACAGCCGAGCTTGAAGGGAATCGTAAGAAAATTGCGCTGAACAGAAGCAATTCAGGTAAAATCAAAGAGCCTTTGGCAACCGACTCCTGTCATGTCTGCGGGATGCCGCCCGCCAAATTTCCCAGCCATCGGACCCAGATACTGACCAAGGACCAACAGACCATCCATTTCTGTTCCACGCAGTGCCTGGTATCATATCAAGATGATCCAAAAAAGATTGATGCCGATAAACCCGTCATGCCCATGACCACCTGGGTCACCGTGTATCCGGACGGGGGCTATGATTATGCCGGTGGCCTCTATTATCTTGTCGGTTCCAGCCAGACAGGGTCCATGGGACCTGAAGCCATCCCCCTGCGCAGCAGGGCCGATGCTGAAAAGATGGCCGCCGAAAAAGGCGGGAAAGTTGTCACGTTTGACCAGTTGACATCAGCATTGATCAGGGGGAAATAATGGCATCACCGCCATCAACTACACGAGAGACGGCTTCTCTCCGTGGTGATTGTAATGAACGCGGAAAATCATAGGAGACAAGAATATTATTTTCGCGAAGTATAAAGCCTCCGGGCAAGTTTATTCATTGGTTTAAAGAACCGAGGTACGCGTGTGGCCATCATTGGAAAACAAATTTGTGGAAAATTGACTCTCCTGCTGTTCTGTTGTGCCTTGCTTGTGGCCGGTTGTAGCGAGGAGCCCTCAAAGGTGCTGGTGATGGGTGGGCAGGCTCCGACTTTTACGGTACAGGATCTGCACGGCCAGGAGGTATCCCTGGCCAAGTACGACGGCAAACCGGTTATCCTGCGTTTTTTTCTGCCGGACTGCAAGTATTGCCGAGCAGATACAGCTGTCTTTAACGAATATTATCAGACCCATAAAGACAAGGGACTGGGCGTCATCTATATCAACAACGACCCCGATCCGCGTGAGGTGCAGAAATTTGTCGATGATCTCGGTATCATCTTTCCGGTGGTCCTTGACCCTGATCGCAAGATAGCCGATCAATTTCGGGTGCGTGTCGCCCCGCAAACGTTTCTGCTCGACCCGAATCACCGGATTATCGGTGCCATTTTGGGCGGTGTGAGCAAAGAACAGTTGGACGATCTTTTACTGCCTTTTTTGCCGTAACCGGCCATGGATGATGACATAGCAGACATCTCGGTTAGTGTTTCGAGTTCACCACCATTGCTGCGACCAGATCGCCTACAGTTCATGTGACATGAATGATCAGCCCGAAGGAGAGAGAGTGAATAAAAATTTATGTAACATCCTGTTACTGGCACTTGTCGGCATAGCAGTTGCTGCAAATGGCATGGCTGCCTCCATGACTGGTCAGCCCGCTGCAACCACGGTCGAAAAGGACACCAGGTGCGCGGTCTGCGGCATGTTTGTGGCCAAGTACCCGAATTGGCTCGCCACTCTGACCATGAGTGACGGGGCCGTCAAGCATTTCGATGGGGTCAAGGATATGATGGCGTTCTCTTTCGCACCACAAAAATACGGTGCCGCCTCAGCGGCCACAGTTACGGAAATGCAGGTCAAGGACTATTATACCCTCAAACCCGTCGACGCCAGGAAGGCCTTCTACGTTGTGGGCAGTGATGTTACCGGCCCCATGGGCCATGAGTTTATTCCTTTTACCACCAGGGAGGCAGCCGATTCTTTCAGCCAGGATCATCATGGGCAGAGCATCCTGACCTTCGATGCCATTACCTCCAAACAGGTTAAGTCCATGCGCTCCGGGCAGCGGATGAAATAAGCCATGCGTCCTTCGCTCATATTTCTCGTCTCCCTTGGCCTGCTGGCCCTCGTCGACAGTGCCTTGCTCCTCCATCATCACGCGCAGAAAGAAAACGCAGCAGCTGATGCCGGTCTCCTGCGGATGACTGCGGCCGGTCTAGGGCTCTCAGATCTCTGCCTGGCCACCGAGGCCAGATACACCCGCCATCCTGCCGTTACCGACCCGATTGTCCCCTTCATGGATCATCCCGGCGCCTTTGAACATTTTCCGTCCGGCTCCTTCTGGGCCAGGCCTTCGGGGCCCCGATGATGTCCTTTGCCAGACAAGCCAATATCATAGATTATTCGCTCTCTTCCCTGTGGCGACGACGTTTTAAATCGTTGGGGGTCATGGTTGTTTTTGCCGGGGTCATCTTTCTTCTGGCCTCCTTTCAGATGACTACCAAGGCCTTGACAAATGCCGCCAGCGATATTCTGGCCTTTGCTCCCGAGATCACCATCCAGAAGATGAAGGCCGGTCGTCAGGAGTCGATCCCCCTTGAGTATAAAGAAAAACTGGCTGTTATCCTGGGGATTCGAGCGATCACGCCTCGGATCTGGGGCTATTATTTCAACGAAACAAGCGGCGCCAACTACACGGTGCTTGGACTCGATCCCTTCAGTATGCCTTTGGGCGATCAACTTGGGGAAGCCATTGATACTGGAGCGTTGCCCCTGGACCATGAAGCTGTCCTGGGGCAGGGAGTCTTCGCCGAGCTTGCCGGCGGCGGCGACGCGGTGATATTCTCTCTGTTCCGGCCCGACCTGAGTCTGAAGACGTTTTCCCGGGCCGGGGTCTTTAAGGCCGAAACCAATATCTTGACCTATGACACCCTGTTCATGAATCTCGATGATGCCAGGGACTTATTTTCCTTGCCTGCTGACATGGCAACTGATCTCTGTGTGACCGTGGCCAATCCGAACGAGGTGCAGACCATCGCCAAAAAGATTGCCGCCCTGCTGCCAGACACCCGGGTGGTAACCCGCCAGCAGATTCAGAAGACCTATCAGGGCGTCTTCGGCTGGCGCAGCGGCTTTGCCTCCATCTGTCTTTTGACCGCCCTGGCGGCCTTTATTATTTTCGCTTGGGACAAGGCCTCCGGCTTGACTCCTGAAGAGCGGAAGGAGATCAGCATCCTGAAGATCATCGGCTGGCAGACCTCCGACGTTCTGACCTTGCGTTTCTGGGAAGGGGTTACCGTCTCGACCGTCTCCTTTGTAGTGGGATATACCCTGGCCTATGTTCACGTCAGTTTTTTTGAGGCCAGTCTCTTCCGGCCGGTCCTGCTCGGCTGGTCGGTGCTTCATCCTGCCCTGCGTCTGGTGCCGTCTGTTGAACTTGGTGAAACACTCCTGATCCTCTGCCTGACCGTGGTGCCCTATCTTGCCGCCACCATCATCCCGGCCTGGCGGGCGGCGATTATCCCGGCCGACTCGGCCTTGAATTAACGTGTGCGTATGATGACTGCCTCCTTCGTTGCATTGGAAGATGTCTGTAAGATCTATAATCAGGGACAGCCCAACCAGGTGCGAGCCCTGCACAATATCAATTTGGTTATAGCTGCAAACTCCATGGTCTGTCTGCAGGGGGCCAGCGGCTCGGGCAAGAGTACCCTGCTATCGATCATCGGCTGCGTCTTTCCGCCCACCAGCGGGCGGGCCACCATTGCCGGCAAGGCGCTGTCCAGGATGCCGGATCGTTTTCTGACCATTCATCGCCGCAATACTATCGGTTTTATCTTCCAGCACTTTAATATCCTGCCTGACCTGACCGTGCTGGAGAACATCACCCTGCCGCTGATGCCTCTGGGAATTGGACCAGGAGCGCGCAAGGAACGGGCCGAGCGGCTGATGGAGATGCTGTCCATTGGCCATCGGTCCAATTTTCCGGCCCGCCAGATCTCTGGCGGCGAACTGCAGCGGGTCGCTATCGCCCGGGCGTTAATCAATGATCCGCCCATTGTCCTGGCCGACGAACCCACCGCTCACCTCGACCATACCCTGAGCCTCGCATTTATGGAGATCATGCGTGAGTTGCAGCGCGCGGGCAAGACCATTATCCTCACCTCCCATGACCCCCTGATTACCCAGCACCCGGCAGTGGAGCGGATCATCGCCATTGAGGACGGGGAGATCCATGTTCCTTAACTCCTGGAGTCTCGCTCTCAGTCTGCTCAGTCTGGTAGTGCTGATCCTCATCGCCATTGCCGTCAGGACCGCCATCAAGGTTCTATGCTCCTGGGATCCGGCAAGCGACAGTAATCGTCAGATCCGCCTGGAGAATGAAACCTGGCTCTCTTCAACCCTGGTGCAGTACGCCATGGGTTTTCAGATCATGTCCCTGATCCTCTTTGTCCTGGCGGCTGATTATTTCAGCCAGGTGATCAGCGGCGCCATGTGCGCCACCGGCTCACTGGCTGCCAATCAATACGGTATGCCGACACTCCAGCTCAAACTCCTGGGCGCCTTTTTGTCTGGCTTCTGGATCATTCTCCATGCCTTTGACATCAGCTCGGAACGATACCCGCTCCTCAAGGCCAAATATATCGCCTTGATCTGTTTGCTGCCTGTGCTGGCCGCTGATGTCGTCAGCCAAACCCTCTATCTTGCCAATCTCAAGCCGGATATCATCACCTCATGCTGCGCGGTTGTTTTTGGCGAGGGCGGTGAGAGCACAGGGAACCTGCTGGGAGCTGTCCCCCAGGGAGCGCTCCTGACGATTTTTTACGGGCTCGCTGCCCTGCTGGCCATTGCAGGTTATTTTCTACGCAAAAATCCGCGTTCCTCCCTGCTCTGGCTGAACGGGCTGGTCTGGCTGCTTTACCTCGGGGTCTCGTTGGTGGCCATCACCACGATCTTTTCCTCCTACATCTATGCCATGCCCTACCATCACTGCCCCTTTTGCATCTTAAAACCGGATTACGGTTCTATCGGTTTGCTGATTTATGGCACCATTCTCCCCGCTGCCTTCTTCGGTATAAGTGCCGCCCTGGCCGAAGTGATTCCGGTACGACTCGGCATTAAAGAGGTGGTGCATCGTTTTCAAAGAATGGCGGTGTTGATCTCATCAGCCCTGCTGGTGTTGTTCGTACTTGTCGTGTCGTACCATTTTGTTCTGTATCGATTCATGGGCGGGGAGTAGGGCTTAAGCTGTCTTCTGCCCGGACCGCGCCTTTATGCCATGATCCTGGAGCCATCAGCACTCTCGTCTACTGTGCAAAGTCCTCGGTGATGGTTTGATCTGCCTGCAGCTGCCTTGAATGATATCCGCAGGCGGTTGTTGACTGTGCAAAGCATGAAGACCAAATGTATTAAGCCGCTGTAAAAAAACAACATGGCCATCTAAGTGCCCGGAGCGGCATAAGGAGCCGGTCGCTCCTACGCCGTCCATGGCGCTCGCGACACTGGGCCGTCCCTGGCCTGCGTAACGAAATTGAGATAAATGGCCATGTTATTTCGTAACGGCTCCTAAAAATACCTTATGAGTAAACAAATCAACAGTCAGTTTGATAAATCCGTGGCGGACTGGTTCCTGACCCTGCGCTGGGGCACGGTTCTGTGCCAGGTCCTTCTCTTTGCCGCGGTCCGCTTTCTCTTTGCCATAACGGTACCGGCCCTTGTTCTGGGTTTGATTGCCTTTGAGGTGGCCTCAAATCTCCTCTTCGCCTGGCTGATTCGTGAAAAAAAGAGGGTTCCCGTCAACTTGTTCACCGGCGTTATGTTCCTGGACATTGCCCTGCTGACCGCTCTTCTCGCCTTGACAGGTGGCGCGATGAATCCCTTCACCTTTCTCTACCTGGTCCATGTGGTTGTGGGGGCCATCCTTTTACCCAGGAATATGGCCTGGGGCCTGGCCGCCTTCTCTTCCGCCTGTTATGGGCTTTTTTTTCTGCCATGGTGCAATCTCTCCCGTATCGGAGCCGATCAATCCGTCTGTCATATTGAGACACTCTCCCCGGAACTGCAACTGCATCTGCAAGGGATGTGGGTAGCCTTTGCTATCACCGCCATTTTCGTGGTGTTTTTTGTTACCCGAATTCAGCAGGCCCTGGTCGCTCACCGGGAGATCCGGGCCCAGCTGCGGGAGGAGCAGGGCAAAAATGAGCGTCTGGCATCGTTGGCCACCCTGTCTGCCGGCGCCGCCCATGAGTTTGGCACCCCCTTGTCCACCATTGCCGTGGTTGCCGGAGAGCTGTATCGGGAGATGAGTCAGGGGGGACATGAGGCCTGGCTGGAAGACCTGCGGCTGATCCGTTCTCAGGTGGCCAGGTGTCGGGATGTCCTGGGCCAGATGGCGGCCGATGCCGGAGAGCCCATGGGCGAGGGCATGGAAACGCCGACCATTGGCGCCCTGATCAGCGAGGTTCGTGCTTCACTCGAGGAACAATACCAGGGACGGCTGATCATTGACTGTGCCGTGCTGGACACCTTGGTCAGTGTGCCCCGGCGTTCGGTCAAGCGAGTACTGCGCGGGCTGCTCTCCAATGCCTTTCATGCCTCGGACGCTGAGGCGTCAGTGACGTTAAGGGTCGTGCTTGATGATGCCATGGTAAGGTTTGAGGTCCGCGACCAGGGGCGGGGCATGGATAAAGAAACTGCCGCTATGGCCAGGAAACCTTTTTTTTCCACCAAGGCAGCAGGCCAGGGACTGGGACTCGGTCTCTATCTGGCCGGGAATTTGGCCGAGCGTCTGGGCGGCGGCCTTGACATTGACTCGACTCCGGGTTTTGGTACAACGGTCCGTTTTTGGATGAGGGCGCGAAGTGAATAAGAACGGGAGGAGCAGAAATGGAGGGTGTTGAACTGGCATATTCAATTCTTCTGGTGGATGACGAGGACGTCTTTCGTCAACGGCTGGCCCTGGCCTTTCATAGGCGCGGTTTCACGGTCTATGAGGCCAGTGATTTTGACAGTGCGGTTGGGGTATTGACAGAGAGTGAGCCGGAGCTGGCTCTCATCGATCTGCGGATGCCTGGCCGCTCTGGCCTTGAACTGGTGGCGGAGGCCAAACGCCTGCGGCCGGAAATCAAGATTGTCGTTCTCACCGGTTATGGCAGCATTGCTACCGCCAGTCAGGCAATCAAACTCGGTGCCCTCTATTATCTGCCCAAGCCTGCTGATGTCGATGAGATCCTGCTCGCCTTTTCCAAGGATGACGATCTTTCGATAACGGTTGATCAAGACGAGTTGACACCGCCAAGCCTTGCCCGGGTGGAGTGGGAACATATTCAGCGGGTCCTGGCCGATTGCGATGGCAATATCTCGGAGGCAGCCCGCAGGCTCAATATCCATCGCCGCAGCCTGCAGCGCAAGCTGTTCAAGCATGCCCCTTCCTGATCTGCAACAAAAAAATAGCGGTGCATAGTTTTTATTGCACAGCTGCGATGCTTTCCAGTTTTCTTCTGCCATCACCCCCTGAACAATACACAATAAAACAATCGCAAATTCAAGCTTATAGCAAAAAAGATTGTTATCATGCCAAAGTGGCGCCATTATTGCTTTACCACAATAATCCCATATCAGGCTCGAACGTTTTCGACAATCAATCGTCCGTGCTTGTCAGATAGTGAAGATCCACAAAGGAGGTCAAATGGTCCAGCTAGAGGAATTGCAAACACTCGCGTCTTCTTTTCAAGACATTCTCATTTCAGGCAGGAGGTGGAGAGTATGAACATCAAGTTTCGTGTATTGCCGATACTGGCCCTGGCGATGGCCATGTTGTTCGTGCCGCAGGCACGGGCCGAACAACCCGTGGCTCCCACCATTAATATGGATAAAACCACCTTGAATAACGGCGGTGATTTTGTCATCTCCGGCCAGGCCCCGGCTGGTTCCCAGGTCTATATCGAGCTCTATGCTGTAGAAAAAAAGGTGCGATCCAATCGATTTGACCGCAAGAAGGACCCAAAAACCGGCAAGATCCCCTATAAGTTTTATATCACCAAGGAGATGCCCGCCTTTTATAAAATCATTGTCCCTGTAGAAATGGCAGGTGCACTTGATAAAGCCAAGGCGGCGGGCAGTGGCTGGAAATATTCCGAGGTACTGAAGGAAGTCGGCGCCGATGCCGCCTACAGCGTCCCGGCCAAGATCCAAATTGACAATTATCAGGCCACGATCATGGCCAGTATTATCGGTTCCCGCGGTACTCTCCTGCCTGAAATGGACGAGAAGGCGACCAAAAGCGAATCGATGAAACTGGTGAAGGGACAATTCCGCAGCGTTGGCAATCTGTTGGCAGCCGCTGTCGAAACCGCGCCTGATGGTTCCTATACAGCCAAGGTCAGACTGCGCACAGGTCTGGCGCCCGGTGAATACAATGCCCGAGTCACTGCTGTCACCGAGCGGATCAAGGAAGGGGACAAAGAAATAATCAATAAGGCCTCCAGCGAATTGATATCCTTTGACAACAAGATCGCCTTCCCCACTGTCTATCTGAAAAATGCGGGCACCAGCATCAACCTGATCTGGCCCTTTCTCCTCGCTATGGTTGTCACGATTTTCGGCGTACTCATGGGCGCCGGCGGAGGATTTATCCTTAACCCTCTGCTGGTTATGTTCTTCCCCCTGCCGCATACCATCGTTGCCGGAACGGTTATGCCCACCGTCCTTTTTGCCCAGGGAACAGGAATTGCCAACTATTCCAAGATTAAATTCATCAACTGGAAACTGGGTATCGGTATCGGTAGCGCCATGCTCCTGGGCGGCTTCATCGGCCCGAAACTGACCGAGATGATCACCCTGGCTCAGTTCAAATCCGCCTTTGGCTGGATCCTCCTGGTGCTGGCGGCCCTGATGTTCTGGCAGACAACGCCTGGCTATCTTTCAAAGAACAAAAAAGAGCAGGCCATCTTGAAAGAGTTCAAAAAACGGGCGGAAGAAACTGCCAAGGCCAAACAGTAAACCTATCTGGAGGAATCCGTTATGAAAGTAGATTTTTGGGGTCAGGAATTTGAGGTCAACATGTGGGTCGGCTGCATCGGTGGCTTTTTCATCGCCATCATGTCATCCATGTTCGGATTTGGCGGGGGACCATTCATGGTGCCACTGATGACACTCGCGCTGCGACTGCCCATGTATATTGTGGTCGGCAGCTCCCTGCTGGCGATCTTCTTCAATACCGCCATGGGAACTGCCCGCCACATGCAGTTTGGCAACTTTGACCTGATTCTCTTTCTGGCCATGTTCCCGGCAGCCATTATCGGTGGCTATGTCGGTCCACAGATTGCCAAGAGATTGAGTCCGCAGATCGTCAAACGTGTTGCCTGCGTCGGTCTGGTGATTCTCGGCACAAAACTGCTGGGCCTCTTTTAAAAGGGAAGTTCGCCTTCCAGACCCGGTTTTTACGGCCCCCTCCTTTTGGTAGAGACTGGATCTGGTTTTTCCGCTGATTTTTTTCAAAAAAAGGGCTCTGCCCCTCTCATTCCAGCCTCTGCTTCGCCCCCCGTTGCGGAATCTGGAATGAGTTTTTTTTATCAGAGAGAGTTGTCAACAACTTTTTGAATTATAATCTAAGCCGCTGTAAAAAAATAACAAGGCCATCTAAGTGCCCGGAGCGGCATAAGGAGCCGGTCGCTCCTACGCCGTCCATGGCACTCGCGACACGGGGCCATCCCTGGCCTGCGTAACGAAATAGATATAAATGGCCATGTTATTTCGTAACGGCTCCTAAGCATTATGACTATAACGGATCACCGTAACCTTTTCCAGGGTGATCATGCCGCCGCCCATCATCTCGTCGATGCGGGGCATGAGCGCATCGATCTTTTCCTGACTCTCCACCACCTCGATAACCAGGGGAAGATCGAGCGACAGCCTCAGCAGTTTGTCGGTATGAAAGACACTGTGGGCACCGAATCCGGCAACACCCCGCAGCACCGTGGCCCCGGCAAACCCTTCCGTTCTAAAGAGCTCAACCAGCGCCTCGGAGAGTGGGCGATGGCCGATTCTGTCGCTCTCGCCCAGGAATATCCGCATCAATACCTTTTCGCCGCTGAATCGTGTCATAATTGTCCTCGTTTGTTTAGGCGCCCTTTAGAGAAGCCGTGCCGCATGCATACCAAGCCAGGTAAAGACCAGACAAACGAAAACGCTGGCCAGAACATTCGCCGCCGCCACAAAAAAATTTCCATCTTCCAGCAGTCGCACGGTTTCATAGCTGAAGGTGGAAAAGGTGGTGAAGCCGCCGAGAAGACCAATGGTCAGACCGGTACGCAGACTGACGGACAGCAGGGTGCTGCGCAGGCCGAATTCCATGACCAGGCCGATGACAAAGGCCCCCAGGATATTGACCACAAATGTGCCGTAGGGAAAGCCCCTCCCGAACAGATCGTAAGCCCAGCCTGAGACATAGTAACGGCTCACGCAGCCAAGCGCCCCGAATCCGGCGATAAGTAAAACCACCTGCATCAAAATCCTCCTTAAGAAACACTATGAATTTCTCAATCAACAGACCTGAATCCGTGCAGCCAACGCAGCAGATGCGCCTGTATTGACGTCCGAATGTCGGATGATTGCAGGATTTAGGGGTTATTCTTTTCCGCATCCCTAAGACGCCGAGACTGCCAAACCTTGCGAGGAACGGATCAGGACTATCAGGACGATGAAAAGAAGTGCCGACAAGGTCGCCGTTGCCGCACCAAAACAAAAAGTCGCGGCCGGAGAAATATGATCCCAGAGCCAGCCGGCAATGAGGCTGGCCGTTGATTCGGCAACCCCCTCGATCAGGCCGATCATGGCCATGTTGACCCCCAGCACGTTGGCCAGAAAGAGGGGCACCAGCGGATAGATCATCTCGGAACTCACGTCCATAAAGAAGACATTCCTGCCGAAACCGAAGAATTTCTTCTCGTTTTTCATCAAGGATGAAAGAAGGGAACAAGGAAGGGCAGGATATAATTGCCGGCCGTGAAGAGCAGACACAGCACCAGAATCCACTTGATCAATCTGGCCGGCACAAACTTCTGCAACCGCGCCCCGCAATACATGCCGGCAAAACCGCCGATGCCGAAGAGAACACCTAAGAGCCAATCGGGAGCAATGGCCATGGTGGGATAATAAGGGGCCAGGATCTGGTAAAAGAGCACCCCGGCCACCGAGGTGACAAAGGTTCCCATCAGTGCCGCCCCGGCCACGGTATAGACCGGCAGCCCGAAAAAACTGACGAAAAACGGGGCAATGATGGCGCCGCCGCCAATGCCGTAGACCCCGCCCACCATGCCGACAATCAGGCTAAGGCCCATGACACCGAAGGCATTGACGGTAAAGGTCTCCCCACAGAAATCATAGACAATACGGCTGAAGGTCCATTGCTGCACCGTGACTCGGGAGAGTTGTTCACCAGGGGCAGAAGCATTGGTTTCTTTGGCCTGGGGTTGTCGTTTGCGCTGCTGGTGAAACCGCTCCTCCGTCGAAGGTGTGTCCGCCTTTTTTTTCGTGCAGAACAGATCCTTGAGCAACCTTAGGCCAATATAGAGGAGCACCAGTCCGACAAAGAGCTTGAAATCTTTGGGGTCGGGCAGGTATCTGATGCGGACGACGGCCCCGACCAGCACCCCCGGCAGGGTGCCGATGATCACGATCCAGGTCAGGGGCCAGACCATTCTCCCTTCCTTGATGTAACGGTATACCCCGCTGGGGATGGCCACGATATTAAATAACTGATTGGTCGAGCTGACGGACGGGCTGGTGAATCCCAGGATGCTGACCTGAAAGGGCAGCAGCAGAAAGGCCCCGGACACCCCGCCCATGGAGGTGAACAGGGAGATGACAAAGGCGACCAGCGGCGGCACCAGCGGGTTGACCTCGATACCGGCAACGGGAAAGTACATCAGAGCGCCCCTTTTTAGGCAATGGTTTGTAACATCGCGTCCACCACCTGGCGGACCTCACCCAGACATCAACGGCCAGAGGGATTTATCTCCGCGCAGCGGCAGTGGCCTTCTTTTTTTGCGGCAACAATGCGTTCCATAATCAGCGAGCGGCCGCAGGCCAAGGATGGCCCAGTGTCGCTCGCTCCTGGGATGGATGAAGAGCGGCCATGACGCAGGACATCCTGGCGCAGATCTTCCTCGGTGTAGCCAAAACAGTAACAGATCAGACGGGACATGAGCGCCTCCAGAGGGTTTGAATGTTGGCCGGCGTCCCGGCCCCTCCCTACTAAGGATGGGAGGTAAAAAATAACCATTTATTCAATGATGCAATTTTCTAACCGGACGTTCTTTGTTCATAACGGCATCTAAAAAATGTTCATGCGAAAACGAAGCTGCCGATAGCGCAAGACCACACCTTCCCTGAGAATCTTCTCCAGATAAAGTTGATTCTCAACCATCTCTCCCTCACGACAGATCCTGTTGTTGATAATAATCATACGCCTGGCACTATCTTCCGAATAGATATGGCCGGCCAGTTTCAATGGCGGCAGGCCTTCCTGCACACTGGACGGCAAGTCCTGTACAAGGGGAACTGCTTCTGCCATCTCCGAGATATCCTTCTGCGCGACCCTTCGGGGCACATCTTCAGGCCTTATCACAGTTTTCTCTTCAGGTACCGACTGTGCATTCTTTGGCGCCAAGCCGTTATCCGCCTCTGCCACCATCACAAACGGCTCCAGAACAACGTCTTCCTGACGCGCTGGCGGCTGACGAACAGCGACATTCTCATCTGCCTCACCCCTCAACGGTCGCTGAGAAGCTTTTTCCTTGACCGCAGGTCGATGCGCTACCAGGCCCACAGGCTGCTCCTTTAATTGCACAACACTCTCTTCCAGGGCAGAAATTTTTTCCTGCCAGGCCATATTGTTCCTCTGCGTACTCCAGTACAGAGCAAGTGCCGACAAACCCAGCACCACCCCCACAGAAAGCCATATCCGCAAGAGGCTCTTTTTCTTCCCTTCCCCATGACCAGGCCGGTGTCCATGAACACTTTGCAGATCAGGGATCTCTCCCTGTTTTCTTTCCCGATCAGATTTTTTAAGCGCTTCCAGGATATAGGACATGATCACAAACCCTTCTCTTCTATTTTTCCTTCTTGATCTCTTTTCTGCTTTTTCCGCGTCGCCCGCAAATACTCCGCTTGCTGTGCCGACTCATTCTTTGTCGATACAACCGGGTGCTGGCCTTGCACCCCTGGTCGCGCTTCATCCATCCCTGGAGCGCTTGACACTGGGCCATCCATGGCCTGCGTCCCGTTTTGCCGATCTGCCAGAGAAACAAACTGCCAATGACCATAATAAAGAGATGCGGCCAGCAGACCCAAGATAAGCAGCAGCAGACCCAGGACCACACCGTTGAAGGAGACCCCGCGCATCATGGCCCCGAGGCCTGAACTCTTTTCAGGCCGCCCCAGCACTTCCCGCACTGCCTGATTGACAATTCTCAGATCAACCTGATCTTTCTCCTCCACATAGGCCCCAAGCAGGGCCCGATCACACAGGACATTGATCAGCCTGGGAACCCCCCGACTCAGCTCCGCCACCCGCCTGACTGCTGAGTCGGAAAATAATTTTTTCCGGCCTCCGGCAACGGCCAGACGGTGTTCCACATAGACAGCAACATCCTGTCTGGCCAAGGGCGAGAGGTGATAGCGAGAGGTGATTCTCTGACTGATCTGCGAGACATCTTCATTGTCAAGAAGCTGTCGTAACTCCGGCTGCCCCAGAAGGATAATTTTCAGTAATTTCTGTTTCTCGGTCTCCAGATTGGTGAGCAGACGAAGCTGTTCCAGGGTATCCACACTCAGATTCTGGGCCTCATCGATGAGCAGCGCGGTGATCCTTCCTCGGGCATGGGCGGCAAGCAGATAGCGGTTCAGATGATCGATATAGGTCTTGACGCTATTGTGCTCCCCGGTTACGACAATCTCCAGCTCATCACAGATCGATGCCAGCAGCTCGATGGCATTCAACTTCGGATTGAGAATCAGGGCCATGTCTGTATTCTCTGGCAGCTGCTCCAGCAGACACCTGCACACCGTGGTCTTGCCGGCGCCCACATCACCTGTCAGCAGGATAAAACAGCCATCACTGCTTATCCCATAGAGCAGATGGGCAAGGGCCTCCTGATGCAACGCGCTCATGTAGAGATAGCGAGGATCAGGAGCAATTGAGAAGGGTTTCTCTTTGAGTCCGAAATAATGTGTATACATAACCAGAAAAAAGACAGCAAAAAAGGTCAGGCCTCAAGGGCGGCTTAACTAGAAGTTGATCATGATCCATGTAAAATGGGGAGCCGGAAATGTTCTATTGTGAAAATCACTATAGGATATATTGGCATCAACTGCCATTTTTTCTTATTTTGCATTGAAATTCTATAAAAGACTGCTACGATAATAAAATGAAAGATTAGTGCCTTACAGATTGTTTTCTTGTTTTTTTTGCAAGAAAACAATCTGTAAGGCACTGATATGGCTGTTCTTGTCAACAGGAAAAAGCTATCCTGTTACCCTTGTGTTAAAGGTTTAGCTGTTTTGTATGCATTCCAGATCACAAACAGAGACGGGATCTTGTGGCGAC
>JAHYIV010000033.1 GCA_019429465.1 Desulfoarculaceae bacterium
CTTGCTTGTTTCATAACGGCCTCTAAATCTCAGTGACGGTACATGCCCCAGCG
Organism: Desulfoarculaceae bacterium; assembly: GCA_019429465.1. Lineage (GTDB taxonomy): Bacteria > Desulfobacterota > Desulfobulbia > Desulfobulbales > Desulfocapsaceae > UBA2270. The sequence goes on from JAHYIV010000033.1 coordinate 54, forward strand.
GGACAGACCTCAACTCAGGTCTCGCAGCCGATGCATTCGTCAGCATTCACCGGTTCCGCCTTGCCGTCAATAAGCTCATAAACCGAGACTGGACAGGCGTTGATGCACTCTTCACTTCCCGGCACTTATCTTTGTCAACAATGACTTCCCACATGGCAATACTCGTTTTGGTTAATTTTTCAGCCAGTTCTTTTCAGTCGGTAATTGTAAAAGCCATGAGCCCGCAAGTAAAGAGACTTGTTTTACTTTTGCATAAAAAAGAGGGGTTGGCAAAAGAAAAACAAAACGATCTCTCATTTATGGTGAGCAGAGATGAACACGCAACTGCGTGTTGTCGCCATGAACGTCTCTGATGCCTCCCGGAGGGGGTTCCGATTTAACCCTTGTCTTTTATAATGGTATTTGCTACGAAGTCAACACGATGAATTATCCAACAATACAACAAAATGCCGGCCGTTTGAACGCATGGCTTCTGGCCTTTCTGGCCTTTGCCCTGCCGCTTTCCACTTCGGGCCGTTCGATTCTGGCCCTCTTGATCCTTGCTGTCTGGCTCGTTGAAGGAGGCTACCGGGAAAAGTTGCGGGTGATCACCACCAACCCGGTTGCCATGGCGGTTCTTTTGTATCTTGCCCTGTTCGGGGTCGGCCTGCTGTGGACTGAAGAGCTGACAAACGGTCTTGATGTCATCAAGAAATACTGGAAAATTATGCTGTTACCGGTCTTTCTGACTGCTGTTCGCTGGGATCTTCGCCGGACGGTTGCCGGATTTTTTCTGGCAGGGATGACTGTTGCCGTGACCATGACCTCTCTGGCCTGGCTTGGCCGTCTGTTTCACTATGCTGACGACACCATGAGACTTTTCACCTGGGTCAGCCATAGCCGCAATATTGCTTATAATCCCACGCTGGCCATTGCCATCTATCTCCTGTGGCATGAGGTGGCGTGGGGTAGGGTCAGAGGCGTGTGGCGCTGGTTGTTAGCCGGTCTGGCCTCTTTGATGATGGTGAATATGTTTATCACCGAGGGACGGAGCGGACAGCTGGTCTTTTTTGTCCTGCTTGGCCTGTTTATCGTCCAGCTTTTTAAAAAGAACATTCTGCGTGCGGCCTTGCTGATGGCCGTTGTCTTGCCGCTAATTTTTGCCCTTGGCTATCAGTTCAGCCCTGTCTTTCATCGACGGATGGCGCCGATCTATTCCCAGATTGTTCAGTTTCACAATAATCCCAACACCTCGGTGGGCTTGCGGCTGCTCTTCTGGCAGAACTCCTGGGAGATTATAAAAGAGAATCCCTGGCTGGGGGCTGGCACGGGTGATTTTCAGTCGGCCTATGGTGAGGTCAACACGCGGCAATCACCAGAGATAAAGGCGACAGACAACCCCCATAACCAGTATATCCTGGTACTCTGTCAACTGGGGATAGCGGGACTGGCGGCCCTGGCGGCCATCTTTGCGGCCCAGATTCGTCAGGCCTTTGTGCAACGGGATGGCTGGGAGCGGGCCCGTCTGGCCTTTCCCCTGTTTTTCCTGACAATCATGTTGACCGAGTCCTACCTGATTGTCTCCGGGACCGGCTTCCTCTTTTCCGTGCTCAGCGCTGTGCTCTATGCCCAGCAACAGGAGTCATCACCGTCTTCTGGGCCTTCTGCTTAAGCTCCCTTGTAGTTGAGCGCCACCCACTGTCGATAGCTGCCATCCATAACCGCCCGCCACCAGTCTTCATTGGCCAGATACCAGTCGAGGGTCTGGCGGATACCGGTCTCAAACGATTCCAGCGGGCAATAGCCAAGTTCGGCGCTGATCTTGGCGGCGTCAATGGCGTAGCGCCGGTCGTGACCAAGCCGGTCCGTGACATGGGTGATCAACCCAGCCGCCTTCCCGCCTGAGACTTGCGGGGCCGAAGGAAATCTTTTCTTCATCCCCCCATCGCCCGCAAACTTCTCATCGAGGAGACGACAGATCAATCTGACGATCTCGATATTGGTCCACTCATTATTACCGCCGATGTTATAGGTCTCGCCCACCCTTCCCTGGTGGATGACCAGATCGATGCCGCGGTTGTGATCATCGACATAGAGCCAGTCACGGATCTGCAGGCCATCGCCGTAGATGGGCAGGGGGCGGCCATCGAGGATATTGGAGATGATCAGGGGAATGAGTTTTTCCGGGAACTGGTAGGGGCCGTAATTGTTGGAGCAATTACTGGTCGTCACCTGCAGACCATAGGTCTCATGATAGGCCCGCACCAGATGATCGGAAGAGGCCTTGGAGGCGGCGTAGGGGGAGTTGGGCGCGTACGGGTGGCTTTCGGAAAAAGGGGGCTCGTCGGGCCGCAGGGTTCCGTAGACCTCGTCGGTGGAGACATGATGAAAGCGGTGCGGCCGGGGAGGATGGGGGCCATCCAGCCAGACTGCCTTGGCCGCCTTGAGCAGGACATGGGTGCCGATGATATTGGTGTCGATAAACTCATCGGGTCCATGGATGGAGCGATCCACATGGGATTCAGCGGCAAAATGGACCAGGGTGTCGATCTTTTCTGCCCGTAACAGGCCGAGCACCAGATCGTAATCCCTGATATCTCCATGGACAAAACGAAAGTTCTTTTGATTCTCGACGGAGAACAGGTTGGCCCTGTTGCCGGCATAGGTCAGGGCGTCCAGGACCACAACCCGGCTGTCGGTGTGGTTCTGCAGCCAGAAGTGGACAAAATTGGCGCCGATAAACCCGGCGCCGCCGGTTACCAGGATCTTCTCAGGGTGGTGGTCCATTTTATTTCCTTTTTTCTTGTTTGTGAGCGCCAAAAGAACCGCATCTTTTTTTATTCCGCCACCCGTCACTGCGAGGCGCGCAGCAACGTGGCAGTCCAGGGGTGTGAAGTCACGGTCACCAGACCTCCTGCGTTCTTCACCCTCGTTCGCACAGACGAGCCGCGAACTCTCTTGATTGCTTCGCTGCCGCTCGCAAAGACGATGTCCCTTGCAACAACCTGGCAACTTCCCAGGTAGATCACCTGGTGGCTCTGCTCCCCTGGAATTTGACGCAAGCGCAATTGCTTGGACAAGTCAGGTGGAGGGGTTTATTGGCCGCTTGTTTTTGTTTGATCAGGGCCAGGCTGCTCTTGCTAAATAATTGAAACATGAAAATTCCGTGAACGGCGGAAGGGGCCGTAACGAAATGGATAAAAAATAAGTGGTTATTTCGTAACGCCTTGTAACATGGTGGTTAATCCTTCCTGCCAACTTGGACTTTTTAGAGCAAAGGTCTCAAGAATCCGGCGGCAATCAAGGACTGAATTCCGGGGACGCCGGGCCGGTGTCGGGTAGTCGCTGGTGGCGATGGGAAGCACGGGAATTGCCTGATCAAGAAGGCCAATCTTGCAGGCCTCGCTGATGATGGTCTCGGCAAAGCCGTGCCAGGTAGTCGCCGGCATGCCGCAAAAATGATAGGTGCCCCAGGCGATATCAACCCCTTTGCTGATCCTGGCGGCCAGGGTCAGCAGGGCCGCGGCAATATGGGTGGCGCAGGTGGGACAGCCGTGCTGATCGGCCACCACCCGCAGCTCGTCGCGCTCGGCGGCCAGCCTGAGCATGGTCCCCACAAAGTTGTTGCCGTGCGGCCCGAAGACCCAGCTGACGCGGATGATCAGATGCCGCCTCAGCCGGGCCCGTACCTCCTCTTCTCCCTCCCACTTGCTCCGGCCGTAGACGCCGGTGGGGGCAACCGGATCCTCTTCACCATAGGGCCCGGTCTTATTGCCATCAAAGACATAATCGGTGGAGAGATGGATTAAAGGGATTTGGCGGGCATGGCAGCTGGCGGCCAGATTGGCCGGCCCCTGACGATTGGCCCGCATGGCGGCCTCGACTTCCTGCTCGGCCCGGTCCACCGCCGTGTAGGCCGCTCCGTTGATGATAAGTGAAGGTCGAAACCGGCTGACGATCTGCTCCACCGCCTCACTGTCGCCAATATCCAGCTGCTGGCGGGTCAGCGCTGTCAGGGCGCAGCCCCTGGCCGCGGCCAGACGATTCACTTCGTGGCCGACCTGGCCGCCCGCCCCGGTGAGCAGGATTGACGCCTTGGTCATCATCTTCCGCCATCAAAAAGACAGAACTCGGCTGGATCAATATCCGCCAGCAGCGGGGCCAGACGGTCTTTGTCAGAGACCTGCGGGTCGCCTGCCGGCCAGTCGATGGCTAGAGCCGGGTCATCCCAGCGGATGGCCTTTTCATGCAGCGGGGCATAGAGCTCCGTGCATTTATAGGCAAAAAGGGCGGTCTCGCTGGTGACGCAGAAGCCGTGGGCAAAACCGGGCGGCACCCAGAACTGGCGCTTGTTCTCACCCGAGAGGTCGGTCCCGTGCCACCGGCCGAAGGTGGGGGAACCCAGGCGCAGATCGACGGCCACGTCAAAGACCTCGCCCTGGAGGACATAGACCAGTTTTCCCTGGGCCTGGGGGTTCTGGAAGTGCAGTCCGCGAAGGACTCCGCGCCGGGAAAAGGAAATATTGTCCTGGACAAAATCAGCGCTGATTCCTATCTCCTGATAGCGCTTGCGCGACCAGGTCTCGAGGAAAAATCCCCGTTCGTCACCAAAGACCTTGGGCTCAATGATCAGCAGTCCGGCCAGCGGGGTGCGGGTCACCTTCATGGCTGGACCTCCATTTGGCAGATGGCGTGCAGATAGGCGCCATAGCCGTTTTTGGACAGGGGGGCGGCCAGCGCCTCCAGATCGTGCAGGTCAATGTAACCCATGCGGAAGGCGATCTCTTCCGGGCAGGCGATCTTCAGCCCCTGGCGGTCTTCAATAACCCGGACGAAATTGGCGGCATCCAGCAGCGAGGCATGGGTGCCGGTGTCCAGCCAGGCGGTGCCACGGCTGAGGATCTCGACCTGCAGGGCGTCGCGTTTCAGATATTCGCGATTGACATCGGTGATCTCCAGTTCGCCGCGTTCCGACGGCCGGATGGTCTTGGCAATCTGCACCACCTCATTGTCGTAGAAATAGAGGCCGGTGACCGCATAGAATGACTTGGGATGGGCCGGTTTTTCTTCCAGGTCGATGACCCTGCCATCCTTGTCAAAGACCACCACGCCGTAGCGTTCAGGCCGTTGCACATAATAGCCGAAGACCGTGGCCCCATGCTCCTGCTGACTGACCTGCTGCAATTTGTGGGACAGCCCCTCGGCATGAAAGATATTATCGCCAAGGATCAGGGTGACCGGACTGTCACCGATAAAGTCTTCTCCGATCAGGAAGGCCTGAGCCAGGCCATCCGGGCTGGGCTGCACCGCATAGCTCAGCTCCAGGCCCCACTGGCTGCCGTCGCCCAGCAGGTTCTTGAACAGGGGCATGTCGGCGGGGGTGGTGATAATGAGGATCTCCCGGATCCCGGTCAGCATCAGGGTGGAGAGGGGATAATATATCATCGGCTTGTCATAGACCGGCATGAGCTGCTTGCTCACCGAATGGGTCAGGGGGTGCAGTCTGGTGCCGGAGCCGCCGGCCAGTATGATTCCTTTGCGCATGCTGTCCTCGTATCTTATGGGAAGATTGTTGTAATTTGACGATTGGATTGCCACTTTACAATCTTGCCGGCTGTCCCGCAACTATTCATGAGTGAAAAAAGAAGAATCCGGCAGGATGGTCACCAGTCAGTTCTTGAAGCTGTGAATCGGCGCCGGAATCCTGCCGCCCCAGGCGATGAAGCGGCTGGACTTGCCAACGTTGCGCACCTCCATGATCGGGCTGGCCCCGAAGAGTCCGCCGAAGCTGACGATCTCTCCGGCCTCCTTGCCGGGCACCGGAATCAGGCGGACAGCGGTGGTCTTGTTATTGATCATGCCCAAGGCCATCTCATCGGCGATGATGGCCGAGATGGTGTCGGCATCGACCGCGCCGGGAATCGGGATCATATCGAGACCCACCGAGCAGACGCAGGTCATGGCCTCCAGTTTTTCCAGACACAGCGCCCCGCTGCCCACCGCCTCCGCCAGCACCGCGTCCTCCATCACCGGGATAAAGGCCCCGCTCAGCCCGCCGACTGCCTTGCTGGCAAAGATGCCGCCTTTTTTCACCGCGTCATTGAGCATGGCCAGGATGGCGGTGGAGCCGGGGGCGCCCACCACATCGACGCCCAGGATCTGCAGGATCTCACCGACGCTGTCGCCCACGGTCGGGGTCGGGGCCAGGGACAGGTCCACCACCCCGAACTCGATCCCCAGCTCCTCTGAGACCTTGCGGCCGATCAGCTCGCCGCAGCGGGTGACGCGGAAGGTGGTCTGCTTGATCTCCTCGGCAATATCATCGAGTCGTAGATTTTCCCTCCCCTTGGCATGGATCAGTCTTTCCAGTGCCCTGGCAATGACCCCCGGGCCGCTGACGCCGACGTTGAGCACCAGATCCGCCTCTTCCAGGCCATGGATGGCGCCGGCCATGAACGGGTTGTCCCCCGGCTGATTGCAGAAGACCACAAACTTGGCCGCCCCGAAACCATGCTGCTCGCGGGTGATCTCGGCCAGATCCTTCACCGTCTGGCCGACCAGGGCCAGGGCGTCCATGTTGATCCCCTTGTGACTGCTGGCAATATTGATGGAGGCGCAGAGTTTAGTCGTCCGGGCCAGGGCCTCGGGGATGGAGGCTATATATTCCCGGTCGGTGGCCGTCATCCCTTTTTCCACCTGGGCCGAGAATCCGCCGAGGATATCGACGCCGGCGCCTGTGGCGGCGCGATCAAGGGCGAGTGCCAGTTCCACGAATCCATGCCGGTCAAAGCCGGCCCCGACAAAGGCAATGGGGGTGACCGAGATCCGTTTATTGACCACCGGAATCCCGTATTTCAGGCTCACCTTATTACAGGTTTCGACAAAACGCGCGGCCGCGGTTCCTATTTTTTCTTCCACCCGGCGGCAGGTCTCGCCGACATCACCGCCCCGGCAGTCGAGAAGATTGATACCCATGGTCACGGCGCGCACATCAAGATTCTCTTTCTGGATCATCTCAACGGTGGCAAGAATATGGTCTGATCGTAACATAGTGGTCTGACTCCGGCTTTAGATAGGGGAAACGTCAACAGGGGATAACAGATGGCATCCAGCATTAAAAGAGGGTGATCTCGCTTACGGCCTTGAAGATATCTTCATGCTGGAGCACGACGGTCAGGCCGGCCTCGACAGCGCAACTGGCAAGGCTAGAACGGATTGCGTCCACCGACTCCACGCGACTGAAATCAAGCTGCAGGATCATGGTGTACTGATCACCCTTGAGAGTGGTGGCCAGGTCAAGGATATTGATCCCATGCTGAAAACAGAAGAGACTGATCCTGTGCACCAGTCCACTTTTATTTTTTCCCTGGGCGGTCAGGACATAGGTGTCTTGTGGTTTCTTGGCCTTGGCCCCCAGGGGCGTTGTCATCTCTTTGACCACTACCTCCAGTCTGGTCTCGGACGGGATATGGGAAAATGCGGCTGCCACATCTTCAGGGGTGACCCAGTCATCAAAGGTGGCAACGAGGATCATGGTAAAGTAGTCACAGAGGACGGACTGGTTCAGATCCGCCAGGTCCCCCTGCAGTTGATAGATTGCCCCGGTGATATCGGCGACAATGCCGGGTCTGTCCTTCGACATGACCGACATGACCATCTCTTTTCCCATATGCGTGGTACTCCTTCTCTGCGTTTTTTGTAGAAATTGTTCTGCTGTCTGTTGCGTGCTTCTCACATGGTGGCTTGGGCCATGATCGTCATGTAGTCTTCCTGGCTATTGGTGGGGATTTGGTTGGCAATGGTCTTTTTTACGAAACTGCACTGCTTGTTGCGGCAATAGGCGCCGTCGGTCAGATAATTGGCAACAAGCTTGGGCACGTCATAATGGTGCATGGTGTCATATTGCATGGTCTTGCCGTTTTCGATGATCACGATACGATTGTAGTAGATGCTGTTGTCAATGTTTTTCATGTAGCGGAACTTCTTATAGGTCGTCGGGCCAAAAGAGAGCGGCGGCAGATGATCGCTGACCAGGATGATAAGGCTGTGCGGATCAATCTTCAGCAGCCCCTGAACATACTTGGCGATGGCCTCGGTGCGGTAGTAATGCTGGTTGACTGCCCGTTCCAGATGTTCATCCTGCTGCTGGTCAGACCTGATTTTGATCAAGCCGGGACGGACGGTCTCATCCAGGTTGTGAGGTGTGTGGCCGTAAATGGTCATCACATAATTGAAGATCGGCTGTCCCGGGTGCTCCTGGAGATATCTTGAGACATAGTCAAGGTTCTGGTTCAAGAGAGTGCCGTCAAACATATACCATTCTTTTTTGGTATCCCCGGTGCTCAGGTAGGTGTCCCTGTCCGGGGCATTTTCCCTGGGGAAAAAGATGTTTTGAAAACCCGCGCCCTGATAGGCGGCGATGGCATTGAAAAAATTGGGTTTATGGCCGTTGGCGGCCATGGTCTGATATCCGGCATCATCGAGGATGGATGGCAGGCAATAGGTCTTGGCCCCGGTAAAGACATTGAACTCAACACTGGAAAGGGCGCGCAGGGCTGGTACTCCGCAGAGCAGTTCAAACTCGGCCTGGGCCGTGCCGCCGCCAAAAACCGGGGAGATGGAATAGGTGTCTGTTCCTTCGACCAGTTTGGTGAAGGCTGGGGCGGCCGGGGTCCGAGAAAACATGAGGCCGGCAAAGAGCGTGGGGTCCAGAAAGCTTTCGAGCACGACCAGGTGCACGTTCCGATCCCTGGCTGAGGTCTTGATCTGCCGGGAAAGAGTGGCCATCTGCTCAATAAATGCCTTCCTGTCACGGAAGGCCAGGGTCTTGTCAATGGAATTATTACGCAGGGCCTCAAAGTAGGCAATCATGGTCAATCGACCGTTATTGGCCACACTGCCGGCATCCGACCAGCCGATCACATCTTTGCCGACGATATGAAAAGTGGTCAGGAAGCGGTCCGGGGCAACCTCAATGGTCAGGATCAGTGCCAGAAGCGGCAGGGCCACGATCAGGCTTCTTCGCCAATGGCGCCAGTCGATGGACAGGAGCAGGACGAGAAAAGTGGTGATGCCGGCCAGTCCGGCCAGCATGGCATAATGAACAGGCATGATGTCCAGGAGTTCCGGGATCTCGGTGACCTCCACTATCCGGACAACACGGTTATACACCATATAGCAGATGTCGGTAATGGTATAGGCTAACACCAGCGGCAGGGCTGCCAGCCAGGGCTGCCAACGTGACTTTTTCAGCAGGCAGTTACAGAAAAAATAGCCATAGAGGAGCAGCGGGACCTCCAGGCGCAGGCTTGACCAGAGGGGCGGCAGACCTCCCAGTTTGTGCAGGACAGAAGAATAGGCCAGCAGAAAGAGAAAAAAGGCAAAGTACCGATTGCAGAATATGGCGACGAGAGACAGGGCAGGGCTGTTCATAACAAGTTTGGAGCGGTTCAGGCCGTCAGGGTTAATTTTTCGAGGTATTTTGTGACCAGCAGGTTATCCTGCCACCCAGGAGGATTTCCCTGGTGGACGATTATACCATTTCAGCAACATTTCCGTAAGGGCTATCTTTTTTGTAGTTGAGGGCCAGGAGTGAACCAGGAAGGGCTCATGAAAAAGGTCGAAAAGGCTGCCGAAAAAATGAGATTGCCTGCCTGGTGCAGAAGTATGGCACAGATTTTACCAGGAAGTTTGCAATTTTCAGACTGCAATCCCCGCAGGTGGCAGCCAGGAGTCGATACTTCTGGTTTTGCACGAACCATATGGGTATGATAGGAGGGATGAGGGTGTGCAGCCATCCAGTGGGACTGCACACCTGCACGATAAAGAGGCCAGAGAAGAATCAGCCAGCGGCCTCCATAATCAATTCTGATAATATCTTCAAATCGCAGGGGCGGGACCATGGAAAATGAAGCAGTCATTCGACTCGGGTTTTTCTTCGCTATTCTTCTGCTGGTGGCCCTTGGCGAACTGGTCTCTCCGCGCCGGGCGCTGACAACATCCAAGGCCGGGCGCTGGCTGAGCAATCTCGGAGTCGTTGCCGTTGATACCTTTACCGTGCGCCTGCTCTTCCCGATCATCGGCGTCCAGGTGGCGGCCGCAGCCCAGGATAAGGGCTGGGGGCTGCTCAATGTCCTCAATCTGCCTGACTGGCTTTCCCTTCTGCTGGCCATTCTGGTCCTTGATCTCGTTGTCTATCTGCAGCATCTCATGTTTCATGCCGTGCCGCTCCTCTGGCGGCTGCACATGATGCACCACGCGGACCTCGATATTGATGTGACCACGGGACTCCGCTTTCATCCCTTCGAGATAGTCATCAGCATGCTGATCAAGATGACCGCCATCGCCGCCCTCGGCCCTTCCGTTTTCGCGGTAATTCTATTTGAGATAATCCTCAACGGGACAGCAATGTTCAACCACGGCAATCTCAAGCTCCCCCTGTCCCTGGATCGCATCCTGCGCCTCTTTGTCGTGACGCCGGATATGCACAGGGTGCACCATTCCGTCATCATCAGGGAAACAAACAGCAACTTCGGCTTTAATTTCCCCTGGTGGGACCGTCTGTTCGGGACCTACCGCGCCCAACCTGTGGCCGGTCATGAAGGAATGACCATAGGCCTCTCCCAGTTCCGTGACCCCGCCAAAAAACATCTGCCCTGGATGCTGATCATGCCTTTTACGGAAAAGGCCGGGAATTATTCCCTGAACAGGCATGGAGCAGACCCGGAAAGCATTTTGAAGAAGTGAATGGGGGTCGGGTCTTGCAGTCAAACAGCCCGGCTTACAGTTGCATAATGAACGCTGAAACACGTCGCGATTTCCTGCATGGTATAATCGCCGGTGGCATACGCAGCGGCCATGGCATATTTTTTATCTGCCATGGCTATCGCGATAGTATTCAATGAGTAATGAGGGTCTGGCCTCCAAGTTGGTGAGTAATGAGGGTCTGGCCTCCAAGTTGGCAAGTTGAAGCATAAGAGCCATCAAGATAAAAGGTGTCAGAGTAAAATGAAATCTAGTTTAATTTTACTCTGACACCTTTTATGTGCTGATCCCTTTTATCTTTGTGTGGGTAGATTTTATACACTCTGTATTGCTTTTTTCCAGTATGAAACTAAAGTTTTTTATAAAAATCAGCCTAATATCTCTTACATCCAGCAGGATCAAATTGATATATCAAAGGATATTTTATTATGAAGATGCCGGGAACATTAATTGCGTCGTAAGATCGTTACGGCATAGGGCATGCATGTGTAAAAGCATTGATGAAGGGGAAGTGGCCTAATTATTTGCTGAGACCTGCATGTGGTTCCATTTGATCAAAGTGCCAATTATAAAATAGTATCTGTTCATATTATGTCTCTTATTTTATTGTCGGCGCACTGACGTTGTCAGTGGATATCAGAATGATTATATCAAATCTCGCGGTACGTGCTTGACAGCAAACTTTATCTTGATAGCCTAAGGAGACTGGCTATTGTGTTTCCCTTTTTCCAGAACAAGGAGTCTTCATGATCACTCAGACGAACTCTGCAATCGTTCCTCCTCCGCCGGGATCTTCTCCTGGTCAGCAGAAGAGCGAGGATACCTTCATTTCCATCCAGGCCATCAACGAGCAGGTCAGGTACAGTTCCGGCTGGCTGGGGCTCCTGCGCCAGGAGATGGCCAAGGTGATCATCGGCCAGGAGCATCTGGTCGAACGGCTGCTGGTGGGGCTGCTCACCGGCGGCCATATCCTGCTGGAAGGTCTGCCCGGTCTGGCCAAGACCCTGGCGGTCAAGACCCTGGCCATGGCCGTGCACAGTGACTTCCGGCGGATTCAGTTTACCCCGGACATGCTGCCGGCCGACATCCTCGGCACCCAGATCTACAACCCCAAAGACACCGCCTTTGAGATCAAGAAGGGGCCGATCTTCTCTTCCCTGATCCTGGCCGATGAGATCAACCGGGCCCCGGCCAAGGTGCAGTCCGCCCTCCTTGAGGCCATGCAGGAGCGGCAGGTGACCATAGGCGACACCACCTTCAGGCTGCCGGAACTCTTTCTGGTCCTGGCCACCCAGAACCCCATTGAGCAGGAAGGCACCTATCCCCTGCCCGAGGCCCAGATCGACCGTTTCATGCTTAAGGTGGTGGTCGATTACCCCAGCAGGATCCAGGAGCGGATGATCCTCGATGCGGTCAACCATACGGATTCCACGATCCAGGTCAACCCGGTCGCCCATCCCGCGGATATCCTCGCCTCCCGCCAGGTTGTGGATTCCATCTACATGGATGACAAGATTAAGGATTATATCATTTCCCTGGTCTTTGCCACCCGCGACCCGAAGAGCTTTCAGCTTGACCTCCATGACTATATCGAGACCGGCGTCTCGCCCCGGGCCACCATCAATCTCAAGGCCGTCTCCCGGGCCCTGGCCTTTCTGGCCGGCCGCGGCTATGTGACGCCCGATGACGTGAAATCGGCGGCCATCGACGTGATGCGGCACCGTCTGCGGATCAGCTACGAGGCCGAGGCCGAGGGTGTTACCAGCGAAGATATCATCAGAAAGATACTGGATACGGTTCCGGTTCCTTAGGAATTACGAATTAGGAATTACGAATTACGAATTTGGAAAAGATGGAGATAATGGCAACTGTTGATGAAAAGTGAAAATGTTATTCAGACCAAGAGCTATGCCTTTGCTGTTCGAATCGTTTTGTTATATCGGCATTTATTGAAGGAAAAGAGAGAGCTCGTTCTCGCAAAACAGTCTGCGTTGTGGAACGAGTATCGGGGCCAATGTTGAGGAGGCGATAGGTGGGTAGTCACGCGCCGACTTTGTCTCAAAGCTCAGTATCGCTTACAAAGAGGCCCGTGAAATATCTTACTGGCTAAGACTTCTGAAAGATACCGGATATTTAAGGGAAGCGGAATTCGCTAGTATCTATGCCGCTTCCGATGAGCTGTGTCGAATCATTGCCGCCATCCAAAAAAGCACCAAACAGGCAGTTGCCGTAAATTCGTAATTCATAATTCGTAATTGTCTTCTCATGACTCAGATCACCAAAGAAATTCTTAAAAAAGTCAGGCAGGTGGAGGTGCGGACCAGCCGCCTGGTCAACGACACCCTGGCCGGAAATTATCACTCGGTATTCAAGGGCCGGGGCATGAATTTTGACGAGGTGCGCGAGTATGTGCCCGGGGATGATATCCGGGCCATCGACTGGAATGTGACCGCCAGGACCGGTATTCCCCATATCAAGAAATTCACGGAAGAACGGGAGCTGACCATCATGCTGATTATTGATATCAGCTCCTCCGGTGAATTTGGTTCCGGCGCCGGCTCAAAGCGGGAGATGATGGCGGAGCTTGGTTCCATCCTCGCCTTTTCCGCCCGCCGCAATAATGACAAGGTCGGGTTGATCCTGTTTACTGACTTTGTCGAGCTCTACATCCCGCCAAAAAAGGGGAGATCTCATATCCTGCGGGTGATTCGCGAGATCCTGTTTTTTCAGCCCCAGGGGACCAGGACCGATCTGCTTCTGCCCCTGGATTTTATCAATCGGGTAGCCAAGCGCCGCTGTGTCACCTTTCTGATCTCTGATTTCTGTCTGCCCGGCGTCTTTGAGGAGGCCCTGAGCCGCTTGCAGCCCAAGCTCCAGATCACCAACCGGCGCCATGACCTGATCTCCATGATCGTCTCCGACCCGCGGGAACAGCAGCTCCCTGATGTGGGCTGGCTGACTCTCGAAGATGCCGAGAGCGGCGAACAGGTGGAACTGAACACCTCTGATCCGGCCATTCGCCGCGGCTATGCAGAACTGGCCTCCGACCGGCACCACCGCCTGCGCCGCGCCATCCGCTGCGCCGGCCTGGATCTGCTCGATCTGTCCACCGATCAGCCCTGCATGCCACCCCTGCTTCATTTTTTCAAGACCAGGCAAAGGAGGCAGGGATGAGAGGAGTCCTCCTTTACCTGCTGCTGGCTTTCGTCCTTGGTCTCGGGGGGGCAGCCACGATCGGTGTCTGTGCCGAGGCCAGTCCACCCCTGCAGCTGGCCGCTCCCATGATAGAGGGGCAGCAGCAAGGGGTTGTCGCTCTTCATGATATCCGTGGGCCGGTTGAACTGCCTGATTCGTCGGGTCTTCTTTTCTGGCTTCTGATTGCTCTGGCTGTGGTGATCATTGCCGGGCTGCTCTTCTATTTCTGGAAACGGCGGAAAAAAGGGGAGATACAGCCCCAGCCCCATGAAATTGCCCTGACCGAACTTGCCCGTTTGCGAACGATGATGAATCCGGAACAGGCGTTGCTCTATGCCGCGCAGCTCTCCGAGATCCTGCGTCGCTATGTGGAGGCCAGGTTTCAGCTTCATTCCACCCGCCAGACCACCCGGGAATTTTTTGCTGATCTGGGCCTGAATCCTCAGGCGGTGCGCAGCATGGCAGCACACCACGACCGACTGAAGGAATGTCTGGAGCAGTGCGATATGGCCAAGTTTGCCCATTGCATTCCCGGCCAGCCGGAAATGGAGGCCATGGAAGAGGCAGTGCGTTTCTTTATCAGGGCCACCGGTCAGACCGTAGCCCAGAGAGGACAAAGATAATGCGTTTTCTCTATCCGCAACTGTTGTGGCTGCTGGCCCTGCTGCCGCTGCTGGCACTCATCAGGGGAAGACGGGGCCCGGCTCCGGCCCTTGTCTTTTCGACAACATCTCTTGTCGCCTTTCTGGCTAAAGGTCGCAGGGCCCGGCCCAGCCGTCTGCTGGCAGCCCTCAGGCTCCTGACCATCGCCCTGCTGATCCTGGCCTTTGCCCGGCCGCAACTGGGAAATACCACCACCGAGATTGAGGCCAGCGGCATTGATATCCTGCTGGCGGTTGATGTCTCCGGCTCCATGGAGGCGCTTGATTTTACCCTCCAGGGCCGGCCTGCCAACCGGCTGGATGTGGTTAAATCAGTGATCCGCCAGTTTGTCGACCAGCGGCCCAGTGACCGGATCGGTCTTCTAGCCTTCAGCGGCAGGCCTTACATGGTGAGCCCCCTGACCCTTGATCATGACTGGCTGCTGCAGCGCCTGGATGCGCTCTCCATCGGCATGGTGGAAGATGGAACGGCCATCGGTTCGGCCATTGGTGTAGGGGTCAACCGGCTGCAGGACCCTCAGGCAAAATCGCGCATCCTGATCCTGCTCACCGACGGCATGAATAATGCGGGTACAGTGCCGCCGCTGGTGGCAGCCGAGGCTGCGGAGGCGTTGGGGATCAAGGTCTATACCATCGGCGCCGGTACCAAGGGCGAGGCCCCCATGCCGGTGGTCGATGGATTTGGCCGCCAGCGACTGATGCGGGTGACGGTGGATATTGATGACGAGACCCTGGGTAAGGTGGCAGCAATGACCGGGGCTCGCTATTTTAGGGCAACCGATACTGAATCCCTTGAAAAGGTCTATGGCGAGATTAATAGTATGGAGACCACCACCAGAACCATTAAAAAATTTGAGAATTACCAGGAGCTTTTTCCCTGGTTTGTCGGCGCGGCCCTGATTTTTCTCGGCTTTGAGCTACTGGCCAGCCAGAGACGATTGCCCTGATATCTCGTGCAGGGGCGCAGAGAGAGTCTCGGCGTCTCGGCGGGAGCTTGGTCTCTCGTCTGTGAAGAGTTACCCCTTTTTTAATCTTTAACGTGTGATGGTATCAGTGATACATTTTGCTCAACCATACTGGATAGTGGCAGGCCTGCTGTTTTGCCTGGGAGCCATCTTTCTCTGGCGCCGGCTGGACCAGCAGCGACAGGAAAGGATGGAGCATTTTGCCGCCGCTCATCTTCTTGGCCATCTGACCCGCAACATTGCTCCCAGACGCCGGCTGCTGAAAAAGGGGCTGTGGATTCTGGCCATTTTCTGTTGTTTTCTGACCCTGGCCCGCCCGCAATACGGCTTTAAGTGGGTGGATGTCAAGCGCCAGGGTATTGACATCCTCTTTGCTCTCGATACCTCCAGGAGCATGCTGACTGAGGATATCCGGCCAAACAGGCTGGAGCGGGCCAAGCTGGCCATCATTGATTTTGTGCACCAGCTGGAAGGCGACCGGGTAGGGCTGCTGCCCTTTGCCGGCTCGGCCTTTCTCCTCTGTCCCTTGACCATAGATTACAGCGCCTTCGAGACGGCGCTGGCCGCCATTGATACCGCTATTATTCCCCGGGGCGGGACGGACCTGGCAGCCGCCATTAACCTGGCTGAATCATCTCTTGTCGATAGCGGCAACCACAAGATCCTCATCCTGATCACCGATGGCGAAAATCTGGAGGGTGATGCCCTGGCCGCAGCGACAAAGGCAGGACAGAATGGCATGACCATCTTCACCGTGGGGGTTGGCACGATCGAGGGTGAACTGATCCCGATAGCAGGCAGCGGGCCAGGCAATTTTGTCAGGGACGGGTCGGGAAAATTTATCACCTCACGGCTCGACGAGACAGCGCTCACCGCGATCTCTGAGGCCGCGGGCGGCCTTTATGTGCCGCTGGGTACAAATGGTGAGGGGCTGGAACATATTTATCAGCAGAAACTCTCCCTTATCCCCAAAAAAGAACTGGCGGAAAAGAAGTACAAGCTGCCCCGGGAACGCTTCACTTGGCCCCTGGGCGCTGCTATGCTGCTGCTGATGCTGGAATTTATCATCAGCGGTCGTAAGGCTGAACGCTCTTTTCGACTGCCCTCTATCAAGACCGCCGGGCGCAGAATCCGCAGGGTAATGAACCGGCGAACTGTGTCCCTGCTCTTGATGATGACCCTGGCAGGATTTGATCAGGCCCGGGCGTCAAAAGGGGAGGAGGCCTTTGCCGACGGTGATTTTATCACGGCCGCCGAATTCTATAGCCAGGCCCTGAAAAAAAGGCCTGATGATCCAAGGCTGCATTATAATTCCGGGACGGCGGCCTATAAAAATAATCTTTATGAAGATGCCATCACCTCGTTTCAGCAGGCCCTCAAGAGTGCAGACCTTGGCCTGCAGGGGCAGACCTATTATAATCTGGGCAACGCCCTGTTTAAAAAAGGGGAAGAACTCCTGCCGCAGGATCCGCAGCAGACGGCAGCACTGTGGCAGCAATCTCTTGATGCCTATGAGGGCAGCCTTAAATTGCGTTCGTCGGCCCGGGACGCTGCTGAAAACCGGGAGCTGGTAAGCAGAAGGCTGGAGGAACTGAAGAAACAGCAGGAGCAGCAGGATAAACAAAAAGAGGAACAGCAAGAGGAGCAGCAACAGGATAAGGACGACCAGCAGCAGGAAGAGGATCAGCAAGGCCAGGATAAAGAACAGGGGCAGTCGGAGAATCAGGAGCATAAAGACCAGCAGGGCAAAGATTCCGACGCTGCCGGGCGTGACTCTTCCACCGCGGAACAGGAGCCCGGCGACCAGGGCGGCGAATCCAGGGAATCACAGGGCGACCAGCCGGCAGAGGATGACCAGCAGATGGATGCCGCAGGTGGCGAGGGCGACAAGGACAAGCAGCAAGAGGATGCTGCCTCTCAGGCTGCACAACAGGGCCAGGGCCAGGATGGCCCGGTACAGGCCGGCAAGATGACCAGCGAAGAGGCCCGGCAGCTTCTGGGCCGCCTTAAGGATGAGGAAGGCCGGTTAAATTTTGTCCCCCAGGCAGAAAATGGAGAGGCAGGGAAAGAAGGAACATGGAAAGACTGGTAAGAGTCAGACGACAAAGCAGGTCATTTGGGCCAATCAGAGGCACAATCCTTGTCCTGATCTTGGTGATCCTTGCGATCGGCAAGGTTGCCGAGTGCGCCCCTGCGGTCTCCGTGGTGCTTGATCCGCCGAGTTTTGCCGTTGATCAAGCAGCGACTCTCACCATCACCATCAATGACGCAGATGCAACCATTGCCGACTTACCGCTGGTCGAGGGCCTTACCTTCCAGCGGCGAGGGCAGAACACTCGCCATCAGCTTGTCAACGGATCTCTTTCGTCTGCGGTCTCCATTATGTTTCAGGTCCAGGGCGCAAGGCCTGGAAGCTACACCATCCCGCCCGTCCTGATAACGATTGATAAGCAGCAGCTGTTGACCCAGGCAATCAGCGTTGAAGTCATGCCTTCTGCTGCCGCAGGCGGGAGAGCCCCGCCGTCCATGAGCGGAGGGGAGTCGGAGCAGATGGCCTTTCTCCGGGTCAGTCCGGTTAAGGACACAAGCTATGTCGGTGAGCTCCTGCCCGTTGAGATCAAGGCCTATTTCCGTCGGGGGCTCAGGGCCAATCTTAACAGTCAACCCTGGTTGAGCGGAGAAGGTTTTGTTCTCACCCCAGCCAATCAGGAACCGGTGCAGACTGAAGAGATGGTCAACAATGTCCCCTATGCCGTTCTCACCTGGCCCGCCGCCCTGTCCGGGATTAAGGAGGGCCGGCAGAGTGTCGGTATTGGCATTGATGCCACTCTGCTGCTCCCGACCGGTAAGAGTCAGCGGCGCAGGTCGATGGGGGCCGATCCGTTTTTGGGCAATGATCTCTTTGCCGATTTTTTTAATCAGCAGCAGCTGCAGGAAAAAAAGCTCCGGATCGTCAGCCGGGAGATGACCCTGCAGGTGCTTTCCCTGCCAGTCGAGACAAGACCGGATGATTTCAACGGGGCCATTGGCCGCTTTGAGCTTCAGGTGCAGGCTGAGCCGACAGAAGTGGGGCCGGGCGATCCCATTACCCTGACCATGACCGTTCTGGGGACAGGAAATTTTGATCAAGTCGAGGCCCCGATTTTAAGTGAGCCCGAGGGCTGGAAAAGCTATCCGCCGTCGGCGGAATTTACGCCGGCAGCCCGTCCGGGGCAAGGCAGCAAGGTCTTTGCCCAGGCGATCATTGCCAGGAGTGGGGACAAGACAGCGATCCCGCCCCTCTCTTTCAGCTTTTTTGACCCCGAGTCCAGGCAATATCAAACCCTGCGCAGTGATCCCGTTGCTCTGCAGGGTCGTGGCGCAGACCCGGCGGGGAAAAGCGATTCATTGAGCGGCACGGAGACCAGCCGCGGCGGAGACCAGCAACAGCCGGAGTCGACGGATTCCAGAGATAGCGGAATTGACGGTGACGGCCAGAAACCAGCTGACGCCACGGAACTCAATCTGGCCCCGCTCCAGACGCAACTGGGTGTGCTGCAGCAGGGAATGACCCCGCTCTTTACCCGGAGCAGTTTTCAGATAGTTGTTCTGTTCTCGCTCCTGCTTCTGGTCGCTCTCACCCTGATCAAGATCCGGGCCAGACGACTGGCCGGTAATCCGGTTCGCGGTCGCCGGCAGGAGATGACGCGTCTTCTTGAGCTCCGGTTGCAGGAGATGAAAAAGCTCCAGCAGCGGGGTGACGTCGGGAGCTTTCTTGCCGCCTGCCGCCAGGCCATGCAGGAACAGTTAGGCCTGCTTTGGCTGACAGAGCCGGGAGCCATCACTCTTGCTGACCTGCAGCAGCGTCTGGCTGAGGATTCGCCATTGACGGCTCTCTTTGCCACGGCAGAAAGCAGCGCCTATATCGGTAACACACTTGGCAGCCAGGAGATGGCGGACTATGCCGGAAAGGTGGAGCATGCACTGAGGCAGCTTCGATGAGACACCGGGATTCATTGATCGGAGCAGCCCTGTTATGGCTCGTATGTATCATGACCTGCACCTTGTGTGAACCGGTCCTGGCGGGAAATCAGAATGTCCACGATCAATTTCTTGAGGCCAACCAGGCGTATGAGGCAGGTGATTTGGCCAAGGCCATCGGGATTTACGAGTCTCTGGCTGCCCGCGCTGGTTTTTCGGCCCCATTGTGCTATAATCTGGCTAACAGCTATGCTCGCAATGGCCAGACCGGCAAGGCGGTTCTGGGGTATGAGCGGGCCCTGCTTCTGGCCCCCGGTGCTGGTGATATCCGCACCAATCTGCAACTGCTGCGCCAGCAAAAAGGGCTCTTGCAAGGAAAGGTCCCTGTCCTCCAACGGCTGGGCCATCTTCTCGGACTCAATCAGTGGGCTGCGCTGGCGGCGTTTTTCCTGTTATCCCTGGCCCTGCTGCCGCTTGTCGCCTTACATGTTCCCGTGGTCAACAGGGTCTTTTCGCCCTTGATTATTGTCTGTCTGCTGCTGCTTGGTACCTGCATCGTCGGAGCCGTTGTCCAATATCAGAACTGGCAACAGGCGGTCATTGTCAGCCCGGAGAGCCGTCTGCTGATCTCTCCTTTTGATGGAGCAGGGGTCACGGATGTCATCGAGGAGGGCAGCCTGATCCGAATCATTAAGGTCCATGACAACTATGCCCTGATTAGCGATGACAAGGGACGCAGCGGCTGGATTACCGGATCATCTTTTGAGCACATTGCCATGACCGTGACCGATAAGAGCAGGTATTGATGTCCCGTAACTGTCCATCAATGCCGGGATTGAGCTCAAACCACAGCATGTAATCATTAACCAGTACAAGGAGGACACACTATCATGAACAGGGTAATGCGGAAACGAATTCTACCCATGACTTTCTCTCTCTTTCTGGTCTTCTGGCTTGGCTTTGCCTGGTTGCCGACAGCCGTGATAGCTCAGGAAGATGATAACATCCAGCTTCTGGAGAAATCGGCCAAGGCCTTTTCCTCGGTGGTCAAAAAAGCAGGGCCGGCAGTGGTGCATGTACGGGTGGATAAAACATCGGAAAAAGTACCGAGTCTGACTGACCGCTTTGAACCTTTTGATGACCCCTTTTTTAAACATTTTTTTGGCCCGTCTTTTAAACATCCTTCCATTCCACAATCGCCTGATCGGTTTCAATCGCAGGCTGCCGGATCCGGCTTTCTCATCAGTGCGGACGGCTATATCCTGACCAATAATCATGTCATTGATGGTGCAGACAAGATCACCGTGCGGATGGAAGGTGGGCAGGAGCTGGAAGGAAAGGTTATCGGTGCTGATCCGCAGTCCGATGTGGCCCTGATCAAGATCAGTGACGGCCTCAAACTTCCCTATCTTCCCTTGGGTGATTCAGACGAGCTGGAGGTGGGCGAATGGGTCATTGCCATCGGCAGCCCCTTTGGTCTGGACCGTACGGTCACCGTGGGTGTGGTCAGCGCCAAGGGCCGGAGCCGCATGGGTATCAACGAGTATGAAAACTTCATCCAGACCGATGCCGCCATCAATCCGGGTAACTCGGGCGGGCCACTGCTCAATATCCACGGCGAGGTTATCGGCATCAATACGGCGATCTTTTCCCGCAGCGGCGGTTACATGGGGATCGGCTTTGCTATTCCGGTCAATATGGCCAAGACGGTGAAGGGGCAGCTGCTGACAAAAGGCAAGGTCACCCGGAGCTGGCTGGGGGTAGCGATTCAGGACATCAATGAGGATCTGGCCCGTTCCTTCAAGCTGACCCGGAAGTCCGGGGCCCTGGTGACCGAGGTGAGCAAGGACTCACCGGCGGAAAAGGGTGGGCTGAAAAAAGGTGACGTGATTATCAGTTTTGACGGCAAGCCGGTGATTGATGTGACCGATCTGCGGAATCGGGTGGCCATGACCTCTCCCGGTGCCAAAATCGAACTCTCCCTTGTCCGTAATGAAAAAGAGCGGCAACTGACGGTTCAGGTGGAGGAGCAGCCGGCGGCCATGACCCGTGTGGGCGGCGGCCCGGATCAGCAACTTTTCCAGAAGATGGGGATGTCGCTCCAGGACCTGACCCCGGAACTGGCCCGCCAGTTTGGTTATGAAATGGGGCAGGGGGTGCTTATTGCCGGAGTGGCCCCTGGCAGTGCGGCAGCGCTGGCCCGCATCCAGGCGGGCAGCCTGATTGAGGAGGTCAACCGGCAGCCGGTGACTAACCTGAAAGATCTGCAGCAGGTACTGGGACAGGCCGGTAGCGGCCAGGATGTCCTGCTTCTCATCCGCAGCGGCAACCGAAGCCAGTATGTGGTCATTGGCGTAAAATAAGAAGAAGGTCCCGGCAAGGGCGCATGGTCTCCGCTGCTTTGAGGCCCATGCGCCCTTTTTCGTTTTGCTGCTTCAGCAAAGCTTGTTTTTTATGCAAAACATTCTTGGGCCAGCGCCATTCGACTCTGACTTCCTTGATTTTAATAACTTGATTTCTATAGTGGTTTCACTATAGAGTTCTTAACAGAAAAATAGCCTGATTTTCCAGAACATCAGAGGATACTTGTCAGTACTGGCTGATAACCTGATCATACACATCAATAGGAGTGGAAGATGAAAATACGTGCCAAATATCTGTTGGCCTTCTTAAGCAGCACCCTGCTGACCCTGGTCATCATTGGAGTGACCTGGATGGGACTGGTAGAACTCGAGAAGACCACCAACTACCTTGTTGACAAAAATAACCAGATACTGGAGTTCGCCAGTCTTTTCGAAAAGGAGTTGGCCCAGTCACGGCGCGCGGAAAAAGAGTTCTTCATCTTTCCTGACGATCCAGCCAAACAGGCTAAATATGTCTCGGACTGGGAAAAAATGTATAAAAATGTGCGGAATGATGCCCTCAAACTGCAAGACTTGTTCGAGTCCATCGACAATCAAGAGATGGCCAAAAAAATGCGTGACACCCTGAAACTGATTAAGGACAACGAGCAGGAATTTGAACTCGTTGTCCATAAATTTCAGGAGACCAAAAGCTATGATGCCGTGAATGCCGCCGAATACGGCTCTTTCAAGGAAAAGACTCATGCGATCGAGGAGGCGGCGAAGGCGGCCTCCAGCTACGGTCTTGCTGAAGTCACGAAAGGACGCCAGTCGCTGGTGGCGGTCCAGCATAAAGTCATCACGGTTATGCAGATTCTGGCTTTGGTGTCTATTGTCTGGGGTATTGTGCTTCCCCTTGTCCTCGCCACGCGGATGACTTCCGCCATCATCAATCTCACCAAGATCAGTGACGCCGTCAGCATGGGTAATCTTGACCAGGAGATCAATATTGAGCGCAAGGATGAACTGGGCGACTTGGCGCGCGCTATTAAACGGATGCAGAAAAGCTTTGTCCTCATGATCTCAAGGCTGCCTAAAAAAAATTAAAGAACTACGTGCCGAGGGAATTAATCTATATCCAACGCGCGCCGAGCGCCCTTACACCAGCGCAGAGGCTATCACCTGATTAATGATGCCAGGAGTAGATGTGACCCCTTCCCGCCTTTGCCGGTTTTGCAGGATTTGCAAAAAAAAGAAGGCGCACTTCTTATGAAGCGCGCCTTCGGGCACAGGGAGCAGTCATCCTGCCGAAATCGTGTGTAAGCTTAGGAGCCGTTACGAAATCACCTGGCCATTTATAACTATTTCGTTACGGCTCCTTATACCGCTCCGGGTACTTAGATGGCCATGTTATTTTTTTACAGCGGCTTAATTGGCAGCGGTCAGCAAGCTCACGTTTTCAGCGGGCAGGTCGGAGAGGACGGCCCATTCCTTCCAGGCCCCGTCATAAATCTTGACATTTTTATAGCCAAGCAACTGAGTGAGTACCATGTACACATGGGCGGCCCGGTCGGAGCTGTGGCAGTAGGTATAAACAGTCTTGTCCGGAGTGATACCGGCTTCAACAAATGTCGCCCTGATCTGCTCGGCGGATTTGTAGAGGTGAGATTCTTTGTCGTTGGCTGCGGACGCTCCGGTTACATTGATCGCGCCGGGAATAGAACCACCGCGGATGGACCTGACTTTTTTTCCGGAAAACTCATCGATCGGTCGGGTGTCGAGCAGTACGACCTCGGGATTTTGACCTTCAACAGAGTCACGCAAGACTTGGTTCCAGGTAACCAGCAGGTTCTGGTTCGGGCCGGATGTCTTGTATGGTGGTGTTGCTACCGCCGTCACTGGTTCGGTGGTGATGGAATAATTGGCCTTCTGCCACTGGACGATGCCGCCATCGAGCACTTTCAGTTTATCCGGGTTATGGCCGTACAGTTTCATGACGAACAGAAAACGGCTGGCAAAAATACCGTGGTGATCGTCATAGGCGATTATGGTATCGTTGTTGTTGATTCCCAGTTTGGTCATGAGGTCGAGAAACTGTGCCTTCTGCGGATACTTGTTGGGGGTGTATCGGGTGTAGTCTTCCAGGTCAATATGCCGGGTTACCCGCAGGGCACCGGGTATGTGGCCTTTGTCATATGCATCTGCCTTGTTCTGGACATCGATGATTTTAATAGCCGGTTTTCCGGCCATTGAATTGACCCATTGCGAGTCTACCAGCATGCCGGCGAAGGCCGAGGACGTCGCCAGAACCAACGCTGTAATCAGGGACACCATCATGAGTATTCTGCTACTTTGCTGATTTTTCATTTTTTTTCTCCTTGTCTGAAGTGGAAGGACAGCTTTTCTGTTGTAATGAACAGTGAGCAAGACCTGTGCCAGATATAAATATGAGTATAATCGACAAGTTGGATGATGAGGAAGGGTTTCAGAATGAAAAATCATTTCAAAATGAAAGGAATGATGGGTTACTGCAGGCGGTACTGTTTCATCTTGCGCCAGAGGGAGGTCGAGCTGATGCCGAGGATCTCAGCTGTCCTTCCTTTGTGACCGTTGAGGCTCTGGAGGGTGCGTTCGATCATTACCTTCTCCATTTCCGCCAGTGAGATCAAGCCTTCGCACAAAAAATCAGGCGGGAGGGCATCCGTTGCCGTGTTCGGTAGATGGACGGTACTGATGCGGTCGCTGTCGGCCATGATCACCGCCCGTTCCAGGACGTTTTCCAGCTCCCGCACATTGCCAGGCCAGCTGTAATGCAGCAGCCGGTCCAGGACTTCGCCGGCAATGCTTCTGATCTGCTTATGGTAGCGCCGGTTGTATTTATTGCAGAAATGGTGGGCAAGCAAAGGGATGTCAGACTGGCGCTTCCGGAGAGGAGGGATATCAACGGTAATGACGTTAAGTCGGTAGAGCAGATCCTGGCGAAAGCGACCCTGTTCCACCTCTTTTTCCAGCGATGTGTTGGAGGCGGCGATGATCCGGGCATCGACCTTGACAGGTGTCGTTGCCCCTACCCGCATAATCTCTCCCTCCTGGAGAACCCGGAGGAGTTTGACCTGGAACTGGAGTGAGGTCGCATTGATTTCGTCCAGGAACAGGGTGCCGCCGGCCACCGCCTCGAACAACCCCTGTTTTCGCCGGTCAGCACCGGTAAAAGCTCCCGCTTCATGGCCGAACAACTCGGACTCCAGCAGCGTTTCGGCGATGGCTCCGCAGTTGACCGGCAGAAAGGCGGCCCGGCGGCGTTTGTTGCCCCGATGGATGGAGCGGGCTACCAGCTCCTTACCGGTGCCGGTCTCCCCCTGCAGGAGCACGGTGGTGTCAAGCGGGGCGATCCGGGCGATCATGGCCTGCAGGTCTTTCATGGGCCTGCTGTCTCCGACCAGTTCCTCGAAACCGATTCCGGCCACCTGTTCCCTGAGCCGCTTATTTTCCCGCAGTAGGCCTATATGGTCAACAGCCCGGCGAACCACCAGCAGAAAATCATCGGGTTCGAAAGGTTTCTGGATATAGTCGTAGGCGTTTTTCTGCATGGCCTCAATGGCCGATTCGATGGTACCGTAGCCGGTAACCAGAATGACCAGGGTTTCCGGATTGAACCGTTTGGCCCCTTCAAGCACCTCGATGCCGTCGATATGGGGCATTTTCAGGTCGGTGATGACCAGATCGAAGGGATCGGTTTCAAGCAGGCGAAGGGCCTCCCGGCTGTCACCGCAAAGTTGCGGCCGCAGTTCCATCTCGGCGAGGGTGTCGCGGATAAGTTCCCGCATGCGGAGATCATCATCCACCACCAGAATGTGTATCTTATTGTCCATGGGCCTCTCCCGTCAGAGGAAGAATGATGGTAAAGATGGTCCCGCCGCCAGGCGCGTTGCGGACATCGATGGCGCCGCCATAGTCGTTGATAATACCGGCGCAGATGGAAAGGCCGAGCCCTGTGCCCTGTCCCACCGGTTTGGTGGTGAAAAACGGGTCAAATATGCGCGACAGATCTTCGGGCGGAATGCCGGGCCCGCTGTCTCTGACAGTTATCTGGGCCTCATGCTCGGAACACTGGGAGGCGATGTTGATTTCGCCATTGCTGCCGATGGCCTGGGCGCTGTTGAGCACTATGTTGACAAAGACCTGCTCCAGCCTTTTCGGATCGGCCGTCACCGCCGGCAGAACGAAGAGGTCAAGCTTGGCCGTGATGAAGCGCTTATCAAGTTCGGTCTGCAAGACCTTGATCGCTTCGACCGCTACCTGGTTTAGATCACAGGTTATGGTCCTATCAGGTGGCTGGACTGAAAGTCTGGAGAAATTCAGGAGCTCGCGAATGATAACGCCGCTTTTCTTGGCCTGCTCGGCAATGATGGACAGGCGTTCCTGCTGCTCGGGCAGAAGATTATCCCCCTTGAGAAGAAGTCGGGCATAGCCGAGGATGCTGCCGAGCGGAGTATTGAGCTCATGGGCGATGCCGGCGGAGAGCTGTCCGACCGCGGCCAGCTTTTCGGTACGATGAAAAACCTCCTGCCGATGTTTTTCTTCGGTGATATCGCGGAAGGTGAACACCCTGCCGATAGTGTCGCCATCACCATCAAAAAGGGGCACCGCATTGACCGACAGCAAGAGTTCCCGGTTATCGCTGCGGAAGAGAATCTCGAAGTTCTGGAAGGCCTCCGGGGTATCGACATCAAATATGGTCCTGGCCTCGGGAGGGCAATCTGTAAAAAGTTCATTAATCTTCAGCTTCTGCGCCTGTTTTTGCGACAGGTCAAGAATCTGCAGGGCGGCGCCGTTGATGGAGATGATCCGGTTCCTGGAATCCGTGACCAGCAGCCCCTCGGAGAGACTTTGCAGGACAGAGGCGAGTTTCGATTTTTCCGCCAGATAGAATCCGCGCTGCCGCCGCTCTTCCTCCTCAGCCTTTTTGCGGGCGGTAATATCAAGGGCGACCTCGATGACCCGGGTCACAGCGCCCTGCTCATCCCTGGCATAGGGAGTGGTGACGAGCTGAAAATACTTGTCTTTCTTCCGGACTTCATTGACCACCACCGGCCGGCCGGTGGCAAAGGTATCCACCGCCGGGCAGTCGAGCCCCGGACCATTTTTCAGACAATAGACCTCGTAACAGTAGCTGCCGCAGACATTGTCCATCTGCTTGTCGACCAGGAGTTCTCGCTGCTTTTCATTACATTTGATAATGGCAAAATCCTGGTCGATGATCGAGATACCAACCCCGGTGGCATCAAAAATTGCCTGCAACTCATCCCGCGCCTCACTCAGATCGCTGATTGTCTGATTGAGGTATTCGTACACCTGGGCAAAAGAGCCGGCGATGATACCGATGGGGTCGAGACTGAGCAGTTCGCTATCGTCAAATTCTTCAGGCCGGAGCGGCTGGGTGCCCATGACCTCCAGCAGCTGGTTGGTCTTCTCCCGAATGTAGCGAGCGTACCTGACATTCTCGTCGCGAAGGCGTTGGTTCTCTTCGGTCAACGTTCGGACCGAGCTCGTTTTCTTACCCGGCAGGCCGGCAGGATTGTTATTTTTTGCCGATAGTGATTTCATAGTAGGTTTCCAGATTTCGAACCTCGACATCATAACCCATTTTACGGGCCGACTCAGGAATGGTGCGGGTGGTGTCCCGGTGATCGGTCTTGATGATCAATTGGGTCTCGCCGTTTTTGAGCTGCTGTCTGTGGATGTTCATCTCCCGCAGTACCACCAGCAGACAGGCGGGGCAGACCTGCCCGAGAATATCCAGTTGTATCTTTTGCATATCAGCCATAATTCACCTTAGTAACTATCCAGCTTAATTCCGGGAAAATGCCAAAACATTTGTCACGTAACTATTCAGCAGTGCCTCATATGCGAGAAAGAGGCCTGCGAAGTGTACTGATTCGTACATGAGCAGACCGATGACGAAGCAGATGAGGTGCTGCTGGATAGTTACTCACCTTATAACATAACGGGTTAGAATCCGCGTGCCAATCCAGGTGCCGACAACCGTTGCCGCAGCAAAAATAATACCCTGCCAGGCCAGCAGCGGCAAGGCGCCGAGAAAAAATTTTACGTTGCAGCCGGAGGCAATACGGGCGCCCATAGCCAGCAGTATGCCTCCCGCCAGGGCGGCCACGGCCTGCCGCCAGGGCGGCAGGCCGTGTATCTTAAATTCTTTATAGTACAGGGCAGCGGCCAGCGCCCCTGAAAAAATCCCGGCCATCAAGGCAAGTTCGGTATAACTGATATAATCCAGGCGCGGGCCAGCGCCGCCGCGGACCAGGATCTCCCCTGCCTTGAAGGAGATCGAATCTGTCTGAAAATAGGCGAGTCCGGCTGCGTGTCCGGGCAGAAAAATCCGTTCAAGGTAGGCTGCCACCTTTGCATAGGCAGTGGTAATGCCCATGGGGGACGCAGAGAAAAGATAAAAGAAAAAATTCAGCAGAGCCAGGAGAACAGCGACCTTCCATGGCTGAATGTATCCCCTGGCATGAGAGGTAACATTCAGGCCGCCCTGCCTTGACCAGCGCCATATCGCCAGCAGGCCGGCGATGGATATAACGAGAAGAATCAGTGACTGCAGAATGGGATTATGCTGCGCCACCGTAATGGAAGCGGCGAAGGTCGTTTGCGTGGAAAAGAGTTGGACCTGGGGATGCACCTCGGCATAGAGAAGGCTGCCGGCCAGGATACCGGCAAAGCTGATCCAGTTGATGAGATTGCCGCTGGCCATCTTGTAGAGCGTGCCGACCACGCAGCCGCCGGCCAGGACAATGCCTATGCCGAAAAGCAGGCCGCCGGCGAGTGTCGAAAGAGACGGCAGGGCAAAAGTCGGGGGCGGCAGAAAGGGGAGCAGGCCGACCAGGTTGCCAAGATGAAACAGGGCCGAGGCGATCAGAAAATAGATAACAAAAGACCGCAGCAGGGTGGTGTCGCCGATCAGGTAATAATCCCGCAACATGGCAACCATGCAGTAATCGCCTCGGTAGAGGACAATACCGCAAATAAAACCGAGAAGAGCAATGGCGGATGCCAGTAACAGGGGATCGGTGATCATCATACCGGTATCTTTTCACCAAGGATTTCTGGGAGCGGGGGCATCAATGGGGGTCAGACTCGATCAGACCAAAAAAACCACGAAGCTTCCTTGTTGTCAATCAATTCTTCTCAGCTCGCCTTGACAAGTATCAGTCCTGGTCCGGGCGGAGAGCCCTTTGCAGTCTTTTTTTCAGGAAAATCCGGTTGAGATAGGTCCAGGGCGGTCGGGAGGCAGTGATCTTTCCGGACAGGGCCTTGGCGGGGTTGGCTAGCAGGTCGGCCAGATGGATGGTTTTTATCCCGGCCCGGGAGAGAAAGCCTGCACATCCGGCGCAGTAGGTGATGACCGGATCGTCCCCGGCTTCCTGACGGCGGATTTTCCCCCATCGGCTGGCCAGTTCAGGATGGACGGAGCCCACCGATCCTCCCTCGCCGCAGCAGACGGTGCGCTTTTTGGAGTGGCGCATTTCACGAATCTTCAGCCCCTGGCCGCTGATCAGTGAGCGCACTGCCTGTTGTATATCCTGATTATCACGCAGGGGGCAGGGGTCGTGCAGTGTCACCTGCACCGGCGTTATAGCTGAAAGATGGAGGTCAGGTAATGATTCGGCCAGAAGCTCCCAGGCCGTGCTGACACTTATTCCGCTGGCGTATTCCTGGAAGATCTTGTAACAGTTGGGGCAGGCGACGATGATCTGGCGGACGCCGGCGGTCATCAGTCTGTCATTGATAGCTTTAAACTGATCAACAAAAAAAGGGTGACGGCCAAGGTCATGGGAGGGCTTGTGGCAGCAATCGAGGATGACGCCGAGATGCGGAACCTGTTTACTTAGCTGCCGATAGAGCCACCAGGTGGCCTCCGGTCTGGTGCCGGGCAGGCTGCAGCCCGGGAAAAAGACGGTCTCGCAGCCGGTCGGCAGGCCGTACCAGGAGAAGAGCGGCGAGCTGCCGCGTTGCTCGTAGCCGAGGATGGTGGCGTAGGGCTTGAGCGGGAGCTGGTCGGCTGCCTGCCGCCGCAGCTCCAGAAAAAAGGCACCGGGGTCAATATCAGCCGGACAGACAGCCGTGCACAGATTGCACAGACTGCATGCAAAGGGATCGATTGGTGCCTCTCCTGCCAGCAGGGAGGCACCAATGTCACCCGGCATGCCGTTTTTCTGGAGAAAGGCACAGTGGCTGATACAGGCCTGGCAGCGGGTGCACCCTTCGTCCAAGGCCTGAGCTTGATTATTAATGGTGCCTTTCGATTGGGTGTTGGCACCCAATAAACTGGTTTCAGGTTTCTTCATTGATGAGAAAAAATAAATATTAGCAACTCAGCAGCATCTCCTTGTAGGGCCATTTCTCAACGCCACCTTCGAGAATGAAGAGCTTTTCCTCAGCAATTCCCTGATCTTTGAGGTAGCTGTAACATCTTTTGGCCCCTCCGCCACCCCGTGGGCAGATCACCACCACGTCGGTACCAGCCTCTTTGGCGGCAGTCACTGCCTGGGCGATCATCTCCCGCTGTTCTTCAGTCTCCACTGGAAAGGCATTGGTCTCGATGGAATCTTTAAAATGATGCAGTGAGAATTCATCTTTTACCTGGATATCCACCATAACCATGGCCTTACCGGAGTCAAGCCACTGCTTGAACTCGTCTGCCTTGACGTAGTTGAAGGTTTCAAAGAGGAATGCCATGTTGAGCACTCCAAACAATAGAATAGCCAGAACTCCAATACTTTTTTTCATGATCTTGTTCCTTTGTTGATGTTAATTTTTTTCATCGCTGATAAAACAGCTTTATTATGAGAAGACTTATCAATAGGAGCGTGCCAATATGTAAAATAGGAAATTTCTATAAACATTGTAAGTAGTATAGGGTAAGCCTGATTTGCTGATGATGCAAAAGAGTCTTCTGACAGTGAACAGGGTAAGATCATCCAGATCCGGCGGATGGCGGGCAGGGGCAACACGGGCGAGTCACCGCCTCGCCCCTGCCGTTGGTTATTGGCAATGAGCCATTGCAGGGCAATTGACTGCCGGTTGATCACCCAATGATCATTGATAGCCGAAAACGGCATCATCCTTGCTTTGGCGACCCTCTGGGTCGTCCGTGGTTCAGGTTGAGACGAGTTGACCTTTTTAATAACATTGCATCCTTGGATGTCCGTATCCCCGTCCTTTCATGAGAGCCTTTGAGACAACTTTGATGGCGTCGTAAAAAGTCGTCAACTGCTTCGTTGCTGCAAATTATCTCGTCACTGCGGCGTACTCAAGTACGCCTCATTCCTCGAAATTTGCGCGCCTCGCATTTGACGCTTTTTACTGAGCCATCCCAGAAATTGAGTTTTTAGGAAACCATCAACTTTGAACAGAGCGGATTGTCGAACCATTGAGATGGTGATTCACGCCTTTGATGAAAGACCCTGGCGGCATGCAGGAGAAAGAGAAATTACGGCCAGGGTCGGTGTGAGCAAGGAACATCTGGACACCCAGTTTGAACAGTGGGCAGGTGTTGGCCTGTCCCGATTCATGCAGGGTCTCGATTTGCACCACACCCGGCAGAAGTTGGAGGAAATCAGAGACCTGCTGGCCGGCTCACCGTTGCCGGAACCTTCTTGTCAGTTGAGATCCCTGTCTGCTGAACAGGGAAAGGGACAGGCGGCGGGGTTAACCATCAAGTACGGTTTCTATCCCAGCCCCTTTGGTGATTGTCTTCTGGCCATGACCGACACCGGGGAAGTCTGTTATCTTGCCTTTGTGGATGAGGAAGAAGGGCTATCGCCCCGTGAAGAGCTGCGCCAAAGCTGGCCGCAGGCAACGATCATTGGTGACGATGGGGAACTCGGCAGTCTGGTGGTGCGGATATTTTCGCCTCAAGGGCCTGCGTCTCTGGAACCGTTGCGATTGCTGGTCAAGGGAACGATCTTTCAGCTCAAGGTCTGGCAGGCGCTTCTTGCTCTGCCCTTCGGCGCCGTGATCAGTTATCAGGGGCTGGCCGCTTATATAGGGCATCCCACCGCCAGCCGGGCCGTGGCCAGTGCGGTTGCCGCCAATCCTGTAAGCTGGCTGATCCCCTGCCACCGGGTGATCCGTGAATCAGGGGAGATCCATCACTATCGCTGGGGGAGCACCAGGAAAAAGATGATGCTGGGCTGGGAGGCCTGTCGTTCATGAGATTTTATGTCCTGTGGCTCGAATCTGTCGGTGGCCCCGATGAACAGCAGGTGCTTGAGAAGCAGAGATGTCGTTTTTAGACATAATGGCTGTCAGTTAAACGAAAAAGACCTGCCCCTTGCAAACATGGGTTATGCTGTAGAAAACAATTCACTACGGCGCAGAGCCATAACCAAGGAGGCAGGTCATGAAAAAGAATACC
>JAHYIV010000034.1 GCA_019429465.1 Desulfoarculaceae bacterium
TCGTAAAAACTCAATTTCTGGGATGGCTAAGTAAAAAGCGTCAAATGCGAGGCGCGCAAATTTCGAGGAATGAGGCGTACTTGAGTACGCTGCAGTGACGAGATAATTTGCAGCAACGAAGCAGTTGGCGACTTTTTACGACGCCATCAAGGTTGATACAGGAGGATCTGCTCAGGGTTGATGCCGGAAAAAACGTTGTGCAGGGGGGCTGTTGCCTGGATCGTGGCGAACCCGCAGGGTAGCTGTCATCTCGGCAATAACCCGATGACAGGTCAGATCTCATGGCCTGCCCAGACAGCGTCAACAGGCCGAAACCAGGTCTGCGGGCTTCATGGATAATGACAGCTGCGGCGGGTGGTCATACGGCGCTGACGGGCGCGATCTGTACTTGATTGCGGCCCTTGTCCTTTGCCTTATACAGGGCAACGTCGGCAGCCTTGACGAATTCAGCTGCCGTGGTGCCGTTGCCGGGGAAATGGGACACGCCGAGACTGATCGTGACGGCGAGGATCGTGCCGTCCTGGCAGGCAAAGCTATGGTCCGCTACCTTGGTTCGTAATCGTTCGGCGATCTCCGGCCCCAGCTGGTGGTCATCGCCCGTTACCGGCACCAGGATGATAAACTCCTCGCCGCCGTAGCGAAAGGCAATGTCCTCAAAGCGGATATTCTGGCGCATGATCTCTGCCAGCTGCACGAGCACATCATCGCCCACCTGATGACCGTGGGTATCGTTCACCGCCTTGAAGTGGTCGATATCGAGCATAATGGCAAACCAGGCGGAATGGGAATCGGGATTATTTTGGTGCTGTATCTCAAGCGCCTCGAGTTTATTGAGAAAATAGCGCTTGGCGTACAGGTCGGTCAAGCCGTCTGTGTTGGCCATATGGTAGAGACGGGAATTGGCCAGGGAGATGGCGATATGGCTGGCCAGCGCCGGGATTATCGCCCGTTCATGCCGCGTAAATTCCTGGCCAGCCTCTCGCTGCACGCAGAGAAGTCCCATGGATGCCTGATTGTGTTCCAGCGGGATCAGGACCGTTGACAGGTCATCGGAGAAACGACTGGACTGCTGGTTGCCCCGGTACCAGTCCAGCAGCTCTTCCCGGCTGATCCCTGAAAAACGGAGATTCTCTTGATCCAGGCAGTACGTCTCTCGGGAGATCCTGCTGTCCGTGTGCCTTTGCCAGATGATATCAAGGCAGTTTTCCTTTTTCGGCAGCGGCACGATCAGACCGTTAACCTTGCCCTCGAAGATTTGATTGAGCAGGTTGATGATAATGCGCTGCAGCCGCTCCCATTCGATGGTCTTGCTCAACTCCTGAACAATAGAGTACAGGATCGAGGTTTCCATGGTCTTTGATTTGACCTCGTTGATATACCGCCCCATGGCCTTGCTCATGACATTGAACGCATCCGCCATGTAACCGAACTCGGTGCTGCTCTCCTCGTCGACCCAGAAGTCGAAATCGCCCTCACCGACATGCATGAATCCATTGGAGAGGTTTTCGATTGGCTGGTGGATATATTTATTGATGGCCCAGGAGAGCACGAAGCTCATGACCAGGAGGGTGACCAGACCGGTGAGCAGCATCCGCAGGGCTACAGTCTTTAGTATCGCATAGGTCCGGCTGAAATTGGCGTCGTAGATCACCATTCCCAGGTGGGTCTCCTTGGCGGAATGGCATTGGTAGCACTCAGGTGCGTTCTTGATCATGACCGTATTGCGCAGCAGCGGACCTCTCTCGGTCTGGAGCAGAACCGCCTTGCTGCTGGTTGCCGAGTCTTCCAGGTTAACGCTGTCCATGTGGCTGGCCTTGGCCCAGTCGGCAAACCCCTGACCGACCATTGCTGGATCGTTAGACACCCTGACCGTGCCGTTATTGTCGATGATGCTGATGCGGGACGGTGGCAAAAAAATGGCGCCGATCTCGTTGACCGTCGCCTGGATCGCTGCCCTGTCGTTGATCAGCATGGAGTGCTGCAAGGTTTTTTCAATAATCTGCCCGCCGCGCATGGCCTCGTGGTTGGCGATATCAATGAATTGATTGCGCTGGTAGTGCCAGAGGCCGAACATGGCGAAACCGATGGAAAGGATCAAGATCAGAAAGAGCAGGAAGGGTATTTTAAAACGAATGGAGTGGCAGAATTCTGGGCGTTGCAAGGTCATGGCTGTTTCCGCGATGCCGGCAGTTGCAGTGAGGACGCTTGCAGGTACGTAAGTGGTTGTGGAAGTGAAATCTGTTGGCTCGCATCCACCTTCAGCTGACAATCTTTTTATGAGATAGCCTTGTTTTATTTACCTGTCAAGAAAAAAAATAAAGGCAGGTTCAGGTTTGTTGTTTTCTCAAGTTGCCGGGTTGAAGGTCTTTGTATTATCAATGGCCGTGTTATGGCCCTTATGAGCCGTTACGAAATAACGAGACCATTGCAAACTCATTTCGTTACGGCTCCTTGTGCCGCTTTCGGGCACTTAGATGGCCATGTTATTTTTTTACAGCGGCTTAGGGCCTGTCACGCCTTGCAGGTTTGATCTCATTTATCTTTTTTTGTGCCCATCTTGTGCATTTTTCGCGGTGTTGGTGGGTTGGTTGCGCTCGGGTCTAATAACTGTTCCAGAAGCTGGCGCTGCTGACGGCGCTCGCTTTTTGTGCGGGCAACGAAAATTTTCTGATCACGATCACGATCCAGCCCGGTCACATACATGGCCGTGGACAGGGTTCCGGGAGTGGGGGTGAAATCCTGAAACTGCCGGACCGTAAGTCCCAGTTCCTTGAGCTTGGGGACCATGGCCCGGCAGTGAGCATCGGTGCAGCCTGGATGGGCTGAGATCAGATAGGGACTGAGCAGTACTGGTCGCTTGAGCTCCTGGTTCAGGCGTTGGCATTCCCTGACGAATTCCTGGAGTTCCTGGTGGCCTTCCTTGTGCATGAGCCTGAGGATTGCAGCCTCAGTGTGTTCCGGGGCGATCTTGAGCATTCCGGGACAGTGATCACGGATAATGGTCCGCATCAGGCGCGGGGTGCTGCGAAGCAGGGCCATGCGCAGACCCGAGGAGATAAAGACGTGCTTGACCCCGGGGATCTCTCTGGTCTGTTCAAGGAGAGAGAGAAAGCTTTCCTCATCCGCTTCAAGGTTGGGGCAGAGTTGGGGGTAGAGGCAGTCATGTTTCCTGCAGCCGCCGATCTTGCAGCTGGTGGCGTAGAGGTTGGCTGTGGGGCCTCCCAGATCGCTGATGGTGCCGTTGAAGTCATCCGTGGCGGCGATGATTCGGGCTTCCCGGAGGATGGATTTTCTACTGCGACTGCTGACCGCCGGCCCTTGGTGACGGGTGATCGCGCAGAAGGAGCAGTTGCCGGAGCAGCCGCGAACGATGGTGATCGAGTCGCGGATCATGGCATAGGCCGGGACGTTGGGGGTGGTGGGATGTGGCCGCCTGGAAAAGGGCAGGTCGTAGAGTCTGTCCATCTCGACCGTGGAAAGCGGCAGGGCGGCTGGGTGCTGGATCATCCAGAAATTTTGTTGCAGCTGGGCGAGGATGGTGGCTTCCCGGCTTCGGGCCTGGCGGTCAATGAGGCGTTCAGCGGTCATGAATTGACTTATGTCGTTCTCAATTGTCTGCCAGCCTGGGAGGATTGTGAGTTCCGCAGTTGCCTCGGCACCATCCGGAAAGCATTCCTGAAAATTCCGTTCAGTGAGGCGTTCGCAGGTCCCGGCGATCCCGTTCAAATGCGTATTGCCAGTTGCCAGACGGCGGGCAATTTCGATGATTGCCCGTTCACCCATGCCGTAGACGAGCAGGTCCGCTTTGGCCTCGGTCAGCACCGAGCCCCGCAACCGTGCCTGTTTGTAGTCGTAGTGGATAAAACGCCTGAGTGAGGCCTCGACCCCGCCCAGAATGATCGGCACCTCTTTATAGGCAGCCCGGGCAAGAGCTGCGTAAATCAAGGCTGCACGATCCGGTCGTCTTCTTTCTTCTTTACTCTGTGTCTGCCCGCGCCACGGCTTGCCGTCCGGGGAATAGGAGTCCTGGTCACGGACCTTGCCATTGCCTGAGTAGTTGGCGACGATGGAATCGAGATTGCCGCCGCTGATACCGAAGAAGAGACGGGGCTGGCCAAAGAGGCGAAAGTCATCGGGCCGGTCGAAGCGGGGTTGGGCCAGAACAGCCACCCGGTAGCCCTCGCTTTCGAGCAGGCGGCCGATCAGGGCAATGCCAAAGGAGGGGTGGTCGATATAGGCATCACCGCTGACCAGGACGATGTCGACCTGATTCCAGCCACGGGATGCGCATTCCTGCGGGGTGGCTGGCAGGGGTTGGACCTGCTGTTTGTGCAATGTCGGTGGCATGGTATTGGGGCTGCAAGCAGAGAAGACTTGATTAATGGTTCTTGAAAAATGAGGAATTTTTATTCAAGGGCCAGCCGCGCTTGAAAGACTGCTTTTTTTCTTGAGAAATTTATCAATAATTGACGGTAATTTTGTGGGCGCTTTGATTCGCAGTTGTTTATTAACATTAGTTCTGCCAAATACAACCTCTATGTCGGAAGCTCTCACCCCAAATGCATTACTGAGAAAATCAACCATGTAATCCGTTGCCCTTCCTGCTTTTGGTGTGGCTTTAACGCTTACTTTAAGTTGATTACCTTTTGGCTTGCCGATTTTATCGCTTTTGGCGGCAGGCGTTCCCAGGATATTAAGAACTAATACCTCGTTCTCCCAATAACAAAAGCCACTTGGTTTTTTTATCTGATTCGAATCCTCAGGGTTACCAGCGCGTTTTGGTCTCTTTTTTGCCATAGGGTCAGGCCTCCAAGACGTTAAGTCGTTGCATTATTCTCAGCCTGCAGAGATTGCATCCGGTTGGCCAGTTCAGGCTCTTCTTGCATGCGATCAGATAAGCGGCGCACTGCTGAACTGATACTCCCCGCATCCCGGTTCACAAGCCTGGCAATATCCGAAAGGGTAACGCATCCCGATTCACGTGCCAGCCAGCCTGCCGCCGCGCGTGCTTCCGAGGAGATTCTCAGCTGTGACTTTGATTTCAAGGCGGACGAGTCAATATTGTAGGAGAGGCAAACCCTGTCGGTGATTTGTTGTGCCGTCAAGCGATGCGGTATACCCCCTGTGCTGGCAAGGCATTTGTCCATAAAGCTGTCGTCGCCGAGAAGCCGTGAATCAACGCCAGTACCGTGAAACTCGGGACGACGTTTTTCTTCCAAGCCCTCACGCACGAAGGCCATGTAAGCCGTTCGGGCCTTGGTAACCGATTTTCCAAACTGGGAAAGAATCCAATCGGTGGTCAGCCAGGGGAGAATCTCCTGGCCAAGGTAGGCCCGATGGCCGCTCCAGGGGTATTCTTCATCTGTTGTGACCAGACCGGCCCGCACCGGGTTGAGGTGGATATAGCGAACCAGTTCTAGTAAATAGCTGTCCCTGTCCACCAGCACGGCTTTATAACGGCCCTGGAAGAGATGGCCGGTTCTTTTCTGACGCCAGTTGAGCCAGCGAGTATACCGGAACGAGAGATTATGCATGCCGCGAGACAGGGGGATATCGCTGACTTGCAAGACAATATGGATATGGTTGGTCATGAGGCAAAAGGCGTGAACTCTATAGCCGAATCGGCAGGTCCCTTCCTGAAGCAGAAGGTAGAAACGGTAGCGGTCGGCATAGTCCAGAAATACGTCCTGCCCGCCGTTTCCCCTGAAAATAACATGATAGAGTCCACCAGGAAGATGGATGCGTGGTTTTCGTGACATGGGGGAGAACATACCTCTTGAGTTTAAACTTGTCAACATGGAGGCCTGACCCCATTGTTGTGACTAAACTTGTCAACATGGAGGCCTGACCCCATTGTTGTTGTTGCATTGTTGACCTGACCCCATTGTTTGTAAAATTCGCAATAAAATTTGATGCCACTTTGTAGTATAAATACTTGACAACTGAAAACGGTTTGGGCATGTTTACAGCTCACTAACAAAAATTGGCCACATCAGCTTATGGGTGCCTTGAAAAATGGTCTTTTCGCCCAAACTCGGCGTTATGCTAAAAATTTTATCCTCGGAATATCAACTATATACCTGCGGTAAAATTTATCACATGCCTTGATTTTGAGCGAAAGTCCTCATTTTTCAAGACACCCTTATCTTGTTGATCAGAGGAACACAGAGGAAGATCATGAGCAAAACAACCCGACGCCCGCCCATTCCCGTCTCCATTACCTATGGAGATTGTTGCAAAAAATACACCTATGATCAGGACAAGGTCTGCACCCCCGAAGAGACCATCGCCAAGTTGAAGCAGAAGCTGGCCGAGGTCAAGCTTGATATCCTGAACGATGTGCAACGGGTCGACAGTGGCCGGCTGGACATCCCGGTTTACTTCAGCGTTTGCGGCCGTGAGGCCTTCGAGGTCATCCGCACCAAGAAGCAGCTGGGCAAGGGCTGTACCCCGGCCCAGTCCCAGGCCAGTGCCTGTATGGAGCTGATCGAGCGCTTCAGCTTTTTCAGCTTCAAGCAAAACCCGGCCAATTTCATCCGGGCCACCTACGCCGAACTCAAGGCCGAGGGGCTGCCCCTGCTGTCCCTCAAATACCTGCTCCAGTCGGTCCACGATGAAAACACCTCGGAGGAAACGTTGGCCGAACTGCTCGCCGATATTCCCATCCGCTGGGCCTGGGCCACCAACCTTAACCGGGGTGAGATGGTCCTGGTGCCCTTTTCCTGGTTCTACGCCATCAACGAATTCAACGGCCCTTCTGCCGGCAACTCCTATGAAGAGGCGATTTTACAGGGGCTGTGCGAGGTCGTCGAGCGCCACGTCTGCGCCGTGGTGACCAGCGAGAGGATCAAGGCCCCGCTGATCGATCCCGATTCCATCACCGATCCGGTGGCCGTCGAGCTGCTGCGGAAATTCACCCGCCACGGTATTCAGGTTTTCCTCAATGACTTCTCCCTGGATACCGGCATTCCCACCGTGGCGGCCATGGCCATTGATCCATCCACCTTTCCGGAGACCAGCGAGATTGTCTATACCGCCGGTACCACCCCGGAACCCAACAAGGCCCTGATCCGGGCGCTTACCGAAGTGGCCCAGTTGTCCGGGGATTTCCACACCAAAGCCAATTACCTGGCCAGCGGCCTGCCCAAGCCCCTGTCCCTCGATGAGGTGGACTACATTGTTCATCCCGGCCGGACCGTAAGGTTGAGCGACCTGCCCGATCTTGGCGACAATAACATGAAGGTGGAGATCGACCGCTGCCTGGAGGCCCTTGCCAGGCTGGACATGGAGGTATTTCTGATTAATACCATGCACATGGAGCTGGAGATTCCGGCGATCTACACGATCGTGCCCGGTGCCCATTTCAAGGAGCGCTCGATGAGCAAGAACGCAGGGCTGTTTGCCGCCAAGCTGGCCCACGAGCAGATCAGCGACCCGCAATCCCAGATCGAGCAGCTCATCAAAATGAGTGCAATCCTGCCCGAGGCCTATTTCATTGAGTTTTTCCTGGGGAAAAAAAAGGCGGCCATGAATCAGTTTGAGGAGGCCCTGATCCATTTCAACCGGGCCCTGGAACTGAATCCCGAGGCCGAGGATATGCCCTACATTTACTCCTTCATGGGGGAGTGCCTGAAAGACATGGGCCAGTACCGGGAGGCGATCACGGTTCTGCACCAGGGTATCGAACTGGATGAAGAACGGCCGGACATCCACAACTTGCTGGGATTCTGCCATTACAAGCTGGATAATTACGACACCGCTGTCACCCACTTTTCCCGCACCATTGACCTGGAGCCGGGCTCGGCCATCGATTTTGCCAACCTCGGGGTCAACCTGCGCAAGCTCAATCGCCATCAAGAGGCGGCCCACAACTTCGAGATCGCCCTGGCCATGGACCCTTACCTGGAACTTGCCCGTACCCATCTGGACGAGCTCTTTGCCGAGCACAACCAAGCCGCTGAGAAAGCGTCCGGTAGCGCCGCATCTTGTTGACTTCGGATCAAGGACTCTAGCTATGATTTTGCAGATTGAAGAAAAAATTCTGACCGCATTGCTGGCGCACGGCCGGCGGGAGGAGCCCAACGAGGCCTGCGGCTACCTGGCCGCCAAGGACGGGGTTGTGGGTCATTATTTCGAGTTGACCAACATAGACGCCGCCCCCGAGCACTATACCATGGACCCGGCGGAACAATTTGCCGCCATCCGCCGGATGCGGGAAGAGGGCTTGCAGGCGGCGGCGGTGTACCACACCCACCCTGAAACCCCGGCCCGGCCTTCCGTGGAAGACATCCGCCTGGCCCATGACCCCGTCATGGTGTATGTTATCGTCAGCCTGATGGCGGGAGTGGACCCGATCCGGGCCTTTAAAATCAATCGCGACGAGGTCACCCAGGTGCCTCTGCGGGTGCTGGCCGCCAGATAACCATCCATCTCTTTCCTGTCGGAAGTGTAATAGTATTCAATGGTTATTCTGGTCGTGATTCCCGGTGATTGAAATTTTTGCAATTTCAGGAAAATTATTTGCCATTCATTCCATGAATGATAGACTAAATATAAGCGTATCAGGAATAGATTTAATAATTTAACGAAGGAGGGAAGGGCGATGAAAATCATGAAACTAATGGTGCTTACTTTTTGCATGGCAATACTTTTTGCGGGATGCGCAGCAATGCAAACTGCAAGTTCAGAGAGTGACAGGAAAGACGTTTTATATACCTGTAATTGTGGAGACTCGTGTAAATGCAACAGCATGAGTACAGAGCCGGGGAAGTGCACCTGCGGTTCTCCAATGAAATGGGGACATGTGCTTAAAATTGAAGGCAATGAGGCGCTTCTTTGCCAATGTAAGGAAGGTTGCCAATGCAAACTGGACCCGAAAGATCCGTCAAAATGCGGTTGTGGCATGCAGATAAAAAGGGTTAACCTGCAAGGGGCCGGCATATACTTCTGCAATTGCGGCGGCTCTTGTTTGTGTAATACCGTTTCTAAAGAGCCGGTCAAATGTAAATGCGGCATGGATTTGAAAAACGTTAAGTAGCTGTTTAGAGGCCGTTATAAAAAGAACACAGCTTTTATTGCTCTTTTTATAACGGCCTCTTATGCCGCATCCAGGAAACAGCACTCTGTCCTGCTGTTTCCTGGTGTGGCGACTGGTAAATTATTACATCTGCCGTAGATCATACAAGGGGACGTTAAGAGATAACACATACTTTTTATTCCCTTCTTTACGGCCCCTAACGCCATTAATGACAATGAATCGTAGTAGTTATTTGTGAACAACGGCTTCAGTAACAAGTTGGATGTAAAAAGAAGGCAGGGCTAATAATCCTGCCTTTTTTCGTATAACGCAGCCATAAGGGAGGTCGCTCTGGGGAGGCGACGGCTGTTATCTGCAATGTCCAATGATAGGTGCCATTGCTGCCAATAACCGTGCTGTCTTCTTCATGGATAGGCATCGGGTAAAGATATCAGACCGAGCCTGACCGGCTTGAGGTGAATATACCAGACGAGTGCCATCCGCTATGTGTCAGGTCCAGGAGTAGCACCTTGTAACGCCCCTGAAATGCAAGAAAAGGGATCAAGAATCCTTGGAGAAAAATTCCGGGTACAACTCCTGGGCGCAGTCCGGGCAGATGCCATGGCTGAAATCGGCCTCCGTACGTTCACGGAGAAATGACTCTATCTGCTGCCAGTAGCCCTTATCGTCACGAATTTTTTTACAGGCGGCGCAAATAGGAATTATCCCCTTCAAGGTCTGGATCTCCTGTAAAGCCTTTTGCAGGTCGGCAATCAGCTGCTCTTTTTCCTGCTCAACCTGACCACGCTTTTCGATCATGCTATCAAAGGTTTTACTCAACAAGCCGATCTCGTCCGAACTGCGCAGATCAGCCCGTTTGTCCATCTCTCCGCGGCTGACTGCCTGCGCCACCGTCACCAGAGTGAGGATTGGCCGGGTAATGATCAGGTCGAAAATTGCCACAGCCACGCTACCGGCCGCCAGGACAATGACAATCAGCCAGGTCAGCCGCCGGATGATTGCCGCCACGTCCTGTCGAACCTGGGCTTCGGACAAGCCGAGCCGGACCTCCCCGAGAGATCCCTGCAACAGGGGAACGGCGATATCGATGACCTCTCCCCATTCCGTCTGTAATTTAATGATGGCGCTTTTCCCCTTCTTCCGTGAAGACAGGTTTTCCCCGGCCAGTTCGGAAGGAAAACCATCGCTGAAGGTGTGGGCCAGCACTTGTCCGGCGGCATCAAGCACAAAAATATAGAGGATACTGTCCTCCGTGTCTCGTAATTCATGCAGCATCAGTTCAAGCTGGAAAAGCTGGTCGGTCAGGATCGGATTGACGGCATTTACCGCAACGTGTCTGGCTGTAGATACCCCACTCTGTTGCAAAGTAGCGGTCAGACGGCTCGCCACCGAAGTCTTGATGACCGTGATCATGGTCACGCCCAGCAGCAGGACAATGCAGAATATCCCGACAAAAAATTTACCTCTCAGGCCGAGATGCGGTTGCAAGCTCACCTCTCCTCTTTGTCGGCGTCTTGTGCCTCGACCCAGGACATCATCTCCCGGATAGAGTCATAGGCGGCGTTATCGATGGGGACAAATTGCTCGATCATCATCTTGGCCAGAATCTCCTTGCCTTGAGGGTCAAGATGGGCGGTCAGAAAAATCTGCCGCAGCTCGTTCTTGAGCTCAGGGGATAGGTTGGGGCGAACCACAACCGGCGGAATTCCGTAAGGCGGTGATTTAAGCATGACTTTGGTGCGCGCAGTCAGCGCCGGATCAGTTACCTGCAGATATTCCCAGATCAGACTGTCGACGGCGGCCCCGTCAGCCAGACCATAGGCAATGGCCTTAATCGATTTGTCATGGCTGCCGGAAAAATTATAGTCGGCGAAAAAGGAGCCGGGCGTTTCTTCCATCCGGGCCAGCATATAAGTTGGCACCAGCTTTCCGGTGTTGGAGAGCGGATCGGTGAAAACGAAGCGTTTCCCCCGCAGATCCTCCCATTGTTGCGCCGCGCTTTCCTGCGGTATGATAATGTAGGAGTAGTAAACGGTGCCGCCGTGACTCCGGGGAGCGACCAGCAACTCCATACCAAACTGATCATGGCCGCTCACATAGGGTCCGCCACAGACAAAGGCCAGATCGACCTTTTCATCCATGATCAAACGATTGATCTCGGCATAGCTCTCCCGCACGATAAACTGTACATGGATATCCAGTTTTTCCCCAAGGTAGTTGAGAAATTGTAGATAATAGGCAAAACCCGCCTTGGGCGTTATAATCCCGCCGACCGCAACACGCAGGCTTTGCTGCTCGACCGCTAGCGAATTGTTGTGTAGGAACTCCCTTTTCTCCAAGCTGATTTTTTCCGGCTTTTCCTGGTCTCCACAACTGACCAGAAAAAACAGGAACAGGGCTATGCCGGCCAGCCAGCTGATTTTGCGCAGCATGTTTGCCTCTTTTGCCACTTCATTTTTC
This sequence comes from Desulfoarculaceae bacterium, assembly GCA_019429465.1. GTDB lineage: Bacteria > Desulfobacterota > Desulfobulbia > Desulfobulbales > Desulfocapsaceae > UBA2270. The sequence continues at coordinate 11,498 of JAHYIV010000034.1, forward strand.
CCTAAGGGGGTAACTGCCGTTGGCGTTTGATAGAAATTTTGCAATAACAAGGGACACTCCCTCTGTATGCTTAAAAAAAACAGGAGAGCTCATTAAAGTTTTTCTAATGATTCCCTTCCATTGCAGGTTATGCTGAAGGATGGAAAAAGTCAAAAGAATAAACAAAACTAATCATAGTATGGAGGTAACAGGGTCAGGAGTCCAAGTTGTTATGTTGTTGCTTCATTCTCAGTTTGCAGAGATTTGATCCGGTTGGCCAGTTCAGGCTCTTCCTGCATGCGCTTGGAAAAGCGGTGCCCTGCTGAACTGATACTCCCTGCATCCCCCCGGTTCACAAGCCTGGCAACATCAGATACTATAAAATCGAGGACTTCAGGGGAAAGCAAGCACAACGAGGCCAGGTGAATGCGCCTCGTCATGAGGCCGTATCTTGCCGGGAAGAGATGCGGCTTACTGTCTATGTTCTTGCTTTATGGGCTGGTCGAGCAGGATCTGCCAACGTTGCGGATATTTTTGAACAATGGCTCAGCCTTTTTCCGCCGCCAGGTTAGCCGTGACACAGCGGTTCTTACCTCCTCCCTTAGCCATGTACAGGGCTTTGTCGGCGGCCCAGACCAGATCCAGATCGGTCAGCTTGGCTGACGCTTTCCCCGCCGTCACCCCGAAACTCATGGTTACCCGACCGCCGGTGTCGGAACCGGCGTGGGTGATGGCCAGATTTTCCACGTCCAGCCGGATCGCCTCGGCGATATAGGCGGCGCCTGCCAGATCGGTGTCGGGCAGGAGAATGATGAACTCCTCGCCTCCAAAACGGGCCGCCAGGTCGGCAGACCGCATCAGCGGGCTACGTAGTGCCACCGCGATTTTGCGCAGGCACTCGTCTCCGGCCAGGTGGCCGTAAGTGTCGTTAAACGACTTGAAGGCATCAATATCGGCCATAATCAGGGCCAGGGAATGACCGTTCCGCAGGGCGCGCCTCCATTCCGTAGCCAGCACTTCTTTAAGTTGCCGCCGGTTGGCCAGCCCGGTGAGGGCATCGGTGCGGGAAAGTTCTTCCAGCTGCTGGTTGGCCAGCGCCAATTGCCGGTTCGTTTCCTCCATCTGGGTCTTTAAGACCAGCAGTTCCTCTACCTTCTGATCGAGTTCAATCGTCTTTTTTTCCAGCAGACGCTGTTGACGGTTGATTTTCAGGAAGATATCGACCTTGCTGCACAGGATTACAGGGCTGACCGGTTTGAACAGGTAATCGACGGCACCGGCATTGTACCCCTGAAAAATATGTTCATCCTCCTTGCTGATGGCAGTGACGAAGATGATCGGCAGATGCCGTGTCTGTTTCATCCCCCGCATCAGGGCGGCGGTCTCGAAGCCGTCCATGTCCGGCATCTGGACATCGAGGAGCACCAGGGCGAACTCATGTTCCAGCGTCAAGGCCAGGGCCTCATGGCCGGAGGAGGCTGTGAGCAGGTCGGCGTCCATCTCCTCCAGCAGGCCCTCCATTGCCAGCAGGTTGGCGGGCAGGTCATCCACGATCAGGATTTTGGGAGTGGTGGGCATGGTTCTCCTTGTTGATTGACAATTATTCGGCTTGATGCCGGAATTGAACAAAAGCCACGGGAGGAAAGTGCTGGTCAGTTATCTCTGCTTGTACAGATTGGCTAAAAAGAGGCCGATGGCCCCAAGAGGCAGCACGAAATCAACATCGGCCGTCTGAAGCGCGGCCAGGGGCATGGTCTCCACCTCGGCGCCGACCGGGTCCTGGACCACGGCCAGCCCGCCCCGCTTCTTGATGGCAGCCAGGCCGCGGCTGCCATCGTCGTTGGCCCCGGTCAGGATAATACCGATCAGCCGGGAACCGTAGACATCAGCGGCGCTCTCAAACAGTACGTCGATGGAAGGCCGGGCGAAACACACACGGCTTTCCAGGGTCAGGGAAAAGGTCCGGTCATCCTCCAGCAGCAGGTGATAATTGGCCGGGGCCAGGTAAACCGTGCCCGGCACCGCCTGCTCCTTTTCCTCCGCTTCCTTGACCTGCACTGCGCAGCGCTGGTCAAGGTACTGGGCGAAAAAACCATCACTCTCCACCCCCCGGTGCTGGACCACCACCACCGGCAGCGGAAATTTTTCCGGCAGGCGGGGCAGGATGGCGCGGAGCGCATTCAGGCCGCCAGCCGAAACCCCGATCACCACGGCGTCATAAGGGGCCTGCTCCGCCGGCGGCTTAAGGACCGGGACGGTCATTATAGCTCCCTTTTGTAGATCTTTTCGTCTGGAAACAGTGCCTCAAAGCGTTCGCCCATGGTTGAGAAGCTCAGGGACTCCTTGGAGCCGAGCCAGAGAAAGCCACCGGGACACAGGCTTTCATAAAACGTCTGAAAAATCCGGTTCTGGAGCTCTCGGTTGAAATAGATCAGGACATTGCGGCAGACGACCAGTTGCATCTCGCTGAAGACGCTGTCGGTGACGAGATTATGGTCGGCAAAAACGATTCTTGTTTTCAACCAGTTTTTGACAATAACCGAATGGTCGTCCGCCGAATAGTAATCGGAAAATGATTCCTTCCCACCACTTTTCTGGTAATTGGCGGTAAAATGACGAACCTGATCCAGGGCGTAAATGCCCTCCTTGGCTTTTTTGAGGGCGATCTGGTTAAAATCGGTGGCGTAAATCTGACACCTCTCCAGCAACCCTTCCTCGTGGAGGAGAATGGCCATGGAATAGACCTCCTCGCCGGTGGCGCAGCCTGCGTGCCAGATCTTGACAAAAGGATAGGTCTTGAGCCGGGACACGATCTCGGTTCTGATCCGCAGATAGATGCTCGGGTCGCGGAACATCTCGGTGACATTGATCGACAGATCCCGCAACAGTAATTCAAAAAAGCTCCGGTCGTGGAGCACCCGGTGCAGCATGGCCCCCATGTCTGAAAGCCCGGAAGAATCCAGCCGGTAGCGCAGACGGCGACGCAGATGGGCCAGGGAATAGTCACGGAAATCATAGCCGTAGCGTTTGAACATCCCCTCCAGCAGCAAGTTGATCTCCAGGTCCTCGACTTCCTTATCGTCGTCGGTCGTGTTGGTCATCGATATAACCAGACTCGCATCAGGGACACCAGTTTTTCCGGATCAACCGGTTTGGACAGGTAATCACTGGCGCCGGCTTGCAGGCATTTATCCCGGTCGCCCCGCATGGCCTTGGCAGTGAGGGCAATGATCGGCAGATTGCACTGTTTGGGATCGCTTCTGATCCGGCGCATGGCCTCGTAGCCGTCCATTTCCGGCATCATGATGTCCATCAGTACCAGGTCGATCTCCGGGTGGGCGGTAAGCTTTTCCAGGGATTCCAGCCCGTTTCTGGCCACCACGATTGCCAGGCCTTGTTCCTCGAGAACACTGGAGAGGGCGAAGACATTGCGCATGTCATCGTCCGTCAGCAGGATGGTCCGGCCCTGGAGGGCGGATTTCCGGTCATGGAGGGTATTGAGGATTTCCTGCTGCTTCTTGGGCAGGTTTTTTTCCACCCGGTGGAGAAAAAGGGTGGTTTCATCAAGGAGCCGCTCCGGCGATCTGGCACCCTTGATGATGATGGAGTCGGCGTACTGCTGGAGCCGCTCTTCCTCCTCCTGATCGAGTTCCTTGCCAGTATAAATGACCACCGGAATCTGGGCGATCTCCGGATTTTCCTTGATTCGGGTCAGCAGGTCAAAACCGGACATGTCTCCCAGACCCAGATCTAGAATGATGCAGTCAAAATGCTCGGCCAGCAGCAGCCGGCCGGCCTTCTTGCCGGTAGCTGCTTCCTTTACGATGACATCGCTGTCGCCGATCAAGGCCTTGATCGCCTGGCGCTGAACCAGGTCGTCCTCGACGATCAGCAGTTTTTTCATCGGTCTTTCCACCAGCTTTTCAATCCGGCTGAAAACCTGATCCAGCTTTTCCACGCTGACCGGCTTGGTCAGGTAGCCTATCGCGCCCAGTTGCATGATGTCGGTGGACTGGTCGCTGGCTGAAATAAACTGGACCGGGATATGGCGGGTGTCCGGATTGTTTTTAAGCCGTTCCAGCACCTCCCGGCCGCTGATGCCGGGCAGACCCATATCGAGCAGCACCGCACTCGGCCGGTAGTAGTAGGCCAGATGGAGGCCGGTTTCTCCGTCTTCGGCTACCAACCCCTTGTAGCCCTTTTCTCTGGCCAGATCGAGGAGCAGGGAAGCAAAGGCCGGATCATCCTCGACGATAAGCAGGCTCTTGTCGTCACTTGTGATCTGGCGGCGGTCATCACGGACCATCTTGTCGGCGGCCTCCTCCGGCGGCTGTCCGGCCGTCTCCAGCACGGCGGGTTGGGACTTGAGTCTTACTGGCGCTGTCCGCCGGATTTTTTTCGGGGCCGGGGCGGCAGATCTGGCGGCTACTTCCGGCCTGACTCCCTTGAACCGCTCCGGCAGCCAGAGGGTAAAGGCGCTGCCGGATCCTTCCGTGCTTTCAAGGGTCAAGACGCCGCCGAGGAACCGGGCCAGATCCCGGGAGATGGAAAGCCCCAGTCCGGTGCCGCCAAATTTACGGCTGGTGGTTCCATCTGCCTGCTTGAAGGCCTCAAAGACAACCTCCAGCTTGTCGGCGGGAATCCCGATACCGCTGTCGCTCACCCGGAAGTAGATGATTTTTTCCGGGTCGGCGGCCGCCAGTTCAGGGGGCAGGGCGTCTCTTGCCGGCCGTCCGACGGTGAAATCAACAGTGCCCTGTTCGGTAAATTTGAAGGCGTTGGAAAGGAGATTTTTCAATATCTGGCGCAGGCGGGCGTCATCGGTGAAAATCACCGTTGGGGCGTTCTCCTCCCGCACCATGGCCAAGCCGATATTTTTCTGCTCGGCAAGGGGCTTGAAGGGAGTAAGCAGTGAAGCAAGCAGGGTGTCTAGGATGATCTCCTCCGAATTGATCTCCATCCTGCCCGCCTCGATCTTGGAGAGATCCAGCACCTCATTGATCAGGTTCAGCAGGTCGGCGCCCGAGTTGTGGATGGTTGCGGCAAACTCAATCTGTCTGGGGAGCAGGTTTGCCTCCTTGTTGGTGGCCAGTAACTGGGAGAGGATAAGGATGCTGTTCAAGGGGGTGCGGAGTTCGTGGCTCATATTGGCCAGGAACTCTGATTTATAACGTCCGGAGACCTCCAGGGCTTCGGCTTTATCCTCCAACTCCCGTCGCGCTTGGAGCAGTCTCCGGTTGGCGGCCTCGATCTCCTCGTTTTTGGCGAACAGCACCTTGGAGCGTTCCTCCAGTTCTTCATTGGAAACCCGCAACTCCTCCTGCTGGACCTGGAGCTTTTCCGACTGTTCCTGGGTGGTTTCCAGGAGCCGAGCCAGTTCCAGCCTGGCCTCGGTGGTGTGGATGGCCACCCCTATATTCTCCATCACCCGGTCGAGCAGTTGTTCCTCCATGGGGGTGAAGGGACGGTGCCGGCCCAGTTCAATTACTGCCAGCAGCCGGTTTTCAAAGTACACGGGGGCGACCACCACCCCGGCGGTGTCGGTCTCACCCAGACCGGATGTAATTTTCAGGTAGCCGGGTGGCAGGTCGTTGACCACCACGGTCTTGCCCTGGTGCAGAGCCCGGCCGATAATGCCATGGTCGTAATCGATCACTGACCGGGCCTGCACCGTCGCGTCCGCCCCGTAATTCTGAATCAGCCGCAGGGTGTCATGTCCCTCGGCCAGGTAAAAGAGCGCGGCTTGGGCATCGATCACCTCTACCAGCACCTCCAGGATGTTGTGGGCCAGTGTAAGCATGTCATGCTGGCCGTGGAGCCGGTCGCTCACCGCTGAGGTCCCTTCGCTTAGCCAGCGATCCACTTTCTGCTTGCCGCCCAGGTTACGGAGGGTGACGGCCATTCTGTTAAGGGCGTGACTTAATCGATCATCATCGGAGCGGGGCGCGATAATGATGTCATAGTTGCCTTGGGAAATGGCCTCGGCCATTTCAACTACCTTCATTTCGTCGCGGATATCGACGATGTACTCCACTGCCCCGATGATCCTGCCGTCGTCATCCTTGAGCGGGGCTGCGGTGTAGCGGTAATAGGTCTCCCCCTTGGGGGTGATGATGATATTTTCACCGGTGAGTACCCGGTTCTGGATCATGGCCCGCACCACCTTGCAACGGTCACTTTGACAGTCGCGGGTATGGAAAATGTCGTGGCACTTCCTACCGATGCATTGACCCACGGCCAGGCGGGCGGCCCGGGCCCCGGCCTGGTTGACAAAGCGGATGTTGAGGTCGCGGTCCATCACCTGGACCGGAGTAGGAATGGCGTGGAGATAACTGACTAGTTCGGTGGCCTGGATATTGGCCTGGCGCAGCTCATTGTTCATGGTTTGCTGCCAGGCTGCCTGTTGTGCGCTCTCGGTCCGGAGGGGCCGGACTAGCCACCGGGTGAGCAGCGCTGCTACTGCGGCTGCCGCCAGGGCGATGCCCGGCCAGATCAGCCAGGGCGATCCGGGAGTCAGTGAGGACACCAGCCCTGCCAACAGCAGGGCAGCCGCAGCTGAGCCAAGGGCCGCCGACATCATCCGGCGTTCTAGGGAAGTATTCATGTGCGGCCTCGTCATATTTTTGAAATCAGTGAGACCTTTATCTGGAAGTAAATTGCGGATCTTCGACAAAGGATAGCATCTTAGGGACGCGGAAAATACTGACCCCGATGAACGGGATCAGTGCCTTGCGCAGATTATTTTCTGGCAAAAAAAAACAAGAAAACAATCAGTAAGGCACTGATATACCGTCTTGCTTCCCGTCTGCTGGCCATCTTTGACCGCACCTCATTGCAAAATCTTCGATGTAGCGCCATTACATCTGCGATTTTACTCAATCGGTGCAGCTAAATCAGGCCTAACTCCACTCGCAATTCAGGTACGTCAGTATTTTTCGAGTCCCTTATAAAGGCTTTCGCGTCCGCCAGACTGGGGGGTCGCATGCTTTTTCCAGCCAAACCGGAAACCTCGACTATCTGCGAAACATTTCAGGCAACACTCCCATATGCCGGACAGATTGTCAATAATTAGGGGCGAGGAGATTGCTGATATGCCATTTTACTTTGCGATTCAGGTACAAGCGTATCTCTCGAGTCCCTTAAGAAAAACTGTCGACAGCAACAACCGTGGAAGAAATAGAGCAGTCTCATTTTTCTTTCAAAAAAAGAGAGTTGATGTCAATCCGGTGTCTTTGCCATCGGATGCCGGGCTGAGTTTTATCGGTTGCGTAAAGTAGTGTTGAACAGGTATATTAATTATTTATTTTTTTAAGATGTGTCTGATAATTGTGTCAATGGTTAATTCAGCATTCCACGCCAGAGGGCGGAATTCAGGGAGAAAAGAATGTACACTGCGGCAGATTTACGCAAGGGGTTGAAGGTTCAGGTTGATGGAGCGCCTTATATTATTTCCGAATTTGAGTTCTCCAAGCCGGGAAAAGGTCAGGCCCTCTATCGCTGCAAGATGCGCAACATGATTACCGGCAACCAGCTGGTTCAGACCTATCGCTCCAATGACAAGTTTGAGAAACCGGAGCTGGAAGAGCGGAAGATGCAGTATCTCTATTGTCAGGGAGAGGAGTATCATTTCATGGATACCCAGAATTATGAGCAGATCGTCATTGACAAGGGACATCTGGGCGACAGTGTCAATTATATGACCGATAATATGGAGATGGATGTCCTCTTCTTTCAGGACAGGCCCATTGATGTCAGCCTGCCCATGTTTGTCAATCTGCGGGTGACCCAGGCTGATCCCTGGGCCAAGGGCGATACCTCCGGTTCCGACAGCAAGCCGGTGACGGTGGAGACGGGCTATGTCCTTCAGGTCCCGCCCTTTGTTGAGGAAGGCGACAAGATCCAGATTGATACGCGCACCGGGGCCTATGTGACCAGGGTCAAAGAATAAAATGGCGTCGCTGGCGTCGCGCAAAGGCCCAAATACTTCGTTGTCCTGCATTCTTCGTCACTGCGGCGTACCCAAAAGTAGGCCTCATTCCTCAGAATTTGTACGCCTCGTCTTTGGGCCTTTTCGCTTAGCCATTTTCTTGATGATTTTTAACGTGACCATCATGAGTAAATTTCATGCTTGATCTGCAGGGGCTGCGTTTTCGCGCGGCCTTTTTTCATTCCCTCCGTTCCTTCTTTGTCCGTCAGCAGTTCCTCGAAGTCGATACCCCCATTCGTCAGCCCCTGCTTCTCCCTGAACTGAATATCGAGCCCCTGGCCTCAGAGGGCTGGTTCCTGCAGGCATCCCCGGAACTGTGCATGAAGCGCCTTCTGGCCGCGGGGTGCGGCCGGATATTTCAGCTCTGCAATTGCTTCCGCAAGGGTGAGCGCGGCCGTCTCCATCTGGAAGAATTCACCATGCTGGAGTGGTACCGGACGAGCGGTGGCTATGAAGATCTGATGGCGGATTGCGAGGCGCTGCTCGGCTCCTTGCTGGCGGATCTGGGCGGGATGGTTCCTTGTGCTGTCTCCAATGGAAGTCTGCGGGTGAGCGGCGGTCGGGTTATTTCCCTGCACCCCCCCTGGGACAGGCTTTCGGTGCATGAGGCCTTTGTCCGCTACAGTCCGGTCGCCATTGAGCAGGCTATGGCCGGTGATACCTTTGATCAGATCCTGGTCGAATATGTTGAACCGCATCTGGGGGTGGAGCGGCCTCTTTTCCTTTATGATTACCCGGTGGAGCTGGGGTCGCTCGCCAGGCGCAAGGATGGTTTTCCTCACCTTGCCGAGCGCTTTGAGTTCTATATCAATGGCATCGAACTGGCCAACGGCTTTTCCGAACTCACCGACAGCCATGAGCAGCGCCAGCGTTTTGCACGGGATCTGGAGCTCATGGATGAGGAACGCAGGCTCCGTTCGCCGATGCCCGAGCGTTTTCTTCAGGAGCTTGGGGGCCTTGATCAGGCCGCGGGCATTGCCCTGGGGGTGGATCGTCTGCTCATGCTCCTGATGGGCAAGGAGAGTGTGGGCGAGGTCGTTTCCTTTTCCCCCGCCGATTTTTAGATGCCGTTATGAAAAGAACAATGCTTTTTTTGTTCTTTTCATTTACGGCATCTTATGCCGCAACCAGGAAGCAGCAATCTGTCCTGCTGTTTCCTGGTGCGGCGTCTGGCAAGTTACCTTTGTCGAAGATCAAGGGGGGATTCATCCGTTTTGGGCAGGCAGCAGTCCCTATTTACGGCATCTTATGCCGCAACCAGGAAGCAGCAATCTGTCCTGCTGTTTCCTGGTGCGGCGTCTGGCAAGTTACCTTTGTCGAAGATCAAGGAGGGATTCATCCGTTTTGGGAAAGCAGCAAGCCCTGCTCGCTGTTCTGCTCCGCGACCCCTTTGTGCATGACTATCTGCTTACCATCCGTCCGTCCCAGTTCGTAGGTATCCCGGTAAATCATGGCCCCGGCACTGGAGCGTTTGCGTAAACGGGGAAAGCGCATCCCGACAAAGCGGTCTAAAACCCTGTCTTCCGCGGTGATGAGAGCTGTCACATCCTGCTGCTCTCCGTCTCTTTTGGAGTCATTGGTCTTTGGCGGAAGGTGAGTACTCCTCATCGCCTCCTGGGTCAGCAGCTTGTCGTGAAATCCCTGCAGCAGCCCCAGATAATAACTGTTGCGGGCCCGGATACCCTTGCCGCCGATCCGGAGCCTGTTCTGTCGCCACAGAGAGGCAAGCTGTCCGGCGAGAAAGGCGTAGCAGTATTCAGCAATGGCCACATTCTCCTCTCTGCCAAAGATCTCAATGGTCTTGTGCTGGGTATCCTGCAGCGGATCGTAGAGGCTGGCGGTTACCACCTTCACATAAAAAAAGCGAAGGAGGATGGTGCAGATCTTGTGTTGCCATCTCTCAAGCCGTTTGCTGCCGGTGTTGATAATCAAAGAGGTCAATCCGGATTGTGCCTCTTCCTGAACCTGCTGCAGATTGTGCCGTGTCATCAGCAGGCTGGCCTTTTCCATGGCGATGGCCGCTTCGTGTTCATTATTCGAGCCTGCCAGGGCCAGGAGCTTGCCGATCCGACGGATGAACTGCCGGCCCGCCTCTGTCTGCTGGTTCCCGGCAAGATCTGTTGTCACACTCTCCGGCAGATCGCCAGTGGCCAGGCGAAAGGGTGCCGGCAGGCCAATCAGGTCACAGGCCTTCTGGAAGAGGGGACCATGACCGTCTTCGGCCTCAAGAAAAATCTCTGAACAGATCTGATGGGCCATCTCGTGTTTGAGGATCTGGCAGGTGATATCCCAGGAGTGGCGGCTGATCAGCCGGGCGCTGATGCGGATGATATCGGTTGCAGCCTGCCAGGAGCCATACTGTCTTTCGGTCTCGGTGATCTCAAAGACCGGGGCCTCGAGTCCCAGTCCGTACTGCCAGTTGATGTTCTCAAATTCTGCCAGCAGCTGCCGGCCCCAGAGCGGGTAATAGGGGGAAAAATCTGTCACTGTTATTCCTTCCTCTTCAGGCAATCAGCCCACCTTCTTGCGCAGGGCCTTGATCGTCCCCCGTTGTTTCTTGATGTCCGTCCGCTTTTTTCTGGCATTCTTCCCGGGTCGGGTGGGGCGGCGATTCTTGGCGACCACCATGGCATCCGTGATGATCTGGGAGAGTCTGCGCAACGCATCCTCCTTGTTTTGTTCCTGGGTCCGGTATTGCTGGGCCTTGATGATGAGAACCCCGTCCAGGGTCAAACGCTGATCACCGAGGGCCAGCAACCGTTCCTTGCAGGTCTCGGGCAGGGAGGAATGAGGGACGTCAAAACGCAGGTGGACGGCGCTGGCGACCTTGTTGACATTCTGGCCTCCGGCCCCGCTGGCCCGGATAAAATGAATCTCGATTTCATCATCCGGGATGCTTATGTTGTCTGTTATTTGCAGCATGGTCAATTTTTTTCTTGAGCGTCCCTTACTGGTCATCTTTTTATCATCTCAACGGTTGGGTATCATAGCATGTCTGCACAAAAAATGAATCTTGTTTTGATCGGGATGGCCGGCGCCGGCAAGAGTACAGTCGGCCCCCTCCTGGCCCGGATCCTGTCCTATGACTTTGTCGATGTCGATGAGCTTATTGAGGCCGATCAGCAGCAGTCCCTGCAGGAGCTTGTTGACCGTCACGGGCCGGGCTGGTTTCGGTTGCTGGAGGAGAGGATTCTTTTGGGCCTTGACCTGCAGCAGCATGTGATCGCCACCGGCGGCAGTGCGGTCTATGGTGAGGCCGGAATGACCCACCTGCGGCAGAGTGGGCTGGTGGTGTTTCTTGATGTGCCGCTGGCGGTGCTCGAGGCCCGGGTGGGTGATGTCGCTGCCAGGGGGCTGGCGCGGGAGGAGGGGCAGAGCTTTGGCCAGTTGTATGCCGAGCGTCAGCCCCTTTATCACCGTTATGCGGATATCAAGATAGCCTGCGCTGGCAGGAGCCTTACCGAGATCTGCACGGCGATTGTCGAGCAGATTACAGAACGCCCAGAATCAGCCCGAGAGAAATGATGACCAGCATGGCAGAGACCGTGATCTGAATGGCGCGAATGGTGATTTTCCCGAGCAGCCGTACGCCAAAAAAGGCGCCGATGAATGCTGCAAGAGAGGCGGCCAGCACCAGCTGCCATTCAATGTCCTGGCGCTGAGTGGACATGTCCCAGCCATAGATCACCATTCGCGACATGTCCACCATGACTGCCAGTACCACTCCGGTGGCGACGAATTTTTCTTTAGTCAGGCCTGTTTTCAGGAGGAACATGCTTCTGAACGCCCCCTGATGGCCGGAAAGACCCCCGAAAAATCCGCTTATGGCTCCGCCAAAGGGCAGATACTTCCTGTCGAACTTGAGAGCAGAAAATTTTGGTGACAGTTCGAGGAGAACGAAGATCAGGATGAGAAGGCCGACTATGAGCTTGATCGGCACCACCTGCATCTGCTGATCAAAGGCGTTGTATTCAACAATCGGCGCCATTCCCGATAGCCAGCCGAGGACCAGCGCCCCGAGGAAGGCGCATGCCATAGCGGGCAGACCAAAACGGATCAGGGCGGCATGGTCTGCCTGTCTGCCAAGCAAGACAACCTTGAACAGGTTGTTGGCCAGGTGCACCATTGCCGTGATGGCAATGGCGATCTCGATGGGAAAGAAAATGGCGACCACCGGCATCAGTAAGGTTCCGAGGCCAAAGCCGGAAAACAGGGTGAGCGCCGATGCCATGAGGGCAAGTGCTGAAACGATAATTATCTCCATGCTTCTCCTTTTGCCTCGCCAGGCCGTCTGGTCAACATCCTTTTGGTCATTATCCGCCTCGAATAAGTTTCATCGGTGTCATAGGGATGCTCATTTTTCAAGAGCCTTGATGGTAACGGCTTGTGATCCTAGGTGATGGAATCCAAAAAGTCAAAAAAATAAAGCGTACCCCTGGCTGCAGCCGGATGCTGAAGACAAGGGTACAGGTGATACGGGAACGGTCCACTGTAAGGGATATCCCTGGTACCCTTTTTCGGGGATCTGTGCTATGGTGGCTCGGCTGAATGGCAAGACAGCCTTTTTAAAATACCCGGGCATGGCCTTCGGGCCTCAAATATCATGAATGGAGTGGAATATGACACAGGCAAAGAAAGGGAGTAAGGTAAAGGTGAAATACACGGGCAAACTTGTTGACGGGACGGTCTTTGATTCATCCGATGGACGCGAGCCCCTGGAGGTTGTGCTGGGCAGCGGTCATGTGATTCAGGGCTTTGATGAGGCCCTGATCGGCATGGGACTGGGCGAAAAAAAGACGGTTGCCATCCCGATGGCAAAGGCCTATGGCGCCCATGATTCGAACATGGTCATGGAAATGCCCCTTGAACAGGTGCCGCCGGATTTCAGCCCTGAGGTTGGTCAGAAGCTGGAGGTTGGGGGTGTCAACGGTGAGGTGATGATGGTGGTGGTACGAGAGATCAGTGATACCCATATCTATCTGGATGCCAATCCGCCGTTGGCCGGGAAGGACCTGATCTTTGATCTGGAGCTGGTGGCGATTGCCTGAAGGCCGTGAGCAGGTCTCAGAGGAACAGGCCCTGGCTTCAACCCAAGGCTGGGCGGGCGGTGCACCCCTGTTTTCAGGCGAAGCCTGACCCGCAAAAATATGGTGGACGGTTACCAAACAGGAAGCATTGATGAAAAAGCAGCTGGTCTCCAGACTGATCTGTCCCGCCTGTCTCCCTCGGGAATATGCCCTGCAGCTGGAGATCCGATCAGCTGAGGATGAGGATGTTGTCGACGGCACCTTGGCCTGTTGTCAATGCGGCAGCCGTTTCCCTATCCTTGAGGGCATCGCCTTTCTCGACCCGGAGCGGCCAGAGCAGCGTCAGGTTAACCGCTATGAGCAGGAGGAGGTGGTCTCCTCCTACCTGTGGAGCCATTACGGTGATCTGCTGGGCGACGAGCAGGCCACTGACGCCTACCGGCAATGGGCCGGACTGATGGAACCCCATGGTGGACTGGCCCTTGATCTGGGCGGGGCCGTCGGCCGCTTCACCTTTGAGATGAGCTGTAAATGTGATCTGGCGGTCGGGGTTGACAGGTCGCTGGCCTTTATCAAGGCGGCCCGCCGCTTTATGCAGGAGGGTGAGTTGCGCTTTACCCTCAAGGATGAAGGCCTGCTGGGCCAGGAGGTGGTCATCCGCCGTCCCCGGCAGTGGCAGCCGCAGCGGGTGGAGTTCATCGTCGCTGATGCCCAGCGTCTTCCCTTTGCTGCGCAGACGGCGAGCTCCGTGGCCTCTCTCAATCTGGTGGACAAACTGCCCTTTCCCGCTGTCCACCTGACCGAAATCAACCGGGTTGCCGGGAGCTCAGGAAGTCAGCTGCTGCTTTCCGATCCCTTCTCCTGGTCTCTTGAGGCGGCGGCACTCGACCAGTGGCTGGGCGGCAAGGCTGATGGCCCCTATGCCGGCAAGGGGCTGGACAATATCGAGGCCATTCTGGGCCAGGGCGGCGTCACTCCTGGCTGGCAGGTGACCAGGCGGGACCATGTCTGGTGGAAGATCCGCAGCCACAGCAATCACTACGAACTGATCAGGAGTTGTTTTATCAAGGCCAGACGATAACACGAGGTGAACATGAAGAAAGATACTGTCTGTCGGATGTGTTCCTCCTGCTGTCCGGTGGAGGTGGAGGTCGTTGCCGGAAAACTGGTGTCGGCCCAGCGCAAATCCTTTCTCGACCAGGATAAACGCTCCCCCTGTCTGAAGCTGCAGGCGGCAGCCGATATCGTCTATTCCGACCAGCGGATCACCACCCCGCTGATCAGGGCAAAGGACGGCTCCTTCTGCCCGGCGAGCTGGGACGAGGCCCTGGATCTGGTGGCATCACGGTTCCTGCACTACAAACAACAGGCCCAGCCCGAGGCCGTGGGCTGGCTGCGGGGCATGGCCGCGGACTGGGGAGCCCCCTGGGATTACGCCAACCGTCTGATGAACTGCTACGGCTCCCCGAACACCATCGGCAACGGCTCCATCTGTTTTGTGGCCCGGGAGATGGCCCATACCTACACCTACGGGGCCATGGCCTTTCCCGAGGCGGCCAGGGCCCGTTGTATCCTGGTCTGGGGCAAACATGATGCCGATACCACGCTTGGCGTCGCCGATGCCATCAAGCATGCCCTCAGCAATGGCGCCAAACTCATTGTAATCGATCCGATCCAGACCCCCCTGGCCGGAAAGGCGGATATCTGGCTGCAGATCAAGCCCGGCCATGACGGCCTGCTGGCCATGGCCATGATCAATGAGATCATCAGCCAGGATCTCCAGGACCATGCCTTTATCGAGGGTTTTACCACCGGTTTTGACCAGTTGCGGGAGGTGGCCGGCCGCTATGCCATCGACCGGATTGCCCCGGATATCTGGCTTGATCCGCAACAGGTGCGGGAGGCTGCCCGCCTTTACGCCACCACCAGACCGGCCTGTCTGATCGACGGCAACGGTCTGGATATGCAGCTCGATATCTTTCAGTCCACCCGGGCCGTGGCCTGCCTGCGCGGGATCACCGGCAATATTGACCGGCCCGGCGGCGATGTTCTGCCCCAGCCCATCCCCCTGCGTCCTCTCCAGGCCCGTGATCGGCTGCCGGCAGGTGTCACGCCGATCACTGCACCGTACCCCCTTTTTAATGCCTTCAGTGAGACCTGGGGCAATCAGGTACAGTCCTGCGTGGTCGATGCCATTCTCGACCAGAAGCCCTATGGTCTGAAGATGCTGGTGGTCCAGGCCGGTAACCCGGTGGTGACCATGGCCGACTCCGGCCGGGCCCGCCGCGCCCTGCGGCAGCTGGAGTTTCTCGTGGTCATTGATCTGTTCATGACCCGGACCGCCAGGCTGGCCGATGTGATTCTGCCGGCTGCCGGTTGTTTTGAAAAGACGCAACTGAACCGGGCCGCCACCCGCAACAATCCGATCATTCTTCAGGATCAGGTTATCGAGCCTGTGGGTCAGTCCTGGCCCGACTGGAAGATCGTCTTTGAGCTGGGGCGCCGGATCGGCCTGGAGCAGGAGTTCCCCTGGCCCAGTGTCGAGGCGGCCATTGATGATCAGCTGGCCCCGGCAGGTGTTACCGTTGAGCGTCTTCGGCAGGAGTCCGGCGGGGTGCGGGTGGAAGGGCTGCGTCATGAAAAATATCTCCAGGACGGTTTTGCCACCCCCTCCGGCAAGTTTGAATTCTTCTCCAGCAGGCTGCAGGAAAGCGGTCAGGCCGGGGTGCCTTATGGGGATGGCTTTCCGGAAAGTCTGATCAGCTTTGGTGACCAGCGGCAGGATTTTCCCCTGATCGGCATCAGCGGCCGCCGCGATATCCGTTTCACCAACTCGCAGTACCGCACCATCCCCGCCCTGCTCAAGGGAGAGGACGGCTGCGTGATCGATATCCATCCAGTGGATGCGGCGTCCCGGCAGATTGTAACGGGCGACCAGCTGCAGGTGACCACGCCGAGAGGAACTCTGACGATGCCGGCCAGGGTCTCATCCGTGGTCCACCCCGGTTCAATCCGCATAGCCTGGGGTTGGGGAGACTACAAGGCCGGGTATAATCTCAACTCCCTCACCGATGATGCTGTCCGAAATCCCGTCACCGGTACCCCGGGCCAGCGCACCTTCATGTGCCGGGTGAGCAAGGTCTGATCCCTTGCCGGATGAAGGGCAATAACTCCACGGAAAGGCCGGAAAAGTTATTGTGCCGGTCTCTTTCTTTTACAAGACTTTAGTGGCTTACAGATTATTTTCTTGTTTTTTTTTTGCAAGAAAACAATCTGCGAAAGGCATTTATCCCGTTCATCGGGGTTAGCAGTTTACTCCTGAACGTCTGTCATAAAAAACAAGAAAATCAGGCGGCCATTTTCAATAAATTCTCGGTAGATGCGGCTAAAAATGTATTCACTACGTTGGTTAATTTTGTCCCTTTGAGAGTCAATTGATACCTGTTTTGGCTTGGGAGTTTTCGGATAAATCCGTGTGCTCTGAGCAAGCGCAAATGGCGGCTGATTTTTGCAGACCACTGTTTTTCCGTTCGCTGTGCTCCCAAGCTTTTGCGGAGAGATGCTCGCGCAGCATCTTATTGGTGAGCCCTGAAATTCTACAGGAAGGATGGATGATTGCCTGAAGGATTTCAAGATCTTTGCCAGTAGGGTCAAGAGTCCGGAATCGACGACCAGATTTTACAACAGGGCGGGTTGTTTCATTGATAAAACCGCCAACCGGGGTGGCATCCTGCAACATGGCAAGATCATTCATGAACCGGTTGTTGATGTCTTGCGAAACAGCAGCCTCTAACGGAATGTCCATTACTCCCTTTCGTATGGGGAGACGCTCCTTGGGTTCACTCTCCTCCTGCCCCTGCTTGTGGCGGAATACCCGAAATTTTCCGGGATCATTTATGGTTGTTTCCACACAAGGGGGATGGATTGGAGGATTTGCCGGGCGTACCCCCCGACTTCCCTCCAGTTGGAACCTGCTGCGCCTGTCTGGAAATTCTTGTGAAGAAAAATTCACCATTATGCCTAATTCCGTTAAGTAAGCTTATCTGGAATTGTTCGATCATTTCTTTGTATTCTCCTGATGGTTTAAACGTTTCGAGTTTTTTCTATTGCTGTGGCTGGCGGGGCAACCTGTCGGAAAGAAATTACCTGTCTTTTGGAGGAGAACATGCGAACAATGAGGCGAAGTATCAGTTTGGCTGCCGTGCTGCTTGGCGGGGCCATCATAGCCGCCGGCTCGGCCCTTGCCGCCGACTACCCGTCGGCCAAACAGGCGGAGATCGCCCACAATGGAGAGTATGCAGGCGCTGCGACCTGCAAGGCGTGTCATGGCGAACTCCACGCCGATTGGGAAAAAACCCGCCATACCATGAAGGCGCGCAAGGGCCCGGCCATGGGCAAGGAGTTCCTCGGCAACATTTACGCCTGGGTGCAGCGGGACTGGGACAAGTTTGAAACCCACATGGTCCTCGACACCAAGGAAAAAGGCGTCAATTATGTTACCACCAAGAAATACCAAGTCGAGGATGTCGGCATTGTCATAGGCCAGGTGCGCAAGCAGCGCTACGGGGTTTATTATGACGGCGCCCCGGTCGAGGCCTACCTCCAGACCACCAAGGACGGCGGCATCTCCTGGACCATCGACACGAGCCAGACCGTGCAGTTTGCCGGCAACAAGGAGCGGGCCGGCTGGAAATTCCTGAGCATGGTGATGAAGCCCAAGGACGGCGAATTTTATAAGGAAGGTTACGGCGAGTACTATTCCTTGCAGGAGCGCTGTATCGGCTGCCATACCACCGGCTTTGATCCGGTGGCCTGGAATACCGCCAAGGCGGACTTCGTGGCCGGCAAGCGCAAGGACCTCAAGGATATCTTTGTCTCCGACATCGAGATCAGTTGCGAGGCATGCCATGGCCCTGGCGCCACCCATGCCGCCGCGCCGGACAAGGATAACATCATTAACCCGGAGAAGATCACCGACACCGAGGCCCGCCGGATGGTCTGCAATCAGTGCCACACCCGGACCGCCAAAAACATCAACCACAAGGGCGCCAACGACCTGCGTGGCTACCGGCTCGGCGATCAGTATATGGATCATGCCGACTATGTCCGGCCGGCCTGGGGCAAGGGCAGCCGCAATGTGTCTGCCGACGGCAAGGGCCGCCGCGACCATCAGATGGATATGGATATACGCCTTTCCGAAACCATCAAGGGGAACCACAGCGTCCATGCCGCCATGGCCTGCTTTGACTGCCACGATTCCCACAAGGTGGGCATCGGCAACGGCCAGAGCAAGACCCTGAAGCAGGGGACCGTGGAGACCTGCGCCGCCTGCCACCAGGGCCAGGCGGAAGCGGTGCTGAAGGTGATGAATGCAGCCGAGGGCTGGCCGAAGTACAAATACGGCGAATGGGGCGGCGAAGGCGGCCGCAAGTCCAGGACCCATGTCTTCAATCTCGACGCCGAGGGCCGTTCCTATGGCTTGACCCCGGATAAGTACCATTGGGCCCTGAAGAAGGACGGCGACGCGAAGAACGAGGCCGACTGGGAATCCATCTGGCCTTGGGAAAAAGCCGGCGTTGAAACCAAGGGCCGCAAGGTTGCCATCGGCGCCACCCCATGGAAGCAGTAACAGCATCTCTGTAGCTTGAAACCAAAAAGGCCCGGAGCAGGATTTGCCTGCTCCGGGCCTTTTTTTATTTCTACTGGCCAAGCAATCTCAGTCAAGTCATTCCTCTGCGAGGAACGCACGGTCCGGTCCGCGGCACGTGACCAAGCCCGCTAGGACAGCAATTTCATCAACGCCGATCTCGGTGACGCCCTCAGGACTTCTGTGGGCAAGACCATAATCGACAACAAACGTGACGGCTCGGAACACTGTGTCCCAACTGGTTTTAAAGATATCGACGGTCTCTTGCCAGGACAGCCGCTTCGCCCAGCGAGACAGAAAAATCTGATACGAAAAGGTCATCCGCTCCTTGCCATACCCCCAAGGCAAAGACTCGACCTTGACGCCATACTCTGGACATGTGACGCGGCGCGGGGCATAGCGAAAATAGACCTTGAACGACCAGACCGGCAAATACTCAAACAACCGCTGAGGCCGTCGATCATCAACGGTGCGTCGCGTGCCGCATGCCGGGCAAATTGGTCGACTGTTGCGGCGTGGCTCAATGGTCAAAATGCCTCTATAGGAAACTCAGCTGTCTCTTTCCTGAACTCCCCGGCTACGTAGAAATGAGCAGCATTTAATGGATGTCATTTCTGTGCGGGCAGGAACCCAGTATTTATGGGGTACACAGGAACTTTTAGCTGAGTATTGTATAGAGCCACTATGGTCAATAACCAGGGCCTCCGTACTGCCTACCAGCATGACGCAGACGGAGCCGTAAACGAACGACTTGCAACGTTCAACTTTGTTCAGTAGAGTCTTAATCAACATTGCTTTTCTTTTGTGGAATGGATTGGTTCTCGTAAAATCCATCCTAATCCCACAGGGGGAAGAAATGCTATACTTACTTCCAAGTAAACCCCCGGCTTTGCCGGGGAATAATAAAAGTTTGACAGTTCCAGAAAAATAAAGAAGCCTCAAGACTCGTCAAAGTCACGAGAATGAGGCTTCAATGAACAACGTAAACAGGTAGTTGGTTATATAAAGGGGAAAAGTGCAATTCATATTGCTCGTACGTACTTTGGTCAAAAGAAACACTATGGTGGAATGAGTTTTTGGGCACGCGGTTATTTCGTTTCAATTGTTGGTACCGAGGAGTAAGTTATACGCACGTATATCCGTGAACTAGCATTTAGATTCAATAAAGTATTTACAATTCATGCGATGTCGAGGTCGAATTTTTTCCAGCGATAAACCACTGGTGCCGAATTCATTTCTTCTATCCCTTTAAGGATACGTTCTTTTAGTTCGGCCTTT
>JAHYIV010000035.1 GCA_019429465.1 Desulfoarculaceae bacterium
GGTATTCTTCTTCATGACCTGCCTCCTTGGTTATGGCTCTGCGCCGTAGTGAATTGTTTTCTACAGCATAACCCATGTTTGCAAGGGGCAGGTCTTTTTCGTTTAACTGACAGCCATTATGTCTAAATGTGCAAGATTCTCAGGCATTATTCCCACGGTGAGAGTGCTGTTTGTCAGGCTGTAGATCAGAAGGTGTAAAAGAAATGAGGAGTGCGGTTTTCTCATGGAAACCGCACCCCTTATTCCAGGGGCATTACGTCCGGACAGACCGGGTGCTGAAGATCAGACCAGAATAAAAAACAGGAGATAGGCCAGGACGCACAAGGCAGAGCAGCCAATGGAAAAATTATTTACGGTAAACTTGCGAATAAACCGGTCGGCCATCAGCTCTTGATTCTGCCCGCTCACCCCTGTCAACTCCCAGAGAGGTCGGACAATGGCCAGACAGAGACGGGCCGGACCGTCGGCAAAAAACCTGGCCAGGTAGCTGGTCATGCCCTGAGCAACGCCCCTGTTCACCGCGCTGTTCAGGGCATTGAGGCCCTTGTCCAGTCCCATATAGACGAGATTGCCCCCCTTGCGATAAAACCAGTCAAAATCAAGGGCTATGGTATTGGTCCTCTTCAGCATGGGCAGAAAGAGAAAAAAGACCAGACCGGAAAAGGCCAGAAGCTGGGTCTGGGTGACCACATGAGCAAAATGGCGGATATAAATATCGTAAAAGGTGTAGGGCATGGCCTGTTTGACCAGATCACTATGGGGCAGGATATTGTACAGTTTCTCCGGAAACATGCCCAGGTAAATGCAGAGGAAGGAGAGAAAGGCCATGGCCGCCAGCATGCTTTTCGGGGCCTCAGGTGGCCGCAGCCCCTGGTCCTTGGCAAAAAAGACAAAGTAGGGGAATTTTATGCCGGCATGGAGGAAGACACCGGCGGAGGCGATCTCAAGGACCAGCCAGGCCCAGAACAGCTGTGAACTTGCCGCCGAGGCAATAATAATAGTCTTGCTGGTGAAGCCGGAGGTCAATGGCACGGCCGAAATTGCCATGGCGCCCACACAGCCGAAGACCAGTGTCCACGGCATGGTGTTATACAATCCGCCCAGCTCGGTACACTTGCTCTTGCCGGTCCGGTAGAGTACCGCCCCGGCGCTCATCCACAACAGGGCCTTATAAATAATGTGACAAAAGGCATGGGCCACGGCACCGGCCAGGGCCAGTGGCGTGCCTATGCCAATAGCGCAGACCATGAAGCCCACCTGATTGATGATGGAAAAAGCCAGAATGCGGCGCATATCATTTTCCAGCAGGGCATAGATGATACCGTAGATACTCATGGCGCAGCCGACAACAATAAGGATGTCCCAGCCGGGAAAACAACGTATCAGGGCATAGACGGCGGTCTTGGAGGTATAGGCACTGAGGATGACGCCGCCCAGCACCGAGGCCTCCGGATAGGCATCAGGAAGCCATGAGGATAAGGGGATAGCTGCGGCATTGACCAGAAAACCAATCAGTATCAGCCAGATGCCAACAGTTGGCTGGGACGGATCAAAGGCTTCAAGGGCAATGGAGCCGCTTTCATGAATGGTCAGAATAATGCCGGCCAGGAGAACCAGGCCGCCGAAGATATGCACCAGGACATAGCGGAATGAGGCCTGATAGCTTTTTTTGGTCTTGCGGCCCAGGATCAGATAGACCGAGGTAATGGCCATGACCTCCCAAAAGATATAGAGGGTGATGATATCTCCGGCAAAGACCACCATGAGGGAACTGCCAATATAGAGAAGGGCGCTGATAAACTGGGTGGCACGCTTCTCGTAATAGCCGTAAAGAAAGGCGGCAAAGGAACTGAGGGTAAAGATATAGCCGAAGGCCTTCGACCAGTTATCCACCCGCAGAGTCTGCAATTGAAAATCAAGCAGGGGCACCGTAAAGACGGCGGCCATGTCCAGTTGACTGATATACCAGAAGCCCAGAACAGGTAAGGCGATGACATACCAGTTCTTGCTCCTGCCGGGCAGCAGGGGGACAAGCAAGGCACCGAGAATAAAAATGAGTCCCGGCGGGATATTATTTATCAGCGTCATAATAATCCTCCTCCTTCTTCAGAAAAAGGGCCAGTACCTTGGCCAGCAGAATACTGGCGGAGCAGGCAATAAAACCAAGCAGTCCATAGAAGCCGAAAAAATCCTCCTGGGGAAAATTAGTATGGCGGTGAACAAAAAACTCCAGCACCAGTGACAGAATACAGACGAACCACAGCAGTCGCCAGAGCAACTTCTTCGTCTTCGGTTGGTCGAAATAACCTGAATTAATAACCGTTTCCGGCATGCCTTACTCCCTTTAGCAAGTTGCTAATTGCTTTTTTGTAAAACCCGCAACATCATGACGTCTCCTCTGTCACCAGGTCCTGAAGATCATTATCTGCCGATCATCATAACCTGCGCAAAGCCGAGAAAGATGGAGGGGTAAAAGAATAACACCACAGAAATTGTTGCCGTTATTGCCGGCGGCAACCAACAACATAGAGGGGCCTCTTGGACCTTGTTTTCAAAGAGGGCTTCTTCTTCCGTACAGAAATACGCCTTATAGACAATGGGCAGAAAATAGGCGGCATTGAGGAATGAGCTGACAAGGTAGACCGCAAGCACCCAGGCCATGTCCGCCTCAAGGGCACCCCGAACCATCATAAGCTTACTGATCAGACCACCGGCCGGCGGCAGCCCGATAACACTGAGCGAGCCGACAAAAAAGGCAAACATGGTAATAGGCATTCTTCTGCCGATCCCTACCATCTGGCTGATATATTGTTTGCCGGTGGCGACGAATATGGCGCCGGCGCAGAAAAACAGGGTGATCTTGCCAAAGGCGTGCATGGCAATATGGGTCATGCCGCCCTCCACTCCGAGTTTAGTGGCCAGCCCGATGCCCAGGATTATATAGGACAATTGCCCCACCGTGGAAAAGGCCAGTCGTCTCTTGAGATTATCCTGGGACAGGGCGATGAGGGATGAAACCAGGACGGTGAAGGAGGCAATGATACAGACAATGGTGTTAAGATCCTGAGAGGCCATGAGGTCAATCCCAAAAATGCCGGTCAGAATGCGGCCGATGCTGAAAACACCAACCTTGACCACCGCCACCGCATGCAGCAGGGCGCTCACCGGGGTGGGCGCCACCATGGCCCCGGGCAGCCAGGAATGAAACGGCATCATGCCGGCTTTGGAAAAGCCGAAGACAAACATGAGCAGCAGAGCCACCAGCACACCCTTGGATACCCCTTCGCCGAACACACCCATGCTGTTGAAATCCAGAGTGCCGGTGATGGAGTAGGTGATGAGCATGGCCGGCAGGGCCAGCCCTATGGAGGTGGACAGCAGATAGGTCAGATATTTGCGACCGCCGCTCCTGGCCTCTTCATCCTGATGATGGGTTACCAGGGGATAGGTGGAGAGGGAGAGCATCTCATAAAAAAGATAGAGAGTCAGCAGATTGCCGCTGAACGCCACCCCCAGAGTGGCGGAGAGAGACACGGCGAAAAAACAGAAATACCGGGTCTGGGCATGTTCATCCAGGGCCCTCATATAACCGATGGAATAGATGGAGGTCAGAATCCACAGCGACGAGGCCACCAAGGCGAAGAGCATGCCAAAGCCATCCACCACAAAGGTCAGGGAGATACCTGGAAGAATCTGCCAGAGTTCATAGGTGTGGGTGTGGCCGGCCAGAATCCAGCTGGCCATGGACAGAACCAGGAACAGCTTGACGCCGCCGGCCAGAAAGGTCCAGAATTCACGGAGATTTGGTCTGTTCCCGCTCAAGGCAATAAGGGGAACAGCCACAAGGGATGCCATGACGGCCAGCAGGGGAGTGGCTTCTAAAAAAGGTATCTGTTCCATAATAACGACAATAATCTGGCGGAAGTTACAGTAAAATATGTAGTAAAATCAGGGTGTACCCCAAATGCCACACACTGTGGATTCTCTCAACTAACAAACGTTGGTGCCTCTAACCCCAATGAACGGGATAAGTGCCTTTCGCAGCTCATTCTCTTGTGAAAAAATCAAGAAAATGAGCTGCGAAAGGCACTAAAACAGCCCCGGCGGCACGGAATGGCGGATAAGATTGTTAATGATATCCTTGCTGAACAGACCGATCAGCACCAGTGAGGAGGCTGTAATCACCATGGGCACCAGCATGGAAAGAGGTGCTTCAGCCACCACCGTCTTGTCTGTATGGTGGCCATGACCGTGGGCCTTGTTGAAATCGGGAAAATAACCGGTTTCAATGATGCGGAAAAAGATGATGGCATTAATCAGACTGGAAGCCAGTAAAGCCCCGAGAAACAACCATTGTCCGGCCTCATAGGCCCCGGTCACCAGATACCATTTACTGAAGAAACCGCAGGTCGGCGGGATGCCGATCATGGCAAAGGCGCCGACCAGGAAGACCACCGAGGTCACCGGCATTTTTCGGAAAATGCCGCGCATCGACTCCAAGCTGGCATCGCCTGTTTTATAGCTCACGGCACCAATGGCCATGAAGACGCAAAGGGTCATCATGCCGTCGGCGAGGATATGATAGACCGCGCCGGTATAGCCGTTGACATTGCCCAGCCATGCGCCCCCAACCATATAGCCTACCTCGGCGACAACGATATAGGTGAGCATCCGTTTGAGATTCTTTTGCCCCAAGGCCGATATGGAGCCGAAAAGTATCGCTGCCGCGGCCATGGGCACCACAATTTTCTGCCAGCCCAGGATTTCAAAGACATACTGGGCGCTGAAAACCGAAAACATCAGGCGGATCATGACATAGACCGAGACCTTGGTCATGAGTGGGGCAATCAGGCAGCTTGAAGTGGTTGAGGCCACGGTATAGGCGTTGGGCAGCCAGCCATGAAATGGGAAGAAGGCCATCTTCACCCATACCCCCACCAGGATCATGGCAAAAGCAATGGTGATCGACATCGATTGCTGCATGAACGCAGTATCGAGAAGTGTGAAGAGATCCGCCATGTTCAACGAGCCGGTCATGATAAAGAGATAGCCGACACCCAGAAGATAAAAACTGGCGCCGATTGTCCCCATGATGAGGTATTTGAAGGTGGCGTAATAGGCACGGCCCCGACCAAGTGCCAGCAGTCCATAGGTGGAAAGGGTGGCAATCTCCAGCAGCACGTAAAGATTAAAGGCGTCACCGGTGGCCGTCAAACCGAGCAGGCCGGCAACCAAGAGGTTGTAGAGCACATAATAATTTCGGACCCGCAGAGGCACCTTTTCATGCTCGGTGCGCATGGGCACCTCGGCAGGCACGGTCTGGCGGGAATAGAAGGCCACCAGCAGGGTCACCGCGGCCACCATGGCAATAACCATACTGTTGAGATGGTCGATCACCAGCTCAATGCCATAGGGGGCAGGCCAGCCGCCCAGGTAATAATGTATAGCCGTGCCGCTTGTCACCACCTGGTCCAGGATGCCAAGGGCGGCGGCAAAGAGACCTGCCATGCCCAGGACATGAAGATAAAAACAGAGTCCTTCGTTTTTGTGGCCCAGGAGAAATATGACCAGGGCCATCAGAAGGGGCATGACAATGATGAGGATGGGAAGCTGACTTTGTATCATTGCGCAATTATCTCCATAATTTCATCTTCTTCGATGGTGTCGTATGTCCGATGGATCTTCTGGATAATGGCCAGGGCCACTCCCAGAGTTGCCACCCCCACTACAATGGCGGTGAGCATAAGGACGTGGGGTAAGGGACTGGCGTAGGCTGCCACATCAATGGCATGTTCAACAGCCCCATGGCCATGGTCCAGAATGGGAATGGTGGAGTTCTTTTTTACAGCCATGGACACGTAAAACAGGATGATGGCCGTTTGAAAGATGGACATGCCGATCACCTTTTTTATCAGATTGTTTTTGGCGATCATGGCATAGAAGCCGATCATCAACAAGAGGATAAAGGCCCAGTTATTGTAATGCCCAAGAAGGGCCTGGATAAAATCCGCCATTTTATAAGCCCTCGTCCATTTCGCCGCCTGACGCAAGATCCGCATACAGGGAAAGCATTATACAGGTAACCGTGAGCGCGACACCCACTTCAACACCGAGTATACCATGGGAGCGGGCCTCAATCTCCGTGACCTGCAGAATTGAAGCCAGCCGGCTGTAATCCAGAAAATTACCGCCAAGGAACAGACAGAGAACCCCGATACCCGCATACACCAGAACGCCCAGACCTGAAACCAGCATCATCGTCTTTTCCTTCAAGCGGCTCAACACCGTTTTCAGGTCATAGGCAAGGGCCAGCAGGATAAAGCTGGCGCCAAAAATAACGCCTCCCTGAAAGCCGCCACCAGGGCTATGGTGACCATGCGCCAGGACATAGAGGGCGAAAAGCTGCATCATGGGGACAATAAGACGGGCAGCTGAACAGATAATAATATCCTGCCCTTCCCGGACAGGGCGGGGTGGAACATTTTTTTTCCGCAGGCGATGACTGCGTCGCAGGATGGTCATAACCGTAATGCCGGCGCAGAAGATCACAGCCGTTTCAAACATGGTGTCATAGCCCCTGTAATCAGCAAGCACTGCTGTTACGAAGTTGGGGACAGAGGTCTGCTCCACGGAATGTTCGATAAAGTAGCTGGACAGATGAACGCTGACCGGTGATTCCGGATCACCCCAGATCGGCAGGTCATTGGCGGCCACCAGCAGGACAACGCCCAGGACAATACTGAAGAGTGCGGCAATTACTTTCAATCCTTGGCCCTCCTTCTAATATGCAGTGCGGTGCCCAGAAAGAGGACAGTGGACACTCCGGCTCCGACAGCGGCCTCGGTAAAGGCCACATCCACGGCCAGCATCAGGGTCCAGAGCAGGCACATGAAAAAGCTGTAGGCGCCAAAGGAGATAGCAGATGCCACCAGATCCCGTAACTGCAGGGCAACCACGGCACAGACCAGCACCATGAGAAGAATGAGTACATCAAACTGCCATAAAACCCAGCTGTTTACTTCCATATCACTCACCCTTCTCCTTACGAATCAGACAGGAAGAGACAAAGCCGTCCTTGGCGCTCCAGGCGCCAATCTCTGATTCATAGCCGGCATCCATAATGGCGTGGGTGGCGGTTGGACTGGCAATAAAGACCAGGACGGCGATAAAGATAATTTTACCGGCAACCAGCAGGGTGGCCGTGGAGGGGTGATGCAACTGATAGGCGGCAAAGCCGAACAGGATCAGCATGGTGGAGAGGGTATCCCCCTTACCTGCCGCATGCATCCGGGTATAAAAATCAGGAAAACGCAGAATACCAACCGTGGTACCGTGAAAGAACAACAGTCCGACAAAGGTTAGCAGAACGACAATAGCATCAAGGTAGATATTCATGATTTAACCTCTTTTTCCATGACCAGACCGGCGGTTCTTTTCCTCTGAAAAAAACGGGCGGCAGCCAGAGAGACGATAAAGTTTAACAGGGCGTAGGTCAGGGCAATATCAATAAACATATCAACCCGGTGCAGGGCGGTGCCGATGATGATGATCAACAGGGTGGACTTGGTACCGATAATATTGACACCGATAAGCCGGTCAATAACGGTGGGCCCCTTGATAACCCTGATCAAGGTCAGAAACATGTGAAGAATAAGGGCCGTGCCAAGGAGAATAAAATAGGTATCCATTATTTATCACCTCCGGTATTTTGCAGAATTTCCGGTTCAAATACCGCGGCAACCCTTCGTTCCATCTCATTGATATCTTGTATGTTATCTAGTTGTTCAAGATCGCCGGCTGCCTGACCGGTGATGGCATGGACCGTAAAGACACCATCGACAATTCGTATGGTTACCGTGCCCGGTGTCAAAGTGATGGCGTTGGCCAGAACAAACTGGGCAAAAGGTGTTTTCAGATGTGACTTAAAAGAAAAGATATGGGGATCGAGTACCTCCACCATCTTCCTGGTGGTCAGGGCCAGTTGAAGAATATAGAGATTGGCGGTAATGATCTGCCACAGCAGCCAGAGGGTAAAATGCGCAAATCGCCAGGCCTGGCCAAACCGGGTACGGAAATCCGTTTGACGGTCCTGGAAAAGCAGATCCCCGGACATTCTGGCAACGATAGCGCATGAAATTACGCCCAGACTCAAATGAAACAGATCAAATTGTCCTGACAT
This sequence comes from Desulfoarculaceae bacterium, assembly GCA_019429465.1. Classification (GTDB taxonomy): domain Bacteria; phylum Desulfobacterota; class Desulfobulbia; order Desulfobulbales; family Desulfocapsaceae; genus UBA2270. The sequence goes on from JAHYIV010000035.1 coordinate 8,180, forward strand.
CACGATCCAAAGGACAAACATCAGCAGGAATGTCACAAAACCAAACATGAGTATCTGTGAACCTCTCAGTAAATGATCCAGAGTTTAAATTTCCCTCAGTTTATCCAGATGATCCGACCCATTGTCAGCTCATCTGTCAGCACAGCTCGACCTCTTGGCGCCGGTCGGATTATGCATGCCATAGGAAACATTGTTTTGTGCAACCTGCACAGCGGTCGCTTTTCGCCGCAGTCCAACCTGTAAAAGCCATACACCGTCGGACCTTTTGAACGTAACCGGAACTTTACCGGGAACAGTAATGCCAGGAAATCACTTCCCCGCCGTCAGACGTTTATCGCACCTGTGCATCGATGAAAGGGCCTTATTTTCGGTAGGTTGAGTAGAGCCATCAAGGGGCGCCGTACGTATGAAATCAGATGAAATACCTCTAGTGTCGGTCGTTGTCAATAGAGATATTGTCTTTGTCAAATGATTTTGAAGGTGGCTTTTCATGCCAGCCGCACTCAGTCTTTTGTATGTGTGAATAGTATTTCTGGTAAACAAAAAAATATTATTAATTCAACATGTTATATTGGTGTTTTCTCAACCTGCATCTTTGCGGGCTTGGTTTGTTTGAGTCTCGTTTCATCATTGTTGTCCCATTGTTCAACTTTCAGAGGGTCCAGGTAAACAAGTCCAGCTGAATGACCCTGAAGATCAGATACTTGCTCAAGTTCAAACTGGGTTGAACTTGAGCAAGTATCTCGACAGATTTTCCTTCTGGGCAGGGAGAGCCCCGAAGGAATTCAGGCATAGGCCAGATCGAATCCCTGCCGTGAGGGGCGGGAACTCGATCTGCTTCAGGGTACCTTACTTAGGCACATAAACGGTCATGCCCATCAGCGGCCAGAGAACCTGGACGGCGAAATAGAGCAATGCCATCAGCACAATACTCATCGGGATGCCGTACATGAGAAATTGGGCCGAAGTGAACTGCTTGGAGTTATAGGCGATGGCATTGGGGGCCGCACCGACCAGCGTCAGGAAAGGCATACCGGCGGTCACCAGGGCAGAGAAAAGGATGACCTCGCCGGTCACGCCGAGATAAGGGGCAATAACCAGGGCCACCGGCATGGAGATGGCAATGGCGGCCACGTTCATGATGAAGTTGGTCATGATCAGGACAAAAAAGGACATGCCCAGGACAAAGATAATGCCGGGGGATTCCTGGAACAGGGTCAGCCAGTTGACCGCCATCCATTGGGCGGCGCCGGTCTCCCACAGGCAGAAGCCGATGGACATGGCACCGGCAAAGAGCAGGACGATGTTCCAGGGGATCTCCTCCAGATCGTTGACGTCAAGGATATTAACGATGAAAAAGAGAACGGTGGAGACCAGAAGGACACCGGTCTTGTCGAGCGCGTTCAGGGCAGGAATAAAGGATTTCAGGGCAATAAAGATGATGGTGCTGGCAATGATCAGAGTGGCCAGGATCTCTTTGGAGCTCCATGCCCCTAATTCCTTGTACATCCTTTTTGCCTTGTTCTTGAGCCCGGGAATGGAGCTTTTTTCCGGTTTACAGGCAAACAGGAAAAAGAGCCAGATCAGAAGGACCATTCCCCAGCCGACCGGGGCCATGTAGTAGGTCAGTTGAAAAAAGCTGATATCAATGCCGGTCATGTCCTTGTAGAATCCCAGCCCGACCGCGCCACGGGCCGCGCCCAGCAAGGTGATAATACTGCCGGCGCCGGCGACATAGGCCATGCCGATAAACAGGCCCTTGCCGAATTTGGTCGGTTCTGTTTCGTCGGTGTAGAGAGCGTAAATCGCGATGAGCAGCGGGAACATGGTGGCCGCCACCGCCGTATGGGCCATGATGTGGGTGAGGGCGGCGGTGAGGACAAAGCAGCCGAGGTAAATATTGCTTGTTTTTTCACCGACAATGGAGAGCATCTTGTAGGCGATACGCTTGGTCAGCCCGGTCTTGGTGAAGACCATACCGATAACGATGGAGCCGAGGATAAAGAGCACGGAGGGATCCATGAAGTCCTTGAAGGCAGTCTTGGCCGGCCGGATAAAGAACAGGGCCTGCAGAATACCGATAGCCAGGCTGGTCACACCGATGGGCAGTACCTCAAAGATCCACCAGGTGGCGGCCAGCAGAAATACCGCTATGGCCCCTTTTCCTTCTTTGGTCAGCAGGAAATTCTTCCCTTCCGGGTCAATCGCGTCGGGCCACAGGGGTGAATAATAAACACCAGCAAACAGGCCAATGCCAAGGAACAGGAAAAATAATCTTTTCCAGTCAATGGGCTTTTTTTCTATGGGTAAACTTATCTTTACTTGTGAATTTTCCATGACGATTAAACCTTCTCTCCTGTATTTTTAGTGCCTTACAGATTATTGTCTTGTTTTTTTGCAAGAAAATAATCTGCGAAAGGCACTTATCCCGTTCATCGGGGTTAGTTTCTTTGAGGTTGTTTTCCGGTTGGGCTTATATCTTGCAGGCAGAGCAGACGGCCCTGAACAGCTCTTCGAGGCGAATGACACCGATAATCGAATCTCCGTCGAGCACCGGCAGAACCTCGATGTTGCCATACAGCATTATGGCAATGGTTTTGACCAGTGAATCATCCGCCTTGACGAGCCGGGTTACCGGTCGCATCACATTCTTTAAAAAGACGTCTTTTTTCTTGGCGCACTCAGTAAAGAAGGAATCCTCCCAGAGGATGGTCAGATTGGGGTACTCATCCCCTTTACCTTCAAATTTACCGGCCTTTTTGGCTTCAGAAAACCGGTCATCGAGGGCCATGAGCATGTCCTGCAGGGTGAGTTTGCCCACCAGCTGCTGTTCATGGTCGGTGATAAAAATAGTCGAGTAGCGGAGCCGATCGTTGGCGCCACAGGAAAAATCGGTCAAGGTCTCAAACGCATCGTGGAGTGTTTGAGTCTCCAGCAGGTGAGGGTATCTGTCCAGTGGTATGATAAAGTCTCGTACGACCGGGTTGTGAGCAGTCATAAGTCTCCTCCTGAGTTTTACTGATCATGTTAATCTGGAATCTTGAAGGATTTCAAGATTCGCTTATTTTATCCAAGTCGCTAACAGCTCACGGCTCAATTGTCACGTCGCAATATTGCCAAGTCTATACCGTGTTTGTTGATCTTGTCATACAGACTTTTTCTCGAAATACCAAGTTGCTGATGGGTCAGGGGGACAAGCCCTTTGTTTTTGCGCAACACCTCTGTCAGGTATTCTTTTTCCATCAGTTCCAGAAAGGATCTGAGGTGGATCTGGTGTGAAAGGCTCTTTTTTACAATGTTATTGGTTATCGCCGGACTGTTTTTCATTTTATCCCCGGAACCAAAAATACAGATCCGGCGGACTTGATTCTTCAACTCCCTGATGTTGCCCGGCCAGTCATGTTGTTTGATCTGCTCAATGATTTCCGCTGAAAAAGGTTCTATGTTCAACTGTCTGTCATGGCAGTATTCCAGCCGAAAATGTTCAACCAGCAAGGGGATGTCTTCTGTTCTTTCTCTGAGAGTCGGAGTCTTGATCGGGAGAACATTGAGACGAAAATAGAGGTCCTGGCGAAACGTTCCTTTGCGAATCTCTTGCTCCAGATTCTTATTGGTCGCGGCGATAACCCTTGCCCTGATAGGTATGGGGATATTGCTGCCAAGTGGAGTTACTGTTTTCTCCTCCAGAACCCGTAAGAGCTTGGATTGCGTGTTTGCGGGCATACTGCAGATCTCATCGAGAAAGATTGTCCCATCTTCGGCATACTCAAACTTGCCTTGTTTCTGCTGAGTTGCTCCGGTAAATGCCCCTTTTACATGACCGAACAGCTCAGTTTCAATCATATCGACGGGTATTGCCCCCATGTTGACCGGAACAAAGGGCCTTCCGTATCTGTTGCCGGCATCATGAATGGCACGGGCCACAAGTTCTTTTCCGGTCCCGGTTTCTCCATTGATCATCACCGGATCGTCCTCTTTGGCAACCGCTTCGATTATTTCGTACAACTCCTGCATTATCGGATGACCGCCAACCAGTCCATGGAAATGGTAGCCTTTCCGTTGATTTTTCAAGCGGTCATTCAGACTCAGGTTGTCCATGACCAGGCGGCGTTTTTCCACAGCCCTTTCAACGGAGGCGATCAGGATATCTTCGTCGACCGGTTTTTGTAAAAAATCATACACCCCTTTTTTGATGGCGCTGACTGCCATTGCCACGTCGCCATGACCTGTTATCAAGATAACCGGGAGCTCAGTGTCGATCTCCTGGATATGTTTGAAAAGCTGAATGCCGTCCATCTGCGGCATTTTTATGTCGGCGATAACGGCTGAATAGGTGCTTTCACTGATGGCTGCAAGGGCCTTTCCTGGTTCATTAAAGGTGTCAACGAGATAACCGTTCAAGAGTAATGTCTGCTTGATAGCGGCCAGCAGGTAGAGGTCATCGTCCACGACCAGCAGAGGGGCGGTGCCTTCATGAGTCTCAGGATATTTCATCGCGCGCCTGTCCCCTGGTTCGGACATGGGGGTAAACATATGAGAAAAGAGGCCCCTTTCCCGGCCGGGCTTTCGATCTTTATGAATCCTGATAACTCCCGTATGATCCTGTCAACGATCGAGAGACCCAGTCCCATCCCTGTGCCCACTTCGCGGGTGGTAAAGAACGGGTCGAAAATTTTTCTCTGGATGTCAGGGCTTATCCCTTCGCCATTGTCCTGGATCATGACCACAATAAATTCTTTTTCCTGCAGCGTTTCAGGTTCAATGTGTGACTGAAGAAAAGTTTTGATCGTCATTTTCGGGTGTTCGGTCCTTCCCATGGCCTGAATGGCGTTCTGCATGAGATTCAGAAAAACCTGCTCCAGCTTGACCTCCTGTCCCAGGATATGGGGCAGCCTGCTATCGAGGTGGAGTTCTACCTCGACCTCCGACAATGTCAGTTGTGAGTCCAGAAAGTTAAGGATATTCGACAGAATAGCATTGATGTTGACAGATGTTGTTTCATCCGTCGTCTTTCCGCCAAAACCCTTGAGGCTTCTGATAATGGAAGCCGCCTTGTTCACCCGGTCAATAATGATATTGAGGTTTTCCTCCAGCATCGTCTGGTCTTTCATTGGATCGTGCAAGACCTTTAAGCAGTTTCTGCTGAAAAGGAGGATGGCATTCAGGGGCTGGGTCAGCTCATGACCGATTCCGGCAGCCATTTCACCCAGGCTTGCCAGTCTGGCTGAATGAATAAGCTGTTCCTGCGCCTCATGCATGCGACTCATCATTGCATAAAAATCACTCATGTCTGTGGCAATCAGCATGTGCAGGGTGTTCCCGGAATCGGTTGTATAGGTGGATCCTTTAAGATTGACCGGGATCTGTGTGCCCGTGTGATCAATGAGGTGCGTTTCAAGGCCTTTCAGCTCCCCTTTTTCCAGAGCAAGACGAATAGAAGTGCACTCCGTCTCACCCACCAGATCTGCCAGTGTCAGACTTTTATTTTCAAGGCCATACCCCAGGGTATGATAAAACCCCTGATTGGCCTGGGCGAGTTGAAAGCTGTCGGTCAGGAGAAAGAAGAGGTCGGAAAGGCTGGCAAGAACCTTGTTGGTAAATTCCCTGCCGGCCTCTACTTCTTCATGCTTTCTCAGGACACGGACAACCAGGTCCTGTTTCTGCTTTTCGAGAATCTCGATCAGGCGGTTGTCTGTTGCGTTGAAGGAATTTCCCTCTTTCACTGCTGCTCTCCACTTGTCACTTTTTCGGCACGAATGTACTCCTTCAGGCCTCTGCTGTCAACTTTTTTACACAATATTTTTTTTAGTTTAAATACGGCATGTTACGTGTTGGGTGCTGGCTCTTTGTAACTTTTTGTGCACACCGGGGGATGGTTTTGAGGGTCTCTGGAGGGGCAAAAGCGGAGTGAATTCTGTAGCTATTTGATATGATAGGGCAAAATAAAAAAAAATTTCAGGGCGCAAACTGGCCCTTAAATTGCTTTAAGAAAGCCGGAATCAGGCACTTATCCCGTTTGCCGGGGTTAGTTGTATGGATAGATGTGAAAATTCTGCAGTGACGAAGGTAACCAGGCCAGATGGCAACACAACTGTTGAAAAGACACGAGATCGTATCACTAGATATTGAGCAGGTTGCATCGGTGTGCTGTGTCTCCGAGGCACGAGTGCATCGGTGGGTAGAGACGAGAGGGTTGAGGCTCACTGTTCAGGATGAAAACGGTAAGATTACAAGCTCTGATCTTGTTGACTTTCTTGTTCAATACAACATGCCCATCCCTGAAATAATTCTTCCGGCAAAAGCAAAAAAGATACTTTTTGTTTTTGCCAGCGAGACGCTTGAATTCATTTATGTGAAATTCTTGATTAAATTTTTTCAACAATTAAAGAAGGATGCCAATTTTATCTGTGATTATATCGCCTATGGTAAGGATGCAGAATACAAGCTCATGACCTTTGTCCCGGATCTTCTCGTTACTGATACGATATCCGCCTATTCTGAGACGATAAAATTAAATAAATATGCCAAAAAGATAGGCGATAATAAGATTTTGTCCATCATCGACAAGGGCATGGAGAGCCAGGACATTAAAAACATAAAATCTTCAGGCGCTGATGCTGTTGTGACACGATGTATTGAAATAAATGATCTTGTCGAGCAGGTTAATGGCCTTTTTCAGTAGCTTCTTGCTAAGCCGCTGAAAAAAAACACAACAGGAGCCCCATGAACAAGAAAAAAAAGTATTACTCGCGGCTGCGCAGGGGGCTGACCTCTGCCTTTTTTATTTTCACTCTTGTTCCTGCTCTCTTGGTCTCAGTGGTGATGGTGTACAACTTTCGAGAAGGCGCCATTGAGAAGATAGAACTGTCCATGGTTCGTATGGCTGAAGATCGGAACGATGCCATCAGCCAGTACCTCAATCAACAGATCATTCTGCTTTCAACTCTGGCTGGCATGTATCCCCTCAATATCATGGGTGATCAGGCGCATCTTGACCAGCTCTTCAGGTCTGTCAACGAGCGGGGGGATGTGGTCGATCTTCATGTCATTAATTCCGCAGGAGCTCAGCTTGCCTATGTCGGCCCTTATAGAAGCAGTATTCAGGGTAAAAAATATAAAAATGCTTCCTGGTTTATGGAGACGCTCGTGGCCGGGCAGCATGTCAGTGACGTGTTTATGGGTTATAGGAATGTCCCGCATCTGGTCGTGGCCGTCACCGATCCGCTGAAAACCTATGTCCTTCGGGCAACCATTAATTCTGAAAAATTCAATGCCCTTCTTATTCGGGCCCAGATAGGTCCTCGTGGTGATGCCTATATCGTCAACAGGCATGGGGAATTTCAGACCCCCAGTCTGCTGAATGCAAGAGAGCTGGCACCAGCAGAGAGGGCTCTCATGGAGTATCACGAAGGGACATCCTCCATGACCATTGGCTCCTTTCATTATACAACTCGATGGATGAAGGAAGGGCAGTGGCTGCTCGTTATCAAATCAAAATTTGACGACTCCCTGGGGGCGTTTAAAGAGAGACGTAATAACAGTCTCAGCATTATTGCGATCTCGATCGTCATGATCCTTGCCTTGGCTGTCTTCCTCTGCCGTTACATGGTGAGAAGACTTGAACAGGATGACCGCAGAAGAGCGGATATGGATCAGCAGATGGTCCAGGTTGAAAAAATGGCCAGTATCGGCAGGCTGGCGGCCGGCATTGCCCATGAAATAAACAACCCCCTCCAGATGATTACCAACCAGGCAGGATGGATCGAAGAACTGCTCCCTGATGAGGATCCGGAGGCGGTAAAAAATCTTGGTGAATACCAGGATGCTGTCTCTAAGATCAAGTATCACGTCAGACGCGCCGGGACGATTACCCATCGGCTTCTGGGATTTTCAAGAAGAATGAGCGCCGAAAAGGAGTGCGTTAGTGTCAATGAGCTTATTGAGGAGACCGTTTCCTTTATCGAAAATGAGGCAACCATTCATAATATCATCATTGAGCAGTTGCTTGATAAAGATCTGCCGACAACGATGACCGATGGCCCCCAGTTGCAGCAGGTTTTTTTGAATTTACTCAATAACTGTCTGGATGCCGTGGAGAAAGACGGAAGGATCACCATTAACACCAAGGCGAATGAGAAGGCAATTTTTATTACATTTGCCGACAGTGGGCCCGGTATATCTTCGGAGGTAATGACCCAGATGTTTGATCCTTTTTTTACCACGAAAGACCCCGGGAAGGGCACTGGTCTTGGGATGTCTATTTGTTTTGATATCATGAAAAAACTAGGGGGAACAATCGATGTGAAGAACAGTGAAACGGGAGGCGCCATCGTTACCTTGATGCTGCCATTGAAGAAGCTGGGAAAATCCGGGCAGGGGGATTTAGGGACAGCTGGCCAGGGAGAGTCAATATCTTAAAAAAGGAGAAATACCAATGGCACTTTTTAATGTACTGGTTGTTGACGATGAGCAGGAATTTCGTGACATGACTATCAAAAGGCTGAGTAAGAGAGACATCATTGCCGAAGGTGTTGAAAATGGGGAGCTGGCGATTGAACGCATCAAGCGCGGTGATATTGATGTCGTTCTGCTCGATGTCAAAATGCCGGGAATGGGTGGAGTGGCTACGCTGCGGGAGATCAAACAGGCAAAACCGTTGATTGAAGTGGTCATGCTCACCGGCCATGCCTCGGTGGAATCAGGTATTGACGGCATGAAACTCGGGGCCTTTGATTACCTGATGAAACCCATGGAGTTTGAGTCCTTACTGGAAAAACTCAGTGAAGCCTATGAACGAAAGAGAGTACAGCAGGATAAGATTGAAGAGGCACAGATAAAACGGGATATGGCCAGGCCGAGCTAGCAGATCTTTTATAGCGCCCGGGAAAACCCGGGTATTTTATTATTTAACACGAGAAGAGGAGTGCACCAAGATGAAGTTTTTCAAGGAATTAAACCAGTTCATGCTGATGGGCGCCAGAGCCCATGCCCGGTGGGAATTGGACATGTCAAATACCATTCTGCATGATCGTAAACGGCTGATTATTCTGGCCCTGCTTATTGTCCCGATCCTCATCGGCGGCATATCTTTTGCGGAAGATATGGTCGGCAATATGCCTGACATGCTTGGCGGCAAAAATGCCTATGCCCCGGCCTTTTATACGCCGACAATTTTCTTCGCCTCCATCGGAGTTGGTCTTGTTGCCGGCCTGATCACCGGCTGCATTGGTGCCGGCGGCGGCTTTATTATCGCTCCCGCCCTGATGAGCGTCGGGGTGAAAGGTATCATGGCCGTCGGTACCGATCTGTTCCATATCTTTGCCAAGGCAATCATGGGCAGTGTTCTCCATCGCAAGCTGGGCAATGTCTGTGTCGGTCTGGCCATGGTCTTTCTCATTGGATCCGTTGGTGGTGCTACTATCGGGGGCTGGGTGAATCGAACCCTCTATGAAAAGAATCCAGTGCTGAGTGACGCCTTTATCACCACTATCTACGTCCTGATGCTGGGCTTTCTCTGTACCTACGCCCTGATGGATTTCTTTCGTAGCCGCAAGGCTGCGCATGTTCAAAAGGTCTCTGATATTACTGCTGCCGGTACTGCGGGCATGACAGGCCTGGCTCAAAAGGTTCAGTCTGTCAATCTTCCTCCCATGATCAAGTTTGATGAGGGCATTACCCCCGGGGGTCGTAAAATTTCCTGGTTGTTCCTGGTTGTCAGCGGCTTTGTCGTTGGTATGGCCGCGTCCATTATGGGTGTGGGCGGTGGCTTCCTGACCTTCCCGATATTTGTCTATACCTTGGGGGTCTCTTCAGCTACCACCGTTGGTACCGACATCTTTCAAATCATCTTCACTGCCGGATATGCCGGTCTTTCCCAGTATGCCGTGCATGGTTTTATCTTTTATACCCTGGCCATGGGCATGCTGCTTGGCTCTCTGCTTGGCATCCAGGTCGGTTCTCTGATCACTAAGGTAGTCAGCGGTACCACGATCTGTGGACTGTATGCCGTCGCCACCTCCGCCGGTTTTATTAACCGTGCCTTTGCCCTGCCTTCCAAGCTGGCCAGTATGGATTACATCTCCATGTCTGCGGCAACCGGCAAGACGCTGGAGGTAGTGGGTACCTGGATTTTCTTCACTGTTCTTGGCACCTTTGCCATCTGGATCTTCTATATCTTTTTCAGCAATATCAGCGTCCTCAAGGGTGAGGGTCACGCATACACCGCCAAGGAGGTAAAATAATGATTGCCAATAAAAAAGAGTTCAACCGCGGCCTGGCGCTCATGGTTGCTTTCTGGATTGTTTTTATAGCGCTTCTCTCGCCGCTTTATCCTGGTCTGGACAAGAGGGTCAATATGCTTGATTATATGGATAATATGTACAACTCCATATCCAAGAATTCGTCCTACTATATCCCTGCGACCCAGAAGAATGCGGAGGCCTATATGGGCAATGTCGTTGCCCTGAATATTAAAACCGATGCCAATCTTTCCATGGCAAGATTGACAACCCTTATGCAGCATGCCGGCATGACGGCGGAGGCCGGGGACGCAGAGGTCAAGATCAGCGGCGATCTGGGCGCTATGCTCAATGTGATTCTGGCTGATGCGGATCTTATGTATGCCAATAACGGACAGGCCATCAGCAGCAAGTACGGAGCCCATGAGAAACAGGTGATGTATGATTGGTATAATGTCTTGAAGTCCATGGAAAAAAGCCTGACAAAGCAGTCAAAATTTCCGGAATCAAAAATGCTCTATCAAGTGCGGACCAGGAGTGTTGAACCAGCCTATAATTACTACGGGATTGAGGCGCAGTCCATTAAGGAGAAGGCTGTCCTGGTTATTCTCTCCCTGGCAGGCTATGTAATCTATACCATGTGGTACGGGTTTGCTATTCTCTTCATGTTTGAAGGTTGGGGACTCAAGCTTGAGCATTAAGGATACAGCTGGTTGAGAGCCGTTTGTTCCGGGTGGCTACCTGCCCGGAACAAACGGCTCTTGATATGTCGGTTGTATACCTGCTTGTTTTGTAGTAATTTTTTCGCGCAGAGGTGCAGAGATCAATCGCTAGTCTGTAACGAAGGTGAATAGTTACGTTTATATCATTGATGGCGTCGTAAAAAGTCGCCAACTGCTTCGTTGCTGCAGGTAAGCGAGGTCACGAGACTCCGAATTATCTCGTCACTGCGGCGTACTCAAGTACGCCTCATTCCTCGAAATTTGCGCGCCTCGCATTTGACGCTTTTTACTTAGCCATCTCATAAATTGAGTTTTTACGAAACCATCATATCATTGCGTAGTCCATTATCCTGTACAGTAAGAACCGTTCGTTGCAAAGATTCCTTTTCCTGGCGTTCTTTTGTCGATATGGTACAGACCTGTCATCAATGTACGTTGAGGAAATATTCAGTCTGATCCGGCTCCCAGCTTGAGTGATTCTGCCATGACCTCCCTTCTTGATCGAATATGCTCTCTGTTCCGGGGCAAGCCCAGGCTGAGTCCGGCGGAATTGCAGGCCGCGTTTCGCAGTTATTACAAAGAATTCCGCGCTCTGCTTACCGCCAATAATAATGCCCTGGAACTGATGGCGGAGATGGAAGAGGCACTCACCGTGGGCCATCCCTTTGGCATGGCCTTTGTCCGCGGCAACTGCACCGCTCTTTCCGTTAATATCTATAAAATGACCCATCATTTGACGAGGATGGCCGAGGGAAAATACGCGGAGCTGGAACAACCATTCCTGCGGATCTCCAGGGAGCTTGAGCAGATCATCGCCAGTCGTCCAGTGAATACGGAAGGGGCGGCTATCCTGTCCATGGCGGAGGTGGATGTCAGCAAAGTGGATCAGGTCGGCGAAAAAATGGCCAATCTGGGTGAGGTCAGAAACCGGGTCGGCCTGAGAACCCCGGATGGTTTTGTGATTACGGCAACTGCTGCCAGGAGTTTTATCAAGGTCAACGATCTGCAGGTTGAGATCAATCGCCGCTTAAAAGGCCTCGAGCTTGATAATCTGGAGGCGCTGTACACCGTCAGCGCCGGTATTCAAGGTCTCATTGCCAGCGCTCCGCTGCCAGCGGAGCTGCAAGAGACGATCCTTGCCCATTATCAGCAGCTTGCCACCGATACAGAGCCAGAGCCACTGGTCGCCCTCCGCTCAAGCGCCCTGGGCGAGGACAGCAGCAATGTCTCCTTTGCCGGCCAGTACCGGACCCAGCTCAATGTCGGCCGCGAAATTGATCAGGTCTATAAGGAGATCGTCGCCGGCAAGTATAAGAGCCAGGCCATTGTTTACCGGCAACAGCGGGGCTTCCGGCACCAGGATGTGCATATGTGTGTCGGCTGCCTGCGCATGGTGGACGCCGCCGTAAGCGGGGTGCTCTATTCTCGTGCCCCGGATGACCCGCGCAGTACCTTTGTCATCATCCAGGCGGCACCGGGTCTTGCCAGCAATGTGGTGGACGGCAGTGCCGCAACCGAGCAGTTTCTGGTCAGCCGGGCCATGCCCCATGTCATCCTCGACCAGCAAGCTGCAGCCGAGAAAGAGGGGGGTGAATCCTTACAGACATTGACTGCTGCCCAGGCGGCTGAGCTTGCCGTAATTGGCGTGCGCCTGGAAGAGCATTTTGGTGCGCCTCAGGATATCGAGTGGTCAATCGATCAGGCAGGTCTCTGTTATATCCTGCAAAGCCGCCCTCTGGGACGGGCCGCTTCTGATACCGTGTCTTTTGAGGAACCGTCGGCACCTCTTGAACCGGGTCAGACGGCAGAGGAGTTGCCGGCCCCGCTTCTTAGCGACGGGGTATGTGCCAGCCGCGGCGTTGCTTGCGGTCCGGTATTTACGGTGCGCTCCAGTCTCGATCTGCTACGTTTTCCCAAGGGCGCCGTCCTGCTGGTTGAGACCCCGTATCCCGACTGGGCCAGCCTGTTAGACCGGGCCTCGGCGGTGATCAGTGAAACCGGTCAGATAGCGGCCCACCTTGCCACCGTGGCCCGTGAATTCGGGGTTCCGGCGATCTTCGGGATGAAACAGGCCTTGGCTACCCTTGAAAATGACAGCGTAATCACGGTGGATGCCACTGCCGGCAAGGTCTATTCCGGTCGGGTTGAACCCCTGCTGGCCCTGGCCTCGGCCAGGCCGAACCTCATGGCCGGGAGTCCGGTGTACAAAATTCTGCTGGAGGCCATGAAGCACATTGCTCCCCTTCATTTGACTGACCCGACCTCGCCCTATTTCCGGCCCGAGTCCTGCCGGACCCTGCATGATATCACCCGGTTCTGTCATGAAAAAGCCATGGTCGAGATGTTTACTTTTGGTGAGCGCTACGGCTTTGATGATAAGGCAGCCAAGCAGCTGGTGGTGGATGTCCCTTCTCAGTGGTGGGTGATTGATCTGGACAATGGCTTCTGTCCGGATTTTGATCCGGACAGTCGTTATGTTCAGCTCGACCACATTGCTTCCTTGCCGATGCTGGCCATCTGGCAGGGTATGATGGCCTTTTCCTGGGCTGGTCCTCCGCCGGTCAGCTTGCGGGGATTTGGTTCCATTATCTTTCAGTCTACCAGGAATACCAATATCGATCCGGCGGTTCGCTCGGCCCTGAGTGCCAAAAATTACTTTCTTGTCTCGAAAAATTTCTGTAACCTGAGTGTTCGCCTCGGCTACCATTTTGCAATGGTTGAGGCCTATCTCAGCGATCTGCTGACTGAAAGTTATGTCAGTTTCAATTTCAAGGGCGGGGCGGCTGATGACCGGCGGAAGGTGGCCCGCATCCAGCTCCTGGCCGAGATACTGGAACAGTTTTCCTTCAGGGTTGAGCGGAAGGGGGATTCGCTGACGGCCAGGATTGAAAAGAGGCCTGTTGAGTTTCTGGTGGAGCGTCTTAAAATTCTTGGTTATCTTACTGTCCATGCCCGGCAGATTGACATGGTTATGGACAACCACCACTTAATTCGTCAATATAAAGAAAAATTTTCAACAGAGATCAAGACGATGTTGGAGACACCGGAAGGCGTGATGCCGTAAGCAAGGATGTTCATAATGCAGAAAAAGAACAGAGTCTTAATCGTAGATGATGAGGCGGACTTCAGTGAAACCCTGGCCAAGATGTTTAAACGTCGCGATATTGATGCCGTTACTGCGGACTGTTGTCGGATGGCGCTGGAAAAACTGAAGGACGGCGAATTTGATGTGGTTATTATGGATGTCAGTATGCCGCCTGGACTTGACGGTATCCAGTGTCTAGCCCAGGTGAAAGAGCTATGGCCTACAACCGAGGTGATCATTCTCACCGGCCATGCCTCAGTGTCCTCGGGAATTCAGGGCATGCAGGGAGGGGCCTTTGACTATTGCCTGAAGCCGATTGACTTTGGTGAGCTGCTGGAGAAAATTGAACTGGCCTGTGAAAAGGTGCGGATTACCCGGGGAAGATAGCCGCTGATTAGGAGCCGTTACGAAATAACATGGCCATTTATATCTATTTCGTTACGCAGGCCAGGGACGGCGTAGGAGCGACCGGCTCCTTATGCCGCTCCGGGCACTTAGGTGGCCATGTTGTTTTTTTACAGCGGCTTAAGTGGCATGGCACTTAAGCCGCGGCAGATTTACATCAACCATATCAGCAGCAGGCAGAGAGTGATGGCGGTATAGAGCAAATAAACATTCAGCCATCCCTGGTGGAAAAAGGAGCGGAGGCGAAAGGCCACCCTGGTCAAGGCGCGACTGGCGGGATAGAGCAGACGATCAAGGAAAACGTCAGGGGTGTGTATGGCAAAATGGGCCACGGATGGGAAAAAACCAATGGCCCGGCCATCGGAGATATCACTCCATAATCCCCAGCGGAAGAGGTGCACAAGCTGTTCCGCAAAGGATGAGGCGGTGTATTGCATTCGGGGAGTGCCCTTGATATAGCCACATCCCCAGGTGGTGGGACGCTGCTGTTGACAGCTTTCCTCGGGAAAGGATCTTTGCCAGCGCCAGACAGCCAGACTGAGCCCGATCAGTAAAGCGGCGCCCAGACTGATCCAGGTAACCGGCGCCAGGGTGGAGACCAGGGGCGTGGCTACTGAGGCCGCTCCCAGCCAGGAGCCGATTCCCCGCTCAAGCAGGGGCACAATGATCCACGGCATCAGGCCTATGGTCAGACAGCCGAGAAAAAGCACACCCATGGGCAGAAGCATGGTGCGGGGTGATTCATGGGGCGGAACCGCAAACTCCTTGCGGGCTGTTCCCAGAAAAGTGACCCCGAAGACCTTGACGAAACAGGCAAGGGCCAAAGCCCCGGTCATGGCCAGGGCGGGGACAGCCAGCACAACCAGGGAAAACGGGAAATGTGCGCCTTCAGTCTGACTGTGCAGCAGGCCGAGATAGATCAGCCATTCACTGACAAAGCCGTTGAACGGCGGCAGCCCGCTGATGGCTACCGCCCCGCCCAGAAAGAAAAAGGCAGTGCGCGGCATGGTCTTAAGCAGCCCGCCGTAATGGTCGATGGTTCTCGTTCCGGTGGCATGAATCACCGACCCCGCACCGAGAAAGAGCAGGGACTTGAACAGTCCGTGGTTGACCACATGGAGCAGAGCCCCGGCCAGACCGAGGGCAACCAGGGACGGGTAGTTAAAAGTCTGTCCCAGCAGGGCGCAGCCCAGGCCGATCAGGATGATTCCGATATTCTCCACGCTGTGATAGGCCAGCAACCGCTTGATATCATGCTGGGCCAGGGCAAAGGCCACACCCATGATGGCCGAAATAACCCCCAGCACCAGGATCGTCCATCCCCACCAGGCCGGCAGATTGATATAAAAGCTGGTAACGCGCACAATTCCGTAGATCCCCATCTTGATCATCACCCCGCTCATTAAGGCCGAGACATGGCTGGGGGCTTGGGCATGAGCGGCTGGCAGCCAGAAGTGGAACGGCATCACCCCCGCCTTCATGCCAAAACCAAACAGGGCAAGCAAAAAAATCGCGCCGGCCTGGACTGTTGTGCCTTGCAGGGTTGCGGCCTGTGGAAAGGCGAGGTCTCCACTGCTGCCCGCCAGCAGGACGAACATGCCGAAAAGGGCCAGGGTCCCGATATGGGTGGCCACGAGATAGACAAAGGCGGCCCGGCGGGTTTCCTTCTCCTTTTGTTCAGTAAGGAGGAGGAAAAAACAGCTGAGGGCCATGATCTCCCAGGCCATCAGAAAAACGAGGCCATTGCGGCAGGCCGGCAGGAAGACAATGGTGGCGCCCAGTATGCCGTAAAAAAGACGCAGCCTGCCTGCTGTCAGGCCTACTTTGGCCTGGGGCAGGTAGCCGAGGCCGTAAATACCACCCATGGCGAGCACGAGCAGGGCCGGCAGCTGAAAGATGGTGGAGAGCCCGTCCAGTTCCAGGATAAGCGGGCCGCCTGGATGGGCCCATTCCAGAATCAGCAGGGGCGCTGGCGTCTGGAAGCCTCCGGCAAGCGATGCGACAAGGGCCAGAGAGACCCCCAGCAGCAGCAGGATGACCGAGATCATCTCTCCCAGTCGGCCGTAGCGTCCCATTGCCAGGGCCGGCAGTCCGGAACAGCCTATCAGAATAACAGCAGCAAGAAAAAGTTCAGCCATGACCATTAGCCCCTTTGTTCCCTTCTGCCAAGCAAACGCAGAAGGCCATCAAGAATAGTATAAGGCTGCGGCGGACAGCCAGGAATATAGAGATCGACGGGCAGCAGGGTATCGAGCCCCTGGTTTGTTTCGCTGCTGTGGACAAAGGGCCCGCCGTTAACCGCACAGGCCCCGACCGCAATGACGACCTTGGGGCCGGGAACGGCCTCATAGGTGTCCAGCACCGCGCTGCGCATATTCTCAGAGACCGGTCCGGTGAGCAGGATCCCGTCGGCGTGGCGGGGTGAGGCGACAAACTGGATGCCGAAACGGCCAAGGTCAAAGACCAGGGTGCCGAGCACGTTGCAATCGGCCTCACAGCCATTGCAACCGCCGGCCGAGACCTGGCGCAGTTTGAGTGAACGGCCCAGGAGCTTGAGCCGGGCAGGTTCAAGGGGTTGGGCCAGCGGATATTCTCCGCCGCTGTAGAGGAGATCCTGCCGGCTGCGCACTGCCAGCCGATAGTCATTGCCAAAGGTGATGCGGCCCTGCGGGCAGGCCGGACAATCGGCGCAGAAAAGACAACGGCCAAGATCAAGGGCCATCTTTCCTTCCCGCACCGCGCAGGCGCCAAACGGACAGAGCTGCTCACAGGCCCGACAGCCCGCTGCACACCCCCCGCTGAACTGCACCATTCCCCGAAAGCGCGGGGGTAGCTTCGGCTCCTCCAATGGGAATTTCCCGGTTCTGAAACCCTGACGGAATCGCTCGCTGATTATATCTAACATGCTGTTCTATCCTTGATGGCGTCGTAAAAAGTCGTCAACTGCTTCGTTGCTGCAGGTAAGCGAGCTTGCGAGACTCCGAATTATCTCGTCACTGCGGCGTACTCAAGTACGCCTCATTCCTCGAAATTTGCGCGCTTCGCATTTGACGCTTTTTACTTAGCCATCCCAGAAATTGAGTTTTTACGAAACCATCATCCTTGTATCTTCTTATTTTACGCAATTACAGATCAAACCCGCAGTAAGACAAACCGAAACTCTTGTTGTTCAGGGGGAAATCAGAGATCTGTTCGTCACGCAGGGCCATGGCCAACCCGCTCCAGTTATGAAAAGAGGGATCAACTATCTTGTAACGCCGCAGCAGGCCACCGGCATCGGTCATGCCGATATGGGCCACCTCACCCCGCCAGCCCTCCACCAGAGAAACTGCCAGTCTATTCGCCTTAAGCGGCCCGACCGGAGCCATGACCGGTCCGGCCGGCAGGGTCGTGCCGATGCGCCGGAGAAGGTCGATGGAGGCGATAACCTCGCGGTAGCGCACATGGGCCCTGGCCTTGACATCACCCGTTTCCTCGGTGATCAGCTCATCAAAAAGCTGCTGGTACACCCCGGTGGGATGAAAAAAACGACTGTCACGGGGGACGCCGCAGGCCTTGGCTGCGACCCCCAGCAGACCCAGATCTTCAGCAACTGAACGGGAGAGGTGGCCCGAGCCTTCAAGGCGGCTCAGGACCGAAGGGGCGTCAAAGAAAAGGTCAAGGGCGCCCATGGTATTGCCCTCAATCGCGTTGATGCGGGTCTGCACCTCGCTGGCCAGTGTTGTGTCCAGGTCGAAGAGAACTCCGCCCGGCCGCACCAGGCCCCGGCCAAAACGACTGCCGCACAGGGCCGCGCTCAGGTTGAGATAGTCGCCGCGCAGGCGGCCGCAAAAAGAGGCGGTGGGCAGAAAGCCGACGTCAGCGGCCAGGGCCCCGATATCTCCCACATGGTTGGCCAGTCGTTCCAGTTCCAGGGCCATGGCGCGGATGGACTGGGCCCGCTCTGGAACCACACAGCCGCTCAAGGCCTCGATGACCTGGCAATAGGCAAGACCATGGCCGATGGTGGTGTCACCGGCAATGGTCTCCATCTGGGCCATGGTGAAGGGATGCGGGCCGCCAAGCAGCATGGGTTCGATCCCCCGGTGCTGGTAGCCGAGGGATATCTCCAGATGCATCACCATTTCACCATAGCACTGGAAACGGAAATGACCCGGCTCGATGATCCCGGCATGAACCGGACCGACAGCCACTTCATGCACCCCATCTCCCTCCACCCGGTAAAACTCCATATCACCTGGAAGCGGATGCTGGTCCAGGGGGCGGCCCCAGACATCGGTTTCCCCCTGCCAGACCCGGTGAAAACGCACCGGCTTGAGCCAGGGATGACCTGTGGGCGTCACCCCGTACTGCTCCGCAATCTCCCTTTCAAAGAGCTGGAGCTGCGGACAGCTGCCGGCAAGCGAGGGGAAAGAGCTCCCCACCTCGGTGCGGTAGACAGAGATTGTTGCATGGCGATCCCTGGCCATGAGGGCGAACAGCTCCAGATCATCGTTTTTCCCTATCCCGGGAACACCGAACAGTGCCGCCACCCTGCCCCCACCCTTGACCTCGGCCAGCAGGCAACGGCTGAATTCGTCATAGCCCAGGGATTCCACCAGGCTCAGATCAATAGTCCCGCCATTTTTCATGAGTTGCGGCTCCAGATCCTGTTTCATCATGGTCTCACCTCCAGCAGTGCGGCGGCATCAATAAAAATATGGCGGACGGAATCAGGCAGATAGAGCCCCAGGACCAAGAGAATCAGCAGCATGATCAGAGGCGCGCCGGTAGTGGTAAACGTTTCCCGATAATCCTTGTCTCCTGCATTTTCAGACGGAGTACCAAAGACCACCGAAAGCACGGTCGTGCCCATGCCGATGAAGATGACCGCCAGGAAGAAAAGGAAAAGCCCGCCGGTTATATAGTGGCCGGTGCTGAAAATCCCCTGCAGGATGGTAAACTCACTTATGAATGGCGCAAAGGGCGGCGAACCGGTGATGGCGATAAAGCCCAGGAGAAAAAGAAGGGAGGAAAGGGGCACCAGGGTTATGGCCCCACGGACATCATCCACCTTTTTGCTGCCGAAACGACGATGGATATTGGCCGCCGACAGGAAAAGCACCCCCTTGGTCATGGCATTGTACATCAGATGGAGCATGGCCCCATAGGTAGCTATTCCGCCCATGCTGATGCCGATGGCGATAATCCCCATGTGCTCAACGCTGGAATAGGCAAGCATGCGCTTGAAATCAGGCTGGCGAACCATAAAGGCCGCGGCAAAGGCCATCGAGATGAGGCCCAGGGCCAGGAAGGCCTCACGGGCCATGGCCGCTTCACTGGCGGCATCCATGATCTGCAGGGTTCGGAGCAGGCCGAGAAAGGCGACGCTGGTGAGTCCGCCGGCCAGGAGCGCGCCGACGATGCCGGGCGCCTCGCCATAGGCATCCGGCTTCCAGGTATGCAGGGGGGCAAAACCCACCTTGGTGCCAAAGCCCACAAGGAGGAAGATAAAACCTGCCTTGAGCCATGGTCGGGAATAGGTGGCTGCGCCCTGCAGGATGTCGTCAAACTGCAGGCTGACCTGTCCGCCTGCTACCAGTGCGGCATAGGCGATGAAAAACATCCCGAGCATGGCCAGGGCAATGCCCACCGAACTGAGGAGCAGGTATTTCCAGGTGGCCTCGATGGAGAGACGGTTGCGGTTGTAATAGATAAGCGGGGCGCTGGCGAGGGTGGTGGTCTCCACCGCTACCCAGAGGATGCCCAGATGACGCGATATGGCCGCCAGGGTCATGGAGGCAAGAAAAAGCAGAAGACAGCTGACGAAAACTCTGTTTCCCCAGGAGATACGGTAACGAAGATAGCCCAATGCATAAAACGAACAGCCGCAGAAGAGCAGACTGATGATCAGCAGGACCAGACGGCTGAGTGGGTCAACGCCCAGCCAGCCATTGGCGGCGGACAGTGGCCCGGCCTGGATGACAATAAAGGTCAGGACCAGATGCAGCGTTCCGAAGATGGGCAACAGCCACGGCCGGAAACGATTTGACGGCAGAATCAAGGCGAGCAGGGAGCCGCTGAAAGGAAGCAGCAATATGAGGGCGATCAGATTATTTTCCATAATATGCGAGTATCTTGCAAAATTTTTTGAAGCCGTAATTCTGTCATTGCAACCAGCTCAGCGAGCTTGCTTGCGAGACTCCGATGGAACCAGGATTCAAGAAAGCAACAGAGTGAAAGATTCCATCCCTCGTTTTGGAATGAGCATCAGGGCGTTTTGGCGACACCATCATTCTTTTAATGACGTCAGCTGGTCAATATTTATGGTGGAAAATTCACGTTTGATCTGATGCATGACAATAACCATAATAAAGACCGCCACCAGCAGATCGAGCAGAACAAGTGCCTCAACCATGAGGGGCATGGCCTCGGTCAGGAGCATGCCGAAGATGAAGATACCATTTTCAAAGATCAGGTAGCCAACGACCTGGATAATGGCCTTCCGCCGGGTAATGAGCAGGAGAAAGCCGGTGGCCAGGGTGGCCAGGCCTACCGGCACAAAAAGTGTCTGGCTGTGTTCGGCAATCATCGGCAGTCGGTCGCTGAAGATAAAGGAAGCAGCGGTAGCCAGGGTGCCAAGGATAAGGGTGGGCACATAGCCGAACAATGGCTCGACCTCCCGACTGATATGAACCTGACGGACGGCCCTGAAAAGCAGGTACGGTATGGCGATCCCCTTGAACAGAAAGGCCGCAACGGCCAGGAACAGGGTATGGCTGGAAAGCCCGTGCGCGAGAAGAGGCAACAGGGAGATCAGCCCGCCCTGGATGGCAACGGTACGGATATTGGAGCCCAGACGGCTGGTGCCCAAGAGAAAGAAATTGAGCAGGACGACCAGTAACAGCAGAAGATTGGCTGTATTATTCATGGGTTACCTTAAGAGCAGGATCAGTGAGAAAAAGGAGAGCAGTATGGCGCCCACCAGCAGTTGGGGAATCCGCAGCAGCCGCAGGCGGGCCATGGTGGATTCAACCACCCCGATTACCACGGCCAGCAGCAGCATGCCGCCAATAAAAAGCAGGATGTCAAGGGCCATATTGCCTGTTGTTCCGGGAAGAAACAACCCCACCACCAGGGCGCCAAGGACAAAGAGTTTCATGGCCGCGCCATAAAGAATCATGCCGAAATCCGGCCCGCTGTGATCAAGGACCATGACTTCGTGGATCATGGTCAGCTCCAGATGGGTGTTGGGATCATCAAAGGGAATGCGGCAGTTTTCCACCAGGGTCACCAGGAACAGACACACCAGGATGAGCAGCAGTGATGGCGCGGCACTATGCCAGGAGGCGACCAGGGTCTGGCCGAACATGGCATCGAGTGACAGTGATCCTGAAAGCCTGGCCAGAACGATGAAGGCAAAGAAAATGGTGGGTTCAGCCAGGCAGGAATAGGTGACCTCACGCACCGCACCCATGCCTTCAAAAGGAGAACCGGTATCGAGTGCGGAAGAGGCGATGAAAAAACGGGACAAGCCGAAGAGATAGACAAAAAAGATCAGATCGCCGGTGAAAGAGAGGGGCGCGCCGATGGAGCCGAAGGGGATCAGGAGGGCTGCCAGCACCGGTACGACCAGGCCGGTCACGGGTCCGACCCGGAAAATCCAGGTAGTAGTACGGCTGATGACCATTTTCTTACCAAACAGCTTCCAGATGTCGAAGTACAATTGGAGAAAGGGCGGCCCGGTACGTCCGGCAAAAAGGGCCTTGGTCTTGCCGATAACACCGGCCAGCAACGGCGACAGGGTGAAAAGCAGCAATAAATGCAGGAACAGTGGAAGCAATATGGTTTTCATCTCTTATCCATGACTCATCATTGATAGTCGTGCCGAAAATCATCAAGGGAAATGGCGAAACAGACAAGCGAGCCTGAGCGACACCATCGTTATTTTTCACCCCACCTGAAGTCCCATCCCAAAAGGGCAATGGCGACGCCAGCCTTAACAAAATGCCAACATCCGCCATTCTGGCCAGCAATGAGAGCTGCTTGTTACGGACGAATCGATATATATTATAACGTCGTGATGGTTGTCAATAAATTTCAAAAGTAAAATGGCCAGTTGATTGCTGGCAACGGCCTTTGGCCGCCATGCTTGCAGGCGAAATAAAAAAAACCGCGCATCCCCAGAGGAACAACCGGCTTTTTAGACATAATGGCTGTCAGTTAAACGAAAAAGACCTGCCCCTTGCAAACATGGGTTATGCTGTAGAAAACAATTCACTACGGCGCAGAGCCATAACCAAGGAGGCAGGTCATGAAGAAGAATACC
>JAHYIV010000036.1 GCA_019429465.1 Desulfoarculaceae bacterium
TGCTATTCATGGACCATCCCACAACCTGACGCGAAAACAAATCTATAATCACAGCCAGATACAACCAGCCTTCATTTGTCCAGATATACGTCATGTCCGACACGTACACCTGATCTGGCTCTTTGACGGTAAACTCACGATTCAACAAATTAGGGGCAACCGGCAAAGTATGTTTACTATCCGTGGTCACTTTAAATTTTTTTTCTGTGTTGCTGCTACGTCGGCAAGTTTCATCAATGTCGCAGCCTTGGCACGACCGCATGAAACGCCATGAGCTTCTACCTCTTCCGCAATCCGCCGGGCGCCATAGGTTCCTTTTGTCACTTTATGTGCCTCTTTAACCACAGAAGCAAGATCTTCATACTCTTGTTGTCTTGCTGATTTTCCTCGTTTTTTCCAGAAATAATACCCACTCCGAGACACCTCCATAACGTCACACAACAGGGCTATTGGGTAGCCCTTCTTCACAGCATCAATCATTTGATACCGCACCCCGACTCGCTTGCAAAGAAGGCCGCCGCTTTTTTAAGATTTCACGCTCCATTCGTAAACGCTGGTTTTCTTTTCTGAGCCTTGCCAACTCTGCCGGCATATTATCTTTCCGCTGAACAGAGCGAGAAACAATACTGACATTTCATGCTTCTGATTCGCGCATCCATCGACCCAAGACGCTCACATTGATGCCGAGATTACGGGCAGCTTCAGATGTCTTATAACCCTGTTCAGTAATCAGCTTGACTGCTGAATCCCTGAATTCCTGTGTGTAATCCTTTCTTTTCTTTGTCATTGAACACCTCCTTGGGGATCTAACCCACTCTTAAAAAAGTGTCCATTTTTTCCATACTACTTCAGGGATACTGGTTGATATAACCCGGACAGTACAGATGGAAGCAGAGGCGCTGGCCACAAAAGTCAGACTTGAGTTTACCATAGATGCCGCCCGTCTTGGTACTTGGGACTGGAATATCCAGACCGGGACGATCGTCTTCAATGAACGGTGGGCGGTAATGCTGGGATATTGCCTGGATGAACTGGAACCCAAGGTATCCACCCTGGAAAAAACTCCTTCACCCGGACGAGGCAGCCGTGGTCATGAAACGGATCAATGAGCATCTGGAAAGGCGGGCCCCTGTATACATGGCCGAGCATCGGCTGCGGCACAAGTCAGGGAAATGGGTCTGGATCCTTGATGTGGGCAAGGTCTTTCAGTGGGATCAGATGGGTAAGCCCCTGCGGGCCCTGGGTATTTTGTTGGCCGTGGTCTGGGGCTGACCATGGCGGCCGGGATCATGTGCTCCCACCATGGGGCCATGCTTGCGCAGAGCAAGTTGAGCGAGGGAATGACAATCAGAGTTTTGCTGCCAGCGGAAGAACAAGTATCCAGTCAGCCCGACTGGTCTGGCGGGATTGTGCCGTTGTAGAAAAGAGAAAAGCAGCATGTTCAGGAGAAATCATCAATAAAAACAATAAGATTTGCAAGCTTTCCATCTCTGGTCTTGTTGACAGTGAAATATGTGACGTTACTCAGACCGTTGATGCAAGGCTGGCTCGGGAGCCCGCTGCTGGTCGCTTTATCGCCAACAATATACTCTTGCTCTCTGCTCATCCGGGCCGAGAAGGAGGGGGTGGAGAAGTGAAATGAGGATTGTCGGAGCCTTAAGATCAATAATGGAAAAGAGTTGACACCTATTAAGCTGAGGTTCTACAAGCCGATTTCCTGCAGACTGACAACTAGTTTTTCCTGCTCAGCGGAAAGCTGTTCAGGAACCTGTACCCCCACCTTCACATAGATATCGCCACGACTTCCTAATGGACCGCTTGGCAGACCGTGCCCCTTGATACGTAATCTGGCATCCTGCTGGACGCCGGAAGGGACAGTGACCATGAACTTCTTCCCTTCCAGGGTTTCGACCTCAACCTTTGTTCCCAGACAGGCATCACTAAAGGAAAGCCTCTTTTCGCAAATCAGATCATCTCCATCTCTGACAAAACGATCATGCTTGCTCACCTCCACCTTCAGGTAGATGTCGCCAGGGGCACCACCCTGTGGAGAGGCGCTGCCCTTCCCTTTCAGCCGTAGTTTTTTTCCAGCCTCGATCCCTTTTGGAATCTTGACCGTGACATTCTGGGGTGTGCCATTGGTGCGCAGAGTGATATTCTTCTCGGCACCATTCATGACCTCATCCAGGGTCACTGAAAGCTGATAGGTCAGATCCTGGCCCTTTGCTGGTGGCTGGCAGCCACCTGTCCCGCAGCCGCCGCCCATTCTGCCCGAGCCACCCTGCCCGAAGAATGATTGAAACGACTGGGGGCCGCCGCCACCCGTAGTATTGCGAAAGTTGGCGGAGCCATTACCGCCTCCTCCGCTAAATTGACGAAGGATATCATTCAAATCAAAGTTGCGAAAGATGTCTTCCTGCGAATATTGCTGATGAAAAGTAGAGGAGCCATAGGTGTCGTACTGTTGCTTCTTTTCCGAATCCGAGAGTACCGCATAGGCCTCATTGATCTCTTTAAATTTGGCCTCTGCAACTTTATCTCCCTGGTTTTTATCAGGATGATACTTCAAGGCCAACTGACGATATGCTTTCTTAATCTCGGCGGCAGAAGCGCTTTTGGACACGCCTAATTTCTGGTAATATTCCATTGTTGCTTTACACTAATTTAAACAGATTATAGGTGAAAAAACAGGGATGTTATGACTGCAATAATAGGAACGCATTGCCTGTCAGTCAAGCCTTTCAATGGCAATCTATGTTCTATGAACCATTATATAAATAAGATGGATAGATGAACAGCCAGCACGAGCACTAGAATCCGGTCACACTTCATTCTACTTCATGGTACTTCATCCAAGGGCACCCACACCACAGACCACACGAGGGACTATCCATGGCCTCTGGTGTGGTCCAGCATGAAAAAAAATCGCCTTCTTTTATTACGACCCCCTAAAAATAAAAAAACGGAATCTGTCAGGATTCCGTTTTGTTATTATTTGAACAGCCTGGTTTATCTTTCAAGCTATACAGACACCTCAGAAAGGCACATTATCTCCTGTCCCTCCACCCATCATCCCCGACGAAGGTTCCTGGTAGCTATCCTGTGAACCACCACCCCCGCCATATGACGAATCATCACCTGCTCCGCCACGCGGGCTGAGCATCTTCATCTCTCGGGCCACGATCTCGGTGGTATACTTGTCATTGCCATTCTGGTCCTGCCATTTTCTGGTTTGAAGTTTGCCCTCTATATAGACCTTCGAGCCCTTGTGCAGATATTCACCGCAGGTTTCTGCCAGTTTTTGCCAGGCAACAATACGATGCCACTCTGTTGATTCCTGCTTCTGTCCGTCCTTATCTTTCCACTGTTCCGTGGTGGCGACATTAAAGGTGGCAACGGCTGTGCCGCTTTGGGTATAGCGAATTTCAGGATCTTTTCCAAGATTGCCAATAAGCATAACTTTGTTCAGCATAATTTCTCCTGCTACCATGTGTAAAATATTGATGTATCGATAAAAGACAGGAATATTCAAAAACCTGCAATCAACTCCCTGCCTGATTTCCCAAGTTTCAGCCTGTGTTCTTCTTACCATAGAGAAGGTCAATTCTTCCAGTAGAAAATCGACGCAGCCTGTTTCTCAAGAGACCATTCATCCCTGAATAGTCCGGTCCAGCATCTGCGGAATCCCCCCCCTTTCTCCAGGGGTATAGCCCATGACCTCCTGCCATATCTCATCACTCTCCATACAAAAATAGATACAGGTCCTGGCATGCGCCCTGTTTTTCAACAGATCATAGACATGCTTATAGAGCTCTACCCGATGAGGTCGGAAATAACGGCTCTTGCCGTCAAGTCCTTCGATGAATTCCTGAGAATAAATCCTGGACTTAGGGAAGCGTCCGGTGCCAATATTCTTGAGAGCAGGCAGATAACGCAGTGCCCCCATGGAAATCCAGACGATACTTTCAGCCGGCACCTCATCAAAGAGGCGATTGATGGTCTCTTCGTATCCTTGCTGCCAGCCAGGATGTTCGATGATGGGATCAAAATGAAAGGCCAGTTTATAGCCCCATTGCGCGCACTGCCTGGCGGCAGCCAGTCTCTGATCAAGGGTTGCAGCCCTGATCTCCTCCCTGACCATAATGGGAGTGCTGTTCAGAGACCAGGCAACAACGGTGCGTCCCTTGTGCTCCAGTCCCTCCAGATTATGGACAACCGCACTCTTGGTCTTAAGCTCGAGCACCCCCTGTTGCTGTCCGGCCATAAAGGTTACCAGTGTGCGACTGAGACAGGTCAGCCGGTCAAGGGCCAATGAGTCGGTGAATTCACCGGTGCCGATCCGAAAAAAACGGTCAGGCGCTGCCATAAAGGCCGAAGTCATCTCGGTTATCAGGTCATCAATATTGACAAAAAAAGTGAGCCATGGCTTGTTCAGATAGGCCTGCAGGATGCAGTAGGCACAGTCCATGGGGCAGTTCATGCCAATATTTAAGACATGATATTCGCAGCAGCGATACTCCCGGGTGGCGGGACAGGGCTTAAAGAAGTGCCCCCTGTTGCGGCACAGGAGCAGATGCTGTTTGCCGGCCGTAAGATTATCCGGATAGTATCCGGGAACCGCCTCCAGATCCTGATAATCAGGAACAACGGTATAGGGCAGTCGGGCCCGCGCCAGAATTTCTCTGGTGTAGGGCAGGTCCAGGCAGGATTCTTCTACATGGATCTCTTTGACAAAAAGCGACGGGTCGGCCCAAGATTGTAACTGTGTCATTAGCATTACGGCCGGATAAGGCCTGTCTCCTCAGGATTCGTTACAAAACAGATTCTTTTCTTCTGATTCATGTGTTGCGGTTTTATTTATACTGTTCTTGCCTTCTTCATGACGGCTTCATCCTACCACAACTGCGTATTGATATTTTTTGTATAGATCAAAATACTCTCTTCCTTCTTCACCTTTGCCATGCTTGATACAGCCATGGCCGTAGACCTGGCACTTCTGCCGCAACTCTTGAAGCGCGAGTTCGTGCTGCTCCCCGGTCAGGATTTCATTATCCAGGAGGCGGGTAATGGCCTGGATACGTAATCTGTCCATGCCGACACGATATTGAGAAGAGACCTGATCTTCCCGTCCTCCCTCTTTAATAGTAAGCGGCTTATCAACCAGAAGGAATGGGTATCTGCAGCTTACACGCAGCCAGAAATCATAGTCTTCGCAGCAGCGGAATTCCGGCGAAAAAAAACCTGCCTTCTCAAACAGCTCTCTTCTTGCCATGACCGTGGACATGCCTACAGTACAAAGTCGCAGGCAGTGAGCGAAGATGTCACCATGTCGCTGGATGTGCTTTTTCTTCTGATTCAGATGCACCCCCTCTCGCATCCATTGCTCTCTGGTATGGGATATCAGAGAGCCAGGATTATCTTCCATGACCCTGAGCTGACAAGCCAATTTATCCTTACGCCAATGGTCATCAGAATCAAGAAAAGCGATCAGCTCGGATTGCGCCTGCTGAACACCAAGATTCCGGGCGGCAGCGGGCCCCATGTTATCCTGGTAAAAATAATGAACGGGAATATCGCAGTTTTCACCTAGAGATCGGACCAGGGCTGCGGTCTGATCCTGGGATCCGTCATCAACGACAAGGATCTCGGAACAGGCGATAGTCTGGCCTAAGATGGACCTTATGGCCCGTTCTATGAGCTTTTCTCTATTATATGTTGGAATAATAGCAGAAATTTTTGCCATTTGCGTATAAAGTCGTTGGTTGGGCATGGATAGCGGGCCACCTTAAAAGAAAGTGGCTTTTTCTCACAGAAATACTGTATAATTAAAAATTTATCAATCGATCTCCACCCCATAAGGTTTTTATTTTACCTTTTAACCTCTTTCCCTTCTTTTATATAATGAGTACAGAAATACTTATAAATTCAGAAAGTTACGAGACAAGGATTGCCCTTGTCGAAAACGGTCACCTTGTCGAGTTTCATGTCCATCGTCCGTCAGAAAAGGGAAGGGTCGGGAATATTTACCGAGGTCGGGTCGTGCGTGTATTGCCAGGTATGCAGGCTGCATTTATCGATATCGGCCTGGAGAGGACAGGATTTTTATATGTGGATGATGTCTATATTTCCATGGCCGATCTTGAGCACAGGCTGCTTGGCCAGGAACAGCAACCCTGCGGGAAGTATAATTTCACATCCTCTAGCTCTGATAATGAGATCCGCCGTCTTTCTGGAATGAACATTGAGGATCTGTTGCGTGAGGGACAGGACATCACTGTCCAGGTGGGCAAGGATCCTATCGGCACCAAAGGTGCCCGTCTCACCTGCCATATCACCCTGCCCTGCCGTAACCTTGTCTTTATGCCCCTCACTGACCATATTGGAATTTCCAGAAAGATTGAGAATGAGGCAATTCGTCAGACCCTGCGGGAGCGTATCGAAAAATTACGTCCTGCCGGCACCGGCTTCATCGTCCGTACGATTGCCGAATTTGCCGATATGGAAGAGTTGGAGGCAGATATGGAATTTCTGCTGCACCTGTGGGATGAAACTCAGGACATTATCTCAAGCGCACCCTCCCCGTCCCTTGTCTACGAAGACCTTGATGTCACCTTTCGTTCAGTGCGTGACCTCTTTACCGCAGATGTGAACACCCTGGTGGTTGATGACAAAGATGTCCATGATAAGTTACTGAAGTTTATTAAGATATTTGCCCCAGACCTGCGGCATCGTATCAGCCACTATCAGGAAAAAGCCCCCCTCTTTGAGGCCCATGGCATCGAAATGGAGATAGGTCGGGTCCTTGAAAAGAAGGTCTGGCTGCGCTCTGGAGGATATATTATTATCGAAACGACAGAGGCACTCTCGGTCATCGATGTCAACACCGGGCGCTTTGTGGGTAAAAATGATCTTGAAGAGACCATTTTCAAGACCAACATGGAGGCGGTTAAAGAGATTGCCTATCAGCTGCGCTTACGCAATATTGGCGGTATTATCATCATTGACTTCATTGATATGGAAGATGAGATGCATCGTGAAGAGTTGTTTACTGCATTTAAAGAGGCGGTTAAAAAAGATAAAAGCAGAATCAACATTCTTAAACTTACTGAGTTTGGTCTGGTCCAGATGACCCGGAAACGGAGTTGTGAGAATCTCAGGCAACTTCTTTGCGAGCCGTGCCACTATTGCGCCGGTGAAGGCAGCCTGAAATCCCGCCGGACAATCTGTTATGAGATCTTCCGTAAGATATCAAGAAATTCTATGAAGTATAAGGGAGACACAATCACTCTGATCGTCCATCCCCGGATTGCGGAGATGTTGTTGAAAGAAGAAGAGCATGTTATATTGCAACTTGAGCATACTATCAAAAAACGACTGACTATCGTCCCGTCCAATAATTTGCATATTGAAAAATACGAGATCTCAGGACAGAGCTGATCCTCTTTGGAAAAAGTCCACTTCTGCAAAAAAAATCTTGAACGAGATCAACCAAGAAAGAAAAAGGAGTAACTATTTTCATGGTAGAACAACGATTCAAAAAACATGGTAAAAAAAGAAATGTGCTGCAACCTCTCCTGCTCCTTTTCCTTGTGATATTGCTGTTTGCTGCAGTTTTCGGGGCATTCTTTCTCTTTGAGAGAGAAAATCCCGGCATCTCCATGGCTGAATTCCCCGAATATATTGGGGCGGACACCACCCTCGATCTGACTCTGTCAGATACGAAAAGCGGATTACGCAGTATCCGTATCACAATCAATCAGGAAAGTCAGGAGAAAGAAGTCCTGTACACTGAGTATCCCAGGCAGGGATATATGGGAAAGATAGGCCCGACTGAGGTCAAAGAAAAACAACTCCTTGATCTTAAAAAGCATGGCCTGAAAGACGGCCCGGCGGAAATTACTCTGGAAGTGCGAGATTATTCATTCTGGGGATTCTTTAAGGGTAATCTGACCCGTATTGTCCAGAATTTTACTATTGATACCAAGGCGCCAAAGATCAATCTCCTGCATGCCACCCGCTACTTGAGACAAGGCGGTGCAGGCATTGTTATCTACCAGGCAACAGAGGAGATCTTGCACCATGGAGTCCAGATCAACGGGAACTTCCACCCTGGATTTCCGGTAAGTGATGGCCGTGAATACACCTATATCGCCTTTCTGGCGCTGCCGTATGACGCAACAGCTATTGTGGCTCCCAGGGTAATAGCTGAAGATCCTGCCGGTAATAAAACCGCCATCAGCTTTGCCAGCGTCTATAGACAAGCAAACCAGAAACGTGACCGCATTACCATAAGTGATGGTTTTCTTTCCGCAAAAATCCCGGAATTCGAAGAACATTACCCGGAGATGCAGGGAGATATGATAGAAAAATATTTGTACACCAACCGCAATCTTCGGGATATAAACAATCAGAAGATTAAAGAGCTGTGCGAAAAATCAGATTCGGTGCGCTCATGGAAGGGAGCGTTTCAGCGTATGCCCGGCAGTCCACGCGCCGGTTTTGCTGATCACCGCACCTACGATTACCAGGGACAGCCCATCGATGAGCAGGTTCATCTCGGGGTTGATATCGCCTCCACTCAACGAGCTGACATCAGGGCAGCCGAGGCCGGCAAGGTAATCTTTACAGGATACAACGGTATTTATGGCAAGATGGTTGTGCTGGATCACGGCCAGGGAGTCTTCAGCCTCTACTCCCATCTTTCCCAGATCAATACTACCGTGGACAGCATTGTTGACCAGAACACCGTTCTTGGTCTGACCGGAACCACCGGCATGGCCGGAGGCGACCATTTGCACTTTTCCATGCTGATCAATGGAATCTTTGTCAACCCTGTGGAATGGTGGGATCCCAGTTGGATTGCAGTAATGATTACAGAACCTCTGGAAAGTTCAAAAAACAACTGAAGAAGTGACACGAAAGAAGCCTTAAGCCTGTGTTTCTGCCAGCTTTCAGCAGAAAGATGGGCTTAGGGATCAGGCAGTTAAGCGGCTGTTACAAAATTACATGATCATCTGCAAGTAAAACGGCAGTCACTCGTCTCTACACCCCAAGAGTACTTCTCTTCGGGTGTCCGCCAACGACAGCAGGCTTTGGCCTGCGTCACGAAATGAGTTTGCAAGAGTCTTATTATTTCTTGACAGCCCTAATCTTGATGGTTTCGTAAAAACTCAATTTCTGGGATGGCTAAGTAAAAAGCGTCAAATGCGAGGCGCGCAAATTTCGAGGAATGAGGCGTACTTGAGTACGCCGCAGTGACGAGATAATTCGGAGTCTCGCAAGCTCGCTTACCTGCAGCAACGAAGCAGTTGGCGACTTTTTACGACGCCATCAATCTTCTATCTCGTAATCCCCCTGACCACAGAAGCTGCAGCGCAGCATGGGATTATCCCGGTCAAAGATGTACTCCCATTTCCTTTCCTCGATCAACTGGGCCTGTTCCTGACCACAGGAGACACATACCCATCGGTCACCCTCTTCTGTCTCAAATAAGTGCATATTCTCCTCGCTACAATAGAAATATTGAAATAATTTCGAGTGGGTCCGATGCAAGGTGAATACCCGGAAGGACTTTTCTTCTTTCCTTTCATCTTTTAGCCTTCACTCTTTCTTTCCGTTCTTTATAAACCTTAATTGAGCCAAATACACCATCAAAACCTGCATTCCTCTGGACATGACTCCTCCTCATACGACCAATAGCCTCTCCCAGAAGGGGTGGATATGCTGACGATAACTCGGCAAGCGGTGTATCGATCAGAATCGTCAACTCGGGACCAAACTGTTGAAGGAGTTGCAGGTAACTGTTCATAACCGTCTTGGTTCCAGGACCGACCCCCAGCAGTTCAGCCAGGATCTCCTGGAGGGGAATCAGATTGTAAACATCAGGAGCCCCTTGAGGAAAAACAGGGGCCTGTCTGTCAGCCAGCTCAAGGACCCTGGAGAGAACGCCAATGGTCAGGGGTCTACCGCAGACAGGACACAAGCCGTGCAGTTCACGGCTTTTATAGGGATCACAAGAGAAACCACAGAGGCGATGGCCATCATAATGATATTTTCCCTCTTCCGGGTAAAATTCAATGGTCGCAGCCAGATGGCGATGGCCGCTTTCATCGCAGGGGATTTGCAATGCAGCCTTCATTCCGAAAAAATCAAAGGTAGTGTCAAAGACAGTGGCCTCCCGGCCGATCTTCCCTGGTGAGTGACAATCAGAGTTCGAGACCAGGGTAAAACGGTCAAGAGTTGAAATGAGCCGGTTCATTGCCGGATCAGAAGAGAGGCCTGTTTCGAGAGCAAAGACATGGGACGAGAGATCGCCAAAACACTCTTCAAGGGAATCAAATCCGGATCTTGAACCAAACAGGGAGAACCAGGGCGTCCATATATGGGCGGGCACAAGGAAACCACCGGGTGCCTTCTCTAGAACTATTTCCAGGAGATCCCGTGAATCAAGCCCGAGGATTGGTCTGCCGTCTGACGCAAGATTACCGATGGCGGCTAAGGTCTCATTGATACGCTCTGCCGAGGAGAAATCAGGGACAAAGATCAGATTATGCACCTTCCTGACCTTGCCATGATGTTTATAGATGGAACTTATCTCGGTGCTCAGGACAAATCGGACAGGTGGAGACTGTGGAGAGGGGGCTGAATGAAAGGGTAAGGGAAAATCGGGTCGTATTGCCCCTTGCAGCTGAAAAAAGCCAGGTTCAGCGGGTTCGAGTGTCTCCTTGAGTTCTCGGAACCATAATGGATGGGTGAAATCCCCTGTCCCCAGAACCTGCACCCCTTTTATCTGGGCCCAGGCCGCCAGAGAACGAAGGTTGGAGTTCTTGCTGGTGGCCCGTGAATAGAGGGAATGAATATGAAGATCAGTAATAAAACGCATCGTCAGATAAGGAGACTTTTTTTTGCGAGACCATCAAAAACTGATGCGTTACTATGCCATTACTACCTGCTTCCTGTTTTGACGGCCAAAGGTCTCTATCAACTCAACAATTCCTTGTTCATCGGCAATCAATGTTTCCGGAAATTTACGGATAAGCTTTGCGCTCATCTCCTTACAAAAGCATCGGGAGACATCCAGAGAAATAATCGTGCCATCATGCTTACGAATTGCCTCCATCCCTTTTACGCCGTCATTTTCAGACCCGGAAAGAATTATTCCCGCAACCCGTTCCTTTAAAATGGGGGCCAATGACGTCAATGTCGTATTAATAGCCCCTTGTTTCAAAAAGGCAGGGTCACTCGTTACCCGCAGGACATAATGACCGCTATAAGGCGAAAAAATCACTCGTTCCGTATCAGAGAAGACATAACAGGATCCGCCCTCCACAGTCAGGCCGTCCTGACCTCGCACTACCTTTATGCTGCTGATTGCAGCAAGGTATTTTACAAAAGAAGAGACTTTTTCCGGTTCATCATGGATGAGAACAACCACGGCCCCACTCATTTCGGAACGAAGAAATGGAATTATTTGCAGAAGATTGACGTGCCCGCCTTCGCCTGCGCCCATCACCATCACATGAGAGAAACGGCGGAACCTCTCATCTGTATTTAATTTTACCTCATCCCCACAGTGACTGCATGGCACACTTCCGTTCATTGAGTGAGTCTGGGTATCCACCACATTCCTGGCCCCGCACTCTTCACAGAAAACAAGATGATGGGTACCGCCAATCTCACCTTTACAGATCACAGACTGCATTGGATCAATAGATTTCACTGACATGGTTGATGCCTGGATCACTTTCTTTATTATCATTTCATTATCAGCGGCCAAATCACTTCCCTTAAAAAAGGAGGATTTGGCCACAAAATCAACGGCACCATACTTGAGAGCATCAAAAGACCGGGCTGTTCCTTCCTGGCTTAAGCTGGAAAAAACAATAGTCGGAGTAGGGGTGTGGATCATCAGGTGTTGCAAGGTTGTTAGCCCATCCATGAGCGGCATCTCCATATCAAGAATGAAGACATCGGGCCGGAACTTGATAATCTGTTCAAGGGCTTCTATGCCGTTTGCCGCATCATCCACTATTTGAATATGTTGCATTTTTTTAAAGATATCTCGCAAGATCTTGCGGAAGACCCAGGAGTCGTCGGCAATAAGAACTTTGATCGGAGAAGATTGTGTGCTTTTTTTGTCAGTAGCGGGCTTCAAGACTCTTTTTCCTTACAAGATTTTTTTAAAACAGATAAACAAGGTAAAGACCGTGACGAGATGTCCTTTTCTTGAGTTATCCCTTGCCTGCTCACATCGGGGTACCTTGGAAAAAAAAACAGGCTTTCTGCTCAAGATCAAGGCGTGAGAAAAAAACACCGCAGACATATAGGTAACCCCCGATGAACGGGATAAGTGCCTTTCGCAGATTATTTTCATGCAAAAAAACAAGAAAATAATATGTAAGGAACTAAAATTACGAAGTTAATTTATAAAAAAACGCAGCGATTGGCCAAAAAGACAATTTTGCAAGGAGCCCTTCAGGCTACACCCCAAAAAAAACCATTATAACATGAGAGAAAGGGCTGATGTCAAGAGGACACCTGCATCAGCAAAACATTGGCTTTGTGGTCTTAATGTGGCACAACTTGCCAAAAGAACCACAAAGGATTGTTGGAAAGCACTCCTTCCTTAACAGTGCCGCAGGCCGGCGTCCTTTCTATCTCTTGAAAGATGGTGGAAAATATGCTACCAGAATAACTATGAAATTATTTATTTTACTTATTGGCATGGTGTTAATCCTTGAAGGCCTTCCCTATGTGGCTGCGCCGGAATCCATGCAGGCCTGGTTGAAAAAAATCAGCGAAATGCGACCGGAGCGATTACGGATCATGGGGCTTACAGCCATGGCCGCTGGGCTTCTTCTCTGTTGGATCATCCAGAGTGACAGCCTGTTTTAAACCCAATCTCATCAATCATATCTAAAGAGAATAAATTTGCATCGCAGCAGTATTTGTTTAAAGATCCGTGCAACTTTATCCCCAGAAAGACCTTAGAAACTCGAAAGTTACCTGTTTTTTTTCATATTTATAACAACCGTATCATACAGTTAACAGCGAGATAAGCATGAGTCTCCTATAATCTGAGTATATTGCATTTTGGTAAACGACATGGAAGAAACGACAAAAAGGGAACTCATCGGTAAAGAGGGAATGGTTATCCTGGATATGGTTAAGCGCCTTAATCGACGCAAGGCCACTGGCCATCTGTTAAAATTGATCTCCAAAACCCATCCTGCCGATATGGCTTGGGTCTTCCGTCATCTTTCCAAAGAAGAACGCAACGACGTCTTTCCGATTATCGCCCAGACCAGTCTGGTGGGTGAATTCCTCAGTGAGCTTGACCAGTCTATCATGCTCTCCCTGGTAGAAGACCTGTCCGATGAGTTTATGACCAGTGTTATCAGCAAGATGCCAGCTGACGATGCGGTTGATCTGATTGCCGCCCTGCCGGAAGAAGTGGCTGACAACATCCGCAAGCACATGAACAAGAAAGACCGGGAAGAGGTTGATGAACTCCTCCAGTACGACCCTCAGACTGCCGGTGGTCTCATGTCCACTGACTACATGTATCTGGACGAAGAACTCAGTGTCGGAGATGCCATTGCCAAGGTTCAAGAGCGCAGCGAAGAAAAGGAGATGGTCTTTTATCTCTATATCACCCATGGCGAGAGAAAACTGGCAGGGGTGGTCTCTTTGCGCGAATTGCTCATGCATCCGCCCCACCGCCTCCTGAAGAATATCATGAAATCCAACGTGATATCCGTTGCCACCGACACCGATCAGGAGGAGGTTGCTCATGTGGTCTCCCAATATAACATCCTGGCGGTGCCGGTGGTGGATTCCAGCTATACCCTGGTTGGGATTGTGACGGTCGATGATATCATTGATGTTATCCGGGAAGAGGCCACCGAGGACTTTCTGCAGATGGCCGGTGTGGGCAAGGATCGGGAAATCCTGTTGAAATCGACCTCTGCCAATGCCATGATCAGGGCTCCCTGGCTTCTTGCCACCTGGCTGGGTGGGTTGTTGGGTATCCTGGTCATTAACTCCTTTACCCAGGAACTGAATCAGGTTCTGGCCCTGGCCTCCTTTATTCCCATAGTTTTGGGGATGGGCGGAAATATAGCCACCCAGTCATCGACCATTATTGTTCGCGGCATTGCCACCGGTCGGATCCATATGGATCAATTCTTCAAAATCATCTTCAAAGAGATGCGGGTTGGACTGATCCTGGGGATCCTTTACGGGATACTGCTTGGCGTCTTTGCCTATTTCGGCTACGCTGAGCCCAAACTTTTGGGCCTGGTAGTCGGGGTCTCCATCTTTTTCTCCATGTCCATGGCAGCAATGATGGGAGCCTTTATCCCCCTTGTCCTGAAACGTTTTGATATTGACGCCGCCGTGGCGACCGGTCCCTTTGTTACTACCTCCATTGATGTTCTCGGTGTCTTTGTGTTTTTATGGACTGCCAAGTTGTTCCTCAATTTATAGCCTGGAAACAAGCGGGAACAACGAAGCATGAACATCTATTAGACAAAAAGAAAACCACAGAGAGACAAGCCCTGCAGGCGGGTCTTCATTTAAGCGCCTTGGCTTGTCTCTCTTTCTCAAGGATGTATCCTCAGAAGGAGGCAAGAAACAGTACATTCAGGCAGCCGATCAGAAAACCGAGAAATGCCCCAAAGAGGTTGATATATTTAAACTGTTCCTCCATAATGGAGAGGAGCAGTTTC
Source organism: Desulfoarculaceae bacterium (assembly GCA_019429465.1). Lineage (GTDB taxonomy): Bacteria > Desulfobacterota > Desulfobulbia > Desulfobulbales > Desulfocapsaceae > UBA2270. The sequence continues at coordinate 14,730 of JAHYIV010000036.1, forward strand.
TCCAGGCGCATCAGATCCAGAGAGTCTACTTTTGCTTTGACGATCTGCTTAAGATTCAAGGAAGCCACCAGCCCCGGCACTTCAAGAGATAACATTTCAGAGGCCATTTTCTGAATTGACTGATAGAGACCATCCCGCACCCCGGCAGGAAGCAGAGAGGATAGACGTCCGATAGGCCGCCCGAGAAGCTCCTGCAGCAGGGTCTGGGTCATAAAATTCAGACTCTTTCTGGTTTCTCCTGAACGCAGAATGGACAGGATCTCATCCTTGATCCAATCCTTGCCCTTCCGCATTCCGCTGTCCCCCATAAGATCCCATAAAGCCTCGCCAAGAGACAATCCGCCGCCTTCTATATGGGTCTCCAGGTTGTCCCGGATCATAGAGGCTACGGCCGTGGTCATTTCCGGCTCACGGAGGAAAGCCGCAAGCTGAAGGCTCAACTGTGAACAGAACTGCTCGACCTTATCCCCCTGGTCGTCGCTGTTTCCACCAGATAAGCGAGCTGCCGGGGCTTCGGCCACGTCGCCCACCATCCTGGCCAGCGGGGTTGTCAGAAAGGCCTGGCTCCTTTCGCGCAGGACGGTTGACACCCGCTGCTGTACATCCTCGTTCTGCAACCAGCCGACAATCTCTTCCTCTTTGTCAATCAGATATTCACGAACCTTCTTCTCCACGGTCTCCATGCTGAGAAAGGTCTTGACCATCCCGGCCATGGGTCCCATTGAAGAAATGAAGTTTTCTACTCCGGCCCGCACCCCTTTCACGATTTTATCGCGAATCTCAGGTTCACTCAAGACCACGGCAAACTTGCCCAAAAGTACTGGGGTCTGCTCTTCGATGGTCTTGATAATAAGCTTCTGCAACGACTCGGGGAGGATGTCAGCAAGGGACTTCTCCTGCCTGAGGGTCGCATAAACCTTCTGCTGAACAAAGGTCAGGGTCCATTGTTCCATGGCCGGACTTGCCAGCATACGAGCCAGGTTTTTCTCGATAAAGGCATACCCTCCTTCCCGCTCTCTTCCGGGAAAAATCTCCGCGAGATTGGTGGCCAGAAGGCGCTCCAGTTGCTGATCGACAGCTGTTTCGACAATGACCGTAAAAGGGGAAGAGGCTACAAACGAATGAATCCCTTCCTGGGCCTGGTAGGTGACGGCCTGGACCGCCACATCAAAATAGCTCTGATATCCTTTGGGAACAAGACTTGGCAGCGGTCCAAGATCACGGTTCAACAGGGCGCTGCCCCTGCTTTCAATCAATCCGTAGAGATGGGTCTGAAACGATTCATTGGCCAGGGCCTGACCGATTTCCCTGCTGGTAAGGAGATGTTCCCCGACCATCTCACCGATGTTCACGGCCAGTTCTCCCCGCTTGGCAGGAATAACCCCTGGAGTCAGGGGCAGTCGGATACCAAAAATTCGCCAGGGATTCAGGGGGCGAAAGAGCATCTTGATAGCCACCTTGTTGGTCAGATAGCCGATAAAGGCCCCCACTACCGGCGGTGTTGCATAATGCAGGGCAGTCAGCAGGTCAATGCTGGTTAATGACATGATCTACAATCTCCGATGGATGACTGATAATTTTTCCGGCCTTGTTGTCCTCGAGCTCCCGGCGTTCCCGGAATCCCCAGAGAACACCCATGGTAAACATCCCTGCCCTCTGACCCGTCTGCATGTCAGTGGCGGTATCCCCCACATAAAGGATCAGTTCGGGCTGGAGCTGCATCAGGGCGGCAATTTCCAGGGCCCCGGCCGGATCCGGCTTTTTGGCTACTCCCTGACGCTGGCCATAAACAAAGTCAAAGGTGTCCGCGGCAAAAAAACGATCAACACAGAGCCGGGTAAAGGCGTGCGGCTTATTGGACAGGATCCCTAGTTTTAATCCTGCCTGCTGTAACTGCTGGAGCATCTCCATAACCCCGTCATAAGGCCTGCTCTGCAGATCCCAGCTCAGGCCATAGATCTGCAGAAAGGTGTCCATGCAGGCGGCAATCTCCGCCTGCGACCTGTTTTTTTCAGGCACAATGCGCTCTATCAGGGTCATGAGACCATCACCGACAAAATAGCGATAGGCCTCAGATGAATGGCCAGGAAAGCCGTATCGCTCCAGGGTCGCATTGGCGGCATTCTCCAGATCTTCGAGGGTGTCGAGTAAGGTGCCGTCAAGGTCAAAGATTACGCCACGAATATCCATAAAAAAAATTAACGGTTTTTTTTGTTGAAGGTTAATCCTCTTGCAGGTATGCAGGAATTGCGAAAGCCTCCGATCAGGGCCGTTGCCACCGATCGGCCCTTTTTTAATCCGGCAGGTATCGTCATATTGCTGTCATATTTGAGACAACAGAGCAGTTACAATATTCCTGATACGCAGACAGCAAATATCGACAATATCTCTAACACGAAGAGCAAGCCGAAGACAAGGGCATTGTCACGAGAAGATCTAAATGAATCCGAGATGCAAGGTTGTGCACTGACAAACAAAAATGTTATACATGCAAGGCATGCTCTTTTGCCGATGTCATATAGCTGCTATGGCTAGATAGTGCCTGTCAAGGGTGAGGCCCTTCTCTTAAACGTGTTAAATCAGCATTTCCTGGCAATATAGCCAACAATTTCTGAAACAAGTCAAACTTTTCCCTTATGGCTCCTTACCCAGAGCATAGCGACGTTGCGTTGTCTCCTCTTTTGCTGGGAAGCGAAAGAGGAATGAGACTCCGTGTGCCGACAGAGTCATTCTTCAGCCTTTTTATCCAGTTGAATCAACTGGATAATGTCACCCACTTTCTGTTCCAGCCAGGCATGCTTTTCAACGACACCCTTAAATGGTGGGGGTCAAGGAACAGACGGCCGCTCTCCAACCATCCCTGGAGTGAGCGGCACTTGGACGTCCCTGTCCTGCGGCCACGTCCCCATGAAGGTATTGATATCTGCCTGATGCAGCGCTTTGATCTGCGGCCAGACAGCGTCTTGCCGCAGATGTTGATTCCAGCCCTGCTGCCAGGACAGCTGGTTCATTTCCATCGTGATTTCCTGGGAGAAACCCTCTATTTTCGACATGCGGATATTCGGGAGCAAGGAGCTGTCCTGCATACGCTCTATGGTCATGTCTCATCCGCCCCTAAGACGAGCGCCACTCTGGCATCCATGCCCTGCGGTCACCCGCACTCTTCCGGGAGCGTTTGTGGGCAGCCGCTCAGCGCTGGCTATAACTGCCCCTCCTTTATCGACCGAGGGCAAAGAGTGGGAACAATAAGCTCTCCTCCTGCGACATGTTCTGTCCCGGCTCATCTCCATATCAGTTGTGCCTGGATACGGGAAGAGCAGCAGGTGGAAGAGCTCAACTGGGAAAACATGGCCGTCAACTGTAATGTTTTATTTGTTGACCCCCTCCCCTTTCTCGTCCAGTGACTTAACCAGCCACCCACATCTTTTGTCAGGAGTTCCAAAAATGCATATTCTGGTAGACGCTGATTCCTGTCCTGCAGTTATCAAGGATATTCTGTACCGGGCAGCGGAAAGAACCGGCACCCGGATGACCCTGGTGGCGGATCGTCCGCTGACGATTCCAGCATCCCCCCTTATCAAAAGGGTTCAGGTCAGATCAGGGTTCAATTCAGCGGATTCCCGGATCATTGATCTGGCCCAACCTGGTGATCTGGTTATCACGGATGATATCCCCCTGGCCTCGGCGGTGGTTGCCAAGGGCTGCCTGGTCCTCAGTCAACGGGGCGACATGCTGCGGGAAGAAAATATCGCCGAACGGCTTTCCGCCAGGGACTTCATGACCGAACTGCGTGATTCCGGCATCAACACCGGCGGCCCTTCACCCTTGAGCCAGAAAAACAGACACTCCTTTGCCAACCAACTGGACCAGCTCCTGAGGCAACAGCGAACTGCCACCTTCAATCTGTCAAAAATATACGACGTTGTTGAAAAATAACCGGAACATTACAGTAACATAACTGCAACTCACTATTGAGCCGCTGAGACTGCAATCATCTCTTTCCATGAATCTCGACCGAGAATAACTACCATGCATTTTCATACGATCATTGTCGGTGCCGGCCCTGGCGGTCTGGCCTGCGCCAGGATTCTTGCTGAGCAGGGCATCCAGCCCCTGGTCATTGAACGGCATGAGACGATCGGGACCAAGGTCTGCGCCGGCGGGATCACCTTGGGCGGCCTGATCGACAGGGTGCCCAGGGATCTTGTCGAAAAGTCTTTTCCGGTGCAGCATATAACGACCCATCTTCAGAGGGCGTGTATTGAAGAACCAGTACCCATCATCGCCACGGTAAATCGAGTAAAACTCGGAGCCCACATGGCACACCAGGCGCTGGCAGCCGGGGCCAGGATCATGAGCGGCTGGCAGGTAAAGGCGATTGGCGGGCAAAGAGTGATAGTTGAGCAGAAAGAAAGCAGGAAACAGGTGGAGATCACCTTTGACTGGCTGGTTGGGGCCGACGGTTCAAGCTCACTGGTACGAAGAAAGCTGGGACTTGCGAACAACAGGATGGGTATCGGCATCAACTATCAGATCAACGGCGATCTCAATAAAATGGAATGGCATCTCAATAACCAGTTTTTCAGCAACGGATATGGATGGATCTTTCCCCATGGTGAAACCGTTTCCATTGGCGCTTACCTCCCCAAGGCAACCAAGACCGTGATGTCCGCCCAAGCCCTGAAAAAGGGCCTGGTGTCCTGGGCCAGGATCCAGGGTTTTTCTCTTGAGAGAGAACAGGCCAGGGCCGAGTATATCAATTATGATTATCAGGGTTGGAAATTCGGCAGGATTTTTCTGATTGGTGACGCCGCCGGACTGGCCTCGGGGCTGACCGGTGAGGGAATCTATCCGGCCATCATCTCAGGTGAAGAGACTGCCCGTGTCATTATTGACCCTGATCACAGCCCTGCAATAATGGAAGGCCTGATCCGCAAACATGGCCTGCACCGCCGCATGGCAGACTGGACAGGCTCCAGTCCCGCCTTCAACTTCCTGGCCGGAGAATTGGTGACTATTGGGCTCCGATGTGGCATACTCAAATTCAGTAAGCTGGAAATGGCGATTTAAGTTTAGTGCCTTACAGATGATTTTCTTGTTTTTTTGCAAGAAAATCATCTGAGAAAGGCACTTATCCCGTTTATCGGGGTTAGCTGAGTATTGCATAAAGCCATTTTATTTATTGACAACGGGTTAGGGTGCTTTGAGCAACAACGCCCTTTCATTTATAAACTCTTCAGCAACCACAATCTCAATCATGAATCCCACACCAAACAGAAAAGCAAGGTCCGTTCTTCTGAATATCGCCTTCATCCTCTCCTGTGGCGCCATTCTCTTTTTCCTGTTCAACGCCCCGAAAGAGACCACGGCCAAACTGCCCAACGACCCGGATCACAGTCGTTTCCAGGAAATGAAGAAAAAAGAGGCAGAAAAATTCTGCACCGAGTGCCATTTTCCGCAAGGAGTTTCTCCCCTGCCCGAAAATCACCCTCCCAAATATCGCTGCCTTTTCTGCCACAAGAGGGACGGACAGTAATATAAGGGACTCGGAAAATACTGATGTACCTGAATTGCGACTGGATTCGGGCCAGATTTGGCTACACAGATTGACTAAAACTGCAGCTATAGTTGCGCTCCATCGAGGATTTTACGATTGAGGTGAGGTCAAAGATGGCCCGAATGCCGGATGATTGCAGGATTTAGACGTTAGTATTTTCCGCGTCCCTAAAAGGACTCTCCTGCGGCATCAAACCATCTCTGACCAACGCGAGACAAAAGTCTCATGCATGAAAGTCTCTGGATCTTGTCGAGATTCCTTCAGGATATGACCTTGGTCAAGGTATGTTTCTGTCTACGCTTCTGCCTGATTTTCAGAAAAAAATGCAGCGAGAGAAAATAACTGACAATAGCACAGGGAAGCGCCAGAACCGTCCCCCCGACCACCAGGACAATCACAGCTTCGTAGCCAAGATCAGCAAAGACCTCCAGAGATCTAGGTAAACCAGGATGTAGCAGGAGGAGATCCAGCGCCTCTTCTATCCGGTCCCAGGTAAGCTCGTACGGGGTAAGAATATTGCCGACAGTGGTGGCAAGATAATACAGCGGAACATAGGTAAAGGGATTGCAGATCAGTGTGTTTGCCAGCATGGCTGTAATGATTGAGGTTCTGGTTACCAGAGAAGACAGGACAATGAGAATGGTATGCAAAGGCACAGTGGGGGTAAATCCGATAAATACACCAATGGCTGTGCCGAATGCCAATGATCGGGGATCACCTTCCTGACGTCTAAATTTTAAATAAAAATATTTTGCCCTTCGCTTTATATTCATCTGCTTCTCTTTTGCCTGACAGTCAATACCGCGACAGACTTCTTCCTTTGTTCAGGACAAATTGAGAAGTGTGCCACACACAAAAAAACAGATTGTTGCGTTTCTTGCAGATATCTCCCGGCACTCTTCCGAATCCAATTAATCCAGGACATGCTTCTGTCTCTTCTTCTTTCTGATCTGCAGGAAAAGACGAAGTGCGAAAAAATAACTGGCCAGAGCAAAAGGAATTGCCAGAATCGTGCCTCCAACCAGAAGGACGATCACCGCCTCATAGCCAAGGTCGGTAAGAATTTCCAGAGATCTATAAAAACCCGGATATTGAAGAAGAATATCAAGCACTTCTCTTATCCGAATCCAGTTAAGTTCGTAGGGGGTGAAGATATTACCGATGACAGTGGAGAGATAATATTGAGGTACATAGGTAAGGGGATTGCAGACCAGAAAACTTGACAGCATGGCCGCAAGGGTAGAACTTCTGGTCATAAAAGTGACCAGCACAATAAGAATGGTCTGCAGGGGCATGGCAGGAATAATCCCCAGCAACACACCAATGGCAGTGCCAAGGGCCAGAGAATGGGGGTCACCTTTCAGGCGCATAAACTTCAAATAAAAATACCTGATATTCCGTTTTTGCTTCATCAATTCACGTATTACCCCGCTACTGTAGTCTAACCCCGATGAACGGGATAAGTGCCTTACAGATTATTTTCTGGCAAAAAAACAAGAAAATAATCTGTAAGGCACTAAAAATCAGCATGTCATTGACATGTCATATCCGGCACATAAGAAGCCTATTGTTCTTCAGTCGCCCATGGGGCAAACGACACAAGACTATCAATGGATGTCACGAAATGGTCAGCGCCACACTGGTTCTTTCACAACGATTCCTCCAGGGTCCTTGAAAAGGAATTTTCCAACTCGCCGGATCGTTCAAACAAAAATCATCCTCAAAATAATATCTCTATGATGCCTGCGGTAAATTTTTTTTCACGCCTTGATCTTAAACAAAAAACCTGATTTTTCAAGAAGCCTTATAGTTGAGACCGTGAATAGACATCCTGATCATAAGAGGTCGTTTTTGCGTCTCGTGCGTAATAAAAACCGGCCAGGGCAATCATCGCTCCATTATCCGTACAAAAAGAGGGACGTGGGACAAAAAGAGCTTTTTCCTCCTGCTGACAACGTTTGGACATCGATTCTCGAAGCCGTGGATTGGCTGATACCCCGCCACCGAGAACAATCGTCTGAATATTATGTTTCCTTGCGGCCAGCACGGTCTTCTCTACCAGAACCTCAACAATGGCCTCTTGGAATGAGGCGCAGATATCCGGGATATGCAGGGGAATACCCGCCTGTCTGCTCTGATTGCAGTGATTCAGCACCGAGGTTTTCAGCCCGGAAAAACTGAAATCAAGTGAATCCTCTTCAGCAGACAGGGATACCGCAGTGGTGCTCGCGCAGGCCATGGATGGCCCAGGGTCACGTACTCCAGAGATTGATGAAACGTGACTTCCATGGATGGATAAAGAGCGGCCCAGCCAGGCCCTGGGAAATTTAATGGCAGCACTATTACCAGAGCTGGCCTCTGCGGAAACACGTGGGCCGCCGGGATAGGGCAGACCAAGGAGTTTTGCCACCTTGTCAAAGGCCTCGCCGGCGGCATCATCACGGGTTCTGCCCAAGAGCGAAAAAGAGGTGTGACTTCGTGCGAGATAGATCGAGCTGGTCCCGCCGGAGACGATAAGGGCAATGTAGGGGAATGCAGGCTTATCCTCTTCCAGAAATACCGCCAGCAGATGCCCCGCCATATGGTCAACTCCGACCAAGGGAATTCTGGTGACATAGGAGAGAGCCTTGGCGTAGGAAAAGCCAACAAGCAGTGAGCCGATCAGCCCCGGCCCCTGGGTGACCGAAATTAAATCAATATCCTTGAGGGTCACGCAGGCCCGGTCCAGGGCCTCTCGGACGATAGGCACGATGGATTCGAGATGCGTACGAGATGCAAGCTCCGGCACCACCCCGCCAAAACGGGTGTGGATTTGATCCTGACTGCTGATCACGCTGGAGAGCAGGCTGTCGCAGTCTTTCAACACCGCCGCAGCCGTATCATCGCATGAAGTTTCTATTCCAAGGGTGAGCATGGTATGAATTATTTAGGGGACAATTAATGAGAGGACGGTACCATTTTATGGTGATAGCGTTCTTTTTCACCAACGGCTTGAAAAAAAAAGATAGATACCTCTTGGCAAAAGTAGAAGATTAGGGGTAATAAATGTGACTTCAACTATATTGTCTCTTTTTGTGAAAAAGTCAATGTCCACACACATCAGGAACCCTTTCATCATGTATTCATCATCAGCAACAACTATGCAAACAGACAAGCCAGGCCAAGGTAAGACTCAGGAGCAGCTTGTAGACCAGTATTCCCGGACCATCTCCTATCTCCGCCTCTCCATCACTGATCGTTGCAATCTGCGTTGTCTCTATTGTATGCCACCAAAGGGTATTGATTCGTCCTCGTTTGTAAAATGCCTGGATCTTCTCAGCTATGAAGAGCTGTTACGGGTCGTGACTATTGCCGTTGGCATGGGCATGAACAAACTGCGACTGACTGGTGGCGAGCCCTTGGTCAGAAACGGGGTTATGGGATTTATCAGCAGTCTGGCCAGGCTCAAGGGCCTGGAAGATGTCCGCCTGACTACCAACGGCGTCTTGCTCCACGAAAAGGCAGCGGAGCTCTATGGTGCGGGGATCAGAAACCTGAATATCTCGCTCGACTCCATGAAGCCTCAACGGTTCCAGGAGATCACCGGGGCCGATATGTTTGACCAGGTATGGCAGGGTATCCAGACGGCCTGTGATCTGGGATTCAATGTCAAACTCAATGTGGTGGCCATGAGAGGGATCAATGATGATGAGTTTGCAGATTTTGCCAGACTGGCGGCGCACAGAGCCATCCAGGTACGATTCATCGAATTCATGCCTATTGGCAACAAGGAGAGTTGGGACAAGTCACGGTTTATCTCCGCCAATGAGCTCATGGGGATGATCTCAACCTTGGGCACCATGGAACCAGAAGGCTATCGACGGCCTGGTGTCGCCGGCACCATGGACGGTGCAGGAGCGACTGCTCCCGGCTCACAAATGGAAGGACCGGCCAGGGTCTATCGTCTGACTCTGCCTGACGGACAATCGGGCCGGGTTGGTTTTATCAGCCCCATCAGTCACCACTTCTGCGACAAGTGCAACCGACTGCGCCTGACCTCGGAAGGACGACTGCGTGCCTGCCTGCTGCACGACAATGAAACCGACCTGAAGGCGATGCTGCGCCAGGGCGGCACAGACTATGATATTCGAACCGCGATCCAGCAGACCATCCTGTCTAAGCCAAAAGGGCACACTCTGCAGGATGACCTGGCCACATCCGGCCAGGTCAACTGTCATGGTCGGATGTCACGCATTGGTGGCTAAGCTGTCATAACAGGGGTACGAACCGAGCCATTCAAAGTAGGAACAGATTTCCTTGAGGCGATCACAACCCTGTCTGATCTTCTCGTCTTCAATATGTCCCATCATGTCGATGAAAAACAGATACTTCCACTGCTTGCCCTTAATGGGACGGGACTCGATCTTGGCTAAATTTATATCTTCCTCGGAAAGAATCGTCAGCACCTCGTTCAGGGCCCCCGGGCGGTCCATGAGTCCCAGCAGCAGAGAGGTACGATCGGCGCCGCTGGGCGAGGGTGAGTGGTCGCCAATGACCAGGAAACGGGTGGTATTCCCCCGGTAATCCTCAATTCCTTTTACCACCACCTGCAGGTCATAGGTTTTGATGGCAAGCGACGAAGCAATGGCCCCGATATTGGGGTTATTGGCAGCCATCTGGGCCGCCGCCCCGGTGGAAAAGACCGGCAGGGTCGGCACCTGTGGCAGGTGTTTGCGCAGCCATTCACGGCATTGGGCCAGAGGCTGGGCATGGGAGGCCACGGTCTGAATATCCTCAATATTGCCCGAGCGGCAGACCAGGTTATGGCTGATCTCCAGTCGCACCTCGCCACAGATCTTCACATTATACTTCATGAAAGAATCAAGGGTGTTAAAGACCGCACCCTCGATGGAATTTTCCACCGGGACAATACCGTAGTGCGCCCGGTTCTTCTCCACCTCGGAGAAGACATCATCGATGGATTCCATCGGTTCAAAGGTGGCGGAGTGCCCAAAGTATTTGACCCCGGCCAGATGGGTAAAGGTGGCCTCGGGCCCCAGATAGGCCACCGTAATATTTTTCTGCGAGAGCCGGCAGCTGGTGATGATCTCATTAAAGATGGAACGCAGGGCCGTCTCAGGAAAAACACCGTCATTCCTCGCAAGCAGCCGTTCATAGATCTGCCGTTCACGCAGTGGATCCCACTTGGCCCGATTGCTCTCATTTTTCAGCCTGCCAATATCCTTTGCGCAACCAATTCTCTTCTTGAGAAGGGAGAGAATCTGATTGTCTATGGCGTCTATCTGCTCCCGCACCTGAGCAATATCCGGTTTTTTTTCAGTTGCCATGGCCTTTCCTGTTCATGATTGGGGACTGCATAGATGCTGAAGAGTGACGACTCCAGCAAAACGATAAATCCAGGTGCAGGAATCTAGGTGAAAGAAAAAAGTATGTCAAGCTGTAAAAAGCTTGATATAAGGGAGAGGTGTACGATAAGTTCAATATTTATCCTTAGGGACGCGGAAAATAATTGATGAAAAAGTTAAATTCGACCTCCTCATGTGAAACAGTCGGGAAATCATTTCATTGAAAGGGAAATAAGCATGAGTAATATCCAGAAGACTTATGAAGAGATTAACGCCAGGATCAGATCTGGTGAGGCGATAGTGGTTACCGCTGAAGAGATGGTGGACATCGTCCGGGCCAAAGGACCGGAACAGGCAGCCCGCGAGATCGATGTGGTAACCACCGGCACCTTCGCCCCCATGTGCTCGTCCGGTGCTTTTTTTAATTTCGGCCAGATGACCCCTACGATCAAGGCCTCAAAGGTGTGGCTGAACAAGGTTTCCTGTTATGCCGGTCTGGCGGCTGTAGATGCCTATATCGGGGCGACAGAACCGGCTGAGGATGATCCTCTTAATAAGGTCTATCCCGGTGAATTCCGCTACGGTGGCGGCCATGTCATTGAAGATCTGGTGGCCGGAAGAAAGGTCTTTCTTGAGGCCAAAGGTTATGGAACGGATTGTTATCTGTCCCGCAAGATGCAAAAGGAAGTGACCTTGGCCGATCTGCCTTATGCCTTGTTGTGTAATCCGAGAAACGGGTATCAGAATTATAACTGCGCGGTCAATCTCTCTGACAAAACCGTGCACACCTATATGGGTATGCTCAAACCCCATTGCCGTAATGCCAACTTCTGCAGCGCCGGGGAATTGAGTCCCTTATTGAATGACCCTCACTATCAGACCATAGGAATGGGAACCCGGATCTTCCTTGGCGGCGGGATCGGCTATGTCACCTGGCACGGAACCCAGCATAACCCCAATGTCCTGCGCACCGAAGGTGGCGTGCCGCGCAAACCAGCCGGCACGATCATGGTGCAGGGCGATCTGAAGCAGATGTCCGCCAAGTGGCTGCGGGGGATATCCATACTTGGCTATGGCAACACCATGGCCGTTGGCTTGGGAGTGCCCATTCCCATCCTTAACAGTAAAATGGCCGCTTATACCGGGGTCTCCGACGCGGAGATCTTCACCCAGGTTGTTGATTATGGCTATGACTATTCCAATGGTATTGCCCGCAACTATGGTGAGGTCAGTTACGCCCAATTGAAATCCGGCTTCATTGAGGTCAATGGCAAGCAGGTACCGACTGCCCCGCTTTCCAGCATGGTCAAGGCCAGGGAGATCGCCGAGACCCTGAAGGGATGGATCAGGGATCGCAAGTTTCTGTTAAATCAGCCGGCTCAATTGTTACCTGACATGGAAGGAGCTGATGGACAGGGATCTGACAAATAAGCTGGCCAGGCTTCAGGAGCTGTTGCAGGCCTATGGTAAGGTGGCAGTGGCATTTTCCGGTGGAGTAGACTCCACCCTCCTCCTGCGAGTGGCCTGTGATACCCTGGGGCCGGAGAAGGTGACGGCCCTGCATGCGGTTTCCTGTGTCATACCTGAACAGGATCAGATAAAGACAGCAAAGCTGGCAACGGCTGTGAATGGTATCCCTTGTCCCTACCTGGCCGTGAAGGTTTATCCACTCCGTTGCCGGGATTTTGTGGCCAACTCGGAACAGCGCTGTTATTTCTGTAAAAAAAGGACCTATGGTGCCCTGCAAACAGCGATGAGCCAAGACGGCACCCCTTCTATCCTCCTGGATGGAACCAATACCGATGATCTTCTGGAGTATCGGCCAGGATTGCGGGCAGTCCAGGAACTTTCCGTGGGAACTCCCCTGGCCCAGGCACGGTTCAATAAAAAAGATATTCGTGCACTGTCCAGAAAGCTGGGGCTGCCCAACTTTAATCAGCCTTCAAATTCCTGTCTCGCAACCCGAATCCAGGTTCATCAAAAAATCACCAGTTCCCTTCTGAAGCGTATAGCGCAGGCGGAACAGTTTCTCCAGAAAAAAGGTTTTATGGGCTGTCGGGTAAGAGTCGGGCCGGATACTGTTGTGGTGCAGGTTATAAGCAGCGATCTGGATAAAATTATCGGCGAACATTTTCGTTCCGAGCTGAGTGAATACTTGGAAACTCTTGGATTTAATAATGCGGTTCTGGACACAAAGGGTCGCGATACGTTTTGAGGGTCTCGCCAAGAGTAGCCCACCCCGGTGGCATGACGAAAAATGCTAAATTTCGATTTGTTACGAACCCATCACTTTTAAGAATTATTTTTACTGGGGGTATGCATTTGACTCAAGTAGCCACAAGATGTAGTATTCGGGCATGGCTGATGCTGACTACCCAAAGACCTTGCTCGAACTCGAAGAGCAATTCCGATCTGAGCTGGATTGCCTGGAATACCTG
>JAHYIV010000037.1 GCA_019429465.1 Desulfoarculaceae bacterium
ATCATTGATGGACTGACCGTCTACACCGGCAGCTCCTTTCGCTGATTTCACCTTCTTGAATGCCTTGAGCAGAGCATCCCTACTCAACATCCTGTCGTATAGACTGTACCAGACTTTGACCATGCTCATCACTACTACGGAGTCATCTGCCACCTCACACCACGTCGTTTTGCCTTAGGTTTCCCCTTGAACTTCCCTATCCCTGCATTCCATGGCTTACGGGAATGATATGAGGCTTCCCCAGTTACTTCGAGCTCCCTGTAAACTACCCCATCCTCAATCACGCAACGGGAATGACCAGGTATCGGGCTTCGCGCTATTTTGCACGCTTACCCTCCCGCTACGCCGAATCAGGTTCGCTTGCGCTATGTGCAGTTCACTTCCTATCGCTTCCTTCAGACCCCGCCGTTGCCGGCAACGCCCTCGAAGTCTGCGCTTATCTGCGATTCGGATTGTCTTCCCCCTGGTCGGGGTGACGCCTGCTTCTGGCAGCAGGCCGGGTTTGCCCGCTACGCTGGGCAAACAAAAAAACGCCTGCTCACAACGAGCAGGCGTCAAGGGGGAAGGAAGAATGAAGTTCATTCATTTACTTTAAATAATCCAATAATCATGCCAATACGTCAAAAACAGCCAACCACCTAAAATAGAACGACTATTTCACGATCCTACAAAAATTGAACAACAAGCCGGCTGCCACCATTTTACCCACCGTTCAACCAGGTGCATATTTTTCACTCACTTCCTTTCGCTCTAACTCAATTTCAATCATAAGAATCTGAGAAAAGCAATGATTACTCTATCCGGATGGCCCCAACACCTTTTTCCTCATCCTCTTTTTCCACAGACACTGAAACAAGGGGTTCTCTACGCCCTGCTTTACGTTCTAATCTGTCTTCTGCGTCACTCGCTCCCCGACTCTTCAAGGAAAAAGTATGCTCGACAGCGGCTTCCTCTGTGACAGGTGCCTGGGATGATCCCACATTGAACGTCAATGGTTGTTTGAAAACAGCCATCAGCCCATCCTGCATAGCAAACAGAGAGACCAGTTCCCAGCCTGCCTGACCAAATTCGTTCAAAGACTGTTCCATTTCCGCTTCATCAAGAAAAGAGCTCCCCAGTAGACCTTCTTTTTTCAAACCATATTGTATACTTTTATAACTCCAACGCATGATATCTGGTTTCCCTCTCATTTTTCAATAGTAGCTGACACTAAGCAATCGTTTAAACTCAGGCCGTCCGTTTTGGCGATGTACTTTCACCATCCCGATCCGTACTCTTAGGAACAAATAGCTGACACTCTATTCCAGAAGAAGAAAGAACAATCTGAGCTGGATTATGAGCAGACTTGAAACGCATGGCCCGGCAACCATAAGGCATTTTGGGCTCATGCGTTACATAGTAATGCAGACAACGCTGACAGACAGGATGGTTTGCCATTTATAAAGACATTTTGGGATATTCAAAAAACAGAAAACGTCCTTCTTTCTCTCTTAGCTGTAGCCAGGAGGAAAGTTCAAATTCTATGGCCACAATTCCACAAGTGGGCAGCATCTCAATATCTGTATCGCGACTGTGGCCGATCAGCAGATCTGCAGCTTCCGAGATCACCGGATTATGTCCGACCACCAACAGTCTTTTGACCTCATCAGGGCAGGATCTGAGCTCAAGCAAGAAGCTTTCTATTGTGCCCGCATAGAGCCGATCACGCAGGATTATCTCTTTGCGGGGATAGTTCAAGGCCTTGGCAAGAATACGTGCCGTCTCAAGTGCCCGCCGAGCCGGGCTACTCCAGATCGAATCGATCCTGACCTTTTTGCCGGCAAGTCTCTGGCCCATAACCGGGGCATCGCCCAGGCCTCGCTTGTTCAAAGGGCGCTCATGGTCGGCCAGAGAGGAGTCTTGCCAACTGGATTTGGCATGCCTGACCAGATACAGGGTTCTCATAATTACATTCCTCGCCTCCACACCTCCAGCCACAACTGTTCATAAGCGATGGCGGCTGAAGAAGAAGGCGCTGAGGCAGCCACCGGCTGCCGATAGATCCCCATCTTTTCAACATCAGCAAGATAGGGAATTTCGCTGACGAGAAACATCTTTTTCTTGCCAAATTTCAAGATAGTATCGGTGTGCATGTTTTTTCGTTTATCAACCATGGAGAAAAAGGCCACCAGTTTCTTGCGCTTCACCTCAAGCTTGTCAGCCAGTTTGATCAGTTGAGCAAAAGAAAGGATGGAAAGCGTGGTGGGGATAACCGGGGTCACTATCAGATCCGCCGCCATGATGATATTCTCGGAAAGCAGGGTCATGTTGGGAGGACAGTCGAGAATCAGCACATCATACTCATCCTTGAGACCGGCAAAGATCCTTTTGAGCTCATTTGTAGATCTGCCCTGACCATCGAGGGCAATGTCCAGATTACGAAAAGAAAAATGGGCCGGCAGCAGATCAAGATTTTCAAAATCCGTCCCCCTGATAAATGGCGCCAGATCCCCTTTGAGAAACAGTTTCCGGTTAAAACTCTCTTTTGGCTTGATCCGGTAATAATAGCCAGCCGCTCCTTGTGGGTCGATGTCACAGAGCAGCGTTTTTCTGCCACTACGGGCACAGCTATAGGATAGATTGACTGCGGTTGCCGTTTTGCCCACGCCTCCCTTACTGGAATAGATCGCGATAATTTTCATTGCGTTGAACACCCGTTAATAAAGGCAATAATTCAAGGAGCTCTGTAAGGAAATTTATTAAAAAGAACATCACAAAGCTTTCTGTTTTTCGCCGAGCTAAACTGTTCAAATGTTTGTTCAAACTTCTGGCGGACGCTCACCTGCTCTTCGTGCAGATGGGTAATCAGGCCACCGATTGCAGCTGCCACTTGGAGGGCTTGTCTCTGCTCACTGGCATTCAACCCCAGCTGATACTGTGCCAACATATTCTGCTGCACAGAAAGGTCATTGAAGCTCCCCAGATTGTTCTGCAATTTCTTGAGAGACTTCAACAAAGAGTCCATTTCCGTTTTCGGAAACAGTGATCGATAAAACTCCAACAGATAACGGAGTTTTTTGGCCTGAATCCTTACACAATGAAGGGTGTCATCCGGGCTCTGTGGACCAATCAGAGAGCCATCCTTCAGAATGCGTCGTAATCGCTTTCTGATAGCCTTGACAGCCACTTTTCTACATGGTTCATGGGCTGTTACCAGGGCAGTTGTCAGCAAAGAATCTTCCACATAACTTCGCCACCCTGCCAGAAACTGTTTCAATTTCCTGGACTGAAAAGCCTTTTTCAGTCGGTGCAACTCTTTTACCCTTTGCCCTGACAGTTCCTTAAAAAAAACAGACAACCCTTCCTGCAGTCCTTCAGGCAGCATGGAGTGATACACATCTTTTTCCAGGAGATAGACATCCAGATCACGAACAGGACCAGTAAAAGCACCAATCTCCTGCAGTCCCCGCTGATAAAAATCAACATCAGCAGCAGGCATTCTCTTTTTCATGCTTCCCAGTAACGAGCGCGTCCGGCGCAGGGCAACCCGGAAATCATGGAGAAATTCAGCATCAATATCCTCAACAATACCTGGGATATTTCGTTCCATCGCCTCAAGCAGCTGGAGAAAGATCTTTCGCGCGGCTTGGGCAATGGTCTCTGACGGGTCCAGAACGATGGAGAATTGAGAGCAATAGTCCAGAGGACTTCTCCCACTGGCAGCAAGGGCAAGGCGCAAAACCCTCTCTTCCGGCTTCCCGGACTCAAGCCCTCGACTCTGCAGCAGTTCTGTAACTTTCATCACAATCTTATCATAGCCGCGAACCTCCTGCATCCGCAGAGATCCACCAAGAAATATCGGTTCATCATCAGGATTTAACAGCTGACTGAGCTCAAGGAAGCCGGAAAGGATGAGTTTATGATCCCGGTTGACAACCTGAAAGGATTGAGACCGCCTGGCAATCTCAGTCAGGGGAAGCAGGGCGCGGATGCCTGCCACTGCCGAGAGTTTCTCGCCGAGTACGCCACCCGCAAGATCATGGGCAAAGAGCTTTTTCGGGCCGGGCCCATCAGCCTGAATCCTGTTGCCACCCGCAAAATCAGTCAACAGATAGGTGCCGTTCCCGCGGAACTGACAGATAAGTTTCTGCTCATAGAGGCGCCAGTCAAAGGTGTCCAGATAACTGATCGTATCAAACGACACACTCCCTTCCTGAACACTGTACTTCTCTGGAAGTCCAGACAACAGAGTTGCCAGTTCCATCTGTTCCGGCAGAATAGAGGTCAACCATTTTTTTTTCATTTTTTTGGTACCTGGTTGTGCCGAACACCGGCATAGCAGCTCGAGGCCGGTCTCAACTCCGATAATCGGCGTTTATCTTCACATAATCAAGTGAAAAATCACAGGTGTAGATCTCGACACATTCTGTTCCCTCTTTCAGATCTATGGTCACCATAATATTCTTTTCTTTAAGGATTGCGGTTGCTGCCCTTTCAGCCTCTTTTCCCTGCCCCAGTCCATCCCTCACCATGAGCACGTCACCAAAGGAGATATCTACCCGTTCCGGAGAGATACGCACCCCTGAACGTCCAATGGCGGCCATGATCCTTCCCCAGTTGGCATCTTCGCCGAAAAAGGCTGTTTTTACCAGACTGGAATTAGCAACGGTGCGGGCAATCCGCTCGCCTTCCTCCACTTCACGAGCCCCACAGACCCGGATGGTGATAAACTTGGTGGCGCCCTCGCCATCCTTCACGATCTGCAAGGCCAGATCTTTTAGCAGCTCCCCCAGGGTCTCCTGAAAGATCTGCTGCTCACTTGAATCGTCTTCATCGATCCAGGGATTTCCGGCAGTCCCATTGGCCATAACCAGAACCATATCATTGGTACTGGTATCTCCATCGATGGTAATCCGGTTAAAGGTGCGCTCAACGCCATGGAGCAAAGACTTGTGAAGTTGAGGAAAACTGATCCGGGCATCAGTCAGCACAAAGGCGAGCATGGTGGCCATATTGGGCATAATCATCCCCGCCCCCTTGGCCATCCCCATAAAGCTAACCTCCTGTTCACCGATGACAACCGTCCGGTAGGCCGTTTTGGAAACGGTATCCGTGGTCATGATAGCCTTGGCAACCTGTTCAAAATTATCTGGAGACAATCCAGCGACCAGCCCTGGCATGGCTTTTTTTATGGCCTCCAGGTTCAACTGTTCGCCGATAACACCGGTGGACGAAACCTGCACCATCTCGTCAGCAATGTTGAGGGCCGAGGCAGCACAAGCTCCGGCAGTGAGGGCGGCATGCATTCCCGCCTCACCAGTGCAGGCATTGGCGCAGCCGCTGTTGATTAAAATAGCTTGCGCCCTTCCTTGTTTGAGACGCTCCATATCAAGCACAACGGGAGCCGCCTTCATCTGATTGGTGGTAAAGGCCCCGGCGGTAACGGCCGGTTCCTCACTGAAGATAAGACCAAGATCCAGTCTGTCGGCATATCTGATCCCGGCAGCAATTGCCGCTGTTTTAAATCCTTTGATTTTCATTCTCTTTCTCTTTCATCTTTTGATGTTTTTTTTTAAAAAAAAAACAATATCAACGTCCAACTGTCAGTTTCTTTATATACTCTTCCACCCTTTGCAAATCCTCTGGGGTGTCCACCTCAATGGAGTCATGGTCGGTCAGGACCACCCTGATCCGATATCCATACTCGAGCGCCCGCAGCTGTTCCAGCTTTTCGAAACGCTCCCATTCTCCTTCAGGCAGGGCAACAAAGGTCAAAAGGAATCCTTTCCGATAGGCATAAAAGCCCAGATGCTTATAATAGGTCGGTGACATCCCTTCCTCGGGATTTCGCTGAAAAGGTATCGGGGCTCGGGAAAAATAGAGGGCATTATAATTATGATCAAAGACGGTCTTGACGTGGTTCGGATCATTGATTTCTTCCGGCCTGATAATCTTGTAGATCAGCGTTGACATCGGCAGGGCAGGATCGTCAAGCAGAGGCTGGACCACCTGGGCCACCACTTCCTGGTCAAAAAGAGGCTGATCTCCCTGAATGTTGACCACCACATCGTGCTCGGAGATATCGAGCAGTTCCGCGGCCTCTGCCAGCCGGTCAGAGCCTGAGACATGATCACTCCTGGTCAACACATACTCACCGCCAAAGGAGGCGACGCACTCGCCGATCCGCATGTCATCGGTAGCGACCACCACCCGGCTCAGAATCTTAACCTGCCACGCCCGCTCCACCACATGCTGGATCATCGGTTTGCCGGCAATCAGGGCCAGGGGTTTGCCTTCAAAACGATTGGACAGATAGCGGGCCGGGATAATTGCCACAACAGCCGGCTGATGATTTTTTACAGGTTCCATATCTTCAATTAGTGTATATTTTAAAAATCGGTTCAACTGGGAATCTTTTCCCCTCACGCTTCAAATCACCTATGACTATTCGATATTGTCCAACCACGCCTGCCCTTTCACTGGCCGTGACCTGCACCCCGGGAGATGAAACCCTCCAGCTCAAGGCCCAGATCCTGGCAGATTCTTTACAAGTCAAGCGGGCTGCCTTTTCCGGTATAGACCAGCAGTTCCTGCTGGTCTATACCGGAAAAGGACTGGAGCTCCAGACCCTCAACCCGGAGACGGGGCGCTATTTCACAACACTGACCACCGACTTTATCTCCGGCAGTGCGGGATATCGCCGTCTCCATGGTGGTGGCATCCATCAGCCCCTGGCACGGGCCGCAGGGTTGAAATCAGGCCTGCGGCCAACCATTATCGATGCCACAGCGGGACTTGGCGTTGACGGTTTTATTCTGGCCAGCCTGGGGTGCGAGGTCACCCTGATTGAACGATCACCCGTTATGGGGGCGCTGCTGGCCGACGGGCTGCAACGGGCTGCAGACCATCCGGCGATCAGAGATATCGTGGGCCGACTCCGGCTTCTTTTCGGCAACGCCGGAGAAATTATCACCAGCCTTGCCGAGCGACCCGCCACCATCTACCTGGATCCCATGTACCCCCATCGTCACACATCAGCCCTCAATAAACAAGAGATGCGAACCATCCGCGCACTCGTGGGAGACGACCAGGACGCCGGCGCCCTTCTGGAGACCGCCCTGGCATCTGCCACCAACCGGGTAGTGGTCAAACGCCCTAAAGGCGCCCCTGAACTGATTGCCAGGCTACCATCTCATATCATAGAGATGAAAAACAGTCGTTTTGATGTCTACCTGACCGGACTCAGACGTCGTCACAAAACAACTTGAATATTTTTGTAACTATCAAGCTTAATGCCGGGAAAATGCCAAAACAGATGTCACGTAACTATTCAGCAGTGCCTCATATGCGAGAAAGAGGCCTGCGAAGTGTACTGATTCGTACATGAGCAGGCCGATGACGAAGCAGATGAGGTGCTGCTGGATAGTTACATATTTTTAATCCCGCAAACGGCGTAATGTGCCATAACGAACTGGCTCCTAAACAAAGAATATCAGAAACCGGCCGCCCTTTTTTCTCTTACTTATGATATTTTTCGCCAGCCTTGATTGTATAGGCCCGGTAAAGCTGCTCCAGAAGAAAAAGCCGCGTCATATCATGGGTAAAGGTCATCTTGGACAAGGAGAGCAGAAGATCGGCCTGTGCCACAAGCTCTTTTGAATGGCCAAGAGGGCCGCCAATAAGCAGACTCACCTGCTTGATCCCCTGCTGCTCCCATTGGCTGATCAGATCAGCCAGATCCTCCGAACTGAACTGACGGCCGCGGAAATCAAGCGCTACCTTTAAGGCCCCGGCAGGGACATGACGGAGGAGGAGACGACCATCCTCCTCTTTTTCGAGCTCTTCACTCCATTGGCCTTTTTTCTTGTGCTGGATACATTTCACCGAAACCTTGGTGTAATGCAGCAGCCGTTTGCTGAAATCAGCAATCCCCTCCGCCAGATACGAATCCTTGGTCTTTCCCAGAAGAAGCAGCTCGAATTTCATGCCTTGCCCCTGATCAGCAATGAATGATTCCCCGCGCGTCAATGATCGACTTGAGAATTCGGCAGAATTCCTTATATGATATGTGCTGATTCATGCCTGGACAGGATTCCTTGATTGCCGTAAAATTGTTTTCATCGGTGAGCAGCGAGGGATGCAGCGGCCACTGCCCGCACCGCCAGGGACGTCCACCATGGACCGTGCAGCCGTTATGGTAAAAAACACAATGACCATCCACGATTTTCATCTGGGTGACACTGCCGGTCACCCGCCAATATTTTTCCCGCACCTCATCTTCACTCCGGCCCAGGGCCACAACCATGCGTTGCCGGTCATTCTCGTCGAGCGAAACGGTTGTCTCCCCCTGACAGCAATAGCCGCAGCGCTGACATTCAAATATCTGTTTAATCTCATCCATTTTTACCCTGCTGATCAAATGTGTAAACTTTACTCATGCCTTCAAGCGTTTCCCACCACATCTCCAAAGGTGGAAATATCTATTCCGTACAACAGCGCCGCCCGCTGCCACTTTTCTTCATCGGGTACATCAAAGACAATGGCATCATCCGCCGGAACAACCAGCCATCCTTCCGCAACCAGCTCCTGTTCCAACTGGCCAGGCCCCCAGCCGGCATATCCCAGGATAAAGAGATATTTCTCCGGCCCCTGACCTCTGGCGATATCTTCAAGAAGCCTGGCCTCCCGGCTCAGGGAAATCGTCGGGCTGATCGCCAGCTGCTGCTCCGCCTGATAATCAGAACTGAACAGGATAAAGGCTGAGTCAGGTTCTACCGGCCCGCCAACATAGACTGGCGGCAGCTGCTTGTCAGGTACCGGCAGTTTGGCGCCAGTCAGGATTTCATCCATGGTCAGGAATTGATTCGGCCGGTTGATCACCACCGCCATTGTCCCCTCATAATTATGGGCACAGATATAAAGAACCTGCTCACTGAAACGCGGATCAGGCATCCGGGAGGTGGAAATAAGAAACGAACCGGTCAAGGTATCAATTATAGTACTGTTCTCTGGATTCATCTCTGTTTAATTCTTTACATCCGATGTATTATACGAAATAATAAAAGAAAATCAGGAGCCGTTGTGAAAGAGACATCAGCTTCCTGACAATTCATTACGGTCCCCATATGCCGGTCACAGCATTTCAAGGGTACGATTATTGTTGACGATTACTTAGAAGCCGTCACGAAATAACATGGCCATGTATATCTATTTCGTTACGCAGGCCAGGGATGGCCCAGTGTCGCGATCGCCATGGACGGCGTAGGAGCGACCGGCTCCTTATGCCGCTCTGGGCACTTAGATGGCTATGTTTTTTTTACAGCGGCTTAATTTATGGAATCCTATCAGATTTATCCTCTTTCCGTCAAGAACTACCATCTGGCATCAGAGTTACTCTGATCCTATTATACTCGACATCAAAAAAGATTTATCATGAATGCAATAAAAGAACAGCAGGATAAAATAATCAACGCCACCCATCATGACCCTTTCCAGTTTCTTGGCGTTCACTTTACCGGACCCCAGGAACAAATGGTAGTCATTCGTACCTTTCAGCCTCATGCCGCCGCTGTTACCCTGCTCACCGAGGCCTTTTCCCTGGTCATGAAAAAGAGCTGTGAGCCGGGGATCTACGAGCTGGAGCTGGAGCGGGCTGCCTTTAAAGACATCAATTTTGATCCTTACAATTACCAGTTTCAGATCACCTATTTTGACGGAACCGTCCACACCGTCAACGATCCCTACCGTTTCCTGCCGGCACTGGACGAACAGGACCGCTATCTCTTTAACTTCGGTACCCATTATGAACTTTACAACCACATGGGCGCCCATCTGACCAGTCGTTCCGGGATAGCCGGCACCATTTTCCGGGTCTGGGCCCCGTCTGCCGCCCGCGTCTCGGTACTCGGCAACTTCAACGGCTGGGACGGACGCGTCCATCCCATGCGCAGCCTGGGAGGTTCGGGAATATGGGAGCTGTTCCTGCCGGGGATAGGTGAAAACGAGCTCTACAAATTCGAGATCCGCACCCAGCATGGCGCCATTCTGGAAAAGAATGACCCCTTTCAGTTCTATGGCGAACTTCGTCCCAAGACCGCTTCCATTGTCCGCCCCCTGGACCGCTACACCTGGGAGGATCAAGATTGGCAGCAGACCAGAAACACCACCTCGCCCTATGACCAGCCCATGGCCATCTATGAGGCCCATCCCGGCTCCTGGCAGCGCGACCCGGCGGATCCCGACCGGTTCCTCACCTTCCGGGAACTGGCCGACAAGCTCATCCCCTATGTCCAGAAACTGGGCTTCACCCATATCGAGCTGATGCCGGTGATGGAGCACCCGCTTGACGAGTCCTGGGGCTACCAGGTGACAGGCCCCTTCAGCATGACCAGCCGTTACGGGACCCCTGAGGACTTCATGTACTTTGTTGACCAGTGTCACCAGAACGATATCGGGGTGATCCTGGACTGGGTTCCGGCCCATTTCCCCAAAGACGAGCACAGCCTGGGCCGTTTCGACGGCACCGCCCTCTTTGAGCATGAAGACCCCAGAAAAGGCGAGCAACAGGAATGGGGAACCTTCATCTACAACTATGGCCGCCGCGAGGTGAGCAATTTTTTGATCGCGGGCGCCCTCTTCTGGCTGGACAAGTACCACATTGACGGGCTCCGGGTCGATGCCGTGGCCTCCATGCTCTATCTCGATTATTCACGCAAGGAAGGGGAATGGATTCCGAATGCCTATGGCGGCCGGGAGAATCTGGAGGCCATTGAATTCCTCCGTCATCTCAACTCCATCATCTATGAACGTCACCCGAATACCCTTATGATCGCGGAAGAGTCCACCAATTTTTACGGGGTCTCCAAACCGGCGGACATGGGGGGCTTAGGTTTTGGGTTCAAGTGGAACATGGGCTGGATGAACGATATCCTCAGTTATTTTGGCCAGGACCCTCTGTACAGAAGATACCATCATAACAGCCTTACCTTCTCCATCATGTACGCCTTTTCCGAAAACTTCATCCTGCCCATGTCCCATGACGAGGTGGTGCACGGCAAACGCTCCCTGCTGGACAAGATGCCGGGGGACATGTGGCAGAAATTTGCCAATCTGCGCCTGCTCCTGCTCACCATGTGGATGCATCCGGGAAAAAAACTGCTCTTCATGGGCAGCGAATTCGGACAATGGACGGAATGGTACTGCAAACAGGGCCTGGATTTTCACCTTCTGGGCGAAAATCCACTCCATCCCCAGATGCTGATATTTGTCGAGGAACTGAACCGGTTCTACAAAGAGAACCCCAGTCTGTGGCAACTGGATTTCAGCCCCGAGGGATTTCAATGGCTTGACCTGGAAGACCGGCAGAACTCCATCATCTCCTATGTCCGGTATGGCAAAGACCGCTCCGATCATCTGGTCTGCCTGTTTAACTACACCCCGCAGACCCATTATGATTACAAGCTGGGACTGCCAACCGGCAGCCAGTATCAAGAGATCTTCTGCTCGGACAACGACAGATATGGCGGCAGCAACGCCAGTGACAAGACCCGCTACCAGCCCGTTGCCGAACGATATGCCCAGGCGCCCTTCCACACCCGTATCACCGTGCCGCCACTGGCTGGAGTAATTTTAAGGCCGGTTCCCTCAACTTAGGAGCCATTACGAAATAACATGATTATCTATGTCTATTTCGTTGCGGCTCCTTATGTCGCTCCCGGCAATTAAACGGTCCTGTTATTTTTTAAAGCGGCTTAGAGAATAAGGAAACATTTCGGTATGTCTGCACACAAAACAACTCAACGCCCTGGCGACAAAATGAAGAAGGCCATCTGTGCCTTGTCCGAACTCACCCGGCAACATCCGGAAAAAAGCCGGGCGTCACTGCTGGAGCAGGTCGAGATCCAGTTTGACCTCTCACCCAAAGAATGTGAGTTTCTCAACAGCCATTTCAGCGAATGTAAGGAACAGCAGTAACCTCACACCTGACAAAGATCACAGGAGGAAATTAAATGGATGCCTACCAGCAACTTATCGCCACTATCGCCCTGACCATGGGCGCCTCCTGGGCCGCCGGAATAAATCTTTACGCGACCATTGGCATCCTTGGTTTTCTGGGAGTGACTGGTAATATTGTACTCCCGGAGCAATTGCAGGTCCTGCAGAATCCCCTGATAATAGGTGCGGCAGCCCTGATGTATGTAGTGGAGTTCTTTGCCGACAAGACCCCTGGGGTGGATACCGGCTGGGACACCATTCACACCTTTATCCGCATTCCTGCCGGAGTCATGCTGGCAGCCGGGGCCGTGGGAGAGGTGAACCCAGCCATCGTCATCATGGCCGGCATCCTGGGCGGAACCATTTCCGCCACCTCTCATTCCCTCAAGGCCGGCTCAAGGATCATGATCAATACCTCCCCTGAACCCTTCAGCAACTGGACCGCCTCCGCACTGGAAGACGTGGCTGTTGTCGCCGGACTCTGGACCGCGCTGCACCACCCACTGGCCTTTATAGGATTTTTCGTCCTGTTTATTCTTCTGGCTATATGGTTGATCCCCAAGGTATGGCGCGGGATCAAAACCCTGTTCATCCGGCTGAAACAGTGCTGTACGAATCCAGCACCGCCACCGCCAGCGGGGAACAATGAGCTGATGAAACCGCCATTGGATTAAATGCGAGTAAGCACTGTCACAAAATAACCAGCAGGTTCTTGAGAAATAAAGCTATGCAGATTTACAAAGATTTACAAGGCAGCAAGACAATAACCGTCGTCCCCATATCCTCTTCACTCTGGAAGGTCATAGTCCCGCCATGTTCCTCGATAATCTTCATGGACATGGCAAGTCCCAGCCCCGTGCCTTCCGGTTTGGTGGTAAAATAAGGATCAAAGATGCGGGGAAGATCTTCCTTACTGACGCCGCACCCCGTATCCTTGACTGTAAAAAGAACATTGCCGTCCTGAGCGGTGACATGGATGTCCAGCCGGCCACCATGTTCCATCGCCTGAATGGAATTCAAAAAGAGGTTAAGAAAAACCTGGATCAGCTTATCCTGATCGGCCTGCACCAGCGGCAAATCATCCGCCAGTTCCATCTCCACCCGCACCCCCACAGACTCCGTATCCATGCGGATCAGTGACACAGCTTTTTGCACCACCTCTTCGGGACGGACATTCTCTTTGATCAATTTCTGGGGACGGGCATAGTCGAGCAACTCACCGATACTGCGGTTCAAGCGCTCCACCTCCTGCACCAGGATATCAGCCGTTTCCAGGTCGTTATTTAGCGCCGGGCAGGGACGCCCAAGTGTCGTGGGCGCCATGGACGGCGCAGGAGCGACCTCCTGAAACCGTGACCTGAGCAGAATGGCCAGACCCTTGATGGAACTCAACGGATTTCTCAATTCATGAGCAACACCTGCCGCCATCTTGCCGAGTGCGGCCATCCTCTCACTCCGACGCAGCTCCTCTTCCAGGGATTTCACCTGGCTCAAATCCTGAATAAGGAGCATGGCGCCGGCAGGAGTGCCCTCACTCTCAACCACAGACAAGCTGTTCAACTGAAGGGTGCGCTTCACCCCTTTATTATCAGGCAGAATAATTTCTTTTTGCACCGAATCGACAGCCTGCTCATTCTGGTCTCCTCCGGAAATGGCCGCCCCGAACGAAGGAGTCTTTGCATGGAGAGAGCGCCCAAGAGCCAGGGCCAGAGCCAATTCCGGCGCCAACACATCCTCAGGGGAAGAGCCCACCACCTCGTTTTCGGCAACAGAGGCTATCTGCTCAGCGAAATGATTGCAGAGGATAATCTTCCCCCCGCTATCAGTGACGATTAACCCCACCGGCAGAGAAGAAATGAGAATATCGCGAAAGGCCTTGATTCTGCTCAACCTGCTCTGTGATCCCTTCAGTCCTTCAAGGGTCAGCAGAGATAACCAGCCACCGATTCCAACCAGCAGAAGGACAACGGAAAGGATCACAATCTGGAGAAGCTGCTGCTTGACCGCCTTATTCAATTGTGCCAGATCAAGCTCCACCAGGATAATATATCTTTGCTGACTCACCCGTTCCAACTCGTCATTCCATCTTGAAGAGAAGAGATGATCTCTCATCATGCGCCCCCCCATCATACCTTCGCCATGATTCGAGCCATCTATGAGTGGCCCCTGCAGCCGTAACTGTCTTTTACCCATGGGGATAAAAAGGGCAGCCACCTGAAAGGCCGTGGACTGATCAGACCCACCGATACGATAACGGAAGCTTCCCAGATCGTGCTCGCCCTGTTTAATAGAAGTTACAAAGGTCAGAGTATCCTTATCGACCCGGGTCTCCACCTTATCAGCAGCGGAACTGGCAAGGATATTCCCCGAGCCATCTACCAGGGCCAGAAAATGAACCCCTGGATGTTCAGCGGCACGCTCGAGAATATCCTGTACATGTTCAGACCATTGCCACACTGGAGGTTTTCCTTCTCTCGCTCCATTAAGAAATGAGGCCCTGGCACCGGAGTTGACAAAGCGGATAAGGGTCGCTCCGCGCTCTAGAAGGACATTGGTCATCAGACTTTTTTCGCGCCGGTAATTATTGACGGCAAACACCCCTATGATCAGAGCCAGAAGGGTACAGGCTGCGGCCAGTACCCACGGTGAGACCAGGGCCAGCCGCTGTCCTTTCATGAGTCACCTCTTCTATCCACAGGTGGATTGAGAATTTTCTGCACCAGAACCTTGGTGATAAGATAGGTGGGAACGATCCCTTCTGTCCCCATGGAACCGGCGGCCAGGGTTTGCCCCCCACGCAGGGGATTATCCGAGGCGTAGTAGGCATAACGAACCCGAACCCGGGTAGAGATATGTCCTTGAATGACTGCCGCATTAATGGCCCGCTGATAATGTCCTCCCTCCATCTCAAGCCCTACCGCCTTCCAGCTGGAGCTGTAGAAACGCTCCAGTACATCACGGTTCTGAAGAGAGGTGCCAAGTACCGTTACCATCGGTCCTACATAGACATCTGCCTTCCCTTCAAAATCATCGACCTTCAAATCATTGACCACAATATAATTATGGGGTGTTCCTTCCATGACATGGGCTGTGGCCAGCATGATATCCCCCTTTTTCCCGGGAAGGATGCCCGCCTTACCCATTATGGAGATGGACTCAATCCGGAAAGAAATCATTTTCTCCTCAAATTGACAGGGGCAAAGCAGTTCATCCATGACCTCAAAGGCCTGGGTACCAAAGGCATAATCCATGACCACAATGACCGGCTTCTCTTGCTGGATATAGGCCAGATCGACGGACAGTTCAGGATGAATAAAATCTCCCTTAATCTCTGCCGCGTCAATGACTATGACATCAATATTCGACCCTGAGAGATCTGGGAAAAAGGAAAATCCATGCTGCTGAGCCAAAATTTCCACCTCTTCATCTTTCCCCTTCAGGGCCAGTATCATATCATAGAGACTGGCCGGGACGCTCTCACCTCTTTTCCTCAATATTCCAGCCCCATAGAGGACATTTCTCACCGAATGCATATTGGCGCTGACGATATGGAGAGGACGTTCATGGAGTCCACGTTGGTGTAGATGCGCCTTCACCGCTTGCGCCCAGGCGGTGGCGTATTTATGATGGCCGATCATCTCCTGCAGAGACGGAGTGAAATAGATGGTCAGGTGCTCATCAACTGATTTAAGCTCACTAATCATGCGTTCCCCCATCTCGTAGATAATGGAGAAGAGGCCATTATTATATCGCTGGCCGTGATGCATTTTGTCCATATTCTCATAGGTTGTCCGCGTCTCTTTATAGGTACGGCCCAGGATGATCGACAGATTCCAGATGGCCTGATCGAGGACCGCACCCTTCAGCTCCAGTTCTCCACGCGCGGCCTTGCCCAGATCATGCCATTCGGAACAGGTTTCCCCGTCCTTGTCACAGATCTGCTGCTGGATCTTCTGGGCCTCGATATTCAAGAAGGTGAGATGGGTCAGCATATCATAAATTTCAGACAATCCTTTCGTGATGACAAAGCAGATCTCCTTTTCCGAGACCACGTAAGATAAACGTCGGCGTTTCAAGGGCATGACCTGTTCAAAGGAGGTATTCTGAAAATCCTCATGGCCGGTGAGGATGATCCGGTTGCATTTTTCAATCCCTTTCGGCAGCCGGTCGATCACATATTCGAGCCCCTGCAGCTCCATAACACGAGGATCACTCATGGACCCGTATATCTCAGGAGAAAACAGCTTTAATGATTCCGCCAGCTTTTCTCCTGATTTTCCAGAAGGCTTATAATTGCCGCGCAGGGTCAGGGCATCGGCCAGGGTTTGAAAAGTACGAATGGCCAGACGGGCCTTTTGTGATTTGGTAAGATCCTGCATGACAGGCTCCTCTTTTTTCTTGATAAGGGAATCTTGATAAAGGAAAAAAGCGTAACAATAACTCTATGCCCCAATCAGCTTTAAAGAAGCAGGATTGGGAGCCGACTAATGACAAAAAACAATAATACAAGAAGATACAACGTTCCGATGGAATAACAAGAGAAGAGAGGAAGAAACCACGGACAAGAGAAGAGACAAGGCGGGAAGAACTGAAAAAAAAAACATTTTGATGTTTCCCTGAAATGTTTCAGGGAAACATCAAAATTATAGCTGATCTGAATCAGATTTTACGTACGTTGGCAGCAGCAGGCCCTTTAGGGCCTTCGGTGATTTCAAACTGAACCCTGTCGCCTTCGTTCAAGGTCTTGAAGCCTTCAGAGGCAATTGCAGAGTAATGGACGAAAACATCCTTGCCACCATCTTGCTCAATAAAACCAAACCCCTTGGACTCATTAAACCACTTTACTGTGCCTTCTAACATAATACCTTTTCACTCCTAATAATGTATACCAAATTACCCTTATGCTGTGCAGCAACAAGAACCGATTACAAGCAAGATCCACATAATGATATATTTTTATATGGTCGAACCAGTGTCTGGCCAAAACACCGCACGATGAATACGTCATATTTTTTTATATCAAATCGTATCATGAAAAACCAGAAAAAAATAATAATATTTTTTATATACACAACATAATGATTTTATTACATTTTAACGCAACACAAGCAGCGACGGGTCATAGTCTTCCGGCGCTTCAAATCCCAGAAGATTACAGATGGTCGCTGCGACATGGGTCAATCCAGGCTGCTCAATATCCGTGAGCTGAAATATATTCTTGCCGTTATAATCCTTGATGATCAACGGCACCGGATTTCTGGTATGGGCCACCATGGCCGAGCGCTTGCCATTTTTGTCAGTCCACATGCAATCGGCGTTGCCATGGTCAGCGGTGATCAGGGCAATACCGCCAGCCTTTTCGAGGGCAACAAGGATTCTCGAGAGAGACAGATCCACGGTTTCCACGGCAATCCGTACCGAAATCTCCACCCCGGTATGACCGACCATATCCCCATTGGCCAGGTTAAGACGGATAAACTTATAGCTGTTGCCGGCAATGGCGGCAACCACCTTGTCGGTGATATCCGCCGCCTTCATCCAGGGCCGCAGATCAAAGGTCACCGTATCCGATGGAACCTCCACATAGGTCTCCAGGGTTTCATCAATGTATCCTGATTTATTGCCATTCCAGAAATAGGTCACATGCCCAAACTTCTGGGTCTCGGCAATGGCATAGGACGTAACCCCTGCCGCGCACAGATATTCCCCAAGCGACCGGTCAAAGGCCGGCGGTTCAACCAGATAGTGGGCGGGTATGTGGGCGTCGCCATCATACTGCATGATCCCGGCATAAAAAAGATCAGGATGCCGCTTGCGGTCAAACTCAGTCAGATCGGGTTCATCAAAGGCGCGCGAGATCTCGATGGCCCGATCCCCCCGGAAATTGAAGAGAATAACCGCGTCCCCGTCTGCCATGATTCCTACCGCCCCTGCATCATCAACTACCACAAAGCTCTCCATATACTGATCGGCCATGGCGGGATCTTCGTCATAATAGGACTGGATGGCCTTACAGGCAGAAGAAAAAGGTCTGCCCTCCCCCAGCACATGGGCCTTCCAGCCCCGCTCAACCACTGACCAGTCGGCATTATAGCGATCCATGGTCGTGATCATCCTGCCGCCTCCAGAGGCAACCTGAAAGTCCCGGCCGTCCACCGACAGACCCTGCAGCCTCTGCTCCAGAGGCGCAAAGTAATCCAGCGCGCTCCTGGGCCCCACATCCCGACCATCAATAAGGCCATGAACCCTGACCCGCTGAACACCATCCCGAACACATTGATCCAGCAGGGCATAGAGATGATCCACATGGCTGTGGACATTGCCGTCCGAGATCATACCGATCAGATGCAGGGTACCTCCTGCCGCCGTCCGCCCGAGAACCTGCTGCCAGGTCCTGCCGGCAAAGGCAGCTCCACTCCTCAGGGCCTCGCCCACCAGCTTTGCCCCCTGGGCAAAAACCCGACCACCCCCGAGGGCATTATGACCGACCTCGGAGTTGCCCATATCGTCGTCGGATGGCAGCCCCACTGCGGTACCGTGCGCCTTGAGACGGGTCACAAGTTCGCCGCGCAGGAGTTCGTCCAGCAATGGGGTATAAGCCATGTAGACCCCGTTACTCTCAGTCTCAGGGCCGATCCCCACCCCGTCCATAATCACTGTGACCACCGGTCCCGGAAAAGGATTGAATCCGGCAAGTGGCTTCAGGCTCAATTCAGACATGTTTTTCCTCTTGGAAATTATCAAGTAAAATTCTCCCGGCACTCGGACAAGCGTCCATGAAGGGCAACCACTGCCGTATCTACCTTTAAAATCCGCTCACCCATCGAAAACGAGTTAAATCCGTATTCTGCAAACCTGTCAATTTCATACTCAATCCAGCCACCCTCTGGGCCAACGGCCAGGAGAATACGTTCTGGCCGTTCAGTAATCACGCTTTTCAGAGTAGCCGGACTGCCGGGATGGGCAATCAGGAGATGGCTGTACTCTTTAATTCTTCCTGGAAGAACATCCTCGACAAAGGGTTTGAATCGCTTATAAACAAGCACCTCCGGCACCCTTGTATCCACGGCCTGTTCAAGCCCCTGCAGCAGATGAGGACGATACTCCTCTTCATTCAGCAGGGTGGCGCTCCAGAAACTCTTTTCCACCCGCTGGGCGTGGGTAATAAAGATGGTCCCCACCCCCAGGGCCGCCGCCTGACTGAAGATACGCCGGAGCATGATGGGCCGGGGAAGGGCCAGCAGCAGGTCAATGGGCGGCTTTCCCGCTGTTTCTTCTCCAAACTCTACTTCCAGCTCCACCTGAAAGGGATACCTGGAACAGAGGGCCGCAACCCTACCGCGCCCCTTTGGACCGTCAATGATTCCGATCCGGACGCTATCACCGGCTTGCACCTGCAGCACCTTAATCAGGTGCTTGGCCCGGCGATCGGTGAGCAGCACCCTGCTGCCCTGGATCTCCTGTTTTTCTATAAGAATGATGTTCATGTGACAAAGAGTCCCATCAATCGGCAATCCTGATACCACTGGTATCGATGATGATCAGTCTTTTTTTATAGAGGGCGCCTATCGCCTTTTTGAAGATTTTTTTACTGACCCCGAACAGGGAGTAGATCTCTTCGGGCTTACTTTTATCTGTCACACCAATGCTGCCGCCCTGCTCTTTTATGGTCTCCAGAATAGCGAGCGAGACATCATCAACCCCCTGATATCCGGGTTGCTGCAGGGCCAGATCTATCTTAAGATCTTCGCGAATTTTTTTTATATACCCTTTCAACTGCTGGCCCACGGTCAGCCGCTGAAACACTTCACTATTATAGAGCATGCCCTCGTGAGCAAAGTTGACCAGCGCCTTGTAGCCCAGATATGTTTTGTCATAGATAACAAGATCCACCTCTTCACCCTCTTTATATTCCGGACTCTCCAGGTCAAGAAACCTGTCCAGCTTTGAAGAGGCAGTGATACGTCTGGTTTGCTGGTCGAGGAAAACAAAAACAACGTATAACTTGCCTTCCTCCATCCGTCCCTGCTGTTCACTCTTGGGGACAAACAGATCCAGATCCAGCCCCCAGTCCAGATAGGCGCCTGACGAGGTATTTTCCACGACCTCCAGACAGGCAAACTGGCCCACTGTGGCCTTGGGTTTCCTGGTAGTGGCCCGCAGACGATCGTCCCGGTCGACATAGATAAAGACCTCAAGCTCATCGCCTGGCTGGCAACCGTGAGGAACGTATCGTGTCGGCAAGAGGATATCCCCTAACTCACCGCCATCAAGATGGACGCCGTAGTCCCGCCTGCTTTTCACCGTCAGCTTATTTATTCTGCCTACCTGTGCCATTTTCTTCCCTGTTTAGTATTACGCGATACGCGTGTCCCGCTGCCACCCTGACCGCCCTCTGCCCCGACAGTAAACTCCGCTTCATAGCCGACAGTGAACTTTGTCGTCGTCGTATTGCGGAGGCTTAAGAAATGATCATTGTTCTTATCAAAGGGACAAAGAGGTTGGGGGCAAGGCTCAAATCCAAACTTCCTGTAAAATCCGGGAGCACCTAATACAAAGATGGTGCTCTCCTTGATGACCTCCTGACGCAGGGCAAAGCGCAGCAGCTCAGAGCCTGTCCCCTGTCTTTGAAAATCCGGATTGACCGCCAAGGGTGCCAGATGCAGGCCGCAAACAGCAGCACCGTTATAGGCATTTGAAAAAGCGATATAGGCAATGACCCTGTTGGTATGAATACCCACCCACTCATGGACAGCAGTACCGTTCTTATGTAAATTTTCGACTAATTGCCCTTCATAGGTGCCCCCGGGAAATGCCTGCTGCAACAAGGCGGCAACCTTGGTATAATTTTCAGGACTAAGCTTGCGTATTTTCATGCAGTGACTCTTCAATAGTCAAGAAATAAACAGGTATCATTAATGGGCCGCAGATCAAGACTGGCGGCAGATCCCGGCGACAAGCCGTTGTAGACGGACATGGGCCGCATCGATCTCGGCCAGACAGGCAAAGGCCTTGACCTCCCCGGCTCTGGCCAGGTCATAACCGCTGCACAAGGGGTGGCGGCCGAGCAATCCGGCGACAAAGGCGCGCGCCATCAGATCGCCCGACTCCTCCGACTGGTTGACATCCGACAGCTCATACCAGGTCCGAAACAGGGGATCACCCAGGGCCTTCCGCGCCTCCTTCTGAAGACCCTGGACAGCGGCAAAACCGTGGCGGAACAGATCGCTGACGTACCAGTCGTTCAGCAAGTCCGCTGCCTTGGCTGCTGCCTCTGGACTGTCCAGCGGGCAAGCGGGATCTTTTTTGCTTATCAGTGATTCCAGGCCCAGGCAGATGGTGTCCCGCACCCGCCCGGCGATGTCGGTGATCTGTTTTATCTCCTGTGTTTTTTCACCATAGGCGATGATGGCGCTGTTTATCGTCCAGACGATCTCCTGCTCCAGGCGAGACAGGGTTTCCTGGTCAGTAATCAGGGACAGGGCCTGCTGCAACAGGGTGGTCTCGATGAACGGGCCGGCATAGACGGACGGTACCCGGGTGAGCGCAGAGCCTGCCGGCCTTTGAGGACGGGACAGGGGCTGGCGAAAATCCGGCGGAGAAAAGAGTGAGGCGGCCTCCTCCGGCGGTACAAAGCCGATATCCTGCATGCGGTCGTTACGGAACCGCAAGGCCTCCTCTTCAATCTGCATCGGCAGATCAACGCGGACATTACTCAAGAGCTGGTGGCTGGCGCTTAAATCATATTGATAAAGGGCGTCCAGCACCGTAAAGGGATGGACTTTCAGTACCAGTTCGGTCTTCAATTCGAGAAGATAGAAACCGTCCGGGGTCATGGCGCGGAGCGGCCCATCCTCCTCGTCCTCTGGAGAGATCTCATCACTGTCTGGATCATAGACCGTGACGGTCTGGGCCAGAAAGAGAAGCTGCACCACATAATCGAGGGAGAAAAAGGCACTAGCCAGGGCCTCGGGACCGGCAAGAGAAAAGGCTGTCAGCCATTCATCAAGACTATCAACTGCAAAGTCGTAGCGGCTCCAGCAGTCGAGATCGACACAGGCCTCCAGTTGTTCCGGACTCAGTTCGAGGAGGATGGGCAGGGCCTGATTAAGGCCGATCTCCCTGACGATGAAGTATGCCTCAAGGGGTTCCAGGGCTTCGACCTGTTCGGCTAGATCGGTCGCGGCCAAAAGCCGTTCACCCCGTCGGGTTAGGGCACGGGTTAGATCAGCACGGAACGGGGTTAATGCTATTATTTTGTTGTCGTTCATGTTTTCTTGTCAACCAAAGGTGATCGAAGTTCCTCCCGGCAGAACCCGGAGAATCTTCATTGCTGGGGTTTTTCATCCTTGTTAACGGACGGCCACTCGGGAAAGGATCTGTGTCCCGAGGGTCAGCTTCAGCATGCAATGCCAAACACATATGGATAAGGTGAGTCATCCCCTCTGCTCCCTACTTCTTACCAGAAGAGAACAGAGAGCGCGAGATAATCGTACGCTGGAATGAAGCGGTTCAAGCCTGCCTGGACAGTGTTATTCTTATCTGTACCGGGCATTGAGCCCTGAATGAGCCTCCCGCTGAAGCATTGCCAGCATGTCAGGTGAGTTGAATAATTTTTCGCACAGTTCACATTTTCGGTACTGAATGATTTCTCTTGCCTTAAAACCGGCAAAAGATGCTATAGCTGTTATACCTAATGTCCGGATATGGTTATACAAGCTATTCGTTTCACTTTTCTGGAGAAGCTGCTCAATGCTACTGTCCTTTAAATTACCAAGATGGAAGAAGTTTGTCCTGGTAAAATGGCTGCCGGCATCGCAGCACCCATACATGTCAAGGCTGGGAGCGAGATAAGGATTCATCAGGCAGCAGTTTTCCTGGTAATCGGTATGTATGGGCAGGCGGTCGAATGATTCTGCCCGGCCGGCAAAGATTACCGGTTCCGGAAAATATATGAGATCATGGTCCCGCAAATACTGCTCGCAGGCATCATCCTGTTGTGAAAAATCGGTGACAAAAGAGATGAAATAATCCAGCCCATTTTTCTGACAACCCTGAGCGGCGTTCAATACATTCTGACGGGCTATATTTTTCTGGTGCCAGCGGCTGTAGCTCAGGCGCAGTTGTGACAGCCCGTTTTCCTTGAGCTGGACGATGCAGTTGTCGGCAAGCTCCGGCGTCCTGGCCCAGAAACTGTTGGTGACGATCCGGGTGTAGATCCCATATTCCTGATGACAGAGTTTGATCAGTTCGGTAATTTCATCCAGATAGATAAGCGGTTCGCCGGCGGTGAAACTTATGCCCAGAATGTGAGCAGCGGCCATTTCGGCAATGATCTCTTTTGCCTGATCCAGCTCCATCTTTAAATTATCGGGAATGGCATCGGCGGCGACACAGTGTTCACATCTGATATTGCACCGGGTTGAGTAGCCAAAGGCTGTTTTTCTCATCATTCTGTTCACTGGTGGCCGAAATTTGTTACCCGTAACCCGTCGTTTATTGCTTTTAATGCCTCTATAGGAAACTCAGCTGTCTCTTTCCTGAACTCCCGGCTACGTAGAAATGACGCAGCATTTAATGGATGTCATTTCTGTGCGGGCAGGAACCCAGTATTTATGGGGTACACAGGAACTTTTAGCTGAGTATTGTATAGAGCCACTTTGCTTTTAATTGATGGGACCTTGACTCTTATTTAGTGCCTTACAGATTATTTTCTTGTTTTTTGGCCAGAAAATAATCTGCGAAAGGCACTTATCCCGTTCATCGGGGTCAGTCTTGTAGCTGTCATTATATCGAACCCTTCATAATCGAAGAAAACAAAGATCGCGAGAAATTTTACGATGAAAGTTGTTATTGCCGAAAAGCCGTCCGTGGCCCGCGACATTGCAGAAGTTCTCAATATCACGACCAAAAGGAAAGGGTACATCGAGGGGCGAGGTTGCGCGGTCACCTGGGCCTTCGGCCATCTGGTGACCCTTCAGGAACCGGGCGCATATGATCCGGCGCTCAAGCGCTGGTCGCTGGACACCCTCCCCTTCGTGCCGGACGAATTCCAGCTCACCCTGATCAAAAACCACGGCGTGGCGGAGCAGTTCCAGGTGATCAAGACCTTGCTTGAACAGGCCGAGGAAATCGTCTGCGCCACTGATGCCGGCCGGGAAGGAGAACTGATCTTCCGCTACATCCTGGCGCTGTGCAACTGCGAGGACAAACCGATCCGCCGCCTCTGGCTCAACTCGCTGACGCCCGACGCCATCCAGACGGCCTTCAAGGATCTCAAGGACGGCCACGACTACGACGCCCTCTATGCCGCCGCCCGCTGCCGCAGCGAGTCCGACTGGATTGTCGGACTCAACGCCACCCGCTACTACACCGTCCGCCACGGTCAGATCGGCGGCAGCGACCGCGTCCTCTGGAGTATCGGCCGGGTGCAGACGCCGGTTCTGGCCATGATCGTCGAACGTGACGACACCATCCTCCAGTTCCGGCCGCAGCCGTTCTGGGAGCTCGCCACCCGCTATCGCGAGGTGGTGTTCAAGTACAGCGGCCAGCGTTTCGAACAACCGGAGAAGGCGCAGAACCTGCTTGAGAAAATAACCGGCCAGCCCTTTGTTATCACCACCAGCGCCGGGAAAAAGAGCAAGGAGCAGCCGCCGCAGCTCTTCGATCTCACCACACTGCAGCGCGAGATCAACAAGCAGCATGGCCTGTCGGCGGCCGACACCCTCGCCGCCACCCAGAACCTCTACGAGGCCAAGCTCGTCACCTATCCGCGTACCGATTCACGCTACCTCAGCCGCGATATGAAGCCGCGCGTTCCCAAGATCCTGGAACAGCTCAAGGCCATCCGGGCCGAGCAGATCGCATTGCTCAACCTCGCCAAACTTCCCTTTACCACACGGATCATCGACGACAAAAAAGTGACCGACCATCACGCCGTCATTCCCACCGGTGTCAGGCCGCGCGCCATAGGTGCAAACGAACAGCTCGTGTACGACGCCATTACCACCCAGTTCATCGCCGCCTTCTATCCCGTCTGCCTCAAGAATGTCACCACGGTGGATGGCGTCAGCGCCAAGGTAAAATTTCAGGCCAAGGGGACCCAGATTGTCGAGCCCGGCTGGACCGTTCTCTTCCCGAAAAAGAAGATGAGCCAGGACGCGGCCGACGACCAAGCCCTGCCTGCCTTTGCCAAAGGTGAAACCGGACCCCATGAGCCCTTCCTGCGTGAAGGCAAGACCAAACCCCCCGGTCACTTCACCGAAAACTCACTGCTGGGAGCGATGGAAGCGGCCGGTAAATTTGTCGAAGACGACACCCTGCGCGAGGCCCTCAAGGAGCGCGGCATCGGCACCCCCGCCACCCGCGCCGCTATCATCGAGACCCTGCTGCGCCGCAACTATATCCAGCGCGAAAAAAAACAGCTGCGCACCACCGATATGGGGCGCTGCCTCATTGCCCTCATCATGGATCCTTTGCTCAAATCACCGGAGATGACCGGAGAGTGGGAGGAAAAACTCAAACAGATCGAGCGCAGCCAGCTTGCCCCCGACACCTTCATGGCCGGGATTGACGACTACATTCGCACCCTGATCCAGAACAGCTCCGCCCGACGGCTTGATCCCGGCCGCTGGGGCAGCTGTCCGCTCTGCGGCAAAGAGGTTATCAAGGGAAACAGGGCCTACGGCTGCTCCGGCTGGCAGGAAGGTTGTCCCTTTGTCCTGGAACCGGAGTGCAAAGGGCTCACGCTCACAGCCAGGCAGGTCCAGGCCCTGTTGCAGCTGCATATCCTGCCGCATCCGGTCCGGATCGATGACGAGCCGCGCCTGCTCATCCTCTCCACCCAGGGTCAGCCCATGGATCTGCGCCTACCCTCCGCCAACGGCCAGAAAAAAGTTGAAAAAGTGGAGCGCCCTTGACCAGGAAAGTGACTCTTAAAAAATCTGCCCACAGGTAGCACAGGGGGTGGTATTCAATTTTAAATTTTGTATGACTTCCTTGTCTATAATCCATGGCGACGATTGTAGGCTAACTGCAAGCAAAATGCTACCCGCCTGAAAGGCGGGGGTTTTAACCTTTTACAGAAACAATAAGAGATGGATGAAAGTGTTTTTGTGGCCATGGCGGGAATACGCCTTAACGAACCCACTGCAACGCCATAAAACATCCATATTTCCAGTCGATGACAGTCTAGATATCACGAAGATACTCACCATTTTTTTATTGACAATGGCAGACACAAAGACTAGTTTTATACCAAACGGTCAGTTTAAATATAGTCGGAGATTCTTATGGCAGTTACCGTCAAAGGCGAAAAAACAAAGAGACACATTCTCACGGCTTCTCGAGAAATTTTCATCAAACAAGGATTCCTTAACACCTCTGTCACTGAAATAATTTCAGCGACCGGCGTTAAAAAAGGAAACCTCTATTATCATTTTGCCAGCAAGGAAGATTTAGGGCTGGCGGTTTTAGAGGACGCCAAAGAAGATTTTTTTCATTTCCTCAACAAATCACTCTCGGGTCCTGATCCGGTCGCCAAGATTATCAACTCCTGTCAGGCTATCTTTAATGAACAGATAAAAAACAACTTTGTCGATGGCTGCCTGTTTGGCAATACCGCTCTGGAAATGACCGACAGTAACCCCGAATTCGCTTCGGTCATTCAAGAAGTTTTCGACAGATGGACAAAGAAACTCGAAGCACTCCTGCTCGAATCTTTGGAGTCTAAGAACCTCAACTCAAGAATTTCACCGAAACTGATGGCCAAAACCGTGGTGGCAACAGTCGAAGGAGCGATCATGATGTCACGTGTCAGCAAACGAGAAAAAGATCTGCGCGATTTCCTCGTAGCCATCAAGGCTCTCGTCGACCACTGATTTTTTTGCATAATTTCTGTACCACTCAGTTGGGACAAAAGGAATACAGCGCCTGAAAACTATATAAACACAGATAACCGTAACCGTGTCTGTCAGCAAAGAAGCTGCTTTGTCCCAGACCCCCATGGTACCGGAAACTCAAAGGAGGCCTGACCATGAAATCAAGACACCTTATTATCGCATCATTTCTTACCCTTATCCTTTTTTCACAAGGCTGCGGCAGCAAGAATCCCCAAGACGCTCGTTTACAAAACCTTAACAACGGAATTTGCCACGACACAGATTCAGGGCAGATGTGGCAAACCGAAAAAAGTGGAACAATCAAAACGTATGAAGAGGCGCAGCTTTATATAGCGAATCTGAACCTTGGCGGGTACAGCGATTGGCGATTGCCAACCGTCAATGAATTATTCAATCTGAATTACCTCTTCGACCTTCATTTGAACGGAACGTGCGATTTTGATCGTAAAGGAAAGTACTGGTCCGGAGAGAAAAATGGTGAAGGAGAAGCTGGGTCCTGGGAGATGTCTGCTCAATGCGATCCAGCCCGTCGATACTTCAATAAAAGCGAGGGCAGTGTCCGGGCAGTCAGGCCGTAAAAAAAATCTATTGCCATGTCAGATCACTGCTGAGCCCCCAGAGTGTCAGCCTGCCTCCTTTTCCGGCAAGCGCCGAATACTGAAGAGCGGATCACAGATCGCCTCATGACGGCAGACCGGACATCTTCCCGGAGAACTCATCCGCTCGCGCTTGGCAAAGACGAAGCCACAGTGACGGCACTCGGCCGGCTCCACTTCCAGCACCGCGCCGGTAGAGTGAAGGCTGCGGCGGATATGATCAAGATGGCTGGAGACCTCCTTTTCCGGGAGGCCGACAGCCGCGGAGATTTCCTTTGCCGATAGGGGGCCCTCGACGAGAAGGGCCTTGATGGCATGACGGGTCGTCTCCTGCGCAGTGCGGGCGATCATCGGTTCTCGTATTTTTTTCTTCATAATAGTTCACCTGAGCTTACTCAAGGGAAATAATCTGATCCGTCACTTCCGTGAAGGCCACATCGTGGCTGATGAGAAAAAGCTGGTCGTACCAGTGTTCAGTCACCTCCTCCCGGCCGACGTCAATGGCCCGGAAGGCATGGGCCAGATTGGCG
>JAHYIV010000062.1 GCA_019429465.1 Desulfoarculaceae bacterium
TGGTAGAGATGTTGTCATAGAGGCTGTAGTTACTGGAGAAGATGCGGATGTTGTGCTCCTTGATCAGATCCCTGACCTTGAACACCGGGGTCCCCATCTTGACTCCCAGATCCTTGACCTCCTGCGAGCGGGCAATGATACAACCGTCGTTATTAGACAACACCGCCACTGGGACATTTTTCAGATCCGGGCGAAATACCCGCTCGCAACTGACGTAGAAGTTGTTGCAGTCGACCAGGGCGAAGACGTTATCGTTCATGGTTTGCGCAGGGGATGGATGACAGTGGTAACGACGCCGAAGACTTGCAGCTCCTCTCCTTCCGGGATCACCAGCGGCAAATAGTTTTTGTTCATCGGCATCAGCCGCACCGTTGGTTTGAGCTCCAGCCTTTTTACCGTCAACTCTCCCCCGTATTCGGCAATCACCACATCGCCATGGCGGGCCTCCAAAGAGCGATCCACCACCAGTACATCCCCGGGAAAGATCCCGGCATCGACCATCGATTCCCCTTCTGCCCGGACAAAATAGGTGGCGGCGGGCTTGGTGATACACAGCTCGTTCAGATCCAGACTGCCCTCGCAATAGTCGGACGCCGGCGAGGGAAACCCCGCCGGCACCCGGTCAAGGAACAGGGGGATATTCAAATTTTCCGGCGGCACCTGATCGGCCCGACCGAGTAGAATGGCTTGCATATTGATCTCCTGAGAGGAATATAGCATGGAGTAGCACCACGAGGTGACACAATAAGTCACTTCTGCAGGGTAGATTGATGTAATTTTTCTGTCTTTTTTTGCTTGCCCCCGAATCCTGAGTTGGAGTAATCTTCAAATCAAGGGGGCTACATAGCTTCCCAAAAACCCTTCGTGCACCCCCCCTCCGCACGAGGGGTTTTTTTATTTTATGCAGGCCAATCGACTGTTTGATCGGTTTCGGGATGCCCTGATTGATCAGATCAGGAAACAAGATCCCTCTGCTGACGGGAAGAGAATTTGAGATGATGCATAATTTTCCTCCCACGGAACTGACTAGGGCTTAAACCAAACAGTGATTTCCTGTGATATTCTGACCAGTAAGGTGTGGCAGGCAGCTTGACTTTTTCCCCCTTTTTCAGCGAGCAAGCATGATCATACAAGAAGCAAGATCAACCACGGAACTCGACATGATGCGCGATCTGTTTCGCGAATACGAGCAGTTCCTCCAGGTGGATTTGTGTTTTCAGAATTTTGAACAGGAACTCGCTAATCTGCCGGGCAAGTATGCCCCACCGGATGGCGCTCTGCTGTTGGCACTGAGGAACGAGCAGCCGGTCGGTTGCGTTGCCTTACGCAAATGGGAAGAAGGCATCTGTGAGATGAAACGCCTCTTCGTTAAACCCGCTGGCCGGGGTACCGGACTGGGGAAAAAGCTCGCCGAACAAATCATCACCGTTGCCCGGCAACGAGGTTATATGCTCATGCGTCTGGATACCCTGGAGACACTGACCGAGGCGGTCAGTCTGTATCAACGCCTCGGCTTTCGTCAGGTTCCACCATACTATGACAACCCCCTGCCGGGAGCATTATACTGGGAACTTGATTTGCGGGCTTGTTCTTGATCGACAGAGTCGTACCCAAACGGTATCCTAAACAGAGCAGCTTTTCCTTATCCACTCTGATCTTTTGGCAGGGGATGACCTATGTGCGGACGCTTCGTACTCACCTCAACCACAGAGCACATCCGGCAGAGCTTTGGCGTCGACGATGTTCCTTCCATCGCTCCGCGCTACAACATCGCTCCGACCCAGGATGTGCTGGTGATCCGGCAGAATGGTGGCGGCTCCCGTTACGCCGGAATGCTGCGCTGGGGGTTGATCCCCCACTGGGCCAAGGACCCTGCCATCGGCAACAAAATGA
This sequence comes from Desulfoarculaceae bacterium, assembly GCA_019429465.1. GTDB lineage: Bacteria > Desulfobacterota > Desulfobulbia > Desulfobulbales > Desulfocapsaceae > UBA2270. Next base: position 1,894 of record JAHYIV010000062.1, read on the forward strand.
TTAATGCCCGCAGTGAGACCGCCCATGAAAAGCCGTCATTCCGTAATTCCATCCACTATCACCGTTGTCTGATTCCCGCCTCAGGTTTTATCGAGTGGTCGCAACAAAACGGCAGCAAGCAGCCCTGGTATATTCATCGAAAAGACGGCGAGTTGCTCGCCTTCGCCGGGATCTGGGACAGCTGGCAGGGAGCGGAAGGGACAATCGACAGTTGCAGTATCCTGACCACCTCGGCCAATAACCTGGTCGCAAAGATTCACGACCGCATGCCGGTGGTTCTGTCTGTGTCTGAGTACGACCAGTGGCTGGATCGACAGATCACCGAGGCAAAACAGCTTGAAGCCCTCTACGCCCCCTTCCCTGCCGATCTGCTGGAGGCGATCCCGATTTCTACCAAGATCAACAATCCCCGCTTTGATAGCCGCGACTGTCTGGAACCGCTGAGCTGATGGCCCACCATCCCGACAACCCCCTGGAACGCCTGGCCGGTTCCATTGAACGGGTGACCTTTCATGCGCAGGAGTCGGGTTTTTGTGTTCTCCAGGTCAAGGTGCGAGGTCAGCGCGATCTGGTCACCGTGGTGGGTTCGGCGGCGTCCGTCAGCGCCGGGGAATATGTCGAGTGCACCGGGATCTGGCACAATGACCGAACCCATGGGTTGCAATTTAAAACCAAGCAGTTGCAGATCGTTCATCCCACCACCCTGGAAGGGATCCAGAAATACCTCGGATCGGGGATGGTCAAAGGCATCGGCCCCCACTTTGCCGGGGTGCTGGTGGGGGCTTACGGTGAAGAGGTCTTTACCGTTATTGAAGAGACGCCGGACTACCTGCTGCAACTGCCCGGTATCGGGCGCAAGCGCATGGAACGGATTACCGGGGCCTGGGCCGATCAGAAGGTGATCCGCGAGATCATGGTTTTTCTCCAGTCCCATGGCCTCGGCACTGCCCGCGCCGTGCGTATCTTCAAAACCTACAAAGAACAGGCCATCGCCAAGGTCACCGAAAACCCGTACCGCCTGGCTCTGGATATCCACGGCATCGGCTTTAAAACCGCTGATACCCTGGCGCAGAAACTTGGTATTCCCCCTGACTCCCTGATCCGCGCCCAGGCCGGTGTGCGCCATGTGTTGCAGGAACTCTCCGGTGACGGTCACTGCGCCTGTGCCCGGGAGAAACTGATCGCTGATGCTGCCGCCCTGCTGGAGATTCCGATTACAGTGATCGAGGAAGCTGTCGCCCTTGAGGTGGCTGAAGAACGACTGATCGCCCGCCAGATCAACGCGGTTGACTGTCTCTATCTGACCCCCCTGTACCGGGCCGAATCCGGGGTGGCGGAGCATCTGCAACGTTTGCTGCAGGGCAAACCGCCCTGGGGACAGATCGACACCGACAAGGCCCTGCCCTGGGTGCAGGAACAAACCGGCCTGACCCTGTCGGCATCACAGCAGGAAGCGATTTGTTTGGCGTTATCCAGCAAGGTCACCATCATCACCGGCGGCCCCGGAGTCGGCAAGACCACCCTGGTCAACAGCATCCTCAAGATCCTCCAGGCCAAGCGCATTCCCACCACCCTCTGTGCCCCTACCGGCCGGGCAGCCAAACGCCTGACCGAATCAACCGGCCTGGAAGCCAAAACCATTCACCGGACCCTGGAGTTTGATCCCGGCATTTTTGGTTTTAAACGCAGCCGCGACAATCCGCTGGAGACCAGACTGGTGATCCTCGATGAATCCTCCATGG
>JAHYIV010000038.1 GCA_019429465.1 Desulfoarculaceae bacterium
TCCTGGGGAACTTGTGTTTTCTCAGTTTCTACTTCCCGCCTTTCTCCTTCCTCCATTTCTTTTTCCCGCACTTCTTGTGCTTCCTGAGTCTTCTGCATTTCTTGTACGTTCTGTGTTGCTTGTATTTTTGTTTTTAGTACTTCCGGGTCTACTTCTATTTTCTCCGGTTCAAAGAGAACATTCAACCCTTCACCCCGCATCCTGTTCAGCACATCCCGCCAGCGTGAAAGACGGGCCGAGGCATTGGCCGCAGGCAGGGCGCTGCTGCCGATCCAGAGGTCTTCAATGCTGAAGCTGAAGATCGGGTGAAGATCCCGGCGCTGCGAGGCGGGCATGATATCGGTGATCAGATTATCCAGAATCAGGGGGAGGTCCGTGGGGGTGGAATAGTAGCTCAGGACCATGTGCGCCTGGGTGATTTGGCTGTACATGCCACCGAGCCGGGCCTTGACATAGGTCAGGCGCAGTTTTTCTCCGGGTACGCCCAGGAGCTTGAGGGTGGCGTATTTGGCAATGGCGAAGTCCTCGCAGTCGCCCTGGCCGCGGCTCAGGGTTTCCAGAGGGGTAGCCCAGTAATCGGGTTGCCCCCAGATAGCGGCATCGTTACCGAAGCGGACCGCATTGTTGACGAATTCGTTGACCGCCTGGAGCTGTTCCTCTTCAGGGAGTTCGCCTGCCTCAGTCAAGAGCTGCTGCCACTCGCTTATGGCCCTGCGCCCTTCCATACCGAAACGCTGCCCCGCCAATTGGGACATGAGATCAAAATCCGGGGCCGCTGCCACCAGAGAGGACAGCAAGAAAAGGCCAATCAGGATAAAAACGGCCCGGAATAAGGCCAGTCCGAGGTGTTGCTTTTTGGCTGCGGCTGTCGGCATGGGCACGGTATTTCGCAGATCGAAGGAAGAAAAAGTTGGTTTCGTGGTCGGTGGCAGCATCTTTTCCCGAGGTGCAGTCATTTTTTAATCTTACAACATACCTCCCCTCTCCCGCAAGACGTATCAAAAAGTGCATCTTGACAAGAACGCGGCCAATCAATACATCAGCCTTGAAAGAGACGGAAATTTTCCTGCCGGTGCATTGTAATTCTGAAAATTTTAAGCCTTAATCTTGACTTTCACGAATGGACATGAGATCATTTTAATATGAGCTAGTATAGCTTGTTCCTTAAATTTTTTTTTAATCTACCTGAATTCTGTAATTGGTTGAGCACCAAGGATGTCGAGGCAGGTGCAAAGGTAAGGCGGTAAGCCATTTTCAGCGCAGGCGTAGCAGGGCTACGTTGAACATGAAAAGGGTGAAGCCCAATCTTCCTATGTGCCATCTTTACTACCAAAGTCCAAGCAGTTGCAGGATTCAGGGTCCACAAAAAATAATTTAAATTAAGGGGGGGTGGAATTATGCGTTACAAAATGAGCATTTTGATCTTTTTATTCTTTCTGGTGATCAATCCGGCCCACGCTGAGGAGCCCACCACCCTTGCGGATGTTGTCCGGAAAACGATTTCCGAAAATCCGGAGGTTCAGGCGACTTGGTATGCTTTTCTCTCATCCACCGACGAGCAGGATGTAGCCCGAGGGGGATTTTTCCCCCGCCTTGATCTCAGCGCGGGAACCGGATGGGAGCGTTGGTCCCAAGCCAATCGTGCGGACGAGGATTTCACCCGCAGCAATGTGACTCTTTCTCTCCGCCAGATGGTCTATGACGGTTTTGCCACCAGCAACGAGGTGAAGCGTCTGGGATACGCCAAGCTGGTTCGCTATTACGAGGTATTGGCCGCCTCCGAGCAGGTGGGTCTTGAGGCCATGCGTGCCTATCTTGATGTCTTGCGCTACCGGGAGCTGCAGAAGTTGGCGACGGATAACTTCGCCCAGCATCAGAGCGTTTTCGGCAAGGTGCAGGAACGGGTCAAGGCCGGGGTCGGCCGTGGGGTGGACGGGGAGCAGGCTGCCGGCCGACTGGCTCTTTCCGAAGCCAACCGGGTGACGGAAACCAGCAATCTCTATGATGTGAGCACTCGCTATCTGCGCATTGTCGGTTCCGCTCCTCCTTCCCTGGCTCCGCAGGATATTCTGCGTGACGGGATTCCAGGAGCTCTGCCCGAGGCCTTGGAACTCGCCTTTCAGGAAAGCCCCCCCTTCAATGCCGCGGTGGAGAATGTACGCGCCGCCGAGGCTGCTGTGGCTGTACGCAATGCCGCCTTCCATCCCCGGGTGGACCTGCAGGCCCGACAGACTTTCAGTGAGGACATCGACGCCATGGATGGGCGCAAGGATGAAACCGTTGCCGAGATAGTCTTGCGCTACAACCTCTTTGCCGGCGGTTCGGACCTGGCCGCCAAGCGGCAGTATCTGCAACGGCTGGACATGGCCAAGAGCCTGCGCGAGAAAGCCTGCCGTGACCTGCGTCAGACCCTGTCCATCGCCTTCAACGACATGGAGAAGTTGCAAGAACAGCTCATTTATCTCAACGAGCATCAAATCACCATTGGCAAGGCCCGCATGGCGTACAAGGATCAGTTTGATATCGGCCAGCGCACCCTGCTCGATCTGCTGGACACGGAAAACGAGTATTTCGAGGCGCGTCGGGCCTACGTCAACGCCAGTTATGATTATGCCCTGGCCCACGGCCGGACCCTGGCCGCCATGGGCCGCCTGCTCAAGGCTTTGGGGGTGAGTCGTGAAGCACTGCCTTCCCCGGAAGATGTGGGACAAGATAGACAGCAGATTGATCCCGATTCCATCTGCCCGGCAGTAGTAGTCGAAAAGGTGGTCTTTGTCAGGCCGGAGGACACTACGACAGTTGTTGATCCTTCCCCGGAAGTTTTGCTGCAGAATATTCCCTATGAAATAAAGGTGGAATTCCCCTTTGATTCAGTGGAGATCCGCCCGGAATATAAAGCGGAAATAGCCCGAATGACCGATTTTCTCCGGCAGCATCCAGAGCTCAAACTAACCATTGGAGGACATACCGACAATATAGGTACGGCCCTTTATAATCAGAAGCTCTCTCAGGGTCGGGCTGAGGCTGTTGCCCGTAGGCTGGTGGAGCATGGAGTGGAGTCCGAGCGATTAAATACCGTTGGTTTTGGTTTGACCCGACCCATTGCGGATAACACCACGCTGGAAGGCCGAAGCCGCAACCGCCGGGTCGAAGCCGTGAGCATGGCTGATTAGTACCTTACAGATTATTCTCTTGTTTTTTTTGCAAGAAAATAATCTGCGAAAGACACTTATCCCGCTCATCGGGGTTAGTCTCGAATACAAGACCCGGAGAAATGGGTCCGAAAGCCGGATGCAAAGGGCCGGAGATAGGGAAAGAGTTAACTCCTTATCCCCGGCCCAGTCATGCCATCCACCCCGAATCCAGGCAGGACTTCCAGTTCCTCCTGGCTCTGCACCCCTTCAGCAATGGTTGTCAGTCCGATGGAGTGGGCGATTACGCACAACCCCCGCAGAAAGGCCTGACTGCCTGAATTAGCCTGAATATCCCGGATAATAGCGGCATCGATCTTGATGTAGTCCAGCCCCAGGTCGTGCAGTTCACCGATGCGGGAGAATTGGTGCCCCACATGCTCGAGACCGATTTTGGTGCCAAAGGGTTTTACCGCCAGGCACAGATCCCGGAATTCAGCAAGATGGCGAAAGGCTCCGGATTCGGGAACTTCAATCCAGAGACGTGCCGCCAACTCCGGGCTCTGCTGCAATTGTTTGATCATTCCGGCAAGAAAAGCCGCATCGCAAAGCGCCTCGGCAGAAATATTGATTCCCAGGGCTTCCTCCTGTCCGCGAAGCTCCTGCAGGGCCGCTGTTACCACACTCCCGTCAAGACAGGGCATCAACCCCAGGCGCGCGGCCCATGGCATGAAAATCCCTGCCGAGAGCCACTCTCCAGCAATCAAAAGCCTTACCGGCGCTTCAAAATGAAGCAGCTTGCCAAAGCTGTCAACCACCGGATATTTCCCCAGTTGCAGGGCATTGGAGTCCAGGGCCTCGGTCAGCGCAGCCCGCCAGGAGGTCAAATCCAGGAAAGGCTGGGCTACGTCAGATTTGTTGACTACCTGCACTGCTCCCGAGTCATTGCCTTCGGCGGCGGCCAGGGCGGAATCAGTGCGGATGAGGAGTTGAGAAAGAGGCTCCCCCGGGTCCAGTGAAGTTGCCCCGACTGGCAACAACCGTTCTCCCGCAAGGTTGGCGTCGTCAATTGCCAGATGCAGGGCGCCGGCTATCTCCTGCGCCAGGTCAAGAGCGGAGCCCACGCCACCAGGAACAAGTACGGCAAAATCAGAGCCGTTGAGACGGCCGGCCAACCAGTCAGGATGTTTATCGGTAATGGCCGAAAACTTCTCTCCGATACGACGGAGAAACTGGTCAGCTGTTGTCCGGCCCAGCTCCCGGTTGATCTCATTCAAATGAGCAAAGCGGGCGATCACCAGTATCCCGGCAGCACTGGCGTCATCGCGACCGAGGAGAGATTCGATGTGCTTAAAAAAAGGTTCGCGCTGAAGAAGCCCGGTCAGGGAATCATGATCGGTCTGCCGGCGCAGGTTTTCGAGCCGCGCCGATTCTTCTTCCAGCATGTTCTTGATCCGCAGGGACAGAGAGTTCATAGCGCTGACCACGCGATGCAGCTCCAGGGTTCGGGGCACCGGAATAGTGAGGAAACGTCTGGCCCCGATAGCTTGGGCCTGATCAACGACATCGTGCAGCGGCTGAATGATCGTTTTCAGGACCAGCGAACCGATGAGGCCGGCAAGAACAGCGGTTGCGGCGAACCAGAAGAGAAGACGCAGGACTCCCTGCCAGAGGGCCTCATAGGCGAATTTACTGTGGCTTTGCAGGGTCAGGGTGCCAAGCTGTCGCCAGCCGTCCTGGACCTGTGCGATTCCCGGAAGAGCCTGGAGGGGAAACAACCTCTGCAGCCATTCAGGAGCGCCGGCAGGGATGGCCGGATTGCTGCGGTCAAGCAGGATCTTACCATTTGGATCGGTCAAACGGATGAACTGATAATGGCCGCTGTCGAACTGGGCACTGACCAACAGCTCCAAGGTGACCGGATCGTCAGCCATCTGAGACATGGAAATGGCCAGGGAGGAGGCATTGTCAGTGTTTTTCAGGTACAGCTGCTGAGTCAGATATTTCTGGGCCGAGAGCGTGCTGACCACAAAACTACCGCCAAAGGCGAGGGCCATGATGACGGCAATGGCGATCCAGAGCTGTTTGACCAGTGACATTATACGCTCCTTTGGGCAGTATTTGCATAAGAGTAATCTTTATCCAATTGCCCGAAGTCTTGTCGAGGCTATCGGGGATGAGGAACTAGAGTAAATAGTATAATACCTCCAGACAAAGAACAACGACTTTTTGAGCTCTTCGCACACTATAAGACGGATCCCCTTCCAAGTGACCAGTCCTTCACCACCCCTGTTGTCATCAACAGAAACCCGCAAATAATGCCCTGATGGTGCTTGCTTCACTCTCTCCACCTGGTACAATCCGATTTTTTTCCTTGACACTGATTACAGAAGTCCGATAAGAAGAATGCAAATTCGGTTAAAATCGGTTAATTATAGGTCCTGATATTACTGGTTTCACCTGTAACCATTTACCTGCGAGAAAAGAATGAGCGACACAACAGAATATGGCTGGAACGAGGCTGCAGGCATGTCTCTGATTGCTAAGCTGCGCAGCGATCTGAAGACGGCCATGCTGGCCAGGAATGAAACGGTCAAAGGTGCTATCCGTATCATCATCAGTGAATTTCCCACGAGGATAACCCTGCCAATCATCTTGGAGAGCGGTAAAAAGAGCAGCCGCCCCAAGCGCGATGATGAGATTAGCAATGATGAGATCATCACAGTGATCATGGGCCTGTGCAAATCAGAAAAACAGACCCTCGGATTCACCGGCAAGCCGACATCCGACTATCTGCAAGTCCTGGAAGCATACCTGCCCAAGATGGCCACAGAGGAAGAGATTCTGGCCTGGGCCAAGGATAACATCGACCTGTCACAGTTCAAAAGCCCCATGCAGGCTATGGGAGTTATCATGAAACATTTTGGCAAGAGAGCCGACGGCAATGTGGTAAAAAAGGTTCTGGAATCAATAACGGGATAAAGGCATGGCAGATACTCCCCTCAAGCCTGAAACCGCCGCACTTGACTGTCCCACAGGAAAAGGTAATGAGCTTTTTGATGCCATCCAGGATCCGGTGCTGATTGTCACCCCGGAAGGTGTAATCATCGATGCCAACCTGGCAGCCATCAACGCAGCCCATAAAACAAAGAAGCAGATCATCGGCATGGGGATCTGCAAGATTATCCATGGCGGCAGTTCCCCCCATCTGAAATGTCCACTGGAAACTTTTTTACGCACCCGCGCACCCCGGGTGGAAGAGACCAGACTGCCTGGTCTCTTTGGCGAGTATCTCCTGACCATCTCACCGGTCAAGGATTGTGACGGGATCATTCGCAAAACACTCCTGATTGCCCGTGAACTGACCCCCGATGAACTCCGCAAGGTAGATTCCATGCGGACGGCCCAACTGGCGGCCATCGGCGAGCTCGCCGCCGGCGTGGCTCATGAGGTCAACAATCCCATTACCGGGATTATCAATTATGCCCAACTCCTGCTGGACGATAGTGAGAAAGATTCCCTCCAGGCCCAACTCCTCACCCGGATCATCAATGAAGGAGAACGGATCGCCTCTATTATCAAGAATCTGCTCTCCTTTGCTCGAGAAGGTAATCAGGAGAATGAGCCCATCGACATGATCCAGGTTATTGGAGATACCTTGTCGCTGGTCGAACATCAGTTTAAAAAAGATGGCATCAAGATCAGCACTGACTTCTCCCAGGACCCCTGCCCTATCTATGGTAATTTCCGCCAACTGCAACAGGTCATCCTTAATCTGCTGAGCAACAGCAGGTTTTCTCTGAATGAACGGTATCCGACAACTTCCCCAGACAAGAAAGTCATGATCGCCTGCCACCTCGTCACTGCTCCCTCCATCCCTGGCTCAAACAGCATCAGGCCGTCCCTGGCCGCTCCCACCGAGGATGAAAAATCGCGGATCCAGATAAGCATCCGCGACCAGGGTACCGGGATCCCACAGGGCATCCTGGAACGAATATTTGATCCTTTTTTTACCACTAAACCCGCTGGTCAGGGCACAGGCCTTGGCCTCAGCATCAGTTTCGGGATCATCCAGGCTCATGGCGGCACCATCAAGGTCAACTCGATAATGCATCAATTCACCGAAATGCTCATCCATATTCCTGCTTCAGGCTCACACCATGCAGCAGAGTGAAACAGTAAATAAAGAGTCCCGCATCCTTATTGTTGATGATGAGGCCAGCATTCGACTCACCTTTGAGATGTTTCTGGCCAGAGAAGGATACACTCAGGTCATTACAGCCGCCACTTTCGAAGAGGCCCTCACTGCCATCCATGACAAGGCACTTGACCTGATCATCAGTGACATTGTCCTTGAAGGTGAGCGCGGCACAGATCTCCTGCGCAAGATTCGAGAGACAGGAATTCAGTGTCCGGTGGTCATGATTACCGGCTTTCCCAATCTTGATTCAGCGGCTGAGGCTATAAGATACGGGGCCTTTGATTACATTTCAAAACCCGTTAACAAAGAGACGCTGCTCAGATTTGTCCGGCAGGCCTTGCAGCACTGGGAACTTGAAAAAGAGAAAAAACAACTTATCAAGGAAAACGAGAAATATAAACGCTACCTGGAGTCAATCTTCAGTTCTGTTAATGACGCGATCATTACTGTTGATAATGACATGAATATTGTCGAGCTCAACAACACGGCTAAAAACTGGCTGGCCTGGAATGAGACCAATCCAGTGACGAACATAAATTCCCTCCCTGAAGATATGGGGAGGACATGTCTTCAGGATGCCTTACAGGTCCTGCAGAATCGGACGGAGGTCAGGGGGCATCAATTTGAATGCCGTAAAGCTGACGGCAATAAACGGATGATCAGTCTGAATCTCTCTCCTCTCCAGGACGAGCAGGATGAGTTCAGCGGCATTGTCATTGTTGCCAGGGATATCTCTCTACCAGAGCCAGACAAAAAAGGCGTCATACGGAATCGATTTCACGGCTATATCGGCTCAAGCCAGATAATGCAGGGTATTTATAAACTGATTGAGGATGTGGGCAAGGTGGATACGGCAGTCCTGATCACCGGAGAATCAGGAACAGGGAAGGAACTTGCGGCGGAGGCTCTGCACAAGGAAAGTCCGAGGCGAAACATGCCCCTCATTAAGGTTGATTGTGCCGCTATCTCCGAAGATCTGCTGGAGAGTGAACTTTTTGGCCACAAAAAAGGCGCTTTCACCGGAGCCGACCACGATCGAGCTGGAAAACTCTTGCAGGCCGATCACGGCACCCTGTTTCTCGACGAAATCGGCGACATCTCACCGAGGATGCAGCTGCGCCTCCTCCGCTTTCTCCAGGAAAAGACCTTCACTCCTGTTGGCCAGGACACCCCGATCAAGGTGGACGTCCGGGTCATTGCGGCCACCAATGTCAATCTCATCAAAAAAGTGAGGGCAGGAAGCTTTCGCGAAGATCTTTACTATCGCTTGAATGTATTAGAGATCAAACTCCCTCCACTTCGTGATCGCGAAGGCGAAATCCCCATCCTGGCGTATCACTTTCTCTCCCTGTTCCGGGACCAGCTTAAAAGGAATATTCATGGTATGTCCTATCAGGCCATGGAGGCACTATCTCTATATTCCTGGCCGGGAAACGTTAGAGAGCTTAGCCATGTCATGGAAAGGGCCTGTGTCCTCTGCGAAGGCCCCACCATCTCCCTGGAATACTTCCCTGAGGAAATCCGCAGGCGGCAGACACACCAGACAAACCTCCCTGCCTTGATGCCGCCAGCGACCTCGCTTGGGATCCTGCAAGACACAAGAGCCTTGAATTCCGGCCAATTTCCTTCTTATATCAGCGAAAAAGATGAAATAATTGATGCCTTGAAACGGGCAAGAGGGAATAAGTCTAAGGCAGCCAGGATACTGAAGATGGATCGGAGCACCCTCTACCGGAAGATGCAGCGCCATACGATACAACCCGAAGAGTTCACCTAGTTTGTGTCTGTCCAGAAATAGGTCATTTCGTTCGAGATCAAGGACTGCGAGAAAAATAAGCACAGGCATATGTTCGATATTCCGAGCATTATTTTTTGAGCATGACGCAGAGATCGGGCGAAAGGGACATTTATGGACAGACACTAGCTTGAAGGGGGAAATCAAAGTGCTTGTTCCATGGATTTGAGCCCGGGAAACAACGAGAATTTCGGCTTATTTTTTCTTTTGGTGAGGTCACCGTGAGATGAGTTTCGATTACACCACCCTCGAACTGCTGCGCCAAGGACATCCAGCCTGGCGCCTTTTGCGTTCGGATCATGCTCCACTGGTGGCAAGCTTTCTCCACCGGGTATTCATCTCCCCCAATGTAAGGGTAATGGCCCAGTCGGACCTGGCTGAGGCGCTGGAAGACGAGCTGTTCGCCGTACGCGAGCGGCTGGGCGCAGAGGCATTCCCCAAGCCGGCGCTCGACTACCTCAACGACTGGGCTGCCACTGAAAAGGGTTGGCTGCGTAAATTCTACGCCCACGGCTCGGACGAACCGCATTTCGACCTGACAGCGGCCTCGGAAAAGGCGATTGCCTGGCTGGGGACGCTCACCGAGCGCAGTTTTGTGGGCACCGAGTCGCGCCTGCTCACCTTGTTTGAGCTGCTCAAGCAGATGAGCGAAGGCAGCGAGACCGATCCCGCGGCACGTATTGCCGAGTTGCACAAGCGCCGTGATGAGATTGATTCCGAGATCGCTCGGGTTGAGACCGGAGACATGCCCTTGCTCGACGACACCTCACTCAAAGACCGCTTTCAGCAGTTCATGCAGCTTGCGCGTGAGCTCCTCAGCGATTTTCGCGAGGTGGAACACAACTTTCGGGGGCTTGATCGGCGCGTGCGGGAACGCATTGCCCTCTGGGAGGGCGCCAAAGGAGCGCTGCTGGAGGAGATCATGGGCGAGCGCGATGCCATAGCCGACTCCGACCAGGGTCGCAGCTTCCGCGCCTTTTGGGATTTCCTGATGTCCACCAGCCGGCAGGAAGAACTGTCGACCCTGCTTGAACGTGTCTTGAACCTGCCACCGGTCGCCGAGCTCAGGCCCGACGTCCGAACCCGTCGTATCCATTACGACTGGTTGGAGGCCGGCGAACACACCCAGCGCACGGTGGCCCGGCTCTCGCAACAATTGCGGCGCTTTCTCGATGACCAGGCCTGGCTGGAAAACCGCCGGATCATGGATATCCTGCACAACATCGAGGCCAAGGCACTGGCGCTTCGGGAAACCGCACCACCGGGGCCGGTGACGGACATTGCAGGCACCGCAGCCGATATCGAATTGCCACTGGAACGTCCACTCCATACCGTAAGCCAGAAACCGTTGATTGCCGATATCGAACTGGAGACCGGTGATGTCGAAGTGGATGCGACGGCGCTCTACTCCCAGGTCGTGATCGATAAGGCGCAGTTAACCCGCCATATCCGCCACACCTTGCAGGATCGTACACAAGTCACCCTGGGTGAGCTGTGCAAGATCCAGCCGCTCCGCAACGGCCTGGCTGAGCTGGTGGCCTACCTGCAACTGGCGGGTGACACCTTCAAGGTCGTGGTGGATGAAGAGGCGGCCGAGCTCATCGTCTGGAGGTGTGAGGGAGCGGATGGTCAGGAACATGCCAAACAGGCGCGTTTGCCGCGAGTAATCTTGATGGCGTCGTAAAAAGTCGCCAACTGCTTCGTTGCTGCAAATTATCTCGTCACTGCGGAGTACTCAAGTACGCCTCATTCCTCGAAATTTGCGCGCCTCGCATTTGACGCTTTTTACTTAGCCATCCCAGAAATTGAGTTTTTACGAAACCATCAATCTTCGTGAGATGATAATTAATGGAACAGGAATTTGAAAAAACAGCGCCAACGAGTGCGTTATCAACCCTGGTCATTCTTTTGCTCAAAGGGGTGATCTATCAGGAAGGTGACGCCACCCTGTGGAACCTGCTGCTCAACCTGCAACCCAGGGTCCGTGACTATGTGGCAGTACTGGGCCTGGAGCTCATGCTTGACGAGGCCGAAGGATATGCCTTCCTGCGCTCGCGTCAGGAAAGTGAAGAGGACACAGCCGTTCCTAAACTTCCGCGCTTGGTGGCAAGGCGCCCCCTGTCGTTTCCGGTAAGCCTGCTGCTGGCGCTGCTGCGCAAGAAGCTGGCCGAATCCGATGCCGGCGGCGGCGACACACGGCTTGTTCTCACCCGTGACGAGGTCGCCGACCTGATCAGGGTATTTCTGCCTGAAAGCAGCAATGAGGCCAGGTTGATCGACCAGATTGAGACCCATCTCAACAAGATTGTGGAACTGGGATTCCTGCGCCGGCTCAAGGCAAGCAACCAGAATCAGAAAGGAGCGCCGGCGGCCTTCGAGGTGCGGCGGATTCTCAAGGCCTTTGTGGACGCCCAGTGGCTGGATGATTTCGATACACGGCTGGCGGCCTATCAGCTTCAACTCGGCGCGGAGTCGGGGGGTACAGCCGATGAATGAGCGGTTCATGCCGAGGCTCGATTTTGTGGCCGATGATGCGCTCTCGGGATTCCGCCTGCACCGCCTGGAGGTTTTCAACTGGGGCACCTTTGATGGCCGGGTATGGAAGCTGCATCCCAATGGCAAGAACGCCCTGCTCACCGGCGATATTGGTTCGGGAAAATCGACGTTGGTCGATGCGGTCACCACCCTCCTGGTCCCGGCAAACCGCATCGCCTATAACAAGGCCGCCGGCGCCGGCAGCAAGGAACGGACGCTAAGATCCTACGTGCTCGGCCATTACAAGTCCGAGCGCAACGAAGTGACCGGCACGACCAAACCCGTGGCCCTTCGCGACCATAACAACTACTCGGTGATCGTGGGAGTTTTTAAGAACGCCGGCTATGGCCAGACGGTGACGCTGGCCCAGGTCTTCTGGATGAAGGATGCCCAGGGGCAACCCGCCCGTTTTTTTGTCTGCGCGGAACGGGACTTGTCCATTGGTGGAGACTTCGCCCACTTCGGCTCGGACATCACCTCTCTGCGCAAGAAACTGCGCTCTCTCGGCGCCGATGTGTTCGACACCTTTCCGCCCTATGGCGCCTGGTTCCGCCGTCGTTTCGGTATTGAAAATGAACAGGCCCTGGAGCTCTTCCATCAGACAGTGTCGATGAAGTCGGTGGGCAACCTGACCGATTTTGTCCGCAGTCACATGCTCGAACCTTTTGATGTGGCGCCACGTATTACCGCCCTGATCTCTCATTTCGATGACCTGAACAGGGCGCACGAGGCTGTGTGCAAGGCCAAGCGGCAAGCGGAGATGCTCTCGCCCCTGGTCGCTGACTGTGATCGCCATGCATCCATTGTCTTGCAGGCAGAGGAGCTGCGCGCCTGCCGTGAAACACTCCGGCCGTACTTCGCGGGCCTGAAACTTGGGCTTCTGGAGAAACGTATCACAAGCCTTGCCGATGACTACATGCGGCACGAGGCCAGGATCAAGCACATTGCCGAGCTCCGTGACGCACAACGTGCCGAAGAGGATGAGCTGAAACGCAGCATTGCCGACAATGGTGGCGACCGTCTGGAGCGGCTGACCGTCGACATACGTAAAAATGACCAGGAACGTCAGACACGTCAGGACAAGGCACAGCGTTACGCTGAACTGGTGCGTGCTGTCGGCGAAATCCCATCCAGCAAAGAATCCGGATTTCTCGGTCAGCGACAGCGCCTTGCAGCCATTGCCGAAGCAGCCCAGGCGCAAGACGCCGGGCTGCAAAACGATCTGACCGAGCACTCCGTAAGCCTGCGCCAGGGGAGGCAGGAGCACGACGACCTGAGCGCCGAGATCACCAGTCTCAAGGCCCGGCGTAACAACATCCCCGCGGCCCAGGTCACCATGCGCGCGGCGCTATGCACAGCCCTTGCTTTGCCTGAGGCGGATATGCCCTTTGCCGGCGAACTGCTGCAGGTGCGTGATGATGAGCGTGACTGGGAAGGGAGTGCTGAACGGCTGTTGCGCAACTTCGGCCTGTCGCTCCTGGTACCTGATGACCATTACGCGGCAGTAGCGGCCTGGGTTGACAGGACGCAGCTCCGGGGCCGCCTGGTCTATTTCCGGATACGCCAGGGTGCGCGAAGCGAACCGCCCGACCTGCACCGCGACTCCCTGGCAATGAAGATTTCCATCAAACCCGATTCCCCTTTCTACGATTGGCTGGAGCGTGAGGTGGCGCACCGTTTCAACGTTGCCTGCTGCGCGACCCAAGAGCAATTCCGGCGGGAGACACGCGCCATCACCCGTGCCGGCCAGATCAAGGCCCCCGGCGAGCGTCACGAGAAAGACGACCGGCACCGGCTGAATGACCGGAGCCACTATGTCCTGGGCTGGACCAACACGGCTAAGATCGCAGCACTTGAGGCCAAAGCCAGGTCTCTGGAGGAGCGACTGGGTGAGTTGGGCGGCCATATTGGTAAGATCCAGGCCGAGCAGAACACGCTCAAGGAACGCCTCACTGCCCTGTCGAAACTCGATGAATACACTGGGTTCCGGGAAATCGACTGGCATTCCCTGGCAATGGAGGTGGCCAGGCTGCAGGAGGAAAAGCAAAGGCTGGAATCAGCGTCCGATGTGCTGAAACAACTGAGCGAGCGGCTGACCAACCTTCGCCGTGAATGTGCCACCACGGAGAGCCGGTTTGCCGAAAAGTCCCGCGCGCTGGGCGCTATCCAGGCCAAGCGCGAAGTAGCCGAAGCCCTGCGCGACCAGACCATGGCAATGCTTGCTCCTTCGGAGCAAGCAAGCCACGCCGTCGATATCGAGCGCCTTGACGCTCTCCGCAGCGAGGCATTGGGTGAGCATCTACTCACGGTCGAATCCTGTGACAACCGGGAGCGCGACTTGCGCGACTGGCTGCAAGCCAGGATCGATGGCGAAGACCAGAAGCTCAAACGTCTGCGCGACAGGATCATCCAGGCGATGGCAGCCTACAAAGAAGAATTCAAGCTGGAGACAGCGGAGGTCGATGCCAGCATCGAGGCAGCCTTCGAATACCGCAGCATGCTCGACCACCTGCAGGCCGACGACCTGCCACGATTTGAAGCGCGGTTCAAAGAACTGCTGAATGAAAACACCATCCGCGAGGTAGCGAATTTTAATTCACAGCTCAACCGCGAGCGGGAAACGATCAAGGAGCGGATTACACGCATCAACGAGTCACTGACCCAGATCGACTACAACACCGGTCGCTACATCCTCCTGGAAGCTCAACCGGCACCGGATGCCGATATCCGCGATTTCCAGACCGAACTGCGGGCCTGTACCGAAGGGACCCTCACCGGCTCTGATGACAACCAATATTCCGAGGCCAAGTTCTTCCAGGTCAGACACATCATCGAGCGTTTTCGGGGACGTGAGGGACTCTCCGAGCAGGACCGGCGCTGGGCAGCCAAGGTAACCGATGTACGCAACTGGTTCGTTTTTACCGCCAGCGAGCGCTGGCGCGAGGACGACAGCGAATATGAGCACTATTCTGACTCGGGGGGCAAGTCAGGGGGTCAAAAGGAGAAACTGGCCTACACCATCCTTGCGGCAAGCCTGGCCTATCAGTTCGGCCTTGAATGGGGAGCAGTGCGCTCCCGAACCTTTCGTTTTGTGGTGATCGACGAGGCCTTCGGTCGTGGATCGGATGAATCCGCGCAATACGGCCTGCGCCTGTTTTCCCAACTCAACCTGCAGCTCCTGATCGTCACCCCCCTGCAGAAGATCCACATCATCGAACCTTTCGTCGCCAGCGTCGGCTTTGTCCACAACGAGGAGGGCCGGGCATCTCTGCTGCGCAATCTCTCCATTGAAGAGTATCGCGCCGAAAAGGCGAAGATGGCCGGATGAGCTGGACCAGGCCGATCGATCTACGGGCCCAGGTGCAACGGCTGTGGGACCGGGGGGCAGTGCTGGCCAGCCTTGTCACTGGTGAACCACTCTTCCCCAAGCGTCTGACGCTCAAGGGGCCAACGTCGGCCGAGATGGCCGAACACTTTGCCGAGGCACGCAACTGGATCGGTGAGCTGCGGGCGATGCCTCACTGCCGGGTTGTGATGCGGGAGTTCAATCATCGTCTGCTCGGTACCAATGTTGTCCCCCGGGAGATCTGGATTGATACCGTCGAAGATGCATGGGCGCTCATCAGCAAATCGCGGGAGGTCGCCCGTTTCACTGCCTTGATTGACCTGACCCGTTCGCAGCAGCCGCAATTACTGGAGTGGTTGGCCAGACGTCCAATGTGGGCGCTGGAGCTTTCCGACCAGTGGAGCCTGCTGCTGCAGATTGTTTCCTGGCTTGAATCCCATCCGCGCCCCGGGATGTACCTGAGACAGGTAGATATTCCAGGCGTGCACAGCAAGTTCATTGAGGCCCATCGTGGCGCACTCGTGGAGTTGCTGGATATCGTCCTGCAGCCCGAGCACATTGATCCGGCCGCATCCGGAGTGAGCAAATTCAGCCAACGGTACGGCTTTTATGACAAACCGCTGCGCATCCGCTTTCGCATTCTCGATCCGGAACAGACTCTGTTACCGGGTACCCGTGTCCAGGACATCACCCTTGACAGCGAGAGCTTTGCCCTGCTCAATCCCAATGTCACTCGTGTTTTCATCACCGAAAATGAGATCAATTTTCTGGCCTTTCCCCAGGTCAAGGACAGCATGGTCATCTTCGGAGCAGGATACGGCTTCGACATGTTGAGCAAGGCCAAGTGGCTTGCCCGCTGCCGCATTCATTATTGGGGTGATATCGACACCCACGGTTTCGCCATCCTTGATCAACTACGTTGCCGGTTCGACCACGTCAAGTCATTCCTGATGGACCGCAAGACCTTGCTGGCGTTCACATCGCAATGGGGTGAGGAACGAAAGCAGACACTGCGTGATTTGCCCCGGCTGAGTCATGAGGAGATGGCACTCTATGATGATTTGCGGGACAACCGAATACGCAAAAATCTGCGCCTTGAGCAAGAAAGGATCGGCTTCAGGTGGGTAGAGTCAGCATTGTTAGCGCTCGGGCAACAAAGTTAGTTTAAAATGTTCTCGTTATTTTGCAATAGCCCCTACTTGTCGCAATACCGCCTCAAAGCAACAATTATGCAACAATACTGCAACAACAAATAACCAAAACCCTGCTCCTGCAACATTATCGCAACACCTATTCACTCTCCTCTATCTAACTCTCTTCCCACCTCACGTACCTGTCTACCATACAAAAAAACATTTTAACAACAAACAGTTACGCCATAACGGCAAGCGACAGTATAAAAAAATAAAATATGGCACACTACGTGCTAGTAAAACATCAGGTATAGCAACACAAGCAAAAAGCAAAAGACACAACTCGTCCTTAATTCAAACCTCAGGTGATATCATGAAGACATCAACACAAGACAAAAGCAGTATCTTGGTCGCTGAAAATATTCAGGTTGCCGTTGAGCTAGATAAAACTGGAGCAACTGCCGTTGGTATCATCTCCCTTTTCCTGGGCGGCTGGGCAATCGCCTCCATGACCGCAGGAGTTATTGCTAGCGGCGGTCCGGCGGGTCTTGTCACAGCTTTTGTAAAAACGCTTGTTGGATAAATCCTGACGAATGAATAAAGAACGTATATCTTTTTCCCTAACGGTTTCTAAAAAAAACACTTTGGACATTGACATGAAAAATCATATTGAAATAGATAAGGTCCGTACACGAAGCACCGCAGCCAGTAACGCAAGCATGGAAATCTCCAAGATAGGCATTACTGCTCTCGCAATTACCGCCGGGTTTATCGGTTGCTGGGCCTTAGCCAGCATGATTGCCGGGGCCGTCAACAGTGGAGGACCGATTGACCTTATGGCAAGCCTCTTTACCGCGATTACCGGATAGATCTAACCCCGATGAACGGGATAAGTGCCTTTCGCAGATTATTTTCTTGCAAAAAAAAAACAAGAAAACAATCTGCAAGGCACTAAAGAGCAACCGTTACTTTAACTAAACGACGTTTCACCAATCAATTTCACATCACGAGGAATCCCATCATGAAAAACACTGCCATTACCAAAGAAAACGTTCAAGCTACCGCCCATGAGTCCGCCAGCACAGACAGTGAATTGTACAAAGTTGGAATCTTTGTTACTGCGGCCTTTGCCGGAGCCGTTGGAATCTGGAGCCTTGTTTGTCTCACCAGCGCCATGATCTCGAGTAACGGCCCTGTAGCTCTTATTAAAAGCATGTTTACTGCCATCACCGGCAGCTGATTTATTTTAAGATAGTAACTTTCTTCTATCAATGGAGACTACCTAACCGAACTATCCTGACATTTTTTATATTTTTGGAAAAACACAAAAACAGACCATACAAAAAGCCAGCGAGAGATCTCTCACTGGCTTTTTGTATGGTCTATTTTTGTGTTGATATGTTAAGAAGGTTCAATATTGCAAAGTTCTCCAAGTACTCTGCCCAACAGGTCTGAGCCATAATTCATTAAAGTTACAAACAATAATCTTCTTATTATCCAGCTGTTTGTATCCAAGGATACTTATTCATGGCAATTCTTACACGTAACCTCTTTATCTTGTTTCTGATCACCCTCTTTTTTGGGAGTGGTTATCTGGTCTGGACTATTGAAAATCGCCTGCCAGAAAGAAGTTACAGTGAATTTCGCTATTGCCTCAAGAATCACGATATCTCCAACATGACCTTCACCGGAAACCGGGTTGTGATCAGTCATCGTGCTGGAGAGACAAGCACCAGTCCAGGATTCACCTATAAAACCACCGTTCCCAACCCTGAAGAACTCATTGCTGAACTCAAAGACAAGGACATTCGTATTGTCTTTAATAAAGATCGCTCTGAGTTTATCCTGCAGGCCTTGGGCCTTTTCTATATTATCTTGCTCATTATCGTGATTGTTCTTTCACTGAACAGAATAAAAAAAGAGGAAGAAAAGAGCCGATTTACCACTGACAAACTCGTTCGACCTAACGACGGTCACAAAATTGTGACCTTTAAGGATGTTGCCGGCATTCCTGAGGCCCTGGAGGAACTTCTGGAGATTATTGAATTTCTGAGGAATCCTGACCAGTTCAGTCAGGTTGGCGCCACTATCCCTAAGGGCGTCTTGCTGCAGGGACCGCCAGGAACCGGCAAGACACTGGTTGCCCGTGCTATTGCCGGTGAGGCTGGAGTACCGTTTTATAGTTTCAGCGGTTCTGATTTTGTTGAAATGTTTGTAGGCGTCGGTGCTTCACGGGTAAGAGATCTCTTTAAAGAGGCGAAAAAGAATGCGCCTTGCATTGTCTTTATTGATGAAATCGATGCGGTTGGGGGCAGTCGCAGCAGTGGATCATCTGCCAGTGGCAGTGACGAAAGGAGTCAAACCCTGAATGCCCTGCTGGTTGAGATGGATGGTTTTACTTCAACCGACAATATTATTGTGCTCGCAGCCACTAACAGACCAGACATCCTCGATTCAGCCCTTCGTCGTCCTGGTCGTTTTGATCGACAGGTAACTATCCTGCCTCCTGACATCGTTGGACGCCAGAAGATACTTCAGATACACGCTGCCAAAATAAAAACGTCCCCGGACCTGGATCTGAGTCAGATCGCCCAGATGTGTCCAGGATTCACCGGTGCGGATCTTGCCAATCTGGTCAATGAGGCCGCCCTCATGGCGGCAAGAAGTGGCAAGTCAGCTGTTGACTGCACGGATTTTGAACTTGCTCGTGATCGCATCCTGATGGGAGTTGAACACAAGGGAATGATCATGACCGAGAAGGATCGTTCCATCCTGGCCTACCATGAAGCCGGACATGCCATTATTGCCAAGACCCTTCCTGAAGCCGATCCTCTCCATAAAATCACCATTATTCCCAGGGGAAGTGCCTTGGGGCAAACTCAACAGCTCCCGTTATTTGACAGACACGCCTACTCATATATTTATTTAAAAAACAGAATCACCATCCTGATGGGAGGCCGTGCCGCCGAGGATATCGCGCTCAATCAACGGTCAACTGGTGCCCAGGGTGATATCCTCCAGGCAACGGAGATCGCAACTAATATGATCTGCAAATGGGGAATGAGCGAGGATATGGGCCCTCAGGCCTTTATTGTCGACGACAGCGGATTTCTTGGCGGTTCATCACAACGTCTGCCCATGGCAGACAAGACTGCGAGAGATATTGACAGTGAGATCAAGACCCTCCTGGCAACCTGCTATGAAAATGCTGCGACCATTATCAGTCAAAAATTTTATCTCTTGAAGAACCTGGCAGGTATCCTGGTTCAGGTCGAAACGCTGGACAATGAAGAATTCGATATCATCGTTGCCTGTTCAGACACTAATAAATGTAATTCGGAAGAATGCGACTGCTACACCTGTCCTGCCGGCCAGAGCTGTATTCTCAGTAAAATAAAAAAATAACATCATGTACTCTTTAAAAAAAACAGGGTACCTGGCCTTTGCCTCGGTTGCCTGCCTCCTCGTCTTTGTCGTGTTTCTGGGGCTTCGTCAATACCAGCTCACGGAACAATACAGCAAAATCATCACCCAGAGCGAGGAGTCCATCTTCCAATTCTCAACCATCCGTGAACAGATTACGGCATCATTGATAGAAAAAGACTGGGAAAAGGTAGCTGCCGCCTCCCGAGATTTGAAGGATCTCAATTCAGCCCTTGTCCGCCTGCAGGAAAACGACATCATCCCAGCTGAATACAAACTTGATATGGCCAAACAGGTTGATCTCTCAGGCCTTGCCATTGCTGCAAAAAACAGTATCGCGGCTGAAGACAAGGTCGCCCACAGTCTAAATCTGCAAGGCCAGACGCGAATACTGGCCGATTACCTCCTGAAGTTTGACCGGATCATTGTCAGTCAGATGCGGGCAAAGGTTGTTCGCTTTCAGACGATCATGATTGGCGCCCTTGGCTGCATCATCTGCATTATCAGTTTTTCGCTGATTTTTCTCTATCAGAAAACCATACTCCCTCTTATCCAACTCTCCGAACAGACAAAAGAAGAGGATATTCTCGTCAATGGCTTGAGTTATAGCCCTGATACCTCCCTCGAGATTTCTGAATTTGTAGAAGCGATCAATGGATTGCTGCGACAAGGCCAACCTGGAAATGACGACAATCAATCTTCCAAAAAATATGACGAACAGTTGGCGGCCATTATCAATGAAGGCACAAACCTGTCCAATGGTATTATCAATTATGCACAATTACTCTCTGACTCTTTCCAGGAACCTATGGAAATTGTAGGAGGAAATGACATCCTGAGAAAAATAATCTCTGCCGCTGAGCGTATCGCTACCATATTAAAAAAAAAATGAGATATAAACAGCAAGATAGCAGCAGAATTCTCTTTCTTTCCCCTTTTGTGTTTTATGCGAATGCAACAAACAGAATTGTTTTTCAAAAAGCTTGAGAGCTGCAACTCCTTTTGAAAAAAAAAGATTATTTGATATAAGTAAAAATTACTCGTTCAATACCCTGTTTTTTGTACTGTTTTCTATTGCTTAATCTCGTTACGGTTGTTTATCTTCTTACGTTTGATTGGGTTAGACCTTTTTTTTAATTTTTAAATTATCTTAAAAAATTCAGAGAGAATCTGAGTTTGAATAGGACCATTAGGGGCTCGGAAGATACTGATGTACCTGATTTACGACTGGATTTGGGCCAGATCTGGCTGCACTGATTGCGTAAAACCGCAGATGTAGTGCATTACATCGAGGATTTTTCGATTGAGGTGTGATCAAAGATGGCCCGAAGACGGGAAGCAAGATGGTATATTCGTATCTTTCGCGTCCCTTAGCATAGTGACAAGTTATTTTGGCCCATTAAATCTGGAAAAATTCTGCGGATCTTGAATTATCAGGAGTTGCGGAATCCATTTCCAGCCACAACAACTAACAGATAAAAAGAGGCAGGAGCACATCGATGAACACAAACAAAGCGTCAACTGTAAGTTTACTGGCCGTAACGGCATTTCTGGCGGCATCTTTTCTTACGGTTCATGCCAGCATAGCGGCAGAAGCATACGATGCCGACCAGTATGGCCCGCAGGAACCCATTGTCTGGTCCACTCCGACAAAGGCCACATTTAACCATCAACACCATACCATGGACGCCGGCCTTGCCTGCGATGCCTGCCATGACGAGATCTTTACCATGGAACAGGGTGCCACTGAGAAGGCCGGCGATTTCACAATGAAATCCTTTAAAGAAGGAAAATATTGTGGAAGCTGTCATGATGGCAGTACTGCCTTTGACTCTGCCACTCAATGCGGTTCCTGTCATTCCGCCCCCGAAAACCCGATCGTCTTTACCTATCCTGTCAAGGCAGTGTCCTTTGAGCACTCCATCCATGTAAAACAAGGCGGCCTTGCCTGTGAGGCATGCCACAAAGAAGTTTTTGCCATGAAAAAAGGTTCCATCGAAGAGGCAGAACAAACCGGTGCTGACGCAGAAGACAAAAGAGAATATCTGGAAAAACTCCACAATAAATACTGCGGAACCTGCCATGATGCCTCCCAGGCCTTTGGCTATCTGACCCGCTGTACCGTCTGCCATATCGGCGTTAAAGGGTACAGTGCCCTGCAAGGTGGCGATCAGAAAAAAGAAGAAAACGGTGAGAGTAAGCACTAAGACAATCCATAACACGTAAAGATTGAGCTCTGAGTATTTATAATTATTTTAAAATATTAATTAATTACTTAATAAGGTGAACAGATGACTGGAATTATGGTTAATATCTCAAAGAGATGGGGGTATCATGGCGTTGATGCCCTGAGAAAAGCAAGCCCGGGCTATCTCATGCTCTTGGGAGCTTTTGCCCTTCTTGCTGTGGCCGGGGCAGCGGTAGGCTTGCACGGAATGATAGTCGGATACCATCATGTCTATGGTGTAAGCCGTGAAGTTTCCTGGGGTATCTTGATCTCCGCTTATGTTTTTTGTGTTGTTACCTCTACGGGGTTGTGTATCATCTCTTCTATTGGCCATGTCTTCGGCGGTGAGGCCTTCATGCCCATTGCCAAACGCGCGGTTTTTATGTCCATTATCTTTATGCTTGGCGGATTCTGCATTATTTTCTTCGACATTGAAAATCCATTCCGCATGGCTATTTACAATGTCATTTCTCCCAACCTGAGTTCAAATATGTGGTGGATGGGAACCCTGTATGGTGCCTATCTGGTCTTTATGGTCATCGAGTATTATTTCCTGCTGGAACAAAACCATAGTCTTTCCCGATTGATGGGGTTCTTTGGACTGGTTGTAGGTATTGCCGCCCATAGTAATCTGGGCGCTGTTTTTGGAATGCTGCATGGCCGCCCGTTCTGGTATGGCCCCTACCTGCCTATTTATTTTATCTTCTCGGCTGCCATGTCCGGTGGATGCGCCATCATGTTCGTCACCACTCTGGCCTGGAAGATCAACCCGGAGATCATGAATCAGCGCATGGAGCGCGCCATGAAGGCCATCTGTCAGGTCACCATCTTCCTGATCTCGACCATCATCTTTTTTACCATTTGGAAAATCGTAACCGGTATAGTGTCCCACGAAAAAACGATCGTTATCATGTCTCTGGTCACCGGTGATTACGCCATCAACTTCTGGTTGTTTGAGGTCTTCCTCGGCATGCTTCTCCCCCTGTTTCTTCTCATTCGTTCACGAGGGAATAATTTCAATATGATCATGTGGGCCACTGGACTCATGATGGTTGGCATCTTTTTCATGCGTTACGATATAGTTATCCCGGGTCAGATGGTCTCTGTCTATCATGCACTTGGGGTCGAAGAGGCCCGTGACCTCGTCAAATACACACCCTCATTTCATGAAATAATGGCAGCTCTTTTTGGTCTTTCTGTTATCTGTTTCGCCTATTTTGCCGGAGAAAAGATGCTCAACGGTCATCAGCTGGAGAAACACGAGATCGTACCAGAAGGCGGATATATCTGCCCTGGTTGTGGAGCTATCCATTTTATGGAAGAAGGCGAAACAGTGGAAGACGCCATGAAACGTCACCATAAAATCTGGTAATAACAGGTAGTTGACTGAGACCTTTGAAAGGAACAAATATTATGAAATTTCCTAAGATAGATTTAGATACGTTGAAGAACGAGGGGACCGAATCGGTTACCGTCAAAGAAAGGCGTAACTTTTTGAAACTCGGGTTTGCCATTACCGGTGTCTATGCCGGCGGCAAGATCCTGTCCTTGTCTTCCACCTTTGGTGTCGCCCATGCCTCTGACGGCTCTGATTTTGTTGAAAAATATCCCTACAATCCGCATTACAGCATGGTTATCCGTCAATCGCTCTGCATTGACTGTGAAAAATGTGTGGATGCCTGTAATAAGACAAATCATGTCCCGGAATATGGGTACCGAACCCGTATTCTCACCAGAAAGTACCGGGGGCAACTGGACAAGAAGATAGAATTTATTCCTGTCCTCTGTAACCACTGCAATGACGCCCCATGCGTCAGGGCATGTCCGACCAAGGCGACCTATAAAGATGCGGTCACTGGTATCGTCCGTATGGAGAGCAAAAAATGTATCGGCTGTAAAACTTGCATGCTGGCCTGTCCTTATGATGCCCGCTATTTCAGTGCCGCAAGACGTGCCGTTGACAAATGTGACTTCTGTTGGGAAGAACGTTTGTCCAAAGGTGAAACCCAGACTGGATGCTCCTCTGCCTGTCCTACCGGTGCGCGAACCTTTGGCAATCTGACCGACCCTGAGAATATCGTCTTCAAGCTGGTTCACCAGCTGGAAGAAACCGTCTGGGTACTCAGGCCTGAAGACGGAACAAAACCAAATATTTATTACATGAAGGGGAATATGCGCTCTGTTGATAATATACTCAAAGGACAGAAATTTAAATATTCTGATCCTGCCAACAGCTGATCCTCCTCTTATCTAAAAAAAAGGGGTCGCTCAAGAATGGGGCGGCCCCTTTTTTTTTACTTTATACAGCATAAGGTTCTTATACTGTTAGATCTTTCCCCGTCGCCACAGACACATGACCAGCTGGAAGGTGTCCCAGTCTTTAATCCAAGGAAGCATCATCCTGTTCGCCACCCGTTCTTGTAGAATCATCTAAACCTCCTGTAAAAAAAAGCAGATAAGGTCGAGGTTTTAAAAAAAACCCCGAACCGAAAAGTTGATGGTTCCTTAAAAAAAACTGGAATCCATCACAACTGTCGACCCGGGGATGTCCCTTTCTATCCACAAGATCACAACATACTGCTACCGATAATCCACGACGGTAACAGCTCAGCATATTCAAAAAATAAAGATGCTGACTTTTCAGGCAGGTCTTCTGACTTCCGGATCATTCTCCTCATGCGCCTTCCCGTCATGTCCGAGTTAGGACCTGTGACGAAATAACCAGTATATGGCCGATCATTTCGTTACGCATCCCTATGCCGTTGTTTGCCATCAAGGTGACAGCGATATTTTACAGCAACGACTTACTCACTGAATCTGAAAGTGGCTCTCTGCACAATTCTTCCCCGGTTACAGCGGCGGGCCCATCTTCGATTTTCACGAAGTTCCCCTTTTACTGTCCTGTAATGGACACCTGATATTGTTTACATATGTAACTGGCAAGCAGCTACTTGTCAACAATCAACAACAATAACCCACCCCTCTACGGTGTATGCAGAGAATTGATTCATACAACATAAAGGATACATCCCCGATATAAAAAAAGGTTCACCCGATTGAACACCGGGTGAACCTTTTAAAACAGAAAAGAAATTAAAGCAGAATATCTTTTTATTGAGCGTCGGCCCCGGCCGGAGCATCTGTGGCGGCAGAATCACCATCAGGTCCGGCATTCATCATTCCACGACCACCACCATGATGCGGCCTCATTCCTTTACCAGGTCCCTGGCACCCGACACCACAACCCATTAATTCTTGAACACCGGCAGCCTCTGCCTTGGCCTGAAGAGTGGTTTTCAGGTCAAATAGTTCTCCGGCCAATTTAGCGACTTTACCAGAATCCGGATTTGTCGAACTCATTAGCGCCCGCTCTTCTGCGCTCTTCATTACCATTTGCTTCCGTAGGTCCTGTGTCTCACCATAAAATTTATCAACCTTCGCCTTAGAGGCCTCATCCAATTGACTATAGCCAGGACCTCCCTTGAGACACTGCCCGCCCATGCCATGAAATCCACCCATTCCCCTTGCAGATGCCTGCTGCAGGCCAATGAATCCCAATCCCACGACCAATGCAGTAATTACAAATGTTTTTTTCATTTTGTGCTCCTTGAGTAAAATTAAAGAAAAGAAAATCGAATGCAAGTAACAGCCTTTATCTTTGTTATAGCAAGTACCATGCCAAAACGATAACATGCCATGTAAGATACTACTTTAATATGTAAAAACATATAACATTTCTGCAATACAGTTTGCAAAAATCATTAATCCGTACCTTTACGACTCACTCCTTTATGCTCAAGTGTATAGAATTTTCCCAACTGCCCAAGCCAAGACAGCATGAAAAAAATAAAATCGAGTAGGGCGAGACGAGCTGATCAAACTCGCCTCATCCCTCTCACAGAACCGTACGTACGGGCCTCGTATACGGCTCCTGTTTATTTTCCTTCGTTTTCATACCGAAACAGAAATTCCGGTTTCTTTACAGCACCGAGGTCAAAGAGCCCTAACTCCCCATGCAGGTAGCTATTGGGAAGGGCATAGTGACTGAGGGGACAGGCGGCGTTTTTCCAGGAGTTCATCTTGATCGCATCAAACTCACCGACATAACCAAGTTGCCTTAACCTGCGATGAAGCCGCTTCGGCTTCTTCCACAGTTTCAGCTGGATTGCCCGCAGCCTTCTCCGTAGCCATGACGACAACCGCTGATATTCCCCTGTGCAGTTCGCTATCCGGAAGTAGTTGGCAAACCCTCGCAATAATGGA